>NZ_CP059676.1:600000-1200000 GCF_014069875.1 Flaviflexus equikiangi
ATCCCGCATCGCGCCGCACGAGATCATCACTGGGCACCGGGTTCCGTGCCTCGATCGTCACCCACTCGGGTGCCACCATCGCACCCGCACCGGGATAGTCCGTCGCGACGACCATCGACTCGTAGGCCGCAACCTCGTTCTCGAACCTCTCGCTGACGGCCGCATAACCGCCCGAGGCGGCGATGAACGCGAAGACTGTCACCGTTGCCCCCACCGCCATGGCGCGCCGGGGATTGGGGAATGCGACACGCCAGTTCGCGACACGGTCCTCGAAAACGTATTTGCCGATCGTGCCAGCCACAAGTGACAGGGCAAGGACGATCGCGGCCGTCGTCATGTCAGCCGATTCCCGTCCTGTGATGAGAAGAGCGAAGATGAGGATCGGCCAATGCCACAGGTAGAGCGAGAACGATATGTCGCCGACACGCTGGAAGGGCCACGTCACCATGAGATTGTCAGCGCCCCACCGCGTCCGAGTATCGCCGGCGGCGAGGAAGAGGCAGATCCCGAGAACGGGCCACAGGGCTTGTGGCCCGGGGAAACTGTCAGCGCCTTCGAGGACGAAGCCGCACGAGACGATGAGGGCAATGCCGATCCACGACATGATCGCGCGCACTGCGGGACGCAGCCGAATCGAGGCGACGCATAGACCGAGGATCCCGGGGAGGGTCAATTCCCACGCCCTGGAGAACGTGGAGAAGTAGGCGGCCGCCTGATCGGTCGTCGTATCGTAGACGGCCCAGCTGAACGATGCGGCGGTGACGAGGCCGAGAGCGGCGATAAGAGCAGTGCGGGCGGATACTCGCGCCTTCAGGGCAAGCCATGCCACGATCATGACGAAGAAGGTCATGGCGACATGGAACTGGCCTTGGATGGAGGTGGACCAGATGTGTTGGAGCGGTGATGTTGCCGGCCCGGCCGCGTCGTAGGTCAGCTGCGACGAGACGAGATGCCAGTTCTCGTAGAAGAAGACCGATGCTCTGATCTCGCTGAACAGCTGAGGCTGCTCAGATATCGGAAAAAGGACATAACCGGCGATTCCGACCCGCGAGGAGCACGGGAAGAAGCGGAATGAGGAGGCGGCGAATCAGGCCCGAGAAGCGTGCCGCGAGATCGATCCGCCATCCGTCAGTACGGCGAAGCAGGCTGGGTACCGCCAGGAAGCCTGTGATGGCGAGGAAGACGTCGATACCGCCGGAGACCCGACCATCGGCGAAGATGTGGAAGGCGACAACGAGGAAGATTGCGAGACCGCGAACCCCGTGCAGTTCAGGGCGAAACGTTCGAACATCCCGCACGGACGAAGACGATGGCGTGGTCACGGGACAAGAATACCTGCGGGGGCTCAGGCTTAGCGCCGCCGGGGCTCGTTGCGTGGCTCACTGAGCCGATATCCCATGTTCCGCACCGTCGTGATCCACTCGTTGCCGATCTTGCGCCTGAGATAGCGGACATAGACATCGACAACGTTCGAACCCGGATCGAAATCGTATCCCCACACCCGGTCGAGGAGCTGCTCCCGGGAGAGCACCTGATCCTCGTGGGACATGAAGGCCTCCAAGAGCGAAAATTCTCGAGCCGACAGGTCGACAGGTGCACCCGAGAGCGTCACCCGATGCTTGGGGAGATCCATGACCAGGTCCCCGACACGGATATGCGTGGTTGCGGACACCGAAGCCACATCCGATCGAAGCCGCAGCCTCACGCGGGCAAGCAGCTCCTCGAAGCGGAACGGCTTCGCCATATAGTCATCGGCCCCCGAATCCAGTCCCTGGACCGTGTCTCCGACCGAGGAGCGGGCCGTCAGGATGATGACTGGCGTGGCCACACCCTGCCCCCTCATCCGCTCCAGAACCACGAACCCATCCATGTCGGGCAAGCCGATGTCGAGGATGATGAGGTCGTACCCGCCCGTCAGGGCGTGCGATAGTCCGTCCTCACCCGTGGCCACCGCCGTCGGCAGATGACCCGCAGACTTCAATCCTTTGGAGACGAACGAGGCGATGCCGGGCTCGTCCTCGACGATCAGAATGTTTGCCATGATTCTCCTTCGTGCGGAATGACAATCGTGAAGGTCGATCCGTGCCCTGGCCGAGACGACACGTCGACGCGTCCCCCATGAGCGGAGGCGATGGCGGCCACGATCGGCAAACCCAAGCCCGCCCCGTCAACCGTACTGTCTGCCCGGCCGAATCGCTCGAAAATCAGGTCGACCTTGTCAGGTGCGATACCGATCCCCGCGTCCGCGACCCACAGTCTCGCCTCACCATCCACTGCCACGCCCAGCCTGATGGTGGAACCCGCGGGAGAGAACTTGGCGGCATTCGCCGCCAGCTGCAGCATGGCCTGCGTCATCCGCTGCTCGTCCATGACGATGATGTCCTCTACGCTGGACTCGATCTCCCACTCGTGGCTGCCGACGCCCTGAACGAGAGTGAGGAGCCGATCGATGAACGGCCCGCTGTCGACAGGGTGGAGGGACACGAAGTCGGGGCGCTCCGCCTTCGCGAGGAGCACGAGGTCGTCCGCGAGCCGGTGCATGCGATCCAGTTCGTTGATCGACAGGTCACGGACAGCCTCGACATCCGCGGCGTCTTGGCTGTCCATGAGCTCGAGATGTCCGCGAATGATGGTGATCGGGGTCCGCAGCTCGTGCCCAGCATCGTCGAGGAGCTGCAGCTGGGATGCGAACGTGCCCTGGATACGGTCCAGCATCGAATTGAAGGTCGATGCCATCTCGCCCAGATCGTCGTGCGTCTCGACCTCGATCCGAGCATCGAGGTCCGATTCACTGATCTTTGAGGCCGTCTTCTGCAGCTCCCGAACCGGTTTGAGGAGCTCGCCAGCGATCAGCCAGGACAGGACGGCCAGGACAGCGAGACAGATCACAGCCGCGATGACGAAGACGCGGAACGTGTCGACAAGCTGGGTCTGTTCCGCCTCATAGTCGTAGGCCAGAGCGTAGGCGCCCGTACCGAGATCGTCGAGCGTGATCGGCATGAGGGCATAGCGATACGTCGATTCCGGGGTGGTCAGCGTGCCCAGTTCGCTGGACTGCGAGGCCGTCACTGCTTCGACCCGCTCTCCGAGCTGAATCATGAGATCCGCATCGGCAACCATGTCGAGTCCGCCGGGCTGGGTCCAGGCGGGCCGCAACCCCACATAGCCGATCATGCCCTCCGAATCCTCGGGTACACGATGGCTCAAGACATCGCGCAGCAGCGCATCCAGCGTCGAGAACTGCCCGGACTCGTACGCCGAGACGGCCTCCGTCGCGAACTCCTCCATCTCCCGTCCCAACTGCTGATTGATCCGGTCGCTGATGTCGTTCTTCTGCACGGTGTAGAACGCCAGGCCGACGACGGTGAGCGCGAGAACAGTCAACGTCAGTACGGCGGCAACGATCCGCGTGCGGACCGACCATCTCGGAGTTCGTCGTCGCATAGGCATCCCTTCCGCGCCTGATTATGCAGGACAAAGATGAGGGGAACATGAGAAATGCTCCCGATGATGACTGTGCAGAGACGATGAAGGGCGGATGGCACGACAGCCACCCGCCCTCCACATCCTCAGCTAGTTGAGGAGAGCCTGGATGCGTCCGACGCCCTCGAGGATGTCATCGTCCGCCATCGCGTACGACAGGCGCAGGTAGCCGGAGGGGCCGAAGGCCTCGCCGGGAACGACCGCGACCTCGGCCTCTTCGAGGATGATGGTGGCCAGCTCCGATGAGGTTGTCGCCACGCGGCCTGCGATCTCTCGGCCGAGAACACCCTCGACCGAGGGGTAGGCGTAGAACGCTCCCTGCGGGGTGGGGACCTCGAAGCCGTTCACCTTGCGGAGCTCGGCGACGATGAGCTGACGGCGACGGTCGAAAGCCTCGCGGAACTCGACAATGCTCGACTGGTCACCCGTCAGCGCCTGCAGTGCCGCGGCCTGGGACACGTTGGCGACGTTGGATGTCATGTGGGACTGCATGTTCGTGGCGGCCTTGATGATGTCGGCCGGGCCGTACATCCAGCCCACGCGCCAACCCGTCATGGCGTATGTCTTCGCCACGCCGTTGAGGACGAGAGTCTGGTCCGCCAGGTCCGGGACCTCGGCAAGCATGTAGGGGTTGGGGACGCCGTCGTACGTCAGGTGCTCGTAGATCTCGTCCGTGATCACCCACACGCCGTGCTCGAGTGCCCACTCGCCAATCTCCTTCGTCTGTTCGCGCGAGTACACGGCGCCAGTCGGGTTGGAGGGGGAGCAGAACAGGAGGACCTTCGTGCGGTCGGTCCGTGCCGCCTCGAGCTGGTCGACGCTCACCTTGTATTCCTGGTCGGCGCCCGCGAAGACCTCGACGGGCACGCCGCCGGCAAGACGGATCGCCTCCGGGTACGTCGTCCAGTAGGGGGCGGGGAGGATAACCTCGTCCCCGTCGTCGAGAAGCGAGGCGAATGCCTGGAACACTGCCTGCTTGCCGCCGTTGGTGACAAGAATATTGTTGGGATCCACGGCCGTGCCGGAATCCGCGAGAGTCTTCTCGGCGATGGCGGAGCGCAGGGCTGGCTGGCCCTTCGCCGGAGAATACCGGTGGTTCTTCGGATCCCGCGCCGCCGCGATAGCGGCCTCGACGATGTGGTCCGGGGTGGGGAAGTCCGGTTCCCCGGCACCGAAGCCGATGACTGGCCGGCCGGCTGCCTTCAGGGCCTTGGCCTTGGCGTCGACGGCGAGGGTTGCTGATTCCTGGAGTGCGCCAAGCCGCTGTGATACGCGGCGGGCTGGGGTATTAGTGCTCACGATCATCATCTTTCCACGCTGGGGGCCGAAAAGGCAGAGTATTTCTCATCCTGGTCATCGCCGATTCCGTGACGTCGATCATCGCCGCCTCGACAGTGACTCCTGCCACGGTCATCCCCTCGGGTTCGACTTCGCGGCCGATGGGTATTAATGTTAGTCGAGGCGTGAGAACGTTCACTGGCTATATGATGCTGGAATAGGCATAATAGACAAGGCTTTCTCATTCGTAGGGCAGTGGCGCAATTGGTAGCGCATCGGTCTCCAAAACCGACGGTTGTGGGTTCGAGTCCCGCCTGCCCTGCCAGAGAAGGCGGTTCTTCGGAACCGCTTTCTTTATCTACCAAGGAAGGACAAGCGCGTGAGCGACGCACCAACGACAGCCGGAGACGGCTCGCGCTCGCCCAAGGCCGAGAACAAGATGGGCCTGTGGGCGCGCATCAAGCTGTTCTTCCGCCAGATCATCGGCGAGCTGAAGAAGGTCGTCAGGCCGACCCGTAAAGAACTAGGCAACCTGTTCGTCACGGTTGTTGTATTTGTCGTGATCATCATGGCGATCGTCGCTCTGCTGGACGTTCTGTTCGGAGAGCTCGCCTTCGTGATCTTCGGCTAGGAAAGTAGGAAATCGTGTCGCAGGATGAGTCCTTTGAGATGAACGAGACCGAGGGTGCGCCCGACAATGCCGAGGAGACCTCGGCTGAGCAGGAGACCCCCGTCCACGACGACGCTGAGACCGACGCTCCCGCCGCTGATGTTCCTCCGGTCGAGGATCCCACCTCTCCCGAAGCTATTCGCAGGCGCCTCAAGGGCCTGCCCGGTCGCTGGTACGTTCTCCACACCTATGCCGGTTACGAGAAGCGCGTCAAGCAGAACCTCGAAATCCGCATGAAGTCCATGAACATGGAGGACTACATCTTCCAGGTCGAGGTACCCATGGAAGAGGTGTTCGAGGTCAAGCGCGGCGAACGCAAGCTCGTCAACCGCGTCCGCATGCCAGGCTATGCCCTGGTGCGCATGGACATGGAGGACGAAGCGTGGCGCACCGTGCAGGAGACGCAGGGTGTGACTGGCTTCGTCGGCAACGGCCGCGACCCGGTCGCGCTGACAGAGCCCGAAGTGATCAAGATGCTGACGCCCGTCGTCGAGCTCGAGGTCGCGAAGGAGCTCCGTTCGCAGGGCCGCCCCGCACGCCCGGGCACAGAGCCTGCGGTCGTCTCCGTCGAGTTCGAGGTCGGCGAGAACGTCATCCTCACTCTCGAGCCGTGGGTCGGCATGCCGGCCACGATCGATGCCGTCGACGCGGCACAGCAGCGCCTCACGGTGCTCATGACACTTGTCGGCCAGGAAACCCCGGTCGACCTATCCTTCAGCCAGGTCAAGAAGGCCGACTAGAAGGACACCAGGGCATCATCCTCTGCCATTGGATGATGCCAACTTCAAGAAATAAGGATCATCATGCCTCCCAAGAAGAAGGTTAGTGGCCTGATCAAGCTCCAGATTCAGGCTGGCGCTGCGACTCCGGCCCCGCCTATCGGCCCGGCCCTCGGTCAGCACGGCGTCAACATCATGGAGTTCTGCAAGGCCTACAACGCCGCCACAGAATCCCAGCGCGGAAACGTCATCCCCGTTGAGATCACCGTGTACGAGGATCGCTCGTTCACGTTCATCACCAAGACTCCGCCCGCAGCTGAGCTCATCAAGAAGGCTGCCGGTGTGAAGAAGGCTTCCGCCACTCCGCACACCGTCAAGGTCGGCAAGCTGACGCAGGAGCAGGTCCGCGAGATCGCTCAGACCAAGCTGCCCGACCTCAACGCCAACGACATTGATGCCGCCTCGGCCATCATCGCCGGCACCGCTCGTTCCATGGGCATCACCGTCGAGTAGTCTCGGCACCCATCATCAATAGCCGCCCCGGCGGCATGTGGAAGGGCCTGCGCAGGTCCGTCAACCACAACTGCTAAGGAGAAAAGCAGCAATGGCAAAGCGCTCAAAGAATTACAGGAAGTCAGCTGAGAAGATTCACGCCGGCGAAGTCTACGCACCGCGTCAGGCCATGGAGCTCGCCAAGGAGACGTCGTCCGTGAAGTTCGACGCCACCGTCGAGGTCATGTTCCGTCTCGGCGTCGACCCCCGCAAGGCCGATCAGATGGTCCGCGGCACGGTCAACCTGCCCCACGGCACGGGTAAGACCGCTCGCGTCATCGTCTTCGCAGTCGGCGACCGCGCTCAGCAGGCTATCGACGCCGGTGCTGACGAGGTCGGCGGCGACGAGCTCATCGAGAAGGTTGCAGCCGGCTGGACCGACTTCGACTCGGCCGTGGCTACCCCGGACCTCATGGGCAAGGTCGGCCGTCTCGGCCGCGTGCTCGGTCCCCGTGGCCTCATGCCCAACCCGAAGACCGGCACCGTGACGATGGATGTTGCCAAGGCAGTGTCCGACATCAAGGGCGGCCGTATCGAGTTCCGTGTCGACAAGCACGGCAACCTCGCCTTCATCGTCGGCAAGACGTCCTTCACGACGGAACAGCTCGTCGAGAACTACGCGGCAGCGCAGGAGGAGATCCTCCGCCTCAAGCCTTCCTCCTCGAAGGGCCGTTACATCACGAAGGCCACGGTCTCCACGACCATGGGCCCCGGCATCCCCCTCGATGCCACGAAGACCAAGTCACTCCTCGAGGACTGACTCTGTCTCGCTCCACGGTTTCCGCCCCCGACCATCCGGTCGGGGGCGCCCGTTTGCCCGACTGGGGGATCGCCCTCCTCCTCGCGCTGGCGTCCCTCCTGTGGTCTGCTCTCGCCATCTCAGCCTCTCCGGGGCTGTCCCGATACGACGAGTGGACATATATCGACTACTCCTATCGGATCTCCAACGGGGAGCTTCCCATCCAGGGGGATGAACTGTCGGAGTATGCTCGACAGTCGTGGAGCTGCCGGGGCATGGAGGGGGATATCCGCGGCGTGGTGCCGCCCCCGTGCTCAGAAGCAGCCGACCATCCAGCGTCCTCCTGGCCGTTCGAGGGGGAGAACTACAACGCCTTCCACCCGCCCCTCTACTTCATGCTCGCGGGAGCCACGGGCACGATCGCCCATAGTCTCGGCGGTGATTTCACAGACGGCGCGAGGGCAGGGTCTGCCCTCCTGGCGGCGGCGGGAGCGGCCGCGCTCTTCCTCGCGATCCGCACCTGGAAGGTGTCGAGACTGAACGCCGCCGGCGGAACCCTGATCGCTATGAGCGTCCCGGCTCTCGCCCAATCGGCCGCTATTGTCCACAATGACGCGATATCGATGCTTGCGGGAGCGGCGGCCGTGTGGCTCGCAGCCAGGTTCTTCCTGCACCGCAACGACGCCTGGTTCGTCCCCTTTGCTGTGACGGCCCTGATCTCGGCCACGCGGACGATGTCGGTCGTGGCCATATTGACGGTTGGAATTCTTGCCTTCATGGTCGCGCTGGGATCGCGCCAGTGGACTCGCCTGAAGCCGAGTATCGCCATCGCAGCGGGCACCATGGTGCCGTATATTGCCTGGACCGCATTCCAGAACTCCCGCAGGCCCGCCGACTACATTCCGTCGATTACGGGCCTGTCGACTGAACCGTTCGACGCCGGTGATACTCTCGCTGTCATCAACACCCTGATCGGCGGCGGGGCGCCCTGGGGGCTGACATCCCCTGCGGGTGACTGGTACCTTCACCCCGACCTCAACTCGACGCTCCTCGAAGGCTGGAGCTGGCTGCTCTACGCGACTTTCCTTCTCCTGCTCCCGCTGAGCCTTATCGTCATCGTGCGGGGCAAGGGCCCCATACGATACCTCGCAGGCCTCGTCATCCTCCTGCCAGTGGTGACAGCGCTGGTCGTCCAGTCGCGCGAGATCCTGTCCAACGACGCCTACTTCAGGGCTGTCTCGGGACGCTATGCCATCACGGCTGTCCCGATGTATGTCGCCTTCATCGCCGTGGCGGCGCACGCGCTGTGGGAACGATCCGCCGCATGGTTCCGCTGGGTCGTACCCGGCGCAGGGGCCGCCGGGTACGCCATCCTCATGCTGTCACCGGTCCTCTAGGCGATCACCTGCGGGTTGGCCTGACCCGTCAGCTGTGCGGACTGCTGGTGAGAGGGAGCTTCTCGAAAGCGCGGGCGGACGCTGCACATCCGAGCGCGACGAGGACGATGCTGGTGGACGCAGCCCACCACCAGGTGTTCCCTCCCTCGAGGGCGAACAGACCGGCTGGGGAGTAGTCGCGCAGCGGGGGCAGGGCGGACAGGAGTGCAAGGCCGAAGTATGTGCCGAGACCGGTGCCTGCCGCTCCCATCGTCGATCCCAGGCGTGCCGCGCCGAAGGCGACGGCCACGAGAAGGACTGACATGAGCACGAGCCAGCGCAGCGCCATCTCAACCGGCTCGATCCCACCATCGCCAAACAGCACGATCGTCATGGCGCTATTGGCGAGAGCTCCCGCCAGGACGGCACCGGCGATGACGATCGCGTTGGCGGTTGCGCCAGCGAAAAGCAGAGAGCTTCTCGGCACCGGGCGGGCGAGGAGGAGGGCGGCGCTCCCGCTCGTGAGTGGTTGGGCGAGAGATACTGCCGAGACCATGATGGCGAGAAGCGGAATGATCTGCGACAGGTCGCTTGCCCACTGGACGCCCGCGTCCTGCCATGTGGGCTCTCCGCTGATGATCTCGAAGCCGCCCGCCATGGACAGGATTTCGGGCATGAACTTCGTTGTGATCGGGCCGATGAGAGCGAGGGCGAGAACCACGCCAGCCACCACGCCTGCACGCCACGTGCGTGTCAGTCCGCGTAGTTCGTGTCGGGTGAGGATCCAATACTGTGTCATCGGGAGCCGCCTGTCAGGTCGAGGAAAATATCGGCTAGTCCGCGCGGATTGAGAGAATGCAGGACAACGCCGGAGGACGCGATGAGACCGGGGAGTTCCCGCTGTGCCGTCTCCAGGTCCGCCACGCGCAGGCTCAGCGTCTGCCTCGTCGCACCGGAGCGGTCGAGGGCGCTGACCCAGGGAACTCTGCCCAGGAGATCGACGAGCCGATCGACGGGACCGGACACATCGAGGAATAGTCCCTGTCCTTCCCGGATGAGATTGTCCATGGAAGACTGCCGGACGAGCCTGCCCGCATTGACGATGATGGCGGAATCGCACACCTGTTCCGCCTCCCCCAGGGAATGAGTCGAGTACAGCACCGTGGCACGTCCGCGGAGTGAACGGACAAGGTCATGGAACAGCCGTTGACCCGCAGGATCAAGCGCGGAGGTTGGTTCATCGAGGATGAGGAGACGAGGGGAGGAGACGAGCGCTTGAGCGAGACCCAGCCGCTGCTTCATCCCCCGCGAGAACATCCGTACCGGCCGCCGATTTCCCGCCAACCCGACAGCCTCGAGGAGGGGATCGACGACGTCATCGCCGCCGGAGAGACGACGGGACAGGTGGAGAACCTCATCGGCCCTCATCCACCCCGGAAAGGATGGTACATCTGGCAAGTACCCGATGTGCTTCCGAGCGGCAATGCTGCCCGCCTCATCGCCGAAGATCGTGGCCCGGCCGCTATCGCCCGCTATGAGTCCGAGAAGAATGCTGATGAGAGTCGTCTTCCCGGCCCCGTTCGGGCCGACAAGAGCACACGCAGCACCATCCTCGAGCGACACGCTGAGACCGTCGAGTGCGAGCTTCTCCCCATAACTTTTCGTCAGCTCGGTGACGACCAGCGCGCGCTCAGCCATAGAGCGTGTCGATGATCGAGGTGCCACCCGCGAGGCTCTGCTGCTCCTCGGCGGAGGCGAGCTTCCGTTCGCGCCTGCGAAGGATGAAGAACGCAGCCGGCCCGACGAACTGGATGACACAGATGGCAAGCCAGGCTGGACGGGGCAGACCCCCAGGGAGGTGCTCCACCGGCGTCCGGGCAACGGCAACGACGCCAGCCAGGAAAAGAGAGATCGATACGAATGAGAGAAGCCCGACCGTGATGAGCAGGGGAGTCGACAGGTTCGCGAGATCAGCCATGCAGACCAGCCTCCTTCCATGTGGCGCGCAGACCCTGGCGGATCGGCACGAGGCCCGCGACCAGGCTCGCGGCAGTGGGAGCAACAACAAGACAGACCACGCCGAGACCCGGCTGTGCCAGCTCGCCCCGGTACGTCGAACGAGCGGTCAGAACTGACACTCCAGCGCCGAGAAACGATAGTGAGGAGGCGTAGACGCCGCGGGACAGTCGATCGCCGCGGTCGGTGAAGCGGCTCGCCCACAGGGCAGAACCCACCGACATTCCAACCCCCGGAGCGAGGGCACGGACGCGTCCCGTGTATCGGTCAGGGCGGAAACCAATATCCCAGCCGCTCGGCAACCGACCATCAGAGCGCACGGCTGCGACTGCACTCGCGGCGACGGCGATACCGGCCCCGAGGAGGGGAAGGGCGGTCGTGACTCTCATGGCGCTCTCCGGCGCAGCGTCGAGGACGTCGGCGTCGAGATCGTCTGGTCTCATCCAGCCGAGTTTGACGGCAATCGCCGCGAGGTTCGCGTCCCATCCGATCCCGACGACACGGCGCACGAAGATGTTCGGATTCGTCGGATCCCACACCCGTCCGTATGCGGAGGAGCGCGGAATGTCAGTGTCGGAGACCATGGCCGCATAGTCGGCAGGGTCGCCGAGGTCTTCCGGGCGTAGACCGCTGTCGAGAAGGTCGCGAAGATCGACCAGCGCCTGAGGATTGCGTCCGCGAAGATGGTCGCGAACCGCTGTATAGAAGTCGTCGGAATTCATGCTGTTCCCTCAATCAGTTCGTTCATCGACATGACGAGAGTCCGCCACGTCTGTTGCTGCTCGGCAAGCTGTGCGCTGCCGGCGCGTGTAAGCCGGTAATACTTTCGGGGTGGGCCGCTCGGTGATTCTTCCCAGAAGGTGTCGACATAGCCTGCGGTTCCGAGCCGAGTGAGAAGGGGGTAGACCGTTCCCGGCCCCGCCTCCAGCCCGTCTCGTCCCGCCAGGTCATCGACGATCTCCCCGCCATATTTCTCGCCTCTCCCGAGGAGCGCGAGGATCGCGAGCTCGAGCACGCCCCGTCGCAGCTGAGACACTGTCTTCGCCATAGTCACTTTCCTTACCTAGTACTATCCGGTAGATAGTACCTGGTTGTGCCGACTTTGTCGAGATGGTGTGCAGGCTGGAATCTCGGCCCTCCGAGGAGATGCGGCAGGAACTGTGGGATTCGGTGAGTTGTCCCGCACACTTCTCATGCCCTACTTGGCAACACCGCGGTCTTCTCGTAGTCTGGTACATGCCGAAGACCGCCGGTCACCCGTGAGCCAGACGGGGTGAAATTCGTAAGAAGCCAGCGCAGGTGAGTATTGAGCTTTATGCCCCGTGCCACCTGCACGGGGCATTCTTATTGAATTTTTGATGTGGCGGCACTATTGGAAGGAGGCCCTATGGCAAGGCCGAATAAGAGCGAAGCAATCGCTGAACTTGTGGACCTGTTCCGCGAGTCAAGCGGCGCGCTTCTGACCGAGTACCGCGGTCTGACCGTTGAGCAGCTGAAGGAACTTCGCCGCGCAATGGGAGACAACGCAGAGTACAAGGTTGCGAAGAATACTCTTGCGAAGATTGCCGCGAAGGAAGCCGGCGTTGAGGGCCTCGACGAAGAACTCGTCGGACCGACAGCGATCGCTTTCGTCAAGGGCGATGTTGCCGTTGTGGCAAAGTCGCTCCGCGATTTCGCCAAGACCAACGACAAACTGGTCATCAAGTCCGGTGTTCTCGAAGGGGCATTGCTCCCCGCCGCGGACGTCGCCAAGCTTGCTGATCTTGAGTCGCGCGAAGTACTGCTTGCCAAGGCTGCAGGCGTCCTCAAGGCGTCCATGTTCAAGGCTGCTTACGTTCTCCAGGCGCCGGTCTCCAAGACCGTGCGCACCGTCGATGCCCTGCGCGAGAAGCAGGAAAACGCTGCCTAAAGGCGGCACAAACAAAGTCTGCTCGCGTAGCAGTAAGGAAGGATGCCTACTATGGCTAAGCTCACCCCCGAAGAGCTCATCGAAGCTTTCAAGGAGCTCACCCTCGTCGAGCTCTCCGACTTCGTCAAGAAGTTCGAAGAGGAATTTGACGTCACCGCTGCCGCTCCGGTCGCAGCTGTTGCAGCCGGCCCCGCCGCAGGCGGCGAAGCCGCTGCTGAGGAAGAGAAGTCGGACTTCGACGTCGTCCTCGCAGCAATCGGCGACAAGAAGGTCCAGGTCATCAAGGAGGTCCGCGCCCTCACGTCGCTCGGACTGAAGGAAGCCAAGGACCTCGTCGACTCCGCTCCCAAGGCTGTCCTTGAGGGTGTCGACAAGGAGACCGCCGACAAGGCCAAGGAGGCCCTCGAGGCCGCCGGCGCCACCGTCGAGCTCAAGTAACACTCGCTCGCAAGAGCTTGAGGGCGAAGGCCCTGACTGGTGAGGGGATGCATTCCGGATTATTCCGGGATTCATCCCCTCATTCGTATGGTGAAGTCGACGGACATAGGAATGAGTGTTAATACGCAGATTGTGGGTCTTATGGCGGCGTGTCGCGGTCTGATGTGATCGTCCTGCCCAGCCTTTGCGGATGTGGAGTCCGTCTTGCCAGGGTGCTTGTTGGTGGGTGTGTCCGATCAATGGTGTGTGGGGTCCGGCAATTCCATCAGTGGGTGGTTCTTTCGAACCGTGCGGCGAAGGTGATTGCGAACGCGCTCAGTGCGGGCTTCCACCTCATCACCCAGCGTGTTCTCCCGCCGCCGGTCGGGTCAAGCGACCGGCGGCGGGAGGTAGAGGCGCTTGAGAGCCGCGGCCTCGTTCAAGAAATGACCGCGGGCGCGAACTGCTCGACGATACCTCGCGTTGATCGACTCGATCGCGTTGGTCGTGCAGATCACGCGGCGGATCTTGACGTCGTACTCCAGGAACGCCACGAACTCCGCCCAGGAGTTGTGCCAGAGCTGCACGATCGCCGGATACCGTTCGCCCCACTCGGCCGCGAACTCCTCGAACCGATCTTTCCCTGCCTGCTCGGATAGAGCCGTATAGACCGGCTTGAGCGCTTTCACGATGCCGTCGCGATGCTGGCGCCCGGCGTCACGGAACGAGTTGCGGATCAGGTGGGCGATGCACTGCGGCACGACCGTCTGCTCCCACGTGGTGTTGATCGCCTCCGGGAGGCCCTTCAACCGGACCGTGATGAGCATGTCCTCGATGCCCCGGTTCTTTATCTCGGTGAACACCTGCAACAAGAACCTCGCGCCTTCCGCGCCATCCCCGGCCCAAATCCCGAGGATGTGACGCTCGCCGGCGGTGGTCACCCCCATGACGACAGAGAACGGGGTGTTCCGCACCTGCCCGTCGCGGACCTTCACCACGATCGCGTCGGGTCGGGAGGCCCACTCGGCGAGCTCGCCATCGTCTCGGCGGCGCTCACGGCGATGAGGGGGAGGCCGACAGCCGCAACCCTTGCTGACGTTCCGTTCCTATCGAACTTCGAGCGTGCCATCGGACTTACCGATCAGTATCCGTACGCGGAGATCACGGACTATCTCGCTGTCAAGCGGACTATGGAGAAGCAGGTCTTTGAGACCCTGCCCTATTTCGATGTCGTGAACTTCTCGGAAAGAGCGCACGGCACGGCCCTGTTCTCGACGGGGCTGATGGATACGGTCGCCCCGCCATCAACCGTCTTTGCGACCTAAAACTGGTTCGGCGGCAGTGCTGAGATCGAGGTCTACCGCCTCAACGGGCACATCGGCGGCGGAATCGCCCACACCTCGGCCGCGATTCAGTGGCTCCAGAATACTCTCGGAGTGACCAGCTGAACGAGGGTCCCGGCCTTCCTCTGGGGCAGGAGAGCCCGTGGATCCTGCTGACCAGTGTGCCGCGCCGACTGGCCGCACAGGTCGAGGGCGGCTAGGTGTAGTTCCCAACGAGGTCGTGAACGCTGTCTGAGGGAGTCTGCCCTGTCCACCGATGCCGGTGTGCGGTCTGTGATGATTGTAGTGGTGGAGCCAGGTGTGGTAGGTCGCGGTTCTGGCTTGATCACTGTCGTATGCGATGGCGTATGCCCACTCCTGGGCGAGGGTTCGGTTAGATCGTTCGACTTTCCCGTTGGTTTGGGGCCGGTAGGGGCTGCGCCTCGCGATCGTGGCGTGGATCGAGGGAAAGTATCACCGCAAGCGCAGGCAGCGAAGGCTTGGGAAGCTGACACCGGTCGAATTCGAGGCCATGATGATGGATGTCGTCGGTCTGGCGGCATAAACCCCGGACTCAACGAAACCTTCAGCAGACCCTCCATTCGCGAGGATCTGGGAATATGCGAGCCGGGAGTGATCATCGACGGCGTGATACAGATACCGGTAGCCGCGCGACGGGGATGCTCCTGCCCTGGCAGCTCGGTCTGATGCTGCCTGGGCACGTCGGTGAGGCACCGAGCCGCGGCCATGGAATTGCCAGCTTCCGCCGTCGGGAATGATGCCGAGCTTCTTGATGTCAACATGTACGAGGTCGCCTGGGCGTGCACGCTCGTATCTGATTGGTGGAGGCTTGCGGACAGGGAGCCCGGTTGCTTGATCGAGGTGGGCGAGCTTGGGCAGCCGGTAGCGGGTGATGACGCGTGCGATTGTCGACCGTGGGATGCCCAGGTGGTAGCTGAGGCGGTGTGGCCCCCACTGGCGGGTAAGACCGGAGGCTGTTGATGCGATGCTCGGGTCGCTTGGACAATCGTGTGGGCGAGTGGTGAGGGCGCGAGGAGCGGTCGTCCAACGATTCACCCAAACGATAGCGTGATGCTCATTTCGAAGCTGTCGCGGGCGAGACTTGGAATCGCTCAGCGGCACGCCTGATCGGCCATCCCTGATCGACGATCGGCACGGAAAGACGGCGTCTTCCAATAGGTGTCAATGGTGCGTCACCGGAGGTCTTCAACCTATCGCCACCGTTCACAACGTCCCGAGGAACTACAGCTAGGCGAGATCTCCGCGATCCCTGATGATCGTCATGGCTCGAACCCGATCGATCACCGCCATGTAAGGGAGCGGATCCAATCCCTGGACCTCGATGTAGTCGGTGAGGCAATCACTCACCACGCGATGCAGTTCTCGCTCCGTCCACGGCTTCGCAATGTAGTAGTCGAGATCGGCCGCGTTGACGGCCGTGATCGTGTCCGAGAGGTCCGCCTGCCCCGTCACGAGCACCTTCCGCGTCTTCACCGTCCGCTTGTCGCCCATCATTTCGACGAGGAATTCGACGCCCGTTGTGCCCGGCATGCGGTGGTCGCAGAGAGCGACCGCCAGCTCGTCGCCATCGCGGTCGATCTCGTCGATGACGGCCCATGCATCGGCCACGTCTTCAGCGACCTCGATGCGGATCGTGGTACCGAGGTCGATGAGATCGCGTTCGAGTGCGTCACGCACCTCGGGTTCGTCATCGAGAATAAGAAGTGCCAGTGTCATGATGCCTCCATCGGTAGGTCGACCGTGGCGACGGTGCCATCAGTCATAGATTCAAGTCGGATCGAACCGCCGTGGCGTTCGACGATCGTCTTGCTGATCGTCAGACCCAAGCCCATGCCATAGTGCACGCGGCCGGACTTGGTCGTGAACCGTGGCTCGAAGATGTGGTCGAGGAGTTCGGGGGAGATGCCGGGGCCGCGATCGGCCACCGTCACCCTCACCCACCCTGGTTCGGGGGTTGAGGTGGTCACCGTCAGCACCTTCTCGGGAGCGTCCTGCAGGGCGTCCGCAGCATTGACGATGAGGTTGGTCCACACTTGGGACAGCTGTGCCGGGTGGCAGGTGATCGGGGGGATGCTGTCGTATTCGCGCACCACGTCGATGTCGCGAAGCCGATGGGACAGCAGCCGGATTGTGTCCTCGATCGTCTCCCGAATATCGATGTCGGCCAGCGGGTCTCCGTCCGGGCGGGCATAGGAGCGGAGCGAGTCGACGAGGGAGTTGATCCGCGATGCTGCCGACCGCAGGTTGCGCAGCCCGGACCCGATCGATGCGGATCTCTCCAACTGTGCGAGCAGTCGTGTCCGTTCCTCCCCTGCGATCTCCGTGGGCATGATGTCAGCGAGCAAGGGCGCGGTCACCCCGGCCAGGATAAGGCGCCGCGACAGGGTTGCGTCTCCCGTCAGATCAGTCAGGCGGCGGCGTTCTTCACGCGCCTGGCGGGTCGAGAGCGGGGCCGAGGCAAGAGCCGCTTGCAGTGCGGCCTGGGACACCCTGCTCGAGATCGAGGTGCTCTGCTCCAACGAGGCCACAATGTCGTCCAGCAGGTGATCGGTGCTGCGCATGATCGCCCCGATCGGATTATTGACTTCGTGTGCGACGCCGGAGGCGAGTTCGCCCAGTGTTGCGAACCTGGCCTGGCTCATGAGCTCTGCACGTGCAGCCTCGAGCTGGCGATAGGTCCGGCGCAGCTCCTCCT
Source organism: Flaviflexus equikiangi (assembly GCF_014069875.1). Classification (NCBI taxonomy): domain Bacteria; kingdom Bacillati; phylum Actinomycetota; class Actinomycetes; order Actinomycetales; family Actinomycetaceae; genus Flaviflexus; species Flaviflexus equikiangi. The sequence continues at coordinate 617,219 of NZ_CP059676.1, forward strand.
GCTCCTGCTCCAGCTGTGCCGTCAGCTCGACCTTCTCAATCTGGATATCTTCCGCGCGCCGCAAGCGCCGGTCGAGCGAACGGATGAGGAGCACCGCGATGAGGAGCGCGGTCTCCGGTCTTGTCCGGATGACGTGATTGAGCTGCTCGAACGTGAGCCGCACACCCGTCACCTCGGTTGTCGTGCGGGACGTGAAGAAGGCCTCCCGCCTGTCTGTCAGCGACAGGAGGCCGATGATGCGGCCGGTGCTCTCGTGGTGCATGAGCACGTTTCCCGCGTGAGACTCGCGTTCAAGCGCAACCTGGCCGTGCAGGCAGAGCATCGCCTCCTCTGCTTCTTCGCCTTCGATCGTGAGGCGCACACCGGCCGGCAGAGTCACCCTCGGCTGATATCCGAGGCAGTCGTCGATGCCGGCAACGATCGTTGCCATGATCTCGTCATCGGACTGAGGAGTGGAGAAGATGAACGTCTCTTTGGTCGAGGTGCTTTGCGGCAGCGGAATTCCGGCACTGTCGGTGAACCTCCGGATCTGATCCGACAGGTCCTGGAGGAAACGGGGTGAGAGGAGCTGGGATTCGTGAACGACGAGATCGACCTTCCTCCGATCTGCCAGTGCCGCGACCCCCGTCAGCGTGTCTTCCCGGGTCGAGACTATGGCACGCGCTTTCGGGTAGCGCCCGATGATCGGAAGAAAAACGTCATCAGGGTCTCCCTCGGGAGAGGGGAAGAGTGCGAGCACGCAGGCCAGGCGGTCCGAACCCAGCGTGTCGAGCCAGGCGTGGGCGGAGGCGGCAGTATCGCAGCGGTGGATACGGCACGTCGGCATCGCTGATCGCAGGTGGCGTGTCACGTCCTCCGCGACAGCGCCAGCCCCGATCACCAGCCCCCAGACGGTCATACCATCCCCAAGAATTCCCAGAGCGGCGGCATGACGAACAGAAGCAGGAACGTTCCCGCGAGGCCGACGATGACGCCGACCGTGGCCATGTTCTTCACGGACACTTCGCCCGTCGAGTAGGCGATGGCATTGGGCGGGGTGGAGATCGGCAGCGACATGCCGAAGGATGTCGAGATCGCGACGACGGCCGCGACAACGATGACGTTGATGCCGTCGAGGGAGACCGCGAGCGAGACGGCGAGCGGTACGAGCAGGTTGGCAGCGGCGGAGTGGGAGATGACGTTGGCCATGCCCAGGCCGATCATGCCGAACACGAACAGGAGGAGCAGCGGGGAGAAGCTTGCCCACGGAATCGATTCGACGAGCCACACGTCCAGGCCCGTCGCGCCGACACCGGTGCCGAGCGCGATACCACCCGATACGAGCCACAGAACTGGCCAGTCGAGCCTCTTGAGATCGGCGCCCTCCATGACTTTCATGCAGAGAAGAGCCACGACGGGGAAGAAGCCGACAATGTTCGATGAGACCCCGTGGAGCGGTTCCGTCATCCACAGGAGAATGGTCAGACCCGTCACGGCATAGAAGAGCTTGGCGTTGCGGGACGTATCCCAGTCCTTGCCGAGATCCACCTCCATCGTCCCCTCGGTCGGCAGGAAGAGCACGCACAGCAGGAGCCAGGATCCGATGAGGACGACAAGCATGAGCGGCATCGCCATGACCATCCAGTCGACGAACGAGACGTGGATGCCGCGCTCCTCGAGCGCTCCCAGCGCAATCGCATTCGGGGGAGTGCCCACGGGGGTGCCGATACCGCCGACGTTCGCCGCCAGCGGGATCGCGATCGCGAGACCGGCACGCGACTTCGTGTCTTTCAGGCTGGCGATGATGGGCATGATGACCGCGAACATGGTGGCCGTTGTGGCCGTGTTGGACATGAACATCGACAGCAGGGCCGTGATGATCATGAGCCCGAGAACAGTGATCCTGATCGAACCGGCGAACGGTTTCAGCAGGACAGCAGCGATATTGCGGTCCAGCCGATATTTCTCTGCTCCTTCCGCGATCATGAAGCCGCCGAGGAACAGAATGATGACGGGATTGGCAAGAGCCGCGAAATAGTCGGCCGCAGGGAGTGCTTCCGCGGCGCCGCTGGGTGCGATGATCGCGCCCGTCGACACCATGAGCACTTCGAGGAAGATGACGAGGACCGCAGTTGCGACCAGTGGAATCGCCTCCGTGATCCAGAAGACGATGGCGAGAAGGAAGATGGCGAGCATCCGCTCGCCAGGCTCCTCGAGACCGGGAATGTCATAGAGAAGGGGGAACAGGAACACGAGGAGACCGAGGACCAGCCCGATCCGCTTGGTCAAGGAGGGCTCGCGTGTCCGGCGAGTGCTGGTGGCCGCGGCATTGGATGGCTTCTTCATAATGACCCCATCGTAGATGTGACGTATAGGACAATGTGGGACCTAGGGCTACGGCGGACACTACCGTCGAGGAACGCCCGGCGTGAGCGATTCCACGAGGGAGACCGACCCGTGGACAGCACCGGGGAGGCGCCGATATTCGGGGCGCGCCTGATGCCGATGCTGAGAAACAGCACGCACGACGCTGAGAGTACCGCGGTGCGGGAGACCAGGTCATGCCCACAGAACGAGGCGGCTGCGGGCGTGCCCACTAGCATTCCGGGCCGGGAGCGTGTAGTTTCCAGGTAGCGATTCGCTCGCGGTGACCACACGGCCGCCGGGCTACTCGTCTTGGCATACCGAACCCAGTCCAGATATCCTGGTCTCGGTCGCGTGACCCCTTACACAGGCGTGAGGGCTGGACCCGTCTGGCTTGACGGTGTACATTTATTATTTGCGCTTACTTGTGTGGGGTGACGTGTATCCTCCGGGGGATTAGTACGGAAGTGACGACGTTCCAACTCTGCACGAGTGCGTTTACGCCTTACCATCTCCAGGGAAGGGATCCCACTTGGCTGCTTCGCCTATTTCGACAGCATCCGCTTCGCAGAGCCGAAAGGCACGCGTTTCTTTCGCCAAAATTAAAGAGCCCATGCAGGCTCCGGACCTACTCGGTCTCCAGACCGATAGCTTCAATTGGCTGATTGGGTCCGCCGCATGGCGGGCCGGTGCAGACCCATCCGAGAAGTCAGGATTGGAAGAGGTCTTTGAAGAGGTCTCGCCGATCGTCAACTCGGCAAACACGATGACTCTGTCCTTCTACGAGCCGAAGCTCGAACCCCCGAAGTACACGGTCGAAATGTGCAAGGAGAAGGATCTCACCTACTCCGCACCGCTTTACGTCAAGGCGGATTACCACTACAAGGAAACCGGCGAGATCAAGTCTCAGACCACGTTCCTCGGTGACTTCCCGCTCATGACCCCGGGCGGCACCTTCATCATCAACGGCACCGAGCGTGTCGTCGTGTCTCAGCTCGTCCGTTCCCCCGGCGTGTACTTCGAGAGCGAGCGCGACAAGACCTCCGACAAGCTCATCTACACGTCGAAGTTCATCCCTTCCCGCGGTGCCTGGCTCGAGTTCGAGATCGACAAGCGTGACGCTGTCGGCGTCCGAGTCGACCGCAAGCGCAAGCAGTCCGTGACCCACTTCCTCAAGGCGTGGGGCATGACAGAGGAGGAGATCCGGGAAGAGTTCGCTGACTACCCGATCCTCATCGACACCCTCGAGAAGGACACCGTCCACACCAAGGAAGAGGCCCTCACCGACGTCTACCGCAAGCTCCGCCCGGGCGAGCCGCCCTCGGCCCGCGCCGGCGAGAACCTGCTGACGAACCTCTACCTGTCGGACAAGCGCTACGACCTCGCGAAGGTCGGCCGCTACAAGATCAACAAGAAGCTTGGACTCGATCCGGAGAACAAGGTTCGCCAGCTCACCCTCGAAGACATTGTCGGGTCGATCCACTACATTCTCGCCCTGCACGCCGATAAGGCGGAAGCGAACTGCGGCGGCCCCCACGATGTCGCCATCGAGTTCGATGACATCGACCACTTCGGCAACCGTCGCATCCGCGCCGTGGGCGAGCTGATCCAGAACCAGGTCCGCACCGGCCTGTCCCGCCTCGACCGCATGGTCCGCGAACGGATGACGACACAGGAAGCCGCGGCGATCACGCCGTCCTCCCTCATCAACATCCGCCCCATCGTCGCCGCGATCAAGGAGTTCTTCGGAACATCCCAGCTGTCGCAGTTCATGGACCAGAACAACCCGCTGTCGGGCTTGACGCACAAGCGCCGCCTGTCCGCACTCGGCCCGGGCGGTCTCGCCCGTGACCGTGCGGGCATGGAAGTTCGAGACGTCCACCCGTCCCACTACGGACGCATGTGCCCCATCGAGACCCCTGAAGGCCCGAACATCGGCCTGATCGGCTCCCTGGCGACGTTTGCTCGCGTGAACTCTTTCGGGTTCCTCGAGACTCCGTACCGCAAGGTCGTGAACGGCGTCGTCACGGACGAGATCGTCTACCTGACGGCTGATGATGAGGATCGGTCCCGCATCGCGCAGGCCACCGATCGCCTCAACGATGACGGCACATTCATGGATGACGAGGCGCTCTGTCGTGAAGCAGGCGGCGAACCCGCTCTGCTCGCGATCGAAGACATCGATTACATGGACGTCTCGGCGCGCCAGATGGTGTCGGTCGGCACGGCCATGATTCCGTTCCTCGAGCACGACGATGCTCACCGCGCCCTCATGGGTGCCAACATGCAGCGCCAGGCCGTCCCGCTTCTCCGCACGGACGCCCCGCTCGTCGGCACCGGCATGGAGGCCCGTGCGGCCGCTGACGCCGGCGAGGTTCTCCAGTCCGACGTGGCCGGCGTGGTCGAGGAAGCATCTGCTGACCTCGTCCGCATCGCAACCGACGACGGCGACTACCGCTCCTACCGGATCACGAAGTTCGAGCGCTCCAACCAGGGCAACTGCTACAACCAGAAGGTTGTCGTGTCCGAGGGCGATCGCGTCGAGGTCGGCACCGTCCTGGCGGACGGCCCCGCAACCGAAGACGGCGAGCTCGCACTCGGCCGTAACCTGCTCGTGGCGTTCATGTCATGGGAGGGCTACAACTTCGAGGACGCGATCATCCTCTCGCAGCGTGTCGTCACGGAGGACATGCTGACCTCGATCCACATCGAGGAGCACGAGGTCGATGCTCGTGACACGAAGCTCGGCCCCGAGGAGATCACCCGCGACATCCCGAACGTCTCGGAAGAGGTTCTCGGCAATCTGGACGAGCGCGGCATCATCCGCATCGGTGCAGAGGTCAACGCCGGCGACATCCTCGTCGGCAAGATCACGCCGAAGGGCGAGACCGAGCTGACCTCCGAAGAGCGCCTCCTGCGCGCGATCTTCGGCGAGAAGGCGAAGGAAGTCCGCGACACGTCCCTGCGCGTCCCGCACGGCGAGTCCGGCATCGTCATCGGTGTCCGCGAGTTCTCGGCAGAGAACGATGATGAGCTGGCGGCAGATGTTCGCCAGACCGTCCGCGTCTACGTCGCGACCCGCCGCAAGATCACCATCGGTGACAAGATGGCAGGCCGTCACGGCAACAAGGGCGTCATCTCCCGCATCCTCCCCGTCGAGGACATGCCGTTCCTTCCGGATGGCACGCCGGTCGATATCATCCTCAACCCGCTCGGCGTCCCGGGCCGTATGAACCTCGGCCAGGTCTTCGAGCTGCACCTCGGCTGGATCGCCGCGAACGGGTGGGATGCTACCCAGGCACGCATGGATGGCGAGGAGTGGGCCCTGCGCCTGCCCGAGTCCGCCATCACCGGCGCTCCCGGCCAGACGGTCGCCACCCCGGTCTTCGACGGCGTCGAGCCCGACGAGATCGAGGGCCTCCTCGGTGCGACTCTCCCGAACCGCGATGGTTTCCAGATGGTGGGCCAGGACGGCAAGGCGAAGCTGTTCGACGGACGCTCGGGCGAACCGTTCCCCGAGGAGATCTCGGTCGGCTACATGTACATGCTCAAGCTGCACCACCTTGTCGATGACAAGATCCACGCGCGCTCCACGGGCCCCTACTCGATGGTCACCCAGCAGCCCCTCGGCGGTAAGGCCCAGTTCGGCGGCCAGCGTCTGGGCGAGATGGAGGTGTGGGCACTGGAAGCATACGGTGCTGCACACACCCTCCAGGAGATGCTGACGATCAAGTCGGATGACACCGTCGGACGCGTCAAGGTCTACGAGGCGATCGTGAAGGGCGACAACATTCCCGAGCCGGGAATCCCCGAGTCCTTCCGCGTCCTCATCCAGGAAATGCGCTCCCTCTGCCTGAACGTCGAGGCTCTCGACGCGAGCGGCAACACAATTGACCTGCAGGATACCGAAGACGACTTCAGGTCGCGTGAGAAGCCACAGCTTTCCACCGGCCTCGAAGACTTCGGTGCAATGGAATTCTGATCTCGGAGCAGAGGCTGGGTCTTGCGCCCACCCAGCCCTCTCCGTGGCAGGGTGCATAAGGAAGAAGTAGAATCTTGCTCGACGTTAATCTCTTCGATGAGCTCCATATCTCGCTCGCGACCTCACAGGATGTTCACTCCTGGTCGCACGGCGAGGTGAGGAAGCCTGAAACCATCAACTACCGCACGCTCAAGGCAGAGAAGGACGGTCTGTTCTGCGAACGGATCTTCGGCCCCACACGGGACTGGGAATGCGCCTGCGGTAAGTACAAGCGTCCCCGCTACAAGGGGATCGAATGTGAACGCTGCGGCGTTGAAGTGACCCGCGCGAAGGTTCGCCGTGAGCGCATGGGCCACATCGAGCTCGCCGCTCCCGTCACCCACATCTGGTACTTCAAGGGCGTCCCCTCGCGCCTTGGATACCTGCTCGATATTGCACCGAAGGACCTCGAAAAGGTCATCTACTTCGCCGCCTACATGGTGACGGATGTCGATGAAGAGGGCCGTTCGGAAGCCATGCCCGAGCTTCGCGGCGAAGTGGACCTGGAACTCAAGGAGATTGAGAACCAGATGCACGTCGAAATCGAGAAGTGCGCCCAGCAGATGGAGCGCGATCTCGAGGAAGCGGAAGCCGGCAACGCGACCGCTCGTGAACGCAAGGCGATCCAGGAAGCGGGAGAGAAGGAACAGGCCCGCATCCGCAAGAACGCCGAGGTCGAGCGCGACCGCCTCGAAGAGGTCTGGGACCGCTTCATGAAGCTCAAGGTCGGAGACCTTGAGGGCGACGAGGACCTCTACCGCGAGATGTACGGCCGTTGGGGCATGTACTTCGAGGCGTCCCGTGGTGCGGAAGCCATCCAGGCCCGCCTGCGCACCTTCGATCTCGAGGCTGAGGCTGAAATCCTCAAGGAGACGATCTCGACCGGTACTGCGCAGCGGAAGACGCGTGCGCTGAAGCGGCTCAAGGTTGTCAACGCATTCCGGACGACCGGCACGAAGCCAGAATCAATGGTTCTCGACGTGCTCCCCGTCATTCCGCCCGACCTGCGCCCCATGGTGCAGCTCGACGGCGGCCGTTTCGCGACCTCGGATCTCAACGATCTCTACCGCCGCGTCATCAACCGCAACAACCGCCTCAAGCGCATGCTCGACCTCGATGCTCCCGAGATCATGGTGAACAACGAGAAGCGCATGCTGCAGGAGTCTGTCGACGCGCTCTTCGACAACGGCCGTCGTGGCCGCCCCGTCCAGGGTGCCGGCAACCGTCCGCTCAAGTCGCTCTCTGACATGCTCAAGGGCAAGCAGGGTCGTTTCCGCCAGAACCTTCTCGGCAAGCGCGTCGACTACTCCGGCCGTTCGGTCATCGTCGTCGGCCCCACGCTCAAGCTGCATCAGTGCGGCCTGCCGAAGGCCATGGCGCTCGAACTGTTCAAGCCTTTCGTCCAGAAGCGTCTCGTCGACCAGCAGGTTGCGAAGAACATCAAGGCGGCGAAGCGTCTCATCGAGCGCCAGCGCTCCGAAGTGTGGGACATCCTCGAAGAGGTCATCACCGATCATCCCGTGCTGCTGAACCGTGCACCCACCCTGCACCGCCTCGGCATCCAGGCGTTCGAGCCGCAGCTCGTCGAGGGCAAGGCCATCCAGCTTCACCCGCTCGTCTGTGCGGCCTTCAACGCCGACTTCGACGGTGACCAGATGGCAGTGCACCTGCCGCTGTCGGCAGAGGCGCAGGCCGAGGCCCGCATCCTCATGCTGTCCGCCAACAACATTCTCAAGCCGTCTGATGGTCGCCCGGTCACCATGCCCTCCCAGGACATGATCATCGGCCTCTTCCACCTGACGAGCGAGAACCCCATCACCGGAAACGACCGTCGTCGCTTCTCGGCCGTGGGTGAGGCTCAGATGGCGTTCGACAACGGCGAGATCGGCCTGAACGACACCGTCTTCATCCGCTTCCCGCAGCTCGTTCCGCCCCGCGGCTGGGTTGCTCCCGAAGGTTGGACCGACGGTGACCCGATCCTGCTCGAGACCACTCTCGGTCGCGCGCTCTTCAACGACGCTCTCCCCGTGCAGTTCCCGTACGTCAACGAGGTTGTCGACAAGAAGCGTCTCGGCGCGATTGTCAACGAGCTGGCTGAGCGCTACCCGAAGGTTGATGTCGGCGCATCGCTCGATGCTCTGAAGTCCACCGGTTTCTACTGGGCTGGTCGTTCCGGCATCTCCATCTCCCTTGCCGACATCGAGGTTCCCGACACGAAGGCCGGGATCCTGGAAGAGGCTGAGGAGCAGGCCGCGAAGATCGAGGAACTGTTCGAGAACGGTATGATCCAGGACGCCGACCGTCGTCGCGACCTGTCAGACCTGTGGACAGACGTGACCGAGAACGTTGCCCAGGAGATGAGGAACAACTTCACGGAGCGCAACTCGGTGAACCGCATGGTCACCTCCGGTGCTCGTGGTAACTGGACCCAGGTCCGCCAGCTGGCCGGCATGCGTGGCCTCGTGGCCAACCCGAAGGGCGAGATCATCTCCCGCCCGATCAAGTCGAACTACTTCGAGGGCCTCTCGGTTCTCGAGTACTTCTCGGCAACGCACGGCGCCCGTAAGGGAACCGCCGATACGGCTCTTCGTACCGCGGACTCCGGCTACCTCACCCGTCGTCTTGTCGACGTGGCCCAGGATGTCATCATCCGCGAGCACGACTGCGGCACCACCAAGGGTCTGACGAACAGCATCTCGTACGTCGACGAGACCGGCGTTCGCCGCCTCGATCCGACGGTCCCCACCTCGGTGTACGCACGGACTCTCGCTGCTGATGTCACCGACGCGGACGGCAACGTCATCGTCGCGGCAGGCACGGATCTCGGCGATGTCGAGATCGAGAAGCTGTTCAACGCGGACCTCGACGAAGTGACGGTGCGTTCCGTTCTCACGTGCAACTCGCGCTCCGGCGCCTGCGCCATGTGCTACGGACGTTCGCTGGCCACCGGCCTCCTGGTCGATATCGGTGAAGCCATCGGCATCGTCTCCGCGCAGTCCATCGGCGAACCCGGCACGCAGCTGACGATGCGTACGTTCCACACCGGCGGCGTGGCCTCGGCCGACGACATCACCCAGGGTCTGCCCCGTGTCCAGGAGCTCTTCGAGGCTCGTACCCCGAAGGGTGAGGCTCCCATCACGGAAGCAGCCGGCACGGTTGCGATCGAGGACGGTGAACGTTCGCGCCAGATCGTCATCAAGCGCGACGACGGCGGGGAAGACCTCTCCTACCAGGTGTCGCGTTCGTCGCGCCTCCTGGTCGAGAACGGCGCCCACGTGGGTGTCGGCGAGCAGCTGACGGAAGGCTCGGTGGACCCGAAGAAGGTTCTCCGCATCTCCAACCGTCGCCGCGCACAGCTCTACCTGGTTGAACAGGTGCAGGCCGTGTACCGCTCGCAGGGCGTGGAGATCCACGACAAGCACATCGAGGTCATCGTCCGCCAGATGCTGCGCCGCGTCACCGTCATCGAGTCCGGCGATACGAAGCTTCTCCCCGGAGAGCTCGCAGACGTCAAGGACTACGAGTCGGCGAACCGTGAGGCAGTGTCCCGCGGCGGCAAGCCGGCAACGGCCCGCCCGGAGCTCATGGGCATCACCAAGGCCTCCCTTGCGACCGATTCGTGGCTGTCTGCCGCATCGTTCCAGGAGACGACCAAGGTGTTGACCGAGGCCGCTCTCAACGCGAAGCGCGATCCGCTGAACGGTCTCAAGGAGAACGTCATCCTCGGTAAGCTCATCCCGGCCGGTACCGGCCTGGAGAAGCTCCGCGGCGTCACAGCCGAGCCGACCACGGAAGCACGTCTCGAGTTCGAGAAGATGACCGGCTTCATCCGCCAGGATCTTGACCCCTACGATTCGGGTCTTGACCTCGGGTCGGGCCTGTACGGCACCGGCTACTCGGGATATGGACCGGCTTTCACCGGTAACTGAGATCGATTATCCTAGATAGGGAATTGGCCTGTGTCGAGCACCACCGCTCGATACAGGCCAAACCTTTGACGTTCCGAGTCGTATCCGGCTAATCTGATAAACGGTGTTCGTTTCGGCGGACATTCCTCGCGCGCGGGAGTTGCACCCGCAGACGAGGAGATAGCTCGGCGTTGCTGCGATTGACCGGACTGTCACGGACTCGGATTCTTCCGTGTCCATCACCCATCAATTTTACTGAGCAGGAGATAGAGTGCCCACTATTCAGCAGCTGATCCGCAAGGGTCGGTCTACGAAGCCAGGCGCCTCCAAGACGCCGGCGCTCCAGGGTAGCCCGCAGCGTCGTGGGGTGTGCACCCGCGTATACACCACTACCCCCAAGAAGCCGAACTCGGCCCTTCGCAAGGTCGCACGTGTGCGCCTTTCGACCGGCATCGAGGTCACCGCATACATCCCCGGCGAGGGCCACAACCTCCAGGAGCACTCGATCGTGCTCGTGCGCGGCGGTCGTGTGAAAGACCTCCCCGGTGTCCGTTACAAGATCGTCCGCGGTTCCCTCGATACTCAGGGTGTCAAGAACCGTAAGCAGGCTCGTTCCCGCTACGGCGCGAAGAAGGAGAACAAGTAATGCCTCGTAAAGGCCCAGCTCCGAAGCGCCCCATTGTCGCTGATCCCGTTTACGGCCAGGAGATCGTCACCCAGCTCGTGAACCGCGTCCTCCGCGACGGCAAGAAGTCGACCGCTCAGGCGATCGTTTACGGCGCCCTGACCGGCGTCGCAGAGAAGTCCGGCCAGGATCCCGTTGAGGTTCTCAAGCGTGCGATGGAAAACATCAAGCCGGCTCTCGAGGTCCGTTCCCGCCGTGTCGGCGGTGCGACCTACCAGGTCCCGGTTGAGGTCAAGCCCGGCCGTTCCACGACCCTCGCTCTGCGCTGGCTCGTCGATTTCTCCCGCCAGCGTCGCGAGAACACGATGACCGACCGCCTCATGAACGAGATTCTCGATGCCTCCAACGGCCTTGGTGCCGCTGTGAAGCGCCGTGAAGACACGCACCGTATGGCAGAGGCAAACAAGGCCTTTGCTCACTACCGCTGGTAAGCGGCCGTCCGACTACCTCGAACCGAAGAGAGCTAAACAGTGGCACAGGAAGTGCTTTCCGACCTGACAAAGGTCCGCAATATCGGCATCATGGCCCACATCGATGCCGGCAAGACCACAACCACCGAGCGTATTCTGTTCTACACCGGTATCAACTACAAGATCGGTGAAACGCACGACGGCGCTTCGACGACGGACTGGATGGAAGACGAGAAGAATCGTGGCATCACGATCACCTCGGCTGCCGTGACCGCATTCTGGAAGAACAACCAGATCAACGTCATCGACACCCCCGGCCACGTCGACTTCACCGTTGAGGTGGAGCGTTCGCTCCGCGTCCTCGACGGCGCAGTCGCAGTGTTCGACGGCAAGGAGGGCGTTGAGCCCCAGTCGGAGACTGTTTGGCGTCAGGCGGACAAGTACAACGTGCCCCGCATCTGCTTCGTCAACAAGATGGACAAGCTGGGCGCGAGCTTCGAGTTCACGGTCGGCACGATCCGCGACCGCCTCAAGGCAACGCCCCTGATCGTCACCCTCCCCATCGGCTCAGAGGCTGAGCTTGCGGGCGTCGTGGACGTCATCCGTCGCGTCGCCTACCGCTTCCCCTCGGAAGACGAGAACGGTGAGAAGACCTACGGCACGCTCGTTGTCGAAGAAGAGGTTCCGGCCGACATGGTCGACGCAGTCGAGGCGGCTCGTAACGAGCTGCTCGAGTCCGTCGCCGAGACCGACGAGAACCTCCTCGACAAGTACCTCGGCGGCGAAGAGCTGACCGAGGCCGAGATCAAGGGCGCTATCCGCAAGCTCACGATCGCCGGCGAGGCCTACCCGGTCTTCTGTGGTTCCGCCTACAAGAACATCGGCGTCCAGCCGATGCTCGACGGAGTCATCGACTACCTTCCCTCCCCGCTTGACGTCCCCGCCATCGAAGGCCACGCCGTCAACAACGAGGAAGAGATCGTTGTTCGTCACGCCAACGAAGAAGATCCCTTCGCAGCACTTGCCTTCAAGGTTGCTGTGCACCCGTTCTTCGGCAAGCTCACCTACATTCGCGTGTACTCCGGTACCCTCGAGGCGGGCTCGCCCATCCAGAACTCGACGAAGGGCCAGAAGGAGCGCATCTCCCGTATCTTCCAGATGCACTCCAACAAGGAGAACCCGGTCGATGCGGCTCATGCGGGCCACATCTACGCCGTCATCGGTCTGAAGAACACGACCACGGGCGACACGCTGTGCGATGCGCAGAAGCCTGTCATCCTCGAGTCGATGACGTTCCCGGAGCCCGTGATCCACGTGGCGATCGAGCCGAAGTCGAAGGGCGACCAGGAGAAGCTGGGCACCGCTATTCAGCGCCTTGCTGAAGAGGACCCCACGTTCTCTGTGCGCCTGGACGACGAGACCGGCCAGACCGTTATCGGCGGCATGGGCGAGCTCCACCTCGATATTCTCGTGACGCGTATGCGCCGCGAGTTCAAGGTCGACGCTAACGTCGGCGCCCCCCAGGTTGCTTACCGCGAGACCATCCGCCGCAAGGTGGACAAGGTCGACTACACGCACAAGAAGCAGACGGGCGGCTCCGGCCAGTTCGCGAAGGTGCAGGTTTCCTTCGAACCTATGGCACCGACCGAAGACGGAGAAACCTACGAGTTCGTCGACGCCGTCACCGGCGGACGCGTTCCTCGTGAGTACATCCCCTCTGTCGATCAGGGCATCAGGGCAGCCATGGAGAACGGTATCCTCGCCGGATACCCGATGGTGGGCGTCAAGGCCACCCTCCTCGATGGCGCATACCACGATGTCGACTCCTCGGAGATGGCGTTCAAGATCGCCGGCCAAGGCGCATTCCGTGAGGGCATCAAGCAGGCGGATCCCGTCCTGCTCGAGCCGATCATGGACGTCGAGGTTCGTACTCCCGAAGAGTACATGGGTGATGTCATCGGCGATCTCAACTCTCGCCGCGGCATGATCCAGTCCATGGAGGATGCGACCGGTATCAAGATCGTTCGCGCCCAGGTCCCGCTGTCCGAAATGTTCGGCTACGTCGGTGACCTTCGCTCCAAGACGCAGGGACGCGCGGTTTACACCATGCAGTTCTCGACGTACGCGGAAGTTCCGAGGAATGTCTCCGAGGAAATCATCAAGAAGACCCGGGGCGAGTGAGCCTAGGTCGTTTGTAAGTAAAATAACCGACAGTAGAACGCTCGGCCCCGAGGATGCTCCTGTATCCTTTTAAGCGCAGAGAAACTACCCGAGTCCCCAGGAGGACAAGTGGCCAAGGCCAAGTACGACAAGTCCAAGCCGCATATGAACATCGGCACCATCGGTCACGTCGACCACGGTAAGACGACGACCACAGCTGCCATCTCGAAGGTTCTTGCTGACAAGTACCCGGATCTGAACGAGTTCACCCCGTTCGACCAGGTCGACAACGCTCCCGAGGAGCGTCAGCGCGGCATCACCATCAACGTCTCGCACGTCGAGTACCAGACCGAGAAGCGTCACTACGCACACGTTGACGCCCCCGGTCACGCTGACTACATCAAGAACATGATCACCGGTGCTGCTCAGATGGACGGCGCGATTCTCGTTGTCGCCGCCACCGACGGCCCGATGGCTCAGACCCGTGAGCACGTTCTTCTCGCCCGCCAGGTTGGCGTTCCGCAGCTCATCGTTGCGCTGAACAAGTCCGACATGGTCGACGACGAGGAGATCCTCGAGCTCGTCGAGATGGAGGTCCGTGACCTTCTCTCCTCGCAGGGCTTCGACGGCGACGAGGCTCCCGTCATGCAGATCTCCGCACTCAAGGCTCTTGAGGGCGACGAGAAGTGGGTTGCTTCGGTCGAGGCTCTCATGGATCAGGTCGACACCTACTTCGTGGACCCCGTCCGCGAGCTCGACAAGCCGTTCCTCATGCCCATCGAGGACGTCTTCACGATCACCGGTCGCGGCACTGTCGTCACCGGTCGTGTCGAGCGTGGCCAGCTGCAGATCAACTCCGATGTCGAGATCCTCGGCATCAAGGAGAAGGCAATGACCACGACCGTCACCGGTATCGAGATGTTCCACAAGCAGATGGATCACGCCGATGCAGGCGAGAACTGTGGCCTCCTCATCCGCGGCATCAAGCGCGAAGAGGTTGAGCGCGGCCAGGTCGTGTGCAAGCCCGGCACGATCACCCCGCACACCAAGTTCGAGGCGCAGACCTACGTGCTCAAGAAGGAAGAGGGCGGCCGTCACAACCCGTTCTTCTCCAACTACCGCCCGCAGTTCTACTTCCGTACGACGGACGTCACCGGCGTCATCACGCTGCCCGAGGGCACCGAGATGGTTATGCCCGGCGACAACACTGAGATGACCGTTGAGCTCATCCAGCCCATCGCCATGGAAGAGGGCCTCGGCTTCGCTATCCGCGAGGGTGGCCACACCGTTGGTTCAGGCAAGGTCACCAAGATCATCGCCTGATCTGAAGATCTCATAGGGCACAAGCCCTGACATACTCCCCGGGAGCTTCTGCTCCCGGGGAGTATTGTTTTCTTCGGATCAGAACTGGTCCAGCTCCGATACCCGCAGGAGGGGGAGGGCGGCCGCCACGGCGAGGCCCGCCCACACCCAGATCATCGCTGTCGTGCCCGTATAAGCTCCGACCGCTCCGCCGATGAGGGCGGAGATCGGCATGATCCCGAGCGTGATCGTCCGTTGAGCGGCACCGACAGAGGCGAGACGATGTCGGGGTGCAACGCGCGGAAGAACATCGGCGCCAGCAACGGACGAGATCGACACAAGCAGGTTCCACAAGAATGCCTGAAGCATGAGCCAGATGACCTCATGGCCGGGTAGCTGCCGGCAGTAGACAGCGAACAGGACGGCCGGGCCCGCGATGAGGGCGGAGCAGATGCGGAGGCGGCGAAGCCCGAACCGGGTGCTGAGGAGTGGAGCGACAGCAGAGCCGAGGACCGCACCGATCGATGCGACGACGCCCATGATCGCGAACACCGCTGGAGGGATCTCCAGATCTCGGAGTACCAGCACGGGCAGCATGGTGTTGCCGAGCATAACCCCTGCATTCGTCAATGCTGCCGAAACGGTCAATGCTCGTAGAGCCCTGCTAGCGAAGAGTATCTGGAAACCCTCGCGTGCGGGTATCGCTTGCGTCGTCTTTCTGGTCGGCTCGCTATCGACGACGATCTTCCGCTGGAACACGAGCGAAGCAGTGTACGAAACGATCGCGGTCATCATCATTCCGAGCACGCCGACGATGCTGAGAAGGAGGGATCCCACAAGGGAGGCCGCGGTCGTCGCTGATTGGCTCGTGACAGCAAGGCGTGAGTATGCAGTCTTCAACTGGGTCTCTGGGACGAGCACGGGGACGACTGTGCTCTCCGCGGTCGTCCGGCATACTCGGTTGCGCTGGCACCCCTCGCCGTGGAGATGAGCATCCTGGCGGTGGCGACGATTGCAACCATTCTCCTTTCGTTTGCAGTACTTCGCATTGGCAGTCACCTTCTATTCGCCGCCCTCGTAGCGCTGGTGCTTTGTTTCGTATCTGCCGTCGTCCTTGCCTACCTGCGCAGTATCGCGTCGTCGCTGCAGCAGTCGATTCATCGTAGAAACTGAGGGTTCATGATTATTGCGAATGCTGTTGGCTTTGACGTTGGTGACCATGTCATTCTTAATGAGTTCACGATAAGGGCAGATGAAGGGCGAATCACTGCACTGATTGGGCCCTCAGGAGCCGGAAAGACCACCGCTCTCAACATCCTTGGACTCCTCTTGCCACCGTCAGCCGGCTGGGTCGAGATCAGCGGTGAGAACGCCACCGAGTGGTCGCGGCATGAGAGACGGCTGTTCTGGCGTGATCGGGCAGCGTTCGTCTACCAGGACTCGGGAGTGATCGATGATCGGACCGTTGCCTTTAACGTGACACTCGAGCGCCCGCGACGCAGTCGGCGCGCTGAATCCGAGGCGCGCGTCAACCGCGTCCTCCACGAGGTTGGTCTGTCCGGTCGAGCCGCAGACAAGGCTGGAGTCCTCTCGGGAGGGGAGAAACAGCGGCTCGGTATTGCGCGCGCTCTCTACAAAGAAGCGCGGTGGGGTCTTTGCCGATGAGCCGACCGCGTCGCTCGACGATGCTAATAAGAGCTTGGTGATGGACCTGTTCACGATGCTTGCTGAGAACGGCACAGGCGTCATAGCCGCCACGCACGATCAGACGGTCATGACGCACGCCCACGACATCGTCGAGATATAGGGTTCCTTGCACCAGTCATCCGGTATGTTGCGCCAATTCGCCTGGGAGCGTTTCCACGATCACCTGGGTTGACCGCCGTAGAGAATCAGCTGATCTGTTCGCTGGGCTGAGGTGGGGAGACTCATCAAGGGTTCTCATGCTGGTCGATATGTGAATGGTGGTCGCGTACCCTGGCTCTATGAGCCTTGTTGACGTTTACCGCGCCTGCGGACTCGATTCAGAACCCGCTGCCATCCTCTGGGACATGGACGGGACGATCACGGACACAGAATCCCGGTGGGTTGATTACTCCCGTCACGTCGTTGAAGGGCGCGGCGGGACCTGGACGCAGGACGATGAGGCCGCTCTGCACGGCTCATCGACCGAAGACCATGCCGTGCATCTCCAATACATTCTGCGCCGCGATGGCGGGCAAGAAGCGGATCCGATGGTGCTCTTCGACGAGGTGGCCGGGCTTATGGCCGAACATGTCTATTCGGATCCAGATATCATGCCGGGCGCAATCGAGCTCCTTGACGCATTTGCGGCAGCGGGGATCCCTCAAGCACTCGTCACTGCCACTCCGATTGACCTGGTCGGACCCGCGATCGAGAGCCTGCCGAAACAGTACTTCGCTGCCCGCGTCACAGGTGACGAGCCCTTCCCCGGCAAACCCGATCCGGCGCCCTATGCGGCGGCGATGAGAAGACTCGGTGTGGCACCGGAGCACTGCCTCGCCTTCGAGGACTCTATCCCCGGCGCGACCTCCGCTGCCCGCGCCGGTGCCGCAGTTGTCAACGTCCTCAAAACTGAACTATCGGTTCTCGCCGCTCTGCTCTGATCCGCTGGTTGGAGCCTGACGCCACGGTGGGAAAAGGTGAGTGTCTGTCGTGCGGGAGATTCCGCTTGCGGCCATGAGCCCTCGCGGTGGGCCGAGGCTGGTTGATAGCCTCAAGGCGTGAATACGCAGATAGATTTTGAGTCCATCGACATTGGGTTCGGCACCTCCCCGCTCAAGGGAGACGAGGCCGCGTCGGCTGTAACGGCAGCGATCGAGGTTGGCTATACCCTGATCGACACCGCCTCCCGCTACGAGAACGAAGAAGCGGTCGGTCAGGGAATCCGTGACAGCGGCATCGCCCGGGATGACGTCATCATCCAAACGAAGCTGCGCGGACGCGACCATGGCAATGTGCGCGGAGCTCTCGAGCAGAGCCTGACAAAACTCGGAGTCGACTACATCGACGTGTGGATGATCCACTGGCCCCTCCCCATGCTCGGGCTCTACGCCCAGGCGTACGAGGAGATGGCCAAACTGCAGGAAGAGGGACTTGTCCGCGCCCTTGGCGTCTCGAACTTCCTGCCGGAGCATCTCGACGAGGTCGAGTCACGGACCGGTCTTGTCCCGGTCGTCAACCAGATCCAGATCGATCCTGGTATCCACCGCTCCGACCTCCGCCACGAGCTGACCCGCCGCGGCATCGCAATCCAGGCGTGGTCACCGTTATCCAAGGGAGGGGAACTTTTCGACGCCGAACCCGTCAAAGCAGCGGCAAATGCTCACGGAATCACGCCGTCGCAGGCGATACTCGCCTGGCATCGCGCCATCGGGACGATCCCGATCGTCCGCTCGACGAACGAGGAGCGCAGGAAGCAGAATCTTCATGCAGTGCAGGTGACGCTCTCTCCTGAGGAGGTTCGAGCGATCTCCGCTCTGCCGCAGCGTCCTCTCGGAGAGTGGGATCCCGCCACGCACGACGAGCGATAGAGGAAGACTGCCGGTCGATCGGAGTGATCGGACGAGGTAATGAGAGTATTCGCTCTGCACCTGCCTGGTTGCATGTGAGGGTTGGGTCATAGCCGTGCGGGCACTGGTCGCCTACACTGGTGACTTCTTGATGCTCAACAGCCCCGCGCGGTCCGACAGGTGAGACAGTTGGCGGTGCGGGCCAGCATCGATGTTTAATGAGACAACCATCCAGAGCAGCTGAGAGACCTGGGCTCGACGAAGCTGCAGCAACCGAGGAGAACTCGGTGCTACCGCCCGGACCGATGGAGGAATTCATGATCACCTTGGACGGCGTTCGCAAGGTATACCCGGGGCCGGTCGTTGCCCTCGACGGTATCGATCTGACGATCCCCGCGGGGGAGATCCACGGGATCGTCGGGGAATCGGGCGCAGGTAAGTCCACGTTGATCCGCTGCCTCACCGCGCTTGAGAGGCCGACCGAGGGACACGTGTGGGTCGATGGCGAGGACCTGTCCGCTCTCAATCCCACCGAGCTGCGTGCAGCCCGCCGCTCGATCGGCATGGTCTTCCAGGGCGGAAACCTGCTCGATGCTCGAACGGCAGGCCAGAACATCGCCTACCCGTTGAAAGTCGCGGGCCTTGATCGGGGCAAGCGTCGCGATCGAGTCCAGGAACTGCTCGACCTCGTCGGTCTCGGCGATCGCGGGAACTCCTATCCGTCCCAGCTCTCCGGCGGCCAGAGACAGCGAATCGCTATCGCCCGAGCACTTGCCGCACGTCCCGCCGTGCTGCTGTGTGACGAACCGACGTCGGCACTCGACACTCAGACCACGGACCAGATTCTCACTCTGATCAAGAGCGTGCGGGACCAGACGGGTGTCACCGTCGTCATCATCACGCATGAGATGGCGGTGGTGCGGGATACGTGTGACAGTGTGTCTCTGCTCGAGGGGGGCCGTGTCGTCCAGTCGGGGCGCGTCGGCGACATCGTGGCGGACACGTCGTCGCGTCTTGGCCGCGCCATCGTGCCACCGCCGAGCGTTGACAGCCCACCCCCGGGCAGGAGCCTCATCGATCTCGCCTTCACGTCTCGTCCGGGTGAGCCGGCCAGCTCCCACGTGCTCGCTGTTGTCGCTGAGCTGGGTGCTGACGTGACAGCAGGAACCTTCGAAACACATGGCGATTCTCAGATTGCCCGTCTCGTCATCTCGATCGAGTCGGAGAAGGCAGGCCACACGGTTGCGACATTGACCGATCGCGGCATCGATGCATCGGAGCGTGCAGCATGACATTCGCACTCGATGGGCTTCTCTGGCTAGACCAGCCTGTGATCCAGAATTCTCTATGGGATGCGACGGCTGAGACATTGTTGATGGTCGGCTGGTCGACTCTGGCCACGGTGCTGATCGGTCTCCCGCTCGGCCTGCTCCTTGTCACGACAGCCAAGACCGGCATCAGGCCCGCCCCGATCGTCAACCAGATCCTCTCCGTCATCGTCAATATCGGGCGCTCGATCCCCTTCATCATCCTCCTCATCCTGCTTCTGCCGGTGACGGATTGGATCATGCAGACGAACATCGGATGGCGGGGCATGGTCTTCCCGCTTGCCGTCGGCTCGATACCGTTCTTCGCGCGCCTAGTCGAAACAAACCTTCTTGCGGTCGATACGGGGAAGGTTGAGGCCGCTCAGATGATGGGGGCGACGCGGACACGGATCATGGCAGATGTCATGCTGCGTGAAGCCCTGCCCGGCATCATCCAGTCCATCACCGTCCTCATCATCATGATTATCGGCTTCTCGGCTATGGGTGGGGCTGTTGGCGGCGGCGGCCTCGGTGCGCTCGCCTACAACTACGGCTACCAGCGCTACCTCCTCGACGTCCTTGTCATCACCGTCATCATCATCACCGCCATCGTGCAGATCGTGCAGATGTTCGGAGACATGCTCAGCCGGTACGTGGACCACCGCTGAGTCCCCGCGTACCGGGCTGACCGAACTCGCACCATATTGAACACAATCAAAGGAACACCTATGCGTCGCTCACTACTTGCTCTTGCCACAACCGCTGCTCTGACCCTGGCCGCCTGCTCCTCCGATGAGGAAGCCGCCGAGGAGACCACCACCGAAGGCTCAGGCGAAATCGTCACCCTGACCGTGGGGGCCTCTCCCGTGCCCCACGCCGATATCCTCGCCTTCATCGACGAGAACCTTGCTGAAGAGGCTGGAATCGATCTCGAGATCGTCGAATACTCGGATTACGTGCTTCCCAACCGCAACCTCGACTCCGGAGAACTGGACGCGAACTTCTTCCAGCACGTGCCCTACTTCAACGTCCAGGTCGAAGAGAACGGCTACGATTTCGAGCACGGCGAGGGCGTCCACATCGAGCCCTACGCCGTCTACTCGGACACGCTGACGTCGCTCGATGAGCTCGAGGACGGTGCGAAGGTCTCGATCGTCAACGATCCGTCGAACCAGGCACGAGCGCTCTGGCTCCTCGAGGACAACGGCATCATCACCCTCGATGAGTCGGTCGAGAACCCGACAATCTTCGATGTCGTCGACAACCCGAAGAACATCGAGTTCGTCGAGCTGGAGGCGCCGAACCTGCCCCGTACTCTCGACCAGGTCTCCATCTCGATCATCAACGGCAACTTCGCACTCGAAGGCGGCCTCGTCCCGTCCGAGGATGCCATCGCGATCGAATCGGGCGAGGGCAACCCCTACGCCAACGTCCTCGCATGGAAGGCGGGCTCGGACAAGGCTGACGCGATCCAGATCCTCGACGGACTGCTCCGCACCCAGGAAGTTGCCGACTTCATCACCGAAACCTACCCGGACGGTGAAGTCATCCCGGCTTTCTAGAGCACAAGCGAGAGGGGGCGACATGGTCGCCCCCTCTGCTGTCCCTGCACGGTAAGGTCATGCTCGATCGGGATGCCGGCGCGTCACGAGGCCACGTCGACAATGCAGGCGGCGAATAACAGGCCGCAGCCGATTCTCGAGCGCTGAGAAGGTATGGGGCCCGCAGATCACTGCGGGCCCCATAGCATCAGCTCAGCTGAAGGTCTTCGCTACATCCGGATTCTTGTCGATGTAGGCGTCGAGGACATCCTTGGCCACGGCGATCGAGTCGACGAGCGGATGGGAGGCCAATGCCCGCCATGCCAGCGTCTTCTCGCCTGTGAGTGCGGCGTCGATGACGAGCTCCTCGCATGCCTTGACGGACGTGACGAGGCCGAGCTCCGGGCCCGTGAGCGGAGCTTGGGGGAGGGGGCGGATGCCGTTGCCGTCGACGGTGCAGGGCACTTCGATGACGGCGTCGTCTCTGAGCTGGGGCACGATGAGCTGCCCAGCATCGTTGTTTGCGACTCCGAGGATCATCCGTGCCGGGATTCCCGATGCGAGCGCGGTCATGAGTTCGAGGGCAACATGCTCATATCCGCCGCCCATGTCTTCGTCGCGGCGCGCTTCACCCTCCTCGCGGGACTCCGCCATGTAGGTTGCTTCGCGTTCGTTGTGGGTTCGCAGCCAGTGTTCGCCAGCCCTGTCCGGTTCGGCCGCTGCCCTCTCATAGAAATCGCCCTGCTGGTGAAGCAGGAACTCTCCGCGCGTCTGACCGCTGGCGATGGCGGCGACTGATTCGCGGTTGTAATAGTAGTAGTAGAGGTATTCGTTCGGGATCATGCCGAGGCTTCGAACCCAGTCGAAACCAACGGTGCGGGCCTCTTCGAGGTGTTCGAGCTTGGCGTCATCGGCGATGATACTCGGCAGTAGATCCGTTCCTTCGTGGGTGAGTGAACGGAGCCAGCCGAGGTGGTTGAGGCCAACATAGTCGTAGCTGATGTCGGCTTCCGCGTGCCCGGCCACGTTCGCGGCCCGGCGGACGAGACCGATGGGGGTGTCGCAGATGCCGACGACGCGGGGGTGGACGGTGCGCATGGCCTGGGTGATGATGCCGGCAGGGTTCGTGAAGTTGATGACCCAGGCGTCGGGTGCGTGCGTCTTGACGGTTTCCGCAAGCCTCATCGCCTCCGGGATCGTTCGGAACGCATAGGCGTAGCCGCCCGCACCGACAGTCTCCTGGCCGAGGATGCCGCGTGCGAGAGCCTCCCGTTCATCCACCACTCGTCCGCACGTGCCGCCGATCCTCATCGCCGAGAAGATGAAGTCCGATCCCTTGACCGCAGCGACCATATCGGTCGTTGTCGAGATGGTGGGAAGGTTCGCGTAGCCCAGCTGCGTCACCACGTTCTTCATGACGGAGACCCGAGCATCGGACACGTCGTAGAGGCAGACCTCCGTGATGTTGATGGGCAGGTCTGGGTCCGCCAGCACGCTGAGGACCTGGGGAACGCGGAAGCCGCCGCCGCCGACAAGAAGCAATTTCATGGATGGATCACCTGTACGCCTGAGGAGCTGATGGAATCGATAATGGGTCCCGTTGCCGTGGTGATGACACCGTCGAACTCCGAGACCGAACAGATCTGAAGAATGCCGGAACCGGGAAACTTGTCTGCACTGGCAACAAGATACGCCGACGTCGAGTTCTTCAGAATGGAATGCTTGATGGGAACCTCGGTGCCGGTGGAGTCCATGACGACGAGATCGTCGCGCACTCCGGAGGTTCCGAGGAAGGCGATATCGGCGCGGAGCTGACTGAGAGCATGCGACGTGAGGGAACCGACCATGGACAGGTAGGAGTTGCGGACAACGCCGCCAAGCACGATCAGTTCGGTGCCGGGAGAGTCCCGCAGGATGTCGATGACGGCGAGCGACGCCGTGAGAACGGTGACGTGGCGGCCGTAGAGAGCCTGTGCCACCGCTGCCGTGGTCGTCCCGATATCGATGAGGACGATGTCTCCGTCCTCCACCAGTGTCGCCGCCTCATGGCCGATCTTCGACTTCTCGTCAGCAGCTTTCGTGACGACTTGAGCGTAGGGGCGCGGATCTGCGTCGATCGTTCCGCCCCGAACACGTTGGAGCATTCCCTGGCTGTCGAGGAGATTCAGATCTCTCCGGATCGTCGACTTTGACACTCCGTAAGCTTCGGAGAGGGAGACGACGTCGAGTCCTCCGGTTTGGCGCACCTCGTCAAGGATGCGCTTCCTACGTTCGGCTGGGAGCATGGTCTCAGCATAGTGAATCAACCCTGCGTGCACAAGCGAGCAGGATCTGTCACTTGCATTCAGTGCGGGTCCACCTCTAGGCTTCGAGCATGGGTCACGTCACACGCCGCCGCGGTCGGCCAACCGTCTATGTTGCCGGGTCGCTCTTCCTCGATATCGTCATGTGCGGTCTCGAGCATGCTCCCCGTCCGGGCGAAGAGCAATGGATCGGGGGCAGCGGGGTGATGCCGGGCGGAGTGGCCAATCAGGCTGTCGCCTGTGCCAGGCTTGGCCTGAACTCGGCCGTCATCACCTACCTGGGGCAGGATCGGCCCGGCTCATGGGTGCGCGAGATGCTGGCGGATGAACTCGTCGACATGTCTTACGCCGAATACACCCCGCATCAGAACATCACGGTCTCCCTCGTCATGGAGGGGGATCGTGCGCTGACGACGCACGGCAAGGACGAGGTGCCGATCCCGCGGGACGATCTCCCGGCCCCGGACGTCTTCCTTGTCTCCCTGCCCTACCTCGTTCGTGCGCAGGACAGGATCGCGCAGTGGCGCGAGCAGGGCACCATCGTCATCGCTGACGCTGGGTGGGATGCGACGGGGGAGTGGCCGCGCGAACATCTCGAGGCTCTCGCCGCCGCAGACGTCTTCGTTCCCAACTGTTCGGAAGCCATGCACTACACCCGGACGCTGACGATCCCGGAGGCCGCGGAGGCGCTGACGTCTTTCGTGCCGACCGTTGTCGTCACGTGTGGGGCGCAGGGCGTCCATATCGCCCATCGCTCGGAAGGATCTCCGACTGCCGTGGTCGTGCCCGCACTCGAGGTCGATGCGATCGATACGACCGGGGCGGGAGACGCGTTCAGCGCGGGTCTCGCGACCGGTCTCGCGACCGGCGCGCCGTTGACGGATGCTGTTCATCTCGGGCAGTGCGCGGCCGCATGGACGGTGTGCAGGATCGGCGGATCATCCGCCGCACCCCACATGGGGGAGCTCGGGGAGTGGGTGGCGCAGGATCCGCGGATCGATGCGCTGGCTGGTCAGTCCGTGCGAAACATACAAGCCAAACTCGATAGTGTCACAGCGCTGTGAGGCGCACTACGAAAGGAAATTTCATGAGAACGAGCGCAAAGTTCGTGGGACTCGGGGCGGCAGCGCTCCTCGTGCTCACGGCGTGCAACCCGTCAGCTGAGGACGAGGAGACGACAGACAACGGCGACGCTGCCGAGGTCTCGACCGATATCTCCGATGCTCCCGAGCAGACGCTGATCGTGTGGGATCAGGAAGTCCGCGGCGGCCAGAACGAGCAGATGGAGCGCCTCAACGAGGCGTTCATGGACAAGTACCCGAACATCACGATCGAGCGCAATTCGCAGTCGTTCGACGACCTGCAGACAACGCTGCGCCTCGCGCTGACGGGGTCGGATGCTCCGGACGTGGTCCAGGCCAACAACTCGCGCTCGATGATGGGCCAGTTCGTGTCGTCCAAGCAGATCCAATGCCTTGACGACTACTCGGAGGCGTACGGCTGGGAGGATCGTTTCGGCGATATCCTGGCCTATTCCTCCTACTCGGAAGATGCGTCAGTGTTCGGCGAAGGCTGTGTCTACGGCTTGCCGCAGGTCGGAGAGACCGTCGGCATCTACTACTCCGAGTCGAAGCTTGCCGAACTCGGCCTCGAGTTCCCCGAAACTTGGGAAGACCTGGAAGCACAGCTGCCGGAGATCGCCGACGCGGGAGAGGTTCCCCTCGTCCTCGGCAACATCGACAAGTGGCCCGCCATCCACGTCTTCGGTGCCATCCAGGGACAGTACACTCCTGCGGAAGAGATCCGCACGCTCGGCTTCGGCAATGAGGGAGCATCGTGGGAGACCGACGAGAACGTCGCGGCGGCCGCGCAGTTCCAGGAGTGGGTCTCCGAGGGCTACTTCAACGATGGTGTCAACGGCGCCGACTACGACCAGGTGTGGCAGGACTTCGCCAACGGCGAGGGCGTCTACCTCATCGCAGGCTCGTGGCTTGCCGCCGACCTCAACGAGGCCATGGGCGACGACGTGCGCTTCATGCTTCCCCCGAGCGACGGGCCGACCACGACCGGTGGAACAGGCCTGCCGTTCGCGATCACGTCCGCAGCTGAAGACATGAACGTGGCGGCTGCTTACATTCACTTCATCACCTCGGACGAGGCGATGGCAGTGCTGGCCGAGACGGGGAACGTTCCCGTCCTCAACGCCAGCGACTTCGCGGGCGACGCCGATCAGGTCGTCGGCGATGTCATGACGGCCTTCGACACGCTCGTCTCCGACGGCAACATCGTTCCCTACCTGGACTGGGCGACGCCCACGATGGACCAGGTGATGGGGGATGCTCTGCAGAACCTCATCGCGGGCAACTCGACGCCGGAAGACTTCGTCGCGACGCTCGAAGCGGCCTACACCGAGGCGCAGAACTAACGATGGTTGCAGTACCTGGGGTTGCCGGCGCCAATGGCGCCGGCCCCCGGCGTAAGACGAGTTCCAAGCGCCGCAGCCGTGCCATCACGACTGTCACTCTTCTGGCGCTGCCGGTCCTCGTCTACGGCGCCTTCATCATCTACCCACTGATCCGCGTCGTCGGCCTCTCCTTCTGGCATTGGGATGGTCTTGGTCCGGCAACCTGGGCTGGATTCGAGAACTATACGGCGATCTACGAGGACGACCGCCTCCGTGCGGCCTTCCTCCACGGTCTCGCCCTCATCTTCTTCTTCGCCATCCTTCCCATCCTCATCGGACTCCCGCTCGCCTCGATGCTCATCCGCTCCCGGGCCCCCGGATTGGGGTTCTTCCGCACCGTGGTCTTCCTGCCGCAGGTGATTGCGATGGTGGTGCTCGCTGTCGCGTGGCGAGACATCTATGCCCTCAACGGTCCGATCAACACGGTTCTGGGCTGGTTCGGCATGAGAATGACGGAGCCGTTCCTGGGGAGCTTCACGTGGGCTCTGCCCGCAGTGGGCTTCATCGGCACATGGGTGTCGACCGGTCTCGTGACAGTGCTCCTCATGTCGGGCATGGCAAGAATCTCCGAGTCATACTATGAGGCCGCAACCCTCGACGGGGTCGGTCCCATCGGCAAGTTCTGGTACATCACCCTGCCTGCGGTGCGCGCAGAGATCCTCGTCTGTGTCACGCTGACGACGATCAACGCTCTTAAAACGTTCGATCTCGTGTACATGACGACGTCCGGAGGACCGGGAACGTCGACGACAGTGCCCGCCTATGAGGTGTACTACCAGGCGTTCCGTGCAGGCAGCGTCGGTACGGCGGCCGCGCTCGCGGTCGTCCTTACACTGCTGATCTTCACCATTAACCTCGTCGTGAACATTGTGGGCGAGAGGGAGAAAAAGTAATGGCTCATCGCGAGCGGCTCTGGTCATTCCTCATCCTCTGCATCTTCGCAATATCGTCCCTCTACCCGATCCTGTCTGTCTTCCTCCGGTCGCTCGATTCGACGGTGGCCACGGATCACTCGTGGGGTCATGTCGAGAACTATGCGACTGCCTGGGACGACGGGAACTTCTCCCTCTACATGAAGAACTCGGTCATGATCGCCGTGCTCGTCGTCAGCACGGCCCTCATCCTCTCCATCATGACCGGCTACGTCCTCGGTGTGATCCGCCCCAAGGGCGGAAACATCATCTTCTTCATCTTCCTGGCGGGCATGATGGTGCCGTCCGAGGCTATTGTCATCCCGCTCTTCTTCGATCTCAACGCGCTCGGGCTGACGGATACGATATGGGCGGTCGCGTTCCCGCAGATCGCCCAGTCGCTTGCGTTCGGCACGTTCTGGATGAGGGCGTACTTCCGCAACGTCAGCCCATCGATCGTCGATGCTGCGCGGATGGATGGCGCATCGGAATGGCAGGTCCTGTGGAAGGTCCTCATCCCCATGGGCAGGCCCGCGATCGTCACCCAGATCATGATCACGTTCATGTGGACGTGGAACGACTTCCTCATTCCCCTCGTCATGTCCCCCACCGGTAAGTTCCGCACCGCCCCCATGAGCCTGGCGTTCTTCGAAACGAACCACACTTCCTCAGCGGTCCTCATGGCCGCGGCAGCCGTCCTGGTGGCCGCTCCCATGATCATCCTCTACGTCTTCCTGCAGAAGTACTTCATCGCAGGCATGACCGAAGGCGCCGTCAAGGAGTAAGACACGTCCAACAGCCCGATTGCATGCTCACAAGTGATCGAATGTGGTTACAACGTGCACGAATTGTCCGATTCTCTTCCATTTGCGAGCAACTCCGCCTAGGCTGGCACCACGCCGCCGTGTGAGACAGCAGCCGACGTCTGGTCGGTGGGCGGAAACGCTTCAAGGAGGAAGTATGAAACGCACAATCGGACTGGCGATGCTTGCCATCGCTGGCCTGCTAGCCCCCACGGCCGCACTCGCGGACGAGGGGGCTAGTGTCGAAGAACGACTGGTTATCGAGGACGGGACGCGGTCGTCCGATGTCCCTGCGACAAAGCTCGACGTGCTCGGCGTCTGGTCTCATCCGGACGACGACGCGGGAATCATTGCTCCCTGCGGCGTGTGGGGGCAGGAGGCCGACATCGACTGCGGCATTATGCTCACCACGCGCGGGGAGGGCGGCTCGAACTCCGTCGGGCCGGAAGCCGGTCCCGATCTGGGTTTGCGGCGCGAGAACGAAGATCGAGCATCCCACGTGCGGGCCGGCACGGTCGATATGTACTATCTCGACCGGGTCGACTTCTTCTACAACACCTCCGCGCCCCTGACGGCGCAGGCGTGGGATGAGGAAGACGTCCTGCGACGCGCGACGCGGGTGATCCGCGAGACCCAGCCAGAGATCCTCGTCTCCTGGACGGCCTCGATCAACGCGGGGCACGGCAATCACCAGTATGCGTCTCGGCTGGCCTTCGATGCCGCTGAGGCGGCCGCCGATCCGACGATGTTCCCCGAACAGCTCGACGGGGCAGACGCGGCAAGCGTGTGGCAGGTGAAGAAGGTTGTGCAGCAGCAGTGGCGTGCCCCCGCGGGCACGGGTCAGACGAACACTCAGCACTGTCTCGCGAACTTCTCCCCGGCCGATCCCAACGGATATACGGTCCACGGCACGTGGACCGGCTATGACTCTCCCTACGAGTGGGTCGAAGGCAACACGGCAGGTGTCCCGGCAGGCACGAAGAAGACGTGGGCCCAGGTGGGCCGCGAGGACGGCCAGCTCCACGCCACGCAGGCGCGGACGATGGTCAAGAACACGGTCGACCCGTCCTGCGTCACCTACCTCGTGCCCAAGTCCTGGGTTCCCATGCAGGAGCTCGGAACCGAGGCCGCTGGGAATGACCTGGCCGTCCACTACGGATCCTCGATCCAGGATCCGGGCGGGCTCCCGCTCGGCACGCTCTATGCCGTCGACACGCCCGACTACTTCGTCGCCCCCGGAGAAAGCGCAACGGTGACGCTCTCGATGAGTGCCGGTGACGAATCGACCCCAGCGGGCACCGCCTCGATCGACGCTCCTGCGGGATGGTCGGTGGATGGATCCCACGACATTCCTGCTCTCGCACCGGGGGAGAGCTCGGCCGTGGATTTCACCGTCACCGCACCGCAGGATGCGGCACCGGGCGCAGTGCGCTTCCCGGTCCGCTTCGCCAGCGGCTCGGTGAGCGCCTACAACGAAGCCCACCTGCGTGTAACGGCCCCGATCGACGGGCGGTTCGTGCGCTGGGGCAATTTCTCCGAGTACGAGGAGTGGGTGGCAGCATCCGGTGACTGGGCCGATGGTCTAGCACCCGCCGTCAACCAGATCGGTGCGGGAGAAACCGTCAGCCTCGATGTCGAGGTCGCCAACCGAACATCCGCCCCGGCCTCGGGCCAGGTCGAGTTCACGATCCCCGACGGCTTCGTGATCTCCGAGCAGACAGTGCCCTTCGAGCTTCCAGCGGGTGACACGACAACGGTCACAGTCAGCCTCACGCACACGGATCCCGCAGCTGCGGGCGGCACGGTCGAGACCGTCACTGCCACGACAACATCGGGGTCCTCCGTGGCACGAGAAGATCTCAGCCTCTATGTCGTCCCCTCCGTCCTCATCCCCGAGCTCGAGAGCGCTCCCACCATCGACGGCGTGGGAGATGAGTACTCCACGAGCATCGATGTCTCCCAGCGCTGGGAAGGCCCGGAGTGTGTCGACGGCGTCGACTGCGGCGCGGACTCATCGACCCGTCTCGGATGGTACGAGGACGCTCTCTACATGTGGATCGACGTCGTGGACGACAAGGCCTCCGGCGCAGTTCCTCCCGAGCGCTGCTTCGGGCACTGGCTCGTCGATTCCGTCGAGGTCCAGCTCGACCCGAGAGGGAACTCCCTCGACACATCGAGCACCTTCAAGCTCGGCATCTTCCCGTTCACGGACGATGCTGGCAACGAGGCAGGAAACGGCGTCGACGGTCCCTGCTGGACGAGGGATGCCGACCATCATCAGGGCTTCTCCTCAGGACCTCTCGCCGATACAGTCGTCGGCGGTCCCAACGCCGAGGGCGTCGAGGTGTCCGTTGCGCTCGAGCGCGGCGACGACAACTCCTACGTGGGCGGCAGATACCAGATCGAGGTCAAGATCCCGTTGGATGTCCTGCCGTCAGCGGCAGGCGCAACCTCTCCCGCCCCGACCGGCGATCCCGCCTCGAATACGATCGATCCGACGTATGTCGGCATGAACGTATCGCCCTACGATACGGACCGCCAGGACTTCGTGGGGGAGACTCGACTCGCATGGTCACCCTTCGGCTCGCAGCAGTCCGAACCCTACCGCTGGGGACATGCCTACCTCGACGGCTACGAGCCGCCGGCCGATAGGCCCATCGAGCCGGGCATGCCCATCATCCCCGAGACAGCACTCCAGGGCGCGCAGTCGCCGCAGACGATCCACCAGTCGGCCACGCATGGCGACACGATCGGCGGTCTCCAGCCGAACAGCGACGTGATCATCGCCCCGCAGCTCTCCGGCAACAGTCTCGTGATCGATGCGGACAATGCAGGTGACGGAACTGTCAGGGCCTTCCTCTGGGCGGGAGATCCCCAGTACGTGCCGGTGTGGACGAGCTCGTGCGCGGACTCCGAATACGGCAACGATGCGTGTTCGCCCGAGGATGGTCAGGCACGCCCGTGGGCCCCGGACATGGGAGGGCGTGTGCTTGCAAGCGCGGAGGCTGTCAATGCCTCGTCACCGCTCGTCATCGACCTCACCGATGTCACGATCGACACCGAAGCCTACCTTCTCGTCTCCTACGCCGGCGAGAACGATGTCGAAGCCTGGTCCTATCCCATCTCGACCAAGCCGGAAGAGCCCGCCACACCCGTCAGCGGGAATCTCTTCTTCGTGTCGAATACGTGGGACTCGACAGTTGCCGATCAGGTTGTCGCCTTCGGCCGCCAGGGCGACGAGGTGCTCGTCGGCGACTGGGACGGCGACGGTCGCGACACCCTCGGTGTGCGTCGAGGCTCGACCTTCTATCTCGACAACGCCATCACCTCCGGCCCCGCCGATATCAGCTTCGCCTACGGCAAGGCCACCGATGAGGTCCTCATCGGCGACTGGAACGGAGACGGGTCCGACACGATCGCGGTGCGGCGCGGCTCGACCTATTTCGTCAACAACTCTCTGACGGGAGGGAATGCTGAGCTCGCCTTCAACTTCGGACGCAAGAGCGACGAAGCCTACGCGGGAGATTTCGATGGAGACGGCACCGATTCCTTCGCCGTGAGGCGCGGAACCGACTTCTTCATCATGAACTCCCTCGTCGGCGGATCGGCCGACCGCGTCATCAGCTACGGGCGCCTCGGCGACGAGGTCTTCGTGGGAGACTACGACGGTGACGGTCAGGACACCATCGCCATCCGACGCGGCAATAAGTTCCACGTCAAGAACAGCCTCGTGGGCGGGCCCGCCGATATCGTCATCGGCTACGGCCGCGCCACCGACAGCGCGTTCGTCGGCGACTGGAACGCGGACGGCATCGACACCCCGGTCGTCAACCGGTACGTCAGGGGCTAGGCCACACTGAGGATAGGGCGGGCTCCCGTGGGAGTCCGCCCTATCTTTCCCTCCATTTCCACTTCTGTTTCCATTTTTATCCATATCCCGCTCCCTATCCGCCTCATTTGTCAGATCCATGTTTGGTCAGCCCTCCGATAAAGGCTTAACATTTGGACAGGCGGGTGCCGCCGATCATTCAAGGAGGAATGTTGAACGAATTGCGAGTTGGGATCGTCGGACTCGGCGTCATGGGAAGCGACCATGCACGGAACCTTGCGGCAGGGGTACGCGGAGCCGCGCTCGTCGCGGTGAGCGACGCGGACAGGCCCAGGGCAGAGAGCATCGCAGCGGAGCTCGGTGCTGCCCATGTCTTCGACAACGGGCTCGACATGATCGGATCCGGCGAGATCGATGCCCTCATCATCGCAACACCCGATGACACCCATGCGAGTCTCGTCCGCGCAGCACTCGGCGCAGGTCTCGCCATCCTGTGCGAGAAGCCGCTCGCCCCAACCGCCGAAGAGGCCGTCGAGATCGTGGCGCTCGCGGAATCCCTCCCCGCTCACCGGCTGTCGATGGGCTTCATGAGACGCTTCGATCAGGGCTACCGCGCTCTCAAGGACCGTATCGATGCCGGGGCTGATGGCAGGCTGCTCATGACGCATTCCGTGCACCGGAACGTGTCCGCCTACCCGGGCCAGGACTCTGCCGCAACGATCACGAACTCGGCAGTCCATGAGTTCGACATTCTGCCCTGGCTCTCGGGCTCTCGCCTGGTCCGTGCGCAGTGGACCGCCGGCCGTCCGAGCTCTCTCATCGAGACGCGCCACGACCCGCAGTTCGTCATCCTGCACGACGAGTCCGGAGTCCTGCACACTATTCAGCTCCAGGTCCATGCCCGCTATGGGTACGACGTGCGGTGCGAGGTGGTCTGCGAAGAGGGCAGTGCAGAGCTTGCCCCGGTGCCGGCTCTCGTCGAGCAGGAGCCGATCGTCACCCACTCCAACCTTGCCAGGAGCACCGCCTACCCCGCGGACTGGCGTCCCAGGTTCGCCGATGCCTACCGGCGCGAGCTCCAGGCATGGGTCATCTCGTCGCTCGCGGGCACGGTGCCGGCCGAGGCGACAACGCCGCGCGAAGCACTCGAGTCGGCCCTTGTTGCCCGGGCGGTCGTCCAATCGATGTCATCGCAGTCCGCGATCGTCGACATTCCAACCGTTGACGAATGGTTGGCGCGATGAAACTGGGACTGGTCACCGACTCTCTCGGGCACCTCTCCTTCGAGGAGATGCTCGATGCGTGCGTCGCTCTAGACATCCCGCACGTCGAGTTCCCGACGGGAGGCTGGTCGAACGCGCCGCACTGCAGTATCCGAGCGCTGCTCGACGATTCTGTCGAACGTGCCCGCTTCCAGGCGGCTCTCGCCGATCGCGGCATCACCATCTCCGCGCTCAATGCCAACGGCAACCAGCTCCATCCCGTCATCGGAGCCGATGTCGACCGCCTCCTGCGGGACACGGTCGATCTCGCCCACATGCTCGAGATTCCCACTGTCGTCTGCATGTCCGGCCTTCCCGGAGGAGCGGCGGGTGATTCGATGCCGAACTGGATAACGTCCAGCTGGCCGCCGGAGACGCAGGACATTCTCGACTATCAGTGGAACGATGTGGCGCTTCCCTATTGGGAAGGGATGGCAGAGTACGGCAGGGAGCGGGGCGTGCGCTTCGCGGTGGAGATGCACGGGAACCAGCTCGTCTACTCCGCCTCGACGCTGCTCAGGCTGCGCGCCGCTGTCGGCCCCCAGGTGGGGGCAAACCTCGATCCCTCGCATCCGATGTGGATGGGGGCGGATCCGAGGGCTCTCGCTCGAGAGCTCGACGGGGCGATCTACAACGTCCACGTGAAAGACGTCCGCATCCAGCCTCACATCAGCGACGCGAACGGCGTTCTCGATACCCAGCCGCCCAGCGAGTACCGAACCCGCGCATGGAACTATGTCACCCTCGGGTTGGGCTATCCGGGAGGAGCGCAGTTCTGGGGCCAGCTCCTGGCAGATATTCGCGCGTCCGGGTATGACGGCGTCCTTTCGATCGAGCACGAAGACGTCGGGCGCGATGCGTATGACGGGCTCGCCCACTCGGTATCGCTCCTCACGACGGTCCTGCCGGTGGGTGCTCCCAGTTGGAAGCCGGCCGAGATTTAGATACGTTCTGTGGTGGGGCCGCATTGCGGCCCCACCACATTGCTGACGTGCGACTTCGCGGCCGCTCTCGGACATGGGGTCACCGTCGAAGCCTCAACGATGCTTCGCAAAAGTAAGGACAAAGCCGTCATCTATCACGCATTGTTGTCGCAGTTTCCGTGAGAATTTTCCCGCGATGGCGATAATGTGGCGAAATACCGGCATTTACATAGCAAATCAGGGTGCTGTCACTTGTATTGACAAGGTGTGTGTCACAGGATACATTCGAGAATGTGCTCGCTGGTGTACCACATCAAGGACGATGAGGCGGCGACACCCCGACAAGGGAGAGATGAATGAAGAAAACTCTTTTAGCGACGATCGGCGCGATGTCACTCGTGCTTTCTGCTTGCGGTACGGGAACCAGCGAGACCGAATCTGACGGCTCCGGTAACTCCGGCGGCGACGAAACGATCAAGGTCGGCGTGGTTCTCAAGACGCTCTCGAGCGAATACTGGAGCTACGTGGGCGCCGGCGTCGAAGCCGCCGCCGAAGATCTCGGTGTCGAGGTTCAGCTCCTCGGCCCCGCCTCCGAAACCGCCTACGACGAGCAGAACAACATGCTCGAAACGATGCTGGCCGACGACGCGATGGATGCCATCGTGATCGCACCGCTGCAGCCCGACTCGGTCGTCTCCGTCCTCGGCGGAACCGAGAAGCCGATCCTCTTCGTCGATACGGACGCACCCTTCGAGAACAAGGTGAGCTACATCGGCACCGGCAACGAGGAAGCAGCCCGGACAGGCGGCGAAGCGGCGGCAGAGATCGCTGGCGAAGGCGCGGAGGCTGCCTGGATCGGCGGCGTGCAGGGCAACACGACGAGCGATCAGCGTGAAGCCGGCTTCATCGCAGGCCTCGAGGCCGGCGGCGTCACCGTTGTCGCCAAGCAGTACGCCGAGGGCCTTGCCGACAAGGCTGCCTCGACGATGGAGAACATCCTGACCTCGAACCCGAACCTCACCGTTGTCGTCACGAACAACGACGAGATGGCTGCGGGCGCGGCACGTGCGGCCGACGCGGCTGGCCGTGAGCTCGTCATCTTCGGCTTCGACGGCATTCAGGCCGGCGTCCAGAACGTCATCGATGGCACCGTGACCGGTACTGTCGCCCAGGATCCCTACGGCATGGGCTACAAGTCGGTCGAAGCCGCTGTGGCAGCGATCAAGGGTGAGACGGTCGAGGAGTTCATCGACACCGGCTCGAAGATCATCACGTCCGAGAACGCTGAGGACTACCTTGCCACGCTCCGCGAGCAGCTCGGCGAGTAGCTAGTACCCGATGCCAGGAGGGCACGTGGTCACCTGCGTGCCCTCCGTCATCTCAAGACCACTGTGGAATAGGTAAGAGTTGATGACCTCTGTAGTTGAGCTCAAACACGTAACAAAGAAGTTTCCAGGTGTTGTAGCCCTGCGGGACATGGGAATCGAAATCAAGCCCGGCGAAGTGCACGGTCTCATCGGCGAGAACGGGGCGGGAAAGTCGTCCCTGATCAAAGTTCTCACCGGAGTGTACAAGCCTGAAGAGGGAGAGATCTTCGTCGACGGGGAGATGCAGCACCTCACCTCCGCGCAGGATGCTCAGAACGCCGGTATCGCCTGTGTCTACCAAGAACTGAACATCATCCGCCAGGTGTCGCTGACCGACAACATTTTCCTGCGTCACCCGATCAAGAACAAGTTCGGCCTCCTCGACTACGCGACGATGAATGCACAGGCGACGAAGACTCTCGCCGACATGGGCATCACCGCCGACGTCACAAAGCCTGCCGCACTGTTCGGCATGGGAGTGCTCCAGATGGTCGAGATCGCGAGGGCGCTGCTGCGCGACGCGAAGCTCATCATCATGGACGAGCCGACCTCCTCCCTCGGTGAGACCGAGGTGAAGCAGCTCATGCGGGTCGTCCGCGAGCTGCGCGACCGCGGGGTCGCCATCCTCTTCGTGTCCCACAAGCTGGAAGAGCTGTTCGAGCTGTGCGATCGCGTGACTGTCATGCGGGACGGCGAGCACATCCTCACCGAGCCCATGAGCGAGATGACGAACGACAAGCTCATCAGGGCCATGGTCGGACGCAGCGTCGAGAACCAGTTCCCCGATCATGAGGCGGTCCCCGGTGAGGTCGCCATCAAGTTCGATGGAGTGACGTCCGTGGGCACGCTGAAGAACGTCAGCTTCGAAGCCCGATACGGCGAGATTCTCGGCTTTGCCGGTCTCGTCGGTGCCGGGCGCACGGAGACCATGCGCGCGATCTTCGGCGATCTCCCCATCGATTCGGGGGAGGTGTTCCTCAACGGGAAGGCCGTGAAAATCAAGTCACCGCAGGCGGCGGTCCGGCGCGGCATCGCCCTCGTGACGGAAGACAGGAAGGGGCAGGGTCTCGTTCTCAACCAGAGCGTGGCCGACAACCTCATCCTGTCCTCGTTCGGGAAAGTCTCGTCCAAGGGCTGGCTGCCGCCAGCGCGGGTGACAGACGTGGCGGAGAAGTACATCAGCCAGCTTCGGATCAAGACTCCGGATGCGAAGAATCAGGTGGGCAAGCTCAGCGGTGGCAACCAGCAGAAGGTTGTCATCGGCAAGTGGATGAACTCCGACTCCGATATTTTCCTCTTCGACGAACCCACCCGCGGCATTGACGTCGGTGCGAAAGTCGAGGTCTACAACATCATGAACGCCCTCGTCTCTCAGGGCAAGTGCGTCATCATGGTCTCCTCCGAGCTGCCAGAGGTTCTCGGGATGAGCGACCGCGTGATCGTCATGCGCGGAGGCGAGGTCATGGCAAGCATGAACCGCGGCGACGATGACTTCAACGAAGACGACATTATGAAAGCCGCCTGGGGCCAGAAGAAAGAAGAAGTACTGTGAACAAAAAACGACTTGCTGCAGTTCTGAGGCCCCTGGCCCCACTCGTAGCACTCGCGCTCCTCGTGATCGTCATGAGCGTCATGAACTCGGAGTTCGCCACCGTCAACAACTCGATGAACATCCTTCGACAGACCGCTGTCAACGGGTTCCTCGCGGCAGGCATGCTCCTCACGCTCATCACCGCCGGCATCGACCTCTCGGTCGGCACGAACGCGATCCTGTCGGCGGCCGCGATGGCCTACATCATGATCACGTTCGATGTCACGAACCCGATCGTTCTGTTGACGATGGCGCTCCTCGCGGGAACGACAGTCGGCCTCGTCAACGGCCTGCTCCTCACGAAGCTCAAGCTGCCCCACCCCTTCGTGTCGACGCTCGGTATGAAGTACGTGCTGGCCGGCCTCGCTCTCTTCCTCCTCGCGACCCGCACCGTCGGCGGCTTCCCCGAGGGCGTCATGTTCCTCGGCTCCGCTGATCTCGCGAAGGGGAATGGGTTCAACGGCTTCCCCGTCTCCTTCATCGCGATGCTCATCCTGTTCGTCGCCGTGCACCTCCTCCTCAACCGCACCTCCCTCGGTCGGTCGATCTACGCGGTCGGCGGCAACCCTGAAGCGACGCGCCTGTCAGGCATCAACACGGATCGCGTGCTCATCTTCGTCTACGCGGCCGCCGGCTTCTGCGCGGCAATCGCAGGCATCATCATCGTGGGCCGCTCGGGCGTGGCCAACCCCTCGGCCGGCATGTCCG
Organism: Flaviflexus equikiangi; assembly: GCF_014069875.1. Classification (NCBI taxonomy): domain Bacteria; kingdom Bacillati; phylum Actinomycetota; class Actinomycetes; order Actinomycetales; family Actinomycetaceae; genus Flaviflexus; species Flaviflexus equikiangi. Next base: position 654,590 of record NZ_CP059676.1, read on the forward strand.
GCAACTACGAGACCGATGCTATCGCCGCCTGCATCATCGGCGGTGCCTCCTTCACCGGCGGTAAGGGCAACATCTGGGGCACCCTCATCGGTGCGCTCATGATCTCGGTGATCAGGAACGGACTGACGCTCATGAACGCACAGTCCGACGTCCAGTTCATGGTGATCGGTGCTGTCATCATCATCGCGGTTGCCATCGACGTTCGTCGCAACGCATCCGAAGAGAAGCGACGACGGCTCGCCGCAGTCTAGATTCCTCCCTTGGTGCCCGGGCGTTCACGATGATCGCCCGGGCACTGCCCTGTGCCATGGCAGGAGTTCACGAACGTTGACGATGCGATTCCCGACGGGGCTCTCTGCGTCCGACTGTCTGCCGCGTCACAGAAGCGCGCTATGCATAATCGGGCACCAAAGTCCCGAAAAGTTGTGGATAAAGCAGATATAATAGCGATGTCCTGCGGCTTGTCGAGCCGTTAGCTTTCCACAAAGGCACCCGTTGAACCCCCGCACTCATCTTCTGTCACTCCTGCCGCGACCCCAAGACTTCACGATCATGAGACGTTATTGGAAGGGCGACATTGCGGCTGGACTGACCGTCGGCGTCGTGGCGCTCCCGCTGGCGCTGGCCTTCGGCGTCTCGGCAGGCGTCGGGGCGGCGGCAGGGCTGGTCACCGCCATCATCGCCGGTCTCGTCGCCACGATCTTCGGCGGCTCCAACCTCCAGGTCTCGGGACCCACGGGTGCGATGGTCGTCATCATCGCACCCCTTGTCGCAACACACGGAGGCGGGGTCGTCCCCACCCTCTCAATTCTTGCCGGCGTCATCGTCATCGTGGCTGGAGCTGCTGGCATGGGTCGAGCGATCTCCCTCATCCCGTGGCCCGTGATCGAGGGATTCACCCTCGGCATCGCATCGATCATTGCAATGCAGCAGATTCCGAACGCGCTCGGCATCGCAGCCCCTGACGAGTCGAACACTCTGAAAGCCACAGTCCAGTCGTTCGCGGCAGCACAGTGGCCGGAAGTCGTTGCACCGCTCACGCTGACGGTCGGAACGATCCTCATCATCATCCTCATGTCACGGTTCCTGCCATCCTGGCCAGCATCGCTTGTCGCCGTCGTCGCAGTAACAGCAGTCGTTGCCATCTTCGGCACGAATGTGCCCCTGATCGGTGCCCTCCCCGATAGTCTCCCGGCGCCCACAGTTCCCGATATCAGCCCCGATCTTCTCAGCCAGCTCCTTCCCGGGGCCGTTGCTATCGCCATTCTCGCCGGCATCGAATCTCTCCTGTCGGCACGCGTTGCCGCCGGCATGGTGAAGGGGGAGAGATACCACCCCGACCGTGAGCTCGTCGGCCAGGGGCTGGCCTCTGTCGCGTCAGGCATGTTCGGCGGAATGCCAGCCACGGGAGCCATGGCGCGCACAGCTGTCAACATCCGTGCAGGCGGCAGGACGCGGCTCGCCGTCATCATCCACTCCGTCTTCCTCTTGGCCGTGGTCTACCTTGCCTCCACCGTCGTATCGACGATCCCGCTGGCGGCATTGGCCGGTGTCCTCCTCGTCACGGCCTTCAACATGATCTCCTTCTCGACGGCCCGGACCATCCTCTTCACGACACGCTCAGATGCTCTCGTCTTCTGCCTGACGGCGGCAACAACGGTTGTTCTCGACCTTATTTGGGCCATCGGCGTCGGCGTGGCCGTCACGGGCGTCCTCGTCCTTCGCCACCTCGCGAGACAGTCCGGTGTCTACCGCGAGGACACCGCCGAGCATCGCAGGATCGCCATCCTCCGCATCGACGGAGCCATGTTCTTCGGCGTCTCCGACCGGATCGAATCGCAGATCCCTAAACTGGAATCGACCGATGTCGTGATCCTCCGACTCTCGCGTGTGGGGGTCATGGACGCGACGGGGGCGAAAGCTCTGGCAGATATCGCCCTGACGCTGCGCGAAGCGGGGATCGAGGTCCTCATCAAGGGCATCGATATCTCTCTCGTCGCACTCATCGAGGAGGTCGGTGTCATCGAGACCATCGGCGGGCGCGATCATCTCTTCACCAGCCTCGACGAGGCGCTGCGGGAGGCGGAGGCGATTGTCGAACGTCGCGCCACAGCATGAAAATGCTCCCTGGAAGGACCACTCGGTCCAGCCAGGGAGCACCTCGATAGAGCTAGGGTTCTCGACGCAGCGCACCGGGCTCGAGTTCCGCCCCACCGGGAACAGATGCGGGGGAGGGCGCCTCGACGGAGGTGCCGCGCCAGCGGCTCACCCACCTCATCGCGTGGTAGATGCCGATCGCGGCGAAGGACCCGAGTGCAATGCCTTCGAAGACCATGTCGCCCAGATGCCACGTGTAGTTCGCGATTGCGAGAACCATGGCAACGGCCGCCGTATTGAGGTTGACGGGGTCAGAGAAATCAACCTTGTTCTGCACCCAGATGCGGACGCCGAGCATGCCGATCATGCCGTAGAGAACCGTCGCGGCGCCGCCAAGCACTCCCGGGGGGATGGTGGCGATAAGCTGGCCGAACTTGGGGAACATGGAGAGTCCGAGGGCACAGATCGCCGCAACCACGTAGGCGGCTGTGGAGTACACGCGGGTGGCTGCCATGACGCCGATGTTCTCCGCGTACGTTGTGGTACCGGAGCCGCCTCCGGAACCGGCGAGAGCCGTGGCCAGACCATCGGCCATGAGGGCGCGTCCCGTCACGTCATCAAGATCCTTCCCTGTCATCGCAGAGACTGATTTGACGTGACCGACATTCTCGGCGACAAGCACGAGGACGACCGGGATGAAGAGGCCCATGAGGCTGAGGTCGAATGCGGGTGCACGGAACTCCGGTACGCCCACCCAGTCGGCGGAGGTGATGGCGTTGAAGTCCACCTCCCCCTGAACAACGGCCGCGATGTAGCCGGCGATGACGCCGAGCAGGATCGAGAGTCTGCCGATGATGCCGCGGAAGAAGACGGTGATGAAGAGAATGGCGGCGATGGTCACGACGGCGGTGACGGGAGCCTGCGCAACGTTGTTCCAGGCCGCCGGTGCAAGGTTGAAGCCGATGAGGGCAACGATCGATCCGGTGACGATGGGAGGCATGAGGCGGTCGATCCAGCGTGCGCCGGCAATGTGGACGATGAGGCCGACGACCGCGAGCGACAGGCCTGTCGCGATGACGCCGCCCTGCGCGAGAGCCGCGAGACCCTCGTCGAGCGGCTTGCCCCCGTTCGCCACATAGCCCGTCACGGCACCGATGGGGGCGAGGAGTGCGAAGGATGACCCGAGGTAGCTGGGAAGCCGGCCTGCGGTGATGAGGAGGAACAGAATAGTTCCGACGCCTGTGAAGAAGAGAGTCGTGGCGGGATCGAAGCCCGTGAGAAGCGGCACGAGGAATGTCGCGCCGAACATGGCGACAACATGCTGTGCGCCGATCCCTACCGTCTGGGGCCACGCGAGCCGCTCATCGGGCTGGACCACCTCTCCCGGGGCGATGCTCGTTCCGTCACCGTGCAGTTTCCAGCCTAATCGGGCCATGATGTCCTCCTTGTAGTGATCCGAGAGAAGCCTACGACCGGAGTCCGATAAGACCATTGCCGGTCCATGTGATCTTCGTCCGCACAGAAGCATTCGGCTCCCGGGGATCCACGGCGCCGCAGGCCCAGATCCGCAGGCACCGAACGGGGCAGGGCAACTGGATCTTCGTCCTGCACCGAGCCCGCCACCTGAGGAAACACGGTGATGACCGGAGCGTTCCCCAGGCCCGGATCGCCCGGTGCTGACAGGCGGCACGAGGCGGACGGGTGCGGAGGATGCGACGCGGATCACGCTCCCATCGGGGCACGGGCCGCATCGGGAGCGCCCTCGTTCTGGGGGATGGAGAGCTGCGGTGAGAATATGTCTCGTCTCACGGCGGCGGCTATGTCGCGGGGGAGGCGGATGCGAGTAATATAGAGAGAGCCGTCAACAACACGTGCATCGAGCAGGACTGTTAACCACGGCGCACTTTCTTCGGATTGTTGCGCAGGTGGGAGCATTTCTGCCAGACTAGGACGGTTGCTCGAGAGAGCGTGAAGACGTATGGCAGTCCCCAAGGGCTGTCTAGTAAATAAAATGGTTCACTTAAACCAACATAGGGCTGATTGTCGCGGGTCTTCCGCGGTGAGACACTCCCGGATGCGGGTACAAGTGAACACTGCGGTTAAAGAGAGGTAGACGACGCCATGGCGGGACAGAAAATCCGCATCCGGCTCAAGTCATATGACCATGAGGTCATTGATAGCGCGGCGAAGAAGCTCGTCGACGAAGTGACTCGTACCGGTGCACAGGTAGTCGGCCCGGTGCCGCTGCCCACCGAGAAGAACGTATTCTGCGTAATCCGTTCTCCTCATAAGTACAAGGACAGCCGCGACCACTTCGAGATGCGTACGCACAAGCGGCTGATCGACATTATCGATCCCACGCCGAAGACCATCGATTCGCTCCAGCAGATCGACTTTTCCGGTGACGTTAGCGTCGAAATCAAGCTCTGAGGTTCATCATGTCCAATAAAACTGAAGTGGTAGCCGCCGCGCCCAAGGCGCTGCTCGGCACCAAACTCGGCATGACTCAGGTCTGGGACGAGGCAGGTCGCCTGGTTCCAGTCACGGTCGTGCGAGTAGGCACCAACGTTGTTACGCAGGTGCGCACACCCGAAGTCGACGGCTACTCAGCCATCCAGCTCGCCGTCGGCGAACGGACGCCGAAGAACGTCACGAAGCCGATGCAGGGGCACTTCGCCGCTGCCGGCACCACCCCGAAGCGTCATCTCGCTGAGATCCGTACATCGGCCGCCTCTGAATTCCAGGCCGGCCAGGAGCTCACCGCTGACGTCTTCTCGGCTGGCGATTCCGTCGACGTTGTCGGCACGACCAAGGGTAAGGGCACCGCTGGTGTCATGAAGCGTCACGGCTTTGCCGGTGTCGGCGCATCCCACGGTTCGCACCGCAACCACCGCAAGCCCGGTTCGATCGGTGGAGCTTCGACTCCGTCGCGCGTGTTCCGTGGTTTGCGCATGGCCGGTCGCATGGGCAACGCCCGCACCACCGTCCAGAACCTGACCATCCAGTCCGTTGATCTCGAGAACGGCCTGCTCCTCGTAGCCGGCGCCGTCCCGGGCAACAAGGGTGGCCTGGTCGTAGTCCGCACCGCCACGAAGGGAGCCTGATCATGGCAAACCTCACCGTCGACATCCTCGACGCCGCTGGCGCGAAGTCCGGTTCGTTCGAACTCCCCGCGGAGATTTTCGATGTCGAGCTGAACATTCCCCTGATCCACCAGGTCGTTGTCGCACAGCAGGCAGCAGCCCGCCGCGGCACAGCCGCAACGAAGAACCGCGCAGCAGTGCGCGGCGGCGGCAGGAAGCCCTTCAAACAGAAGGGCACCGGCCGTGCCCGTCAGGGTTCGATTCGCGCTCCGCAGTTCACCGGAGGCGGCGTGGTCCACGGACCGCAGCCCCGCTCCTACGAACAGCGCACCCCCAAGAAGATGAAGGCAGCTGCTCTTCGTTCGGCACTGTCCGATCGTGCACGCGCTGGCCGCATCCATGTCGTCTCGGCTTTCGTCGAGGGTGACACACCGTCCACCAAGGCAGCCCTCGGTCTCCTGCAGACCGCGACCTCGAACCGCAAGGCCCTCATCGTTGTCTCGCACAACGACGTCGTGTCGACGAAGTCGGTTCGCAACCTTGCTGAGGCACACGTCCTCACCGTGGAACAGCTCAACACCTATGACGTCATGGTCGCTGACGATGTCGTCTTCACCGAGTCCGCTATCACGAGCTTCGTGGGTAACGGCCAGGAGGAGGAGAAGTGACTCTGGTACGCAAGGATCCGCGCGACATCATCATTCGCCCGATCGTCACCGAAAAGTCTTACAGGCTTGAGGAAGAGGGCAAGTACGTTTTCGAGGTTGCGCCCACGTCCAACAAGACGGAAATCAAGATCGCGATCGAGAAGATCTTCAATGTGAAGGTCGATTCGGTCAACACGATGAACCGCAAGGGCAAAACCCGCCGCACCCGCAACGGCATCGGCAAGCGCAAGGACACCAAGCGCGCCATTGTTTCGCTGCGCGAGGGTTCCATCGAACTTTACGGGCAGATCGGCTGAGGCCGGCAGGAAGATTGAGGATTTAACTCATGGGTATCCGCAAGTACAAGCCGACGACACCGGGTCGCCGCGGCTCGTCCGTGGCTGACTTCGTCGAGGTGACCCGCTCCGAGCCGGAGAAGTCACTCGTCCGTCCGCTGCACAAGACCGGCGGTCGTAACAACACTGGTCGTATCACCACCCGTCACAAGGGTGGCGGCCACAAGCGTCAGTACCGCGTCATCGACTTCCGTCGTCACGACAAGGACGGCATCCCCGCGACGGTCGCTCACATCGAGTACGACCCGAACCGTACCGCTCGCATCGCACTCCTGCACTACGCGGATGGCGAGAAGCGCTACATCATCGCACCGAACCGCCTCAAGCAGGGCGACCGCATCGAGCAGGGCGCTGGCGCCGACATCAAGCCCGGCAACAACCTGCCGCTGCGCAACATCCCCGTCGGCACCGTCATCCACGCTGTGGAGATGCGTCCCGGTGGCGGTGCGAAGATCGCACGTTCGGCCGGTGTCTCCGTCCAGCTGGTCGCGAAGGAAGGCAAGAACGCTCAGCTGCGTATGCCGTCCGGCGAGATCCGCAACGTTGATGCTCGCTGCCGCGCCTCGATCGGTGAAGTTGGCAATGCTGAGCAGTCCAACATCAACTGGGGCAAGGCTGGCCGCATGCGCTGGAAGGGCGTCCGCCCCTCCGTCCGCGGTGTTGTCATGAACCCGTTCGACCACCCGCACGGTGGCGGCGAGGGCAAGACTTCCGGTGGTCGTCATCCTGTGTCCCCCTGGGGCCAGAAGGAAGGCCGCACCCGCCACGCGAACAAGGCCAGCGATAAGCAGATCGTTCGCCGTCGCAAGTCCGGCAAGAACCGATAGGAGAGGGTTAACGATATGCCACGCAGTTTGAAGAAGGGCCCCTTCGTCGACGGACACCTTCAGAAGAAGGTCGACGCGCAGAACGAAAAGGGCAGCAAGAACGTCATCAAGACGTGGTCCCGCCGTTCGGTCATCACGCCGGACTTCCTGGGACACACGTTCGCAGTCCACGACGGCCGCAAGCATGTTCCGGTGTTCGTCACCGAATCCATGGTCGGTCACAAGCTCGGAGAGTTTGCTCCGACCAAGACCTTCCGAGGTCACGAAAAGGACGACCGCAAGGGACGCCGCCGCTAAGGCGCGCCGCGAGCCAGAAGAAAGTTAGGAACACATGGAAGCCAAGGCACAGGCGAAATACGTGCGTATTACGCCCATGAAGGCACGCCGTGTCGTGGACCACGTCCGCGGAATGCGTGCTGTCGACGCCGTCGACGTGCTGCGATACGCTCCCCAGGCTGCAGCGGAGAATGTCCGCAAGCTGCTGGAGTCGGCGATGGCAAACGCGCGCCAGGCTGCAGACAAGGCCGGCGAACGTTTCGACATCGAAGATCTGCACATCGTAGAAGCCTACGTTGACGAAGGTCCCACGATGAAGAGGATCCAGCCCCGTGCGCAGGGTAGGGCCAACCAAATCCTTAAGCGTACGAGCCACATCACGATCATTGTCGGCGACGAAGTCGCCGCATCGAAGAAGGGGAGGACCCGCTAGTGGGACAAAAGGTCAACCCGACCGGGTTCCGACTCGGCATTACCACCGAACATCGTTCGCGCTGGTTCGCTGATTCGACCGTCAAGGGACAGCGCTACCAGGACTTCGTCGCTGAAGACATCGCCATCCGTAACCTCATGGAGGTGGGACTTGAGCGCGCGGGCATCTCTCGCGTCAACATCTCCCGTAAGTCGGGTCGCGTCGAAGTCGACATCCACACTGCTCGCCCGGGCATCGTCATCGGCCGCCGCGGCGCCGAGGCCGACCGCCTCAAGCAGCAGCTCGAGAAGCTGACCGGCCGTGCCGTGCAGCTCAACATCCTCGAGGTCAAGAACCCTGAAGCAGACGCACAGCTCGTCGCGCAGGGAATCGCGGAGCAGCTTGCTTCCCGTGTTTCCTTCCGCCGCGCTATGCGCAAGGGCGTTCAGTCCGCTCTCCGTTCCGGCGCCAAGGGCATCCGTGTCCAGTGCGCAGGCCGTCTCGGCGGCGCCGAGATGTCCCGCTCGGAGTTCTACCGCGAAGGCCGTGTGCCCCTGCACACGCTCCGCGCCAACATCGATTACGGCTTCCACGAGGCCAAGACGACCTTCGGTCGCATCGGTGTCAAGGTCTGGATCTACAAGGGTGACATCACCGAGGCCGAGTACCAGCGTCAGCTGAACGAGGCTCCCCGTGGCCGTGGCCGCACCGGCGAACGTCGTGGAGGTGGCGCTCGTCGTCCCCGCCCGTCGACCAGGCCGGCAGGCGATCAGGCTCCCTCGACCAGCGAATCGGAGGCATAATGCTGATCCCTCGCAGGACTAAGTTCCGCAAGCAGCACCGTCCCACCCGTTCGGGTTACTCCAAGGGCGGCAACCAGATCGCGTTCGGTGACTACGCTATCCAGGCTCTCGAGCCGGCGTACCTCACCAACCGTCAGATCGAGGCTGCTCGTATTGCTATGACTCGTCACGTGAAGCGTGGTGGCAAGGTGTGGATCAACATCTTCCCGGACCGCCCGCTCACGAAGAAGCCTGCCGAAGTCCGCATGGGCTCCGGTAAGGGTTCGGTCGAGTTCTGGATCGCCAACATCAAGCCGGGCAGGATCCTGTTCGAGCTCTCCGGTGTTGACGAGAACCTTGCTCGTGAGGCCATGTCTCGCGCGCAGCACAAGCTCCCGATGAAGACTCGTTTCGTTATGCGTGAAGGCGGTGACAACTGATGGCAGTAGGAACCAAGGGACTCTTCCCCGAAGATCTCGACCAGATGTCCGACAAGGAGCTGGCAGAGCGTCTCTCGGAGTGCAAGACTGAACTCTTCAACCTGCGCTTCTCCGCAGCGACGGGGCAGCTCGAGGACCACGGTCGACTCAGGGCAGTTCGTCGCGACATTGCGCGCATCTACACGATCGCTCGCGAGCGTGAACTGAATATCCGTACCGCTCCGGCAGAGAAGGAATGAGGCAGACAGTGTCTGAATCGCAGAACACCGAGACTGTCGAGCGCAACTACCGCAAGACCGCACGCGGCTACGTCGTGTCCGACAAGATGGACAAGACCGTTGTCGTCGAGGTCGAGGAGCAGGTGAAGCACGCCATGTACGGCAAGGTGATCCGCCGCTCCAAGAAGGTTAAGGCGCACGACGAGAACAACGAAGTGCGCGTGGGAGACCTCGTGCGCATCATGGAGACCCGCCCGCTGTCTGCTACCAAGCATTACCGCGTTGTCGAGGTCATCGAGAAGGCCAAGTAGCCTTCTCCCCACCAACCCATCCGTTCGGCCAGGCTCGCAAGAGAACCGGCACGACGACAGGAGATAGTACATGATCCAGCAAGAGTCGCGGCTCAAGGTCGCCGACAACACCGGTGCGAAGGAAATCCTCTGCATCAAGGTGCTCGGCGGCTCTGGCCGGCGCTACGCCGGAATCGGCGACATCATCGTCGCCACCGTCAAGGACGCGATCCCTGGCGGAAACGTCAAGAAGGGCGAGGTCGTCAAGGCCGTCATCGTCCGTACCAGCAAGGAACGCCGTCGTCCCGACGGCTCGTACATCCGCTTCGACGAGAATGCAGCCGTGATCCTCAAGGCAGACAGCCAGGATCCCCGCGGTACCCGCATTTTCGGCCCAGTGGGTCGCGAGCTGCGTGACAACCAGTTCATGCGCATTGTTTCGCTCGCTCCGGAGGTGCTCTAAATGGCGAAGATCAAGAAGGGCGATCTCGTCCAGGTGATCGCAGGCCGCGATAAGGGTCTCCAAGGCCGCGTGCTGCAGGTCGACACCAATCGTGATCGTGTGATTGTTGAAGGCGTTATGCGCGTCAAGAAGCACACGAAGGCCGGCCAGCCCGGCTCGAGCACGAGCGGCGGCATCGAGACCGTCGAGGCCCCCATCCATATCTCCAATGTTGCCCTCGTCGGCCCGGACAAGAAGCCGGTCCGCGTTGGTTACAAGGAGGTCGAGGTCGAGCGTGACGGTCGCGTCCGCAAGACCCGCGTCCGCATCGGCCGCCGCGCCGGAGAGGAGATCGAGCTGTGAGCGAAGCAACCGCAGACAAGGTAACCCCTCGTCTCAAGACCAAGTACCGCGAGGAGATCGTTCCCGCGCTTGTCGAGCAGTTCTCAATCCAGAACATCAACCAGGTTGCGAAGCTTGAGAAGATCGTCGTGAACATGGGCGTCGGAGACGCAGCCCGTGACTCGAAGGTCATCGAAGGCGCCATCGCCGACCTGACAGCGATCACCGGCCAGAAGCCGCAGGTCACGAAGGCCCGCAAGTCCATCGCACAGTTCAAGCTGCGCGAAGGACAGGCCATCGGTGCACACGTCACCCTCCGCGGTGACCGCATGTGGGAGTTCCTCGACAGGCTTCTCTCGCTCGCGCTGCCCCGTATCCGCGACTTCCGCGGCCTCTCGCCGAAGCAGTTCGACGGACACGGCAACTACACCTTCGGTCTGACCGAGCAGTCAATGTTCCACGAGATCGATCTGGACAAGATCGATCGTGTGCGCGGCATGGACATCACGGTCGTGACCACCGCTGACAACGATGAACAGGGCCGTGCCCTGCTCCGCAGCCTCGGCTTCCCGTTCAAGGAAAACTGAGAACGCTTTGAATAGTATTCACCCGCTGGTAATTCCATCTACGTCGCAGGTCCTAAGGAAACCGCGACGGGAAGGGGCGCAGGCCCGATGACAATGACAGACCCTATCGCAGACATGCTAACGCGTCTGCGTAACGCCAACTCGGCGTACCACGAGACGGTTTCCATGCCGTACTCGAAGCTCAAGGGAGCTATCTCCGAGATCCTCGTTCGCGAGGGCTACGTTGAGAGCTTTGACGTTGACGATGCAGAGGTCGGCAAGACTCTGACGATCAACCTGAAATTCGGCCCGAACCGTGAGCGTTCGCTTGCTGGCCTTCGTCGTATCTCGAAGCCCGGCCTGCGCGTTTACGCGAAGTCGACCAAACTGCCCACCGTCCTCGGTGGCCTCGGCGTGGCGATCCTCTCCACGTCCTCAGGGCTGCTGACCGACCGCGAGGCCAAGGATAAGGGTGTGGGCGGAGAAGTCCTCGCCTACATCTGGTAAGGGAGGTACACAGAAAATGTCACGTATTGGCAAGCAGCCTGTCACCATCCCCGCCGGTGTCGATGTCACCATCGATGGTTCGACCGTCACGGTGAAGGGCCCCAAGGGCACCCTCTCCTACGTCGTCCCCGCACCGATCACCGTCGCCCAGGAAGACGGCGCCATCATGGTGTCCCGTCCCAACGACGAGCGTGTTTCGCGTTCGCTCCACGGCCTGGTTCGCACACTCATCTTCAACAACGTTGTCGGCGTGACCGAGGGCTTCGCGAAGAAGCTTGAGATTGTCGGCACCGGTTACCGCGCGATCGCCAAGGGTTCCGACCTGGAGCTGTCGCTCGGCTACTCACACACGATCATGGTGGAGGCGCCGGAAGGCATCTCCTTCCAGCTCGAAGGCAACAACAAGATCACCGTGTCCGGTATCGATAAGCAGCTGGTCGGCGAGACTGCGGCGAAGATCCGCAAGCTCCGCAAGCCTGAACCGTACAAGGGCAAGGGCGTTCGCTACGCCGGCGAGCAGGTTCGCCGCAAGGCCGGAAAGGCTGGTAAGTGATGGCTTTCTCTATCAAGGGCAAGGGCAAGTACGTCGCTCGCAAGCGTCGTCATCTCCGCCTCCGCAAGAAGATCACCGGTACGACTGCGCGTCCGCGCCTGGTTGTCACCCGATCCAATCGCCACATTGTCGCTCAGGTTATCGACGACACCGTGGGCCACACCCTGGCCTCGGCGTCAACCCTCGAGGTCGACATGCGAGCAGACAGCGGCGACAAGACCGCGAAGGCACGCAAGGTTGGCGAGCTCGTCGCTGAGCGCGCCAAGGCTGCAGGCATCGAGGCTGTCGTGTTCGACCGCGGCGGGAACCAGTACCACGGTCGCGTTGCGGCAGTGGCAGAAGGCGCCCGCGAGTCCGGGCTGACCCTGTAGTTGACGGAACGAGAGTAGAGGAAAACTATGGCTGCATCGCAGCGTCGGACCACTGGTCCGGAAGGCGACGGCGAGCGCAACGAGCGTTCCGGTTCCGACCGTCCGAAGGGACGCCGGAACAACAACGACCGTCGTAACGAACAGAAAGACGCCTACATCGAGCGCGTCGTCGCGATCAACCGCGTGTCCAAGGTTGTGAAGGGTGGCCGTCGCTTCTCCTTCACCGCTCTGGTCGTCGTCGGTGATGGCAACGGCACTGTCGGTGTCGGCTACGGCAAGGCCAAGGAGGTGCCCCAGGCAATCTCCAAGGGCACCGAGGAGGCGAAGAAGAATTTCTTCCGCGTCCCCCTTATCGGCCGCACCATCCCGCACGTGTCACAGGGTGAGGATGCCGCTGGCGTCGTCTTCCTGCGTCCCGCCGCCCCAGGTACCGGCGTTATCGCCGGCGGCCCGGTCCGTGCAGTCATGGAAGCCGCTGGCATCCACGACATCCTGACCAAGTCGCTGGGTTCGTCCAACGCGATCAACATCGTGCGCGCTGCCGTCCAGGCACTGCGTCAGCTCGAGCAGCCCGAGGCTGTTGCGGCTCGCCGCGGCAAGTCCCTCGAGCAGGTCGCTCCCGCATCGATGCTTCGTCAGCGTGCGGCATTCGATGCTCAGCAGCGTGACCAGAAGGCCGCCGCTGCTGCCAACGATGAGAACGAGGCTGCTGCAGCCGGAGTTGGTGCGTGATGCTGAAAATTACACAGACAAAGTCCACCATCGGTGGAACCAAAAAGCAGAGGGACACGATGCTCTCGCTCGGACTGCGCAAAATCGGCCAGTCCGTCGAGCGTGAGGACCGTCCCGAGGTCCGCGGAATGATCCAGGTCGTTGCGCACCTCGTTGCCGTAGAGGAGGCATGATGTCGGAAAACACGAACGATGTCACTAAGCTCCACGATCTCGCTCCCGCAGCCGGCGCACACAAGTCGAAGACTCGTGTCGGTCGTGGTGAGGGCTCAAAGGGTAAGACCGCAGGCCGTGGTACCAAGGGAACGAAGGCTCGTTACCAGGTGCCGGTCGGCTTCGAGGGTGGGCAGATGCCTTTGCATATGCGCATGCCGAAGCTCCGCGGCTTCAAGAACCCGTTCCGCGTCGAGTACCAGGTCGTCAACCTCGACCGCATCTCGTCGCTGTTCCCCGAGGGTGGAGACATCACCGTCGAGGACCTCATCGAGAAGGGTGCCGTCCGCAAGGGCCACCTGGTGAAGGTGCTCGGCTCGGGCAGCATTTCGGTCAAGGTGAACGTGGTTGCCGACAAGTGGTCGTCTTCCGCTCAGCAGAAGATCGAAGCCGCCGGCGGATCCATTTCCGCTCGATGAAATAGACAGTAGCGAACGAGGCGGGCCATCAGGCCCGCCTCGTTGCACACTCACAGACGTTAACAATGGTCAAAGTCCGGCGTTGATCGCTGTACACTGACTTGTGGCCCGCACGGGGCCGCACCACCAAGGAGGAAGTTTGCTTTCCGCATTCGTCTCGGCCTTCCGCACACCGGACCTGCGCCGCAAGCTGCTGTTTACGCTCGGCATCATCGTCATTTTCCGTCTCGGCACGTTCCTGCCCGCTCCTGGCGTCAGCTACCGCAACGTTCAGCAGTGTCTCAGTGAGGCCGGTTCCGCTGACCTTCTGTCGATGCTCAACATGTTCTCCGGCGGAGCCATGTTCCAGCTGTCAGTCTTCGCGCTCGGCATCATGCCGTACATTACGGCGTCGATCATCGTCCAGCTGTTGCGCGTGGTGATTCCCCGTTTCGAGGAGCTCCATAAGGAGGGCCAGTCGGGCACCGCGAAGCTGACACAGTACACGCGCTACCTCACCATCGGTCTTGCGATCATGCAGTCCGCCGTGGTCATCACGGTCGCGAACTCGAGCCTGTTCTTGGGATGTACGGTGGATCCGTTCCCGGACACGTCGGCAGGCATGGTCCTCATGGCGATCTTGACGATGACAGCGGGCACCGGCCTCATCATGTGGATGGGTGAGCAGATCACGGAGCGCGGCGTCGGCAACGGCATGTCGATTCTTATCTTCTCCGGCATCTGTGCCTCTTTCCCGCCCGCCATGGGCCAGGTTCTGCGTTCGAACAATGGTGTCCAGAACTTCATCTTCATCGTCGCGCTGTTCCTCGCGATCACCGTCGTGGTCGTCTTCGTCGAGCAGTCGCAGCGTCGCATCCCCGTCCAGTACGCCAAGCGTGTCATCGGCCGTCGGACGTACGGCGGTTCGACCACGTACATCCCGATCAAGATCAACATGGCGAACGTGATCCCCGTGATCTTCGCGTCCTCGCTCCTGTCGCTGCCGACCATGGCGATCCAGTTCGGGGATCCGAACGCCGGCTGGGTGCAGTGGCTGTCGCAGAACTACAACCCGAACTCGGCGCTGTATTTGACGACCTTCGCGATTCTCATCATCTTCTTCGCGTTCTTCTACACGTCGATCACGTTCAACCCGGACGAGGTCGCCGACAATATGAAGCGCTACGGCGGCTTCATTCCGGGCATCCGAGCCGGAGCCCCGACAGCTCGATACCTGAAGAACGTCATCACTCGTATTACGTGGGTCGGGTCGTTCTATCTCGCGACGATCGCTCTCATCCCGACTGTGATCTTCAGCGAAATGGGCATCACGATGATGGCGTTCGGCGGCACATCGATCATCATTATTGTGGGCGTGGGCCTTCAGACGGTGAAGGACATCGACGCTCAGCTCCAGCAACGACACTACGAAGGTTTCCTCCGATGACCCGAATGATTATCCTCGGCGCTCCAGGCGCGGGCAAAGGCACGCAGGCCGAAATGCTGTGCGAGAAGCTCGGCATTCCCCAGATCTCCACCGGCGCGATCTTCCGTGCCAACGTGGCGGAGGGAACCGAGCTCGGCCAGCTCGCCCAGGGCTACATCAACCAGGGCAAGTTCGTTCCGGATGAGATTACCGATGCTCTTGTCAAGGATCGCCTTCATCAGGATGACACCCAGAAGGGCTTCCTGCTCGACGGTTACCCGCGGACGCTTGCCCAGGTCGGTGCTCTCGACGAGATCCTGCTCGAGCAGGGGCACACTCTCGACATCGTGATCGAGCTCGTGACCGACAAGGATGCTCTCGTCGAGCGCCTTCTCAAGCGCGCTGAGATCGAGGGACGTGCAGACGACACTGCGGAGGTCATCAGCCACCGCATGGACGTGTATGCCGAGCAGACCATGCCGCTGTCGCGCGTGTACGAGCAGCGCGGCGTGCTCGTCCGTGTGGACGGCATGGGCACAATCGACGAAGTCCAGTCCCGCATCCAGGACGCGGTGCAGGCTCTGTGATGTTCGGGCGAGAGGCGATCGAGTACAAGAGCGACGAGCAGATTCGCAAGATTCGTCGAGCCGCTCTTGTCGTCGCCGACATCCACGACGCTCTCCGTGAGGCTGTCCGGCCCGGGGTGACGACGGGGGAGCTCGATCTTGTCGCCGGCCGAGTCCTCGAGGCAGCGGGCGCGAAGTCCAACTTCCTCGGCTACTACGGCTACCCAGCGAATGCCTGTATCTCCGTCAACGAGACGATCGTCCACGGAATCCCGGGAGACAGGGTTCTCACTGATTCGGATATCGTGTCCTTCGACTGCGGCGCCGTTGTCGACGGCTGGCATGGGGATGCGTGTTTCACGGTCTGCATGCCGAACGCCTCCGAGGAGGATCGCCGCCTGTCGGATATGACAGAGAAGGCCATGTGGACCGGTATCGCCGCCCTCGCATCGGCGAAGCATGTCGGTGAAGTCGGCGGCGCCATCGAGGACTATGTCGACTCGATTCCGGAAGACCATCGTCCCGGACTCGTCGAAGAGTACATGGGGCACGGCATCGGTTCGTCCATGCACCAGCCTCCCGATGTGCTCAACTACCGGGCCAAGAATAAGGGCGCGAAGATCAAGCCCGGGATGGTGCTGTGCGTCGAACCGATGTTGACGCTCGGCAGCCCGGACAGCAAGGTTCTCGAGGACGAGTGGACGGTTGTGACTCTCGATGGTCGTAACGCCTGCCACTGGGAGCACGAGGTCGCCATCCACCGCCGCGGCATCTGGGTGCTGACGGCACGCGATGGGGGAGCGGAAGGCCTTGCGCCGTACGGCGTCACTCCGGTTCCACTGGACTAGGAGATAAGGGATGGATTCGGGTTGGCCCGCTTCCATCCCTCACTCTTTTCTGAGAGGCCTGCGAGGGCGGGCTGTGCGCCGATGCACAGCTGTTCCGCCTACTCAATTCGTCATCTTTGCCTTAAACTGAATAGTCGGTGCCTTGTACCACGCGTACAGGTAACCTGCGGCTATCAAATCGATAGCGAAGAAGATAACTG
This sequence comes from Flaviflexus equikiangi, assembly GCF_014069875.1. Taxonomy (NCBI): domain Bacteria; kingdom Bacillati; phylum Actinomycetota; class Actinomycetes; order Actinomycetales; family Actinomycetaceae; genus Flaviflexus; species Flaviflexus equikiangi. The sequence goes on from NZ_CP059676.1 coordinate 671,181, forward strand.
CGTTAGCGGGGGTTATGGCGAAGAAAGACGGCGTCATCGAGGTTGAGGGCAGTGTCGTTGAGGCACTACCGAATGCGATGTTCCGTGTAGAGCTGAGCAACGGGCACGTTGTGCTCGCCCACATTTCGGGCAAGATGCGCCAGCACTACATCAAGATTCTGCCCGAGGATCGGGTTGTTGTGGAGTTGACTCCTTACGACCTGAACCGTGGGCGAATCGTCTACCGCTACAAGTAAGCCCCGCCCTACACCGAGCCCGGGATCTGGGCTTAAAGAAGGTTGGACATGAAGGTCAAGCCAAGCGTGAAGCGCATCTGTGACAGCTGCAAGGTGATTCGTCGCCACGGCAGGGTCATGGTCATCTGCACGAACCCGCGGCATAAGCAGCGCCAGGGCTGAATCCCTGGAAGTGGGCACACGCCCGCGATCAACGCTACGGATGTACCCGAGGCCCGGAGGCCTCGGACCAGGAACTGGACGGTAGCGTTCCACACCTCCGGCCTACCAACAGGAGTTAACGTTGGCACGTATTTCAGGTGTTGACCTCCCCCGCGAGAAGCGGGTAGAGGTCGCACTCACTTACATTTATGGAATCGGGCGCACGCGCGCCCAGGAAATCCTCGACGGCACGGGCGTTTCGCCTGACGTCCGAGTCAAGGATCTGACCGAAGAAGACCAGGTCAAGATTCGTACGTTCATCGACGAGAATTACGAGGTTGAGGGCGACCTCCGCCGCGAGGTTCAGGCTGACATTCGCCGCAAGATCGAGATCGGCTGCTACCAGGGTATCCGTCACCGCCGTGGACTCCCCGTCCACGGTCAGCGCACCAAGACCAACGCACGTACCCGCAAGGGCCCGAAGCGTACGGTCGCCGGTAAGAAGAAGTAGTTCGCGCTAGCGAACCGATGATCTCAAGGAGAATCTAAAGAATGCCACCTAAGTCACGTACTGCCGCCCGCCCGCGCCGGGCGATGCGGAAGAATATCGTCAATGGCCAGGTCCACATCAAGTCGACCTTCAACAACACCATCGTCACCATCACGGACCCGACCGGCGCAGTGATCGCCACCGCGTCGTCCGGCATGATGGGCTTCAAGGGCTCGCGCAAGTCGACCCCTTACGCTGCCCAGCTCGCCGCAGAGGCCGCTGCTCGTCGCGCCATGGAATCCGGCCTCAAGAAGGTCGACGTCTTCGTCAAGGGACCCGGTTCGGGCCGCGAAACCGCGATTCGTACCCTGACCGCCAACGGCCTCGAGGTGACCTCCATCCAGGACGTCACTCCCCAGGCCCACAACGGCTGCCGTCCCCCGAAGCGCCGCCGCGTTTGATCGTTTAACCCGGGCCATCCGGCACCGGTTCCCACCTGCAATGTCATATAGCGGTCATTGCTGAAAGGAATTACATCGTGCAGATCGCACAGCGTCCCGTCCTCTCCGAGGAAGTCGTCTCCGACAATCGTGCGCGGTTCATTCTTGAACCGCTCGAGCCTGGCTTCGGCTACACCCTGGGCAACTCTCTTCGCCGCACGCTGCTCTCATCCATTCCGGGTGCCGCAGTGACCTCGATCAAGATCGACTCGGTTCTTCACGAGTTCACGACCATCGAGGGTGTCAAGGAGGATGTTTCAGAGATCATTCTGAACATCAAGGAGCTCGTCGTCTCCTCCGAGAACGATGAGCCCGTCCAGATGTACCTGCGCAAGCAGGGCCCCGGTGTTGTCACCGCGGCCGACATCAACCCGCCGGCCGGCGTGGAAATCCACAACACGGATCTCGTGATTGCCACTCTCAACGAGAAGGGCAAGATTGAGATCGATCTTATTGTCGAGCGCGGCCGCGGCTACGTGTCCGCCGCGCAGAACAAGGATCCCGAGGCCGAGATCGGTCGTATCCCGATCGACTCGATCTACTCGCCCGTGCTGCAGGTGTCCTACAAGGTTGAGGCGACTCGTGTCGAGCAGCGGACCGACTTCGACAAGCTTATCGTCGATGTCGAGACGAAGGCTTCGATGAATCCCCGCGATGCTTTCGCATCCGCTGGCAAGACGCTGGTCGAGCTGTTCGGCTTGGCAGCCGATCTGAACCTTGAGGCTGAGGGCATTGAGCTCGGCGAAGCCCCGGTGGAAGAGACGCAGTCATCCGACCTGCAGCGCCCGATCACCATTCTCAATCTTCCCGCTCGTTCGCAGAACTGCCTGCAGCGCGAGGGGATCGAAACTATTGGCCAGCTCATCCTGCGCTCTGAGGCAGATCTGCTGGATATTCGCAACTTCGGTGCTAAGTCAATCGAGGACGTCAAGGACGAGCTCGCAAAGCTCGACCTTTCGCTCAAGGATTCTCCGGCCAACTTCATGGGTGGCTACGACGATTCCTACGGCTCGTCCATGTTCAGCGACGACACGCACTGACAATCATTTCAAGGAGACATCATGCCTCAGCCCTCTAAGGGTCCCCGTCTTGGGGGAAGCGCCGCACACGAAAAGGCCATGCTGGCCAATCTCGCGAAGGCACTGTTCGAGCACGGCTCGATCACGACCACCGAGAAGCGTGCACAGCGCCTCCGTCCGTACGCGGAACGCATCATCACCAAGGCGAAGAAGGGCACGACCGCTGCACGTCGTGACGTCCTCAAGGACATCACTGACCGCTCCGCTGTCGCCATCCTCTTCGAGGAAATCGCCCCCACCTTCGCTGACCGTCAGGGTGGCTACACCCGTATCGTCAAGGTCGGCAACCGCAAGGGCGACAACGCCCCCATGGCTGTCATCTCGCTCGTGACCGAGCCGGTTTCGCCGAAGCAGGCCGTCGTGGCCGAGGCCGAGAGGGCCGCCGAGAAGGCCGCTGCCGAGTCGCCGGAGTCCGCTGACTCTGTCGAGTCCGCAGCATCTGCTGAGTCCGCACCGTCGGCTGAGTCCGCCGAGTCGGCTGAATCCGCAGCCTCGGCACCGTCCGCCGCTTCTGCTGAGGACACGGTCGAAGAGACGAAGTAGCATCGCTACGAGGAGGGGCCGGGGATTTTCCCCGGCCCCTCCTGTCTGTGCGGGCACGCATCGCACCCCTTCGGCTACGATGAACGAGGGAGGGGAAGCGATGATGATCGATATCGAAGATCTGTTGACGCGGGCGCGTGCCGCGAAGAACGGACGTCTCGCGGAGGCCGTCGTCCACGATGGTCCGCTGCGTCAGACAGTGGTCGCGCTGGCGGCAGGAACCGAGCTGGCTCCCCATAATGCTCCGATCGCGGAGTCGATCCTCGTGCTCGCCGGCAGTCTTGAGGTCGTGGGATCGGAACTGCTCCCTGCGTCAGCCGTGGAACTCGTCTCCCTCGCCCACGAGCGCCACGGCGTCCGAGCATCCGAAGATTGCGTCTTTCTATTGACGACGGTGGCACGCGATTCGATGTAGACGACGAACACAATCGTCCGTTTTTCGCTTGATTTCTTGATACAGTCCCATGAGAACCGCTCAATTGTTATAAAATTGAGATATTGGTGCTGTCTCAAGCAAAACGGAGGAAAGCCTTGACCCTCGTCAAGCGAACAGTCGGAACGCTGTGCGTCGTGCTCATGACGCTTGCCGCACTCATCATCGGACCGTCTGCCGCAGGCGCGGGGGATCCCGGCCTCGGCACACATCCAGGCAGCGGGTCTCTCGTCCATGCGGACCTCCCGGTCAACCAGACGCAGATGCGGACGGCTTCTCTCGCGGCGCTGTCCTCCATTCGGGCCCAGATGTACGACGATGCGGCTGTGGTCTTCGACGGCAAACCGCTCAAGCAGGTTGTGAGCGATGCTGGTTTGACGAGGTCGCAGTACGTCAACGGCGTCACCTGGGATACTGACCTCGAGCGTTCAGCACTCCAGCGCGCCTACGAGCAGAACCTTCTCTGGGGCCATGTCCGTCCGGATGGAGGGTCGTACGCGAACGCGTCAGTGGGAGTCCGCTGGCCCGGCGAGATCATTACGACGCAGGCAGATATCTCGACCGCTATCTCCGATGTCAAGAACGGCACGTGGGCGGGTGAGCGGGATGCTCTGATCAATGCCAACGGTGCCTTCAACAACGACACTGGCCACCTGTACAACCTCATCAACCCGAAGTACACGGCCTACGCGTTCGCTCGCGTGGGAGGTGTCAGCGTCGGGTGGATGAGCGGCACGCGGACAGGAACGTCGGCGGGAACACAGCTCAACGGCACATACCGGTTCTCGGCCGCAGTCTCCGACAGCGTCCTCACCAAAGTCAACGGACGCTTGACGGTACCGAGTTCGATGGACCCCGGCCAGACGGCGGTCGCGTCCGTGACAGGGACTGCCCGAGCACAGTCGTGGGCATCGAGTATCCCCGTGACAGTCGCGGCGACCATCACGTCATCGAACCCACGCGTCGTCTCCGTATCATCGAACGGCACTCTGACTGCCGTGAGCGGAGGGACGGCGGCGATCACGGCGCGAACAGCCACCGGCAAGACATTCACAGCAAATGTCTCGGTGACCGGGCCAGTTGCGTCCAGCGTCGTCTCCCTGTCGAACAGCTGGTCGACGCTTGCCGCGGACGTCGAGTTCGCCTTCGGCGCGATCGGCGATGAGGTGATCGTCGGCGACTGGAACGGTGATGGCGTGGACACGGTCGGCATCCGGCGCGGCACCACCTTCTCCCTGTACGACTCGTTCGGGGGCACACCGACCTACCAGTTCAACTATGGTCGCCTCGGCGATGAGGTCGTCATCGGCGACTGGAACGGCGATGGTGCCGACACGCTTGGCGTCAGACGCGGCAACACGTTCTATCTCAATGACGTTCTGCGAGGAGGGACCGCCGAGCATCAGTTCGACTTTGGTCGAGTCGCCGACGAAGTCCTCATCGGCAACTGGGATGGCGTGGGGGCTGACACGATCAGTGTGCGGCGCGAGACGACGTTCTACATCAACAATCGGCTGATCGGCGGATATGCGGAACGCGAATTCCGTTACGGCAGACTGGGCGACGAAGCGATCGTGGGGGACTTCAACGGAGACCGGATGGACACGGTGACACTGCGACGCTCCAACGTCCTCCACATCAACAACCAGCACGCCGGAGGGAACGCTGAACGATCAGTCGCCTACGGCATCGCCGGTGAGCCGATACTGATCGGGGACTGGAACGGCGACGGTATCGACACACCAGGTCTGTTCCGGGTCAAGTAGGCGGGTTCACAGGTGTTCCACCGCCCGGCATGGTCAGCAGCGGTGGACTATCGGCCTTGGAGCGACCACGCGTCCACCCCGGAGGACATGCCAGCCGTGTTCGGTACGAACGTGACACCTTCGAGCCGTGCCTGGACGGAGGGGGAGATCCGGGAGGAATTGCCGCCGCCGATGTAGAGAGTGTCCCAACGGATCACGGGGAAGAGGAGTTCGATGGCGCGCAGGACGCGCCGCGACCACGCCGAATCCCCGAGCCTGCGTCGCTCGTGCTCCCCGAGGACGTCATCGAATGTGAGCCCCCACCGCATGGGAGCGTGGGATATCTCGAGGTGCGGCGAGAGTACTCCGTTGTCGATAAGAGCCGTCCCCAGTCCAGTGCCGAGCGTCATGAAGAACTCGAGCCCCTGCCCGCTGACGATCCCGGCAGCGGCGACCTCAGCATCGTTCAGGACAAGAGCCGGAACCCCGAAGGACTGCTCGAGAGACTGCGCCATCGGGAAGTTGCGCCACTGGTCGGCCAGCTCCGGAACGGGTTTCGTTCTCGGCCCCGACCGACAGACGTAGTGCGGTGTGTGGACGACGACTCCGTGCCGGATCATTCCCGGCATCCCGAGCGTGATCCGATCCGCGGGAGGCAGCTGCGCCGACATGTCCTCGACGAGGGAGATGAGCTTCTGTGGGGGGAGGGGGTAGGGCACCGGCTCCCTGAGGGCGGGTGCAAGCTGATTGGAATCCGCGTCAAGCACGGTTGCTTTGATACCTCCGCCTCCGCAGTCGACTCCGAGCGTACGAGGGCCCGGGTGAGAAATCTTTTCCATGGGATTGACGCTAGCACCCCAATCGTCTCGGTTCGTGCGGGTGTGCCAAACTTGAGCCATGAAGCGCATCCGACTCGATCTCTCTTACGAGGGCACGTCATTCCACGGGTGGGCGGCCCAACCGGGCCTGCGCACCGTTGAAGGCACGCTCACGTCCGCTCTGGAGACGATACTCCGCCGGGACGTGAAGCTGACAGTGGCGGGGCGGACCGATGCCGGTGTCCATGCGGCGGCCCAGACAGCGCATGTCGATATGGATGACCTCGTGTGGGAGGCGCTCCCCGGTCGTTCGAGCCGCACACCCGGGGAGGCTCTCGTCAGCAGGGTGACGGGGGTGCTCTCCCACGGCCACGCAGTCCGCGGCGTATCAGACATCGTTGTCGCCAGCGCCCGCGAGGTGAGCCCTGAGTTCGATGCCAGGTTCTCTGCCATCGGGCGGGCGTACCGCTACAGGATCGACGATCGGGAGATCCCTGACGTGTTCACGCGCCACCGCGCACTGCGGACGGATCCCCTGGATGAGGGGCTGATGCAGGGGGGTGGGGCGAGTCTGTTGGGCGAGAACGATTTCCTGTCCTATTGCAAGCCGCGCGAGGGTGCCACGACGATCAGAACGCTGCGCAAGCTCGAGGTGCACAGGCCGGGGATCGGCCCGGACGCTGGGCTCCTCGTCGTCGACCTCGAGGCTGATGCGTTCTGCCATTCGATGGTCCGTTCCATTGTCGGCACCCTTATCGAGGTGGGTCGCGGACGTCGCGCAATCGAGTGGCCAGCCGAGCGCCTCGCAGAGCAGCGGAGGGACAAGGGCGTGATCCTCGCTCCCGCCCATGGTCTGACTCTCGAACGGGTGGACTATCCGCCTGCCGATCAAGTGGGCGCCCAGGCACGTCGCGCCCGGCGAGTTCGTGAGAACCCACTCACAGACAGCTCCACTCGCATTGACCCAGTCCGTTAGGGCGATTACAGTTGTAAAAGTTGTGTTATGCGTATCTGCGCCCCACTCGCGTTACGCCGAAAACAACGACAAGATTTATTCATTCACATGGGTGAAGACTGAACGTAAGCCATGCAAACAGTTTTCCCCAGACAGAGACGAAGGCATAGCCCGTGCGTACGTATACACCTAAGCCCGGCGACGTTGAATCCAAGTGGTTTGTCATTGACGCCACCGACGTTGTGCTCGGCCGACTGGCATCTCAGGTTGCCATCCTGCTCCGTGGGAAGCATAAGCCGAACTTTGCTCCCAACGCCGACCTTGGTGACCATGTCATCATCATTAATGCTGAGAAGGTTCGCCTCACAGGCAACAAGCGTCAGCAGAAGTTCGCTTACCATCACTCGGGTTACCCGGGTGGTATGCGCGCCGTTTCGTACGAGGAGCTTCTGACGAAGTTCCCCGAGCGCGCCGTGGAGAAGGCTGTCAAGGGAATGCTCCCGCACAACCGTCTCGCCGCCCAGCAGATCAAAAAGCTCAAGGTCTATGCAGGTGCAGAGCACCCGCATCAGGCCCAGAACCCCACGGTTCTTGAGCTCACCCAGGTGACTCAGTAGCAGTCCCGCACGGACCAGGAACTTTTAAGGAGAACTGTGGCAGACACGACCGCAGCAGACGTTGAGCTTGAGGAAATCCCAAGCTCGTACACAGTGAGCAGCGATGCTCCCGAGACAGGTCAGGGCCAGTCCCTCACCGCACCAGGACAGGCCCTCGGCCGCCGCAAGCAGGCAATCGCCCGCGTTCGCCTCGTGCCCGGCACGGGCGTGTGGAAGATCAACGGCCGTGAGCTGGAAGACTACTTCCCGAACAAGATCCACCAGCAGCTGGTGCGTTCGCCGTTCGCGCTCCTCGATATCGAGGGCCGCTTCGACGTGATCGCTCGCATCGATGGTGGCGGCGTTTCCGGCCAGGCCGGCGCCCTGCGCCACGGCATCTCCCGTGCGCTGAACAACATCGACCGCGACCACAACCGTCCGGCACTGAAGAAGGCCGGCTTCCTGACGCGCGATGCTCGCGCAGTCGAACGGAAGAAGGCTGGTCTCAAGAAGGCTCGCAAGGCTTCGCAGTTCTCGAAGCGCTGAGTCTACTCAGATCCTCCTCACCCCCGCATGGTATGCGGGGGTGAGTTGTTTCTCCCCGAAACACACCAAGATGGTCTACTAGGGTAGATTAGGGACAGAAATTATGTCCGGTGAAGGGATGAATGTGGGCCGTTTATTTGGTACCGATGGTGTACGTGGACTTGCCAATCGTGATGTCACGGCCGATTTGGCCCTCAATCTTGGATCGACGACCGCACGGGTCCTCTTGAACAATCGTGAGATCACCGGCCGCCCGACAGCGATCGTCGGTCGCGACACGAGACAGTCCGGTGCGATGCTGGCGCAGGCAGTCGCCGCGGGTCTCGCCTCCGCCGGGGTCGACACGACCCACGTGGATGTCGTGTCCACACCTGCCATCGCTTATCTCACGCAGGAGCGCGGCTATGACCTTGGCGTCATGATCTCCGCGTCCCACAATGCGATGCCGGATAACGGCATCAAGTTCTTTGCCCACACCGGCTACAAGCTGGCTGACGCGACGGAGGCAGAGGTCGAGGCCAGCCTTGGTGATGACTGGGAGCGTCCTGTCGGCGAACACGTCGGGAGGATCACCGACGACTACGAGGTTGCGACCCGTGAATATCTCGATCACCTGTCGACTGCGATCTCGGTCGATCTGTCGGGCCTGAGGATCGCGGTGGACTGCGCCAACGGTGCCGCAAGCGAACTCGGCCCCGAGGCTCTGCGCCGAGCCGGAGCGGACGTTGTCGTCATCAATGCTGCGCCTGACGGAAAGAATATCAACGACGCCTGCGGTTCGACCCATCCCGAGCAGCTCATTGCGCTCACCGTGGCGTCCGAGGCTGACTTCGGTGTCGCTTTCGACGGTGACGCGGACCGGTGCCTAGCAGTGGACCATACGGGAGAACTGGTCGATGGGGACCAGATCCTCGGTGTGCTCGCCGCTGGCATGCAGGACGCTGGAACGCTTGTCGACAACACACTCGTCGTGACCGTCATGTCGAATCTCGGGCTCCTTATCGCCATGCGTGAGCGCGGCATCAAGACCCTTGAGACTGCTGTCGGTGACCGTTACGTCCTCGAGGCGATGCTGGCTGGCGGATATACCCTGGGCGGAGAGCAGTCCGGCCATGTCATCGCGTCCCAGTATGCGACGACGGGAGATGGGGTGCTGACGGCGCTTCTTCTCGCGGAGCAGGTTGCCAAATCGGGGCGCAACCTGCGCGAGCTTGCAAGCTTCATCCACCGCCTGCCGCAGACCCTTGTCAATGTTGGCGGCGTCGACAAGGCACGCGCCCACACAGATCCTGTCCTGTCAGATGCTGTCCGCGAAGCGGAGGCGGAGCTTGGTGAGACGGGACGCGTCCTGCTCCGCCCCTCCGGCACGGAACCGCTCGTGCGCGTCATGGTCGAGGCGGCAACCCAGGATGAGGCGGACAGGGTCGCAGCGTCTCTCGCGGACGTGGTCAAGCGTCAGCTTTCGCTCTAACGAGGCCGATTGGATCTTTTCAACGCGATCCAGGACTGGGTCATCGCCGCGGGGGCTTCTCCGTGGGCACTGGTCGCGACGTTCGTCCTCTGTCTCGTCGACGGCTTCTTCCCGCCCCTGCCCTCCGAGTCGATCGTCATCGCGCTGGCGGCTCTCACCGTGTCGTCAGACGGCCCGCACCTCGCAGTCCTGTGGGCCGTGGCCGCGGCGGGCGCCTTCGTCGGGGATCAGATCGCATACTCGATCGGGCAGCGCATCCCCATCGAACGAGTACCGTTCCTCAACCGGGGTCGGGGTGCGCGAGCTTATGCGCGGGGAGGGATACTCCTCCTCACCCACGGCCCCGTCTTCATCATGGCGGCACGGTTCGTCCCGATCGGCCGGATCGCGGTGAACATGGGGGCGGGAGCTATCGGATATCCCCGTCTCACCTTCACCGTGGTCGATGCGCTATCGGCGATGCTCTGGTCCGCCTACTCGATCGCGATCGGTGTCAGTGTAGCCCACATCCTCGATGGTCATCCGCTCCTCGCGATGATCATCGGCATCATCGGAGGCGTCCTCATCGGTGCCCTCGTGTCCCGCGTCGTCACTGCAGTGCAGCGCACCTTCTTCCCGGAACGATATGCGGCTGCGGAGCGAGCCGCCGAGGAATGGGCCCGCACCCACGCGCACGACACACCGGAGGCGTAGAAGCATCCCGCAAGGGGCAGCGGTCTGAGCTATCGGTAGAGGCCGGTGATGAAGCGGCTTTGCTCGGTCAAGGCCTCCGCCCTCACGTCAGCCTCCCCGCGGACCGTCAGGTGATGACCTGCAGGATAGTGCGTGAGAGTGTGAGGCTTGTGGGCCCGCACCAGGCGCGCCGCCAAGTCCTCGCCGTCACCAGCCAGCCAGTCCTCCGAACCGACCTGGATCAGGGCCGGCGGGAGTTTCTTCACGAGCGCCAGATCGAACGATGGGCTTGCGAGCGGTTGGAAGCGCGTCAGCGTATCAGGGACATAGGCGTCGGCGATGAACTCGAGGAGTCTCGGACCCCACCGGGGCTTCTCGCGGTCGGTCTCCCGATCGTTGTGCGTCAGGTCGAGAAGGGGAGAGCTGAGAACGACCCCCGCAAGAGGTATGCCCTGGTCGTAGGCCTGCTGGGCGACATTGACCGCGAGTTTGGCACCCGTGCTGCCGCCACCCACGGTGATCCGACCGTCCCACCCGTGGACGTCCGCGGAGTCGAGAGCCCACCGGAGCGCGTCGAAGCATTCGTGCTCCGCGACGGGAAAGGTGACCTGCGGGGCTGCATGGTAGTGCAGGGAGAGGACGGTGCACCCCGTCTCGGCGGCATGGAAGCGGCACACGTGCTCATCTTCGCGGATGCCGCGGCCGATGAGACCGCCGCCGTGGATCTGGATATGGAGGGGCCTGGTACGGCCGCGATCCCGCTCCGGCGAGTCATAGATCAGAGCCGACATCTGGCCATACCTCGTGGGGATGGTGACCTGCGACGTGAGCGTGGGACCGGTGGGGTCGGCGATCCCTCCCGTCATCCGGGTAGCGGTTTGGGCGAGCCAGGCAAGAATCCATCGATCAGGCCGGCGTGCGATAGTCATCTCGTCCTTTCCTAACTCTTGCGCACGTGGACCGACTCCATGCGATGATCGCCACCCTTGTGCAGGATGACCGTGGCACGTGACTTGGTCGGCTCGATATTGTCAACGAGATTCGGGGCGTTCACGCTCGCCCAAATGGTGCCGGCAATGTCTCGAGCCTGGTCCTCCGTGAGGTCCGCATACCGCGCGAAATAGGAGTTCGGGTCATTGAATGCGGTCGACTGAAGCTTGATGAAACGTCGGATGTACCATTCGCGAATGTTGTCCGCGTCGGCATCGACATAGATCGACATGTCGAAGTAGTCCGACACCGCGGAGAGTTGCCCTCCGCCGCCCAGACGGGGAGGTTGGAGGACATTGAGGCCCTCGACGATCAGAATGTCGCATTCGCGCACGACCTGTTTCTCACCCGGCACGATGTCGTAGACGACGTGATCGTAGACGGGCAGGTCGTTGGGGCTGAAACCGGCCTTGATGGAACGCATGAAACGGATGAAGGCCTTGCGATCGTAGGAGTCGGGGAAGCCTTTCCGGTGCATGATGCCGCGCTCTTCGAGGACGGCATTGGGGAGCAGGAAACCATCCGTGGTCACGAGCTCGACCCTGGGGGTTGACGGCCATCGCTCCAGCAGGACCTGCAGCAGGCGTGCCGTGGAGGACTTGCCGACGGCGACGGACCCGGCGATGGCGATGACGAACGGCGTGTGCGGTTCTGTCGTCTTCATGAAATCCGTGACATTCTCGTGTCGGCGGAGCGCGGCCTCGACATGAAGCTGGATGAGGGCTGAGAGCGGCCGGTACACAGTATCGACCTCTTCCAAATCAATCGGGTCACCGAGAGAGGAAAGACGTGCAACTTCCTCAGTCTGGAGGGGAAGCGGTGTGCTTTGTGCCAGGGAATCCCAGTGTTCGCGGGTAAGATGAAGAAACGGATCCAGCGGTGTCGTAGCCGGGTGAAGGGTCATGTCTTATAGTCTGACATCCCCAACGCAAAATCATGAACGAGGAGCTCAAAAATGTGCGGAATTATTGGATATGCGGGCGGTGAAATTTCGACCAGGGCGGTTGATGTCGTCCTCGAGAGCCTGTCGCGTCTCGAATATCGAGGCTATGACTCGGCCGGGGTGGCCGTTGTCAGCGACACGCTCGCCCAGGCTAAGAAGGCCGGCAAGCTGGAGGGTCTCCTCGCTGAACTACGCACGAATCCGCTGCCAGCATCGTCGACGGCGATCGGCCACACCCGATGGGCCACCCACGGAAGCCCGACAGACGAGAACGCCCACCCGCACATGTCGTTCGACGGCAAGGTCACCCTCGTCCACAACGGCATCATCGAGAACTTTGCCGAACTGACGAAAGAACTGCGGGATCTGGGAATCGTCCCCGTGACCGAGACAGACTCGGAGATCGTCTCCCATCATCTCGCCCTGGCGCTTGCAGAGCGGGATGACCTCACGGCGGCGATGAGGGACACGGTCGCCAAGCTCGACGGCTCGTTCACGCTCGTCGCCATCGCCGCCAACACCCCGGGGACCGTGGTCGCGGCCCGTCGCAACTCCCCGCTCGTCGTCGGTATCGGGGAGGGCGAGAACTTTGTCGGCTCAGACGTGGCGGCTTTTGTCAGCCAGACCCGGACTGCGATCGAGATGGGACAGGACGAGATCGTCACCATCACCCCGGACTCGGTCCACATCCAGACCTTCGAAGGGGACACGGTCGAACGTGAGCCATTCACCGTCGACTGGGACGCGGACGCCGCCGTGAAGGGCGGTTTCGCCACGTTCATGGAGAAGGAAATCCATGACCAGCCAGCTGCGGTGCGTGACACTCTGCTGGGACGCATGAGCCCCACCGGGTCCCTCCAGCTGGACGAGCTCCGCATCGACGAGTCGATCCTGCGCAGGGTCGACAAGATCGTTGTCGTCGCGTGCGGTACGGCCGCCTATGCCGGCCACGTCGCCAAGTACGCGATCGAGCATTGGTGCAGGATCCCCGTCGAGGTGGAGCTCGCGCACGAGTTCCGCTACCGCGACCCTGTCGTCTCCGAGAAGACACTCGTCGTCGCCATCACCCAGTCCGGGGAGACCATGGATACGCTCATGGCAGTCCGGCATGCACGGGAACAGGGCGCGAAGGTTCTCGCGATCGTCAACACCCACGGTTCGACCATCGCCCGGGAATCCGACGCGGTGCTCTATACGCATGCCGGTCCGGAGGTCGCCGTCGCCTCGACGAAGGCCTTCGTCGCACAGATCACGGCCACCTATCTGCTCGGGCTCTACCTCGCACAGCTGCGCGGCAATAAGTATTCCGACGAGGTCGTCACGTATCTCGACGAACTGATGAAGATGCCGGACAAGATCGCCGAGGTGATCGCGCGCGAAGACGACATCAAGGACCTTGCCCACCGGATGAAGGACGTCACGTCCGTTCTCTTCCTCGGTCGTCACGTCGGCTTCCCGGTCGCACTCGAGGGTGCTCTCAAGCTCAAGGAGCTGGCCTACATCCATGCCGAGGGCTTTGCCGCCGGAGAGCTCAAGCACGGCCCCATCGCGCTCGTCGAAGAAGGGCAGCCCGTCTTCTTCATCGTCCCGACTCCCCGCAGGCCCCTCCTCCACGCGAAAGTCATGTCGAACGTCCGTGAGGTCAACGCCCGCGGGGCGCGTGTCCTCTGCATCGCAGAAGAAGGCGATACGGCCGTCAATGAGTTCGCGGCTGACGTCATCCGGATCCCGGAGACACCGACGCTCCTCCATCCTCTCGTGTCCGTCATCCCCCTGCAGATCTTTGCCTGCGCTCTTGCGGCCGAGAAGGGCCTCGATGTCGATCAGCCCCGCAACCTCGCCAAGTCAGTCACCGTGGAGTAATCATGTTGAGAGCGTATCGATCGTCTGAGGTTGCGGCGGCGGAACGTCCCCTCATCGAGGCAGGAGTGCCGCTCATGGAGAGGGCGTCTTTCGCGGTCTCGACTGCGGTGGCGCGGGAGCTCAAGGCGCGCGGACACCACGTGGCAGGCTCACGCATCCTCGTCCTCGCAGGGGGCGGGAACAACGGCGGCGACGCCCTGTACGCGGGAGCCTATCTCGCCAGACGAGGCGCCATCGTCGACGTGGCATGCCCGGCGGGAAACGTCCACGAAGGCGGTTACGCGGCGGCCATCGATGCTGGGTGCCGGACGGTCGCTGACAACGAGCTGGCGACCGCCGCTCGAGCGGCAGGAGCGTGGATCGATGGTCTGGCCGGTATCGGCCTTCGTCCGCCTCTGAGAGATCCCCTCGCCTCGGTCGTCGCCATGCTCGAGACCGAGCGCGCCACGTCACCCGACGAGCCCATTGTTGTCGCAGTGGATTGCCCCACCGGGATCGGGGTCGATGACGGCGGAGCATCGGGCCCAGTCCTGCGGGCCACCGTGACAGTGGCACTGGCGGTAGCGAAGCCAGGGCTCCTCGCACCGCCCGCCTCGAGGTTTTGCGGCAGGGTCGAGGTCGTCGACATCGGCTTGAGCGTTCCCGGCCTCCCCGCCGTTGCCGCTCTCGGCGGGAGCGACGTGGCGGACGTCCTGCGCGTCCCGGACGCCACCGACCACAAATACACGCGGGGGGTCGTCCTTCTCGGAACCGGATCGGCTGAGTATCCGGGGGCGGCTGTCCTCACGGCGGGTGGAGCCCTTGGTGGGGGAGCCGGCATGGTCCGTCTCGATTCACCGGACGTGGCGAGTCTCGTCCTGCGCACCTATCCCGAAGTGGTGACGGGCATGGGACGAGCCCAGGCAACGGTGATCGGCTCCGGGGTCCCGGCAACGGACGTGGACCGTCTGCGCGGCCCACTCGACCGCGCCTTGGCGGAGAACTATCCCGTGGTGGTCGATGCTGGAGCGCTCTCGCTTCTCAAAGACGGCTATGAGGATCTGCCGTCGACAGCCGTTCTCACTCCGCACGCGGGAGAGCTCGCGGAGCTCCTGTCTGCACGAGGGGAGGGGCTGACTCGGTCCGATATTGAAGCCGCCCCCATCCGTGCCGTCCGATTGGCCGCCACCGTGACGGGCGCAACCATCGTCCTCAAGGGTGGAACAGACGTGATCGCTGGCCCCGATGGTCCTGTCTACGCTCAACCGGCCAGGTCGCACTGGCGGGCCACCGCGGGGGCGGGTGATGTCTATGCCGGGCTCCTCGGAGCTCTGCTGGCAGGCGCTGGAGAAGACCTCGCGAGGGCTGGGCGCGGCTACGGCCAGCCCGCACTCCTGGCAGCAGCAGCGTCGTGGCTCCATGCGGAGGCCGCTCATTCCGATGGTCCGATCCGGGCCGGGCAGATAGCGGAGCGCCTCCCTGCGGCGATTGCGCAGGCGCTGCATGGATAGTTTCGTCGGGCGGATCACGGTCGATACGGATGCGCTGCGGCACAACGCCGCGACCTTCCGGGGAATGACACAGGCGAAGATCTGCGCCGTTGTCAAGGCGAACGGATACGGGCACGGCCTCGTCCCTGCGAGTAGAGCCTTCGTCGCGGCCGGGGTCGACTATCTTGGGGTGGCACAGCTCGAGGAAGCACGTGAGCTTCGTCAACACATTCCCGGCGTGCCGATCCTGACCTGGATATTCGATCCTTCCGCGAATCTCGAGGAGGCAGTGCAGTCCGGGCTCGATATCTCGGTGGGAGCCCCATGGGCGCTCGACAGGCTCCTCACTGCGGCCCAACACTGCGCCAGCCCCGCCCGCCTCCACATCGAGGTCGATACCGGGATGTCGAGAGGAGGATTCGCCCCCGAGATGCTCCTCGAGGTCGCCCACCGCATCGCGAAAGCGGAGCGAGACGGGATCGTCGATGTCATCGGCCTGTGGTCTCATCTCGCGAGAGCGGACGAGCCGGACTCGGGCGAGACGGAGCGCCAGCTCGATCGTTTCGAGACCGCAACGCGAGCTCTGCGCGATGTCGGAGTGCATCCGCGGCTTCGCCATCTCGCGAATACGGCGGGAACCCTCTGGCATCCCCGCACCCATCTCGACATGGTCAGGCCAGGCATCGGACTGTACGGGATCAGCCCCGAGCCCGCCGTCGCGACCGCGCAGGATCTCGGCTTGCAGCCAGCCATGACATTATCGTCCCGGATCATCGCAGTCCGGGAGGTTCCCGCCGGTACCGGCATCTCCTACGGCCATACCGAGACAGCGGCAGACGCTCTTGCTCTCGGCACTGTCCCCCTCGGCTACGCGGACGGCATCCCTCGAGCAGCATCATCGCGGGGGCCCGTCATGGTCAACGGACACCGCTCACGAATCATGGGCCGCGTCTGCATGGACCAGGTGGTGATAGCCCTCCCGAAGGGCGCCACCATCGGCGACGAGGTCGTCTTCTTCGGAAGTGAGGGCCCCACGGTCGATGAGTGGGCGGACGCAGCGGGCACGATCGGTTATGAGATCACGACGAGACTTGGTAGACATGTGCCTCGGCACTATCGCGGTACAGTTGGACTCTGAGGAGGGAACCATGAAGCTTCATGCGGCCAGCGCCGATGACACTCGAGACATCGGCAGGCGTCTAGCCGGCCACGTTCGGGCTGGCGATCTCATCATGCTCGCAGGCCCGCTCGGTGCAGGCAAGACCACCTTCGTCCAGGGCTTGGCCGACGGTCTCGGCGTCAGCGGCAGAGTGACGTCACCGACGTTCGTCATCTCCCACGTCCACCGAGGAAATCCCGATCTTGTCCACGTCGACGCCTATCGGCTCGACAGTCTTGACGATGTGGATGCTCTCGACCTCGACACGTCACTCGAGGATTCGGTGACCGTTGTCGAATGGGGGAGGGGGAAGGCGGATTCCCTCTCGGCAGACAGGCTCGAGATCGACATCGAACGCCCCATCGGATCCCAGGTGGGGGATAATCCCGATGACCTCATGGAGGATCTGCCGCGGACGATCATTCTGCGTGCCACCGGCCCACGCTCCTCCGCTATCATCGAGGCGCTCTCCTCGTGAGACACATCCTCATCCTCCTGCTGTTCCTCGGGTCGCTGCTCGGCGCGGGCCCAGCAGCGGCGAACGCGCCGGAGGACTGGTTCACCGACGAAGGGGAAGCAACCCTGCAGTCGTATGCGTCGACGGTCTTCCCGGACCTGAGCGAAGAGGACCGTGCCGCGTTGACAATCGGAGACCCATCTCCCGTCATTGAAGCCACAGCCCCAGATAGTCGTCTCGGCGATCAAGAGCCTGCCAGTTATATCGCACCCGTCTACTCTGGCGACACGGCCGTGGGAGTCATCGGCCATCCGGCCGACGAGACCGGTGACACGGACGCCCTCGTCATCGCGGATGCCTTCCTCGCGGAACAGCTGACGAAGCTCGGCGACTCAGACATTCTTCTCCACGACCCGGAAATGGGCGGGCACTACATCGTCCGGGGGGATGAGGTCTTTCCCGCCAGCGAAGAGGCACTCGACCAGCTTGCGGGTTCAACAAGCCTGGAATCCTTCATGGAGCTGCGGAGCTCCATGATCTCAGACAGCGTCGGCACGGTCGAGGCCACACCCCACCGGGATACTCGCCCCGTCGTCGTCACGGTTGCAGTTCTTGCTCTCTTCCTGCTCTTCACCATCGTTCTCACCTGGTTGAGACGCACGCCGGACACACCGACCGTGCACGACCCGGTTCACCGCCACATCAGGCAAGCACGCTTCTATCGCCGAGGAGGCCACCGTGTACACTCTGACGATTGACACATCCACCGTTTCCGTCATCTCCCTGATCGGCGAGACATCCATCGTCCGACGCAGTGCAGACGCTCGACACCACGCGGAAACACTTGCCCCGATTATCGAGGAGCTCGTCGCAGAGGCCGGTATCCCCGACCTGATCGTCGCAGGAACCGGCCCCGCGGCCTTCACCGGCCTGCGTGCAGGCCTCGTGACCGCACGTGTCCTGGCACGTGCCTGGAACGTGCCGCTCGTCGGCATCGGTTCACTCGAGATCCTGGGCCGGGCGGCGCTCGATTCCGGAGACGGGCCCGTGTGCGCAGTGGGGGATGCGAGACGCAAGGAAGTCTATGCGGCAGGTATTGCCGCCCGTGGAGCGGACGACGTCGACGTGACATGGGGGCCAGAGGTTCTCACGCCCCAGGCGCTCGCGGACCGGCACCCCGGAGCCCGATTCATCGGGCCAGGTGCTGCCCTCTACGCGGACGCCCTCCCCGGGGGAGTGGACTGTCCCATCGATCCGCACGTCATGGTCCGACTCGCACACTCTCGGCTTGCTCGGGCAGCGGAGGGTGAAGACCTCGATCTCGGCACGGAGCCGCGCTACCTGCGCAGACCGGATATCCACGGGCAATGAGACGCCTCGGGAGGGTTGATGCGGGGGTTTTCGCACAGCTGGACCGCGACGTGTTCGGCGCCGAGGCGTGGCCCCAGTCCGTGATCGAGGATCAGCTCGGCCACGATCGCATCGTTGCCCTCGGCGTTGACGGAGACAGTGGGCTCGATGCCGCCGGCATGCTCGGCTTGGGGGTCGAGGCGGAACTCTTGACGATCTCGGTGCGCCCGGCTAGGCGCCGGCAGGGCCTGGCCCGCACGATCATCCTCGGGCTTCTCGAGGCCGCGGAGGGCGCGGAAGCCTGCTTCCTCGAGGTCCGTTCCCGCGATGATGGGGCACGCGCACTCTACGAGGGTCTCGGCTTCTACGAGGTGGGCAGGCGCCAGCACTACTACCGAGACGATGACGCGATCGTCATGAGGCGTGATTTTGGCAACGACTTCATCCCCTAAAGCGTTGCTCACAGATGGTGGGCCCTGCGGGTGGCGCAAACCCGGTCAAAACGGCTGTTTGGCGGGTGAATCCGGCATTTTCCAAGGTCTGTGACGTATGTGGCGGCAGGGTTGGTCAATCTCGTTAGGGCGATTCGGGCCCAATGTCGCATTATTTGATGTGAGCCACGGTTAACATGTGATTTATGGCAACCTCAACTCAGGCATCGCCAAAGAAGGTCGGAAAACTGTCAACATCCGTGGGTCTGAAGATCCAGATGGCGGTCAGCGGGCTCTTCTTTGTGCTGTTTATTCTCATGCACATGTACGGCAACTTGAAAATGTTCAACGGGCCGGACGCCTACAACGGATATGCGCAGTTCCTGCGAGATGTCGGTTACCCGATCGTCCCGCATGAGGGGGTCCTGTGGATCCTCCGCATTCTGCTTGTCGTCGCAGTGATCGCGCACGCGCGCGCTGCTTTCATTCTGTGGAACCGCGGCAAGATCGCTCGCGGCCCCAACCAGTACAAGGTGAAGAGGGGGAAGAAGAATCAGCAGACCTACGCGTCACGGACGATGCGATGGGGCGGCGTCATCATTCTTCTCTTCATCGTCTACCACTTGCTGCAGTTCACGACGCTCACCATCTCCGTGGGTGCCGAGAACTACTCGGAGATGACGCCCTACGATCGGATGATCGCGGGCTTCCAGCCTGAGGTGTGGTGGAGCTACGCGTTCTACGCCGTCACCCTCCTCGCGCTGAGCATGCACATCCGGCACGGCGCATGGTCGGCACTGCAGACGATCGGCCTGTCGAACCGCCGCCGTGAAGTGGCATTCAATGCGATTGCGATCGCCATCGGAGCCGTCGTCTTCATTGGATTCATGGCACCCCCGACCGCCATCATGTTCGGCCTCATCCCGTGATTGGACACACCATGACAGAACTCATCAACGGCCTCTACCGCGAGGGCGAACCGATCGCGGACACCAAGGCACCGGCAGGCCCACTCGAGCAGAAGTGGGAGAAGCGCAAGTTCGAAGCGAAGCTCGTCAACCCCACGAACCGACGGAAGATGCACGTCATCATCGTCGGCACCGGCCTGGCCGGAGCATCGGCCGCAGCATCGCTGGGGGAGATGGGCTACAAGGTGAGCGCCTTCTTCTACCAGGATTCCGCACGCCGAGCCCACTCCATCGCTGCCCAGGGCGGCATCAACGCGGCAAAGAACTACCGCAACGACAACGACTCGACGTTCCGCCTCTTCTACGACACCGTCAAGGGCGGCGACTACCGTGCACGCGAGTCGAACGTCTACCGTCTCGCCGAGGTCTCTGCCGCCATCATCGACCAGTGTGTTGCGCAGGGCGTCCCGTTCGCTCGCGAATACGGCGGCCTTCTCGATAACAGGTCGTTCGGCGGCGTCCAGGTGGCTCGAACGTTCTACGCTCGTGGCCAGACGGGCCAGCAGCTCCTCATCGGCGCCTACCAGGCCCTCGAACGCCAGGTCGCGGCAGGCACGGTGACGAGCTACGCCCGCCACGAAATGGTCGAGCTCGTCCTTGTCGACGGCAAGGCTCGCGGGATCATTGCGCGCGACATGGTGACCGGCAAGGTTGAGACACATCTCGCTGATGCTGTGGTGCTCGCATCGGGCGGCTACGGCAACGTGTTCTTCCTGTCGACGAACGCCATGGGCTGCAACGCGACGGCGATCTGGCGTGCACATCGCAAGGGCGCGTACTTCGCGAACCCCTGCTACACGCAGATCCACCCCACCTGTATCCCGCAGGCCGGCGAATACCAGTCGAAGCTGACACTCATGTCGGAGTCGCTGCGCAACGACGGCCGGATCTGGGTTCCGAAGAAGGCAGAGGACTGCGACAAGGATCCGCGTCAGATCCCAGAAGAGGATCGTGACTACTACCTGGAGCGGATCTATCCCGCCTTCGGCAACCTCGTCCCGCGCGACATCGCGTCGCGCCAGGCGAAGAACATGTGCGATGAGGGCCGCGGCGTCGGCCCGAAGGTCGATGGCGAACGTCGCGGCGTCTACCTGGACTTCAGCGAAGCGATCGGCCGTCTCGGACAGGCCGCCGTTGCGGAGAAGTACGGCAACCTGTTCGACATGTACAAGCAGATCACGGGTGAGAACCCCTACGAGGTTCCCATGCGCATCTACCCTGCCGTGCATTACACGATGGGAGGGCTGTGGGTCGACTACGACCTTCAGTCGACGATCCCTGGCCTGTTCGTCACGGGTGAGGCGAACTTCTCCGATCACGGCGCGAACCGTCTCGGCGCGTCTGCACTCATGCAGGGCCTTGCGGATGGCTACTTCGTCCTCCCCAACACGATCAACGACTACCTGGCCGCAGGTCCCTTCGAGGACGTCTCCAGCGCCCCCGAGGTTGCGCAAGCGCAGAAGGAAGTCACCGATCGCATCGAGACGCTCATGTCGATCAACGGTGAACGCTCCGTCGACTCCTTCCACAAGGAACTGGGAAACATCATGTGGGAGAAGTGCGGCATGGAACGCACTGAGGAAGGGCTGAAGGAGGCCATCGCCGAGATCCGGGCGCTCCGTGAGGAGTTCTGGAAGAACGTGAAGGTTCCCGGCTCGGCCGCCGACCTCAACCAGTCCCTCGAGAAGGCCGGCCGTGTTGCCGACTTCCTCGAACTGGGTGAGCTCATGTGCATCGACGCCCTCCACCGCAGGGAATCCTGTGGTGGTCACTTCCGGGCGGAATCACGAACCGAGGAAGGCGAGGCTCTCCGTCACGACGACGAGTTCGCCTACGTCGGTGCATGGGAATGGGGCGGCGACGATCAGGCGCCCGTCCTCCACAAGGAAGATCTCGTTTACGAGTTCGTCGAGATGAAGCAGCGGAGCTACAAGTGAGAATTACACTCGAATACTGGCGGCAAAACGGACCCAGCGACCCCGGTCACTTTGAGACCCGGCAGGTCACTGTCGATGAGCATTCATCCTTCCTTGAGATGCTGGATGTTCTCAACGAAGAGCTGTTCGCGGAAGGCGTCGAGCCTGTCGCGTTCGACTCGGACTGCCGCGAAGGCATCTGCGGCCAGTGCGGCCTCGTCATCAACGGCGACCCGCACGGCCCTGAACGCACGACGACCTGCCAGCTGCACATGCGCAGCTTCAAGGACGGCGACACGATCACGATCGAACCCTGGCGTTCGACCGGTTTCCCCGTCCTCAAGGACCTCATCGTCGACCGTTCCGCATTCGATCGCATCATCCAGGCAGGCGGATACATCTCCGTCAACACGGGTGCGGCGCCGGATGCTCACGCCCAGCCGGTCCCGAAGGCGAATGCGGATCTCGCGTTCGAGGCCGCGGCCTGCATCGGCTGCGGTGCATGCGTCGCAGCCTGCCCCAACGGCTCCGGCATGCTCTTCACGTCCGCGAAGGTCGTCCACCTCGGACTGCTGCCGCAGGGACAGCCGGAACGTGACTCTCGTGCACTGAACATGATCCGCCAGCATGACGCTGAAGGATTCGGCGGCTGCACGAACATCGGTGAATGCGAGGCGGCATGCCCGAAGGGCATCCCGATCGAGTTCATCTCGATGCTCAACCGCGACGTCCTCATGGGGGCCTCGAAGTAGGCACCACGCGTATGGAGTGAGCGGCGACCCTCGGTCGCCGCTTTCTTCATGTATTAGACTGATCGCTTGTGAGCGAACCATTGATCCTTGGCATTGAAACCTCCTGCGACGAGACTGGCATCGCGCTTGTGCGCGGACGCGAGCTTCTCGCGGACGTCGTCGCATCCTCGATGGACGAGCATGCTCGCTACGGCGGCATCATTCCCGAGATCGCCTCCCGCGCTCATCTCGAATCATTCGTGCCGACCCTTGATGCGACTCTCGAGAAGGCTGACGTCGATCTGTCGGAGATCGATGCGATTGCCGTGACGGCGGGCCCCGGCCTCGTGGGGTCACTGACGGTGGGTGTCTCTGCCGCGAAGGCTCTCGCGCTGGCACTTGGCAAGCCCCTGTACGGCGTCAACCACATCATCGGCCACATTGCCGTGGATGAGCTCGTGAACGGCGCGATCCCAGAGAACTCGATCGGTCTTGTCGTGTCCGGCGGGCATTCGTCCCTCCTCCGTATCGGGAACATAGCAACGGATGTGAGCGAACTGGGCTCAACCCTTGATGACGCGGCCGGCGAGGCCTTCGACAAGGTCGGACGTATTCTCGGCCTGCCCTACCCTGGCGGCCCACACATCGATCGTCTCTCGAAGATGGGAGACAAGACGGCGATCCGATTCCCGCGGGGTCTCGCCGGGGGGCGCCACAAGGAGAAGCATCAGTACGATTTCTCGTTCTCGGGGCTCAAGACTGCCGTGGCGCGCTATATCGAAGGCCTCGAGGCCGAAGGGATCGAGCTTCCCATCGAAGACATCGCGGCCGGCTTCTCGGAGTCCGTTGCCGATGTCCTATCCGCCAAGGCCATCGCCGCCTGCCGAACGCAGGGCACAGACACCCTGGTGATCGGCGGAGGATTCTCTGCCAACTCGCGTCTGCGCGAACTCGTGACCGAGCGAGCTGCCAAGGCTGGCGTCACGGTCCGGATCCCTCCCATCCGCTACTGCACGGACAACGGCGCTATGATCGCGGCTCTCGGCTCCGCACTCGTCCGCGCCGGAGTTTCCCCGTCCAGCCTCGACATCACGGTCGATACGGGAATGCCGATGAACGTCATCAGGGCGTGAGTCGTCGAGTATCGCGGTGACGGATCAGACCGTCGATTGAGAAGGTCCGCGACCAGTGTGATAGCGAAAGCCGACTCATGAAGCACGCCGTCACCTCGAAGCACCAAGGCGGCTAGCTTCAAACCGTGGTGGCATGCAGCCGCGGTCCGGGCACGACAACTTGGCGAGTGGTGCTTGCGGTCCCCCTGCGGCTGCATCTCCTCCACCACATTGCTTGACGACAGTCGAGGGGATGACTGGAATAGGGCATGTCAGACCCGGCGCGCGAGGACCGCTCTGCGACCAGTGAGCAGGGGTGTGAGGATCAGTACTGCTGACTGGCTGCCACTGAGCTTGAGCTTCGTCCTCAACACCTCTGGCGCGACATCGACTCCACGTTTCTTGATCTCGAGCGCTCCGATATCCAATCTTCTCAGCTCGCGGGCGAGCTTCTTCTCCTGCATCGGCAGAACCGCCTCAACGGCGAACCGGTGAAGGAAGGGGGACTCAATGAGCGTGTCACCGGTCAGGTAGGCGATGCCGGGGGCGACGGGGGCGAGATCATGGTCGGCGCAGAGCTGAGCGATCCCGCCGGCACGGATGACAGCAGGATCGGGCTCGTACATGTAGGACCCGAGCTCACGGGGATCGACCATGGCTGATGGCTCGCTCGGGTCACCTGGCACCGTCAAGGTCCCATGCCCGAGGAGGACCGCTCGGCGCCCGGACGGGCCGAGGCCGAGCCAGATGATCGCCTCGACAAGATCCCCTCCCGACGACAGCCATTCGACCGTCGCATCGGGAGGCAGGGTGGAGTGATCGATGCCGGGAGCGGCTTTGATGCCAGAGACCCTGACCTGTCGCGCAGCGTGGAGAATGGTCGAGAGGGGAGGACCCCACTCCTCGGGGTCAGCGAGCCGGCCCTTTGCCCCGCGCCGCGCAGGATCGGCCCACAGGGCAGGCTCAGTGATGTCAGCCAGACCATCTGCCAGCTCGACCCGTACGTGCGGGAACTCGGCAAGGTTGTGTCTCGCAATGTCGACACGGTCCGGTTCGAGCTCACGGGCAGTCACCGATAGTCCTGCTTGAGCGAACGCGAGAGTGTCCGCGCCGATCCCGCACCCAACCTCCCTCAGGGAACTGATGCCAGCACTGCGGAAGACTGCGGCATGATGCCGAGCAGCATCGGGTCTGCTGGCCTGCTCGAGGCCGTCAGCCGTGAAGAGCATGGTCTCTGCCCGATCTGCGAACTTCCTGCAGGCCTGCTGCCTAAGCCGTGCCTGGGTGAGAGCGGCCGAGATGATCTCGGGACTGTGTCCGTCATCCCGCAGCTTGGAGCTCACCGAGAAGACCTCGTCCTCCCGATAGTCGGGAAGCGAAGAGAGGAGGGTGAGGATGCGGGGGTCTGTCGGTGAGAGCACGGGACAATACTGCCAGACAGCACACCCCCGCGGACGAGACTCAGCGACGGAGCAATCGCGCATGGCTTGCGAAGCTCAGATCCGGCCCTTGCTCAGAGCGGGATACGGATCTGATTCGTCCACGCCAGGCCGCTGATGGGATGGGCAGGGGCCTGGGGCATTCCCGGCAGGGCCGGAGCCTCGATTCACTCAGCACAGGCTCGGTGTGACCCTGTGAGGGGGCTTGCGGAACCTTCTCCCGCTCACCGCGAACAATTGGCACTCGAGTTGACCGAGTGCTAATTTCGCCTTACTCTAAAGAACAGACGTGGTTCGCCACGCTGACGTTGAGTTCGACCCCCGCGACGGCGGACGAAGCGTTATCCAACCCGATTTTACGAAAAGGAGGGGTCCGCGTGTCGGTCTCCATTAAGCCTCTCGAGGATCGCATCGTCATTACTCAGCTCGAAGCTGAGACGACGACGGCCTCGGGTCTCGTTATCCCTGATACTGCCAAGGAAAAGCCGCAAGAGGGCAAGGTCGTGGCCGTTGGGCCGGGCCGTGTCGACGATAAGGGCACCCGCATTCCGGTTGACGTCGCCGTCGGCGATGTCGTCATCTACTCGAAGTACGGTGGCACCGAAGTCAAGTACGGCGGCGAGGAGTTCCTCATCCTGTCCGCTCGCGACGTCCTCGCAGTAGTCGAGAAGTAACTCGCAAGAGAAAGAGGGGCGATCCGATAGGATCGCCCCTTTTGCTGTCCCCGCGAACGGTTCTACGACACGCGCTTGATGCGCTTCGAGGCCAGCATCGCGTGACGCTCCTCCTCGCTCAGGCCACCCCAGACTCCGTACGGCTCCTGCGTCTCCAATGCGTGCTGGCGGCAGATGTCGAGCACCGGACACTGGGCGCAGATCTTCTTCGCTGCCTCGGCACGCCTTCGCCGGGGCCCGCCCCGCTCACCTTCAGGATGGAAGAACTGGTTCGAGTCCATGTCTCGACACAATCCGTCGAGTTGCCACTCCCAGTTGTCTGAGAGGGGCCTCGGTAATCTGTGGATGTCTGCCACGTAAGCTGCACCCCTTCCTGGCTGATGCTCTGACGCGCACGGACACTCGATCCCGCTTGCTGTCAACGATTTCTGTACGTCATCATCTTTTCCCTGGTCACGGGCTAAGTCAACGAAATCGGCGGGGAGCGGGTGGGGAGTGCTTCCCAGATGATTCTCACATCTTCGAACGTCGATAGTTCGCCGGGGAGGACTTAAGGTTGGGGTGTGAGCACACATGATGACCCCTTTGGTTTTGTCGGACTGACCTACGACGACGTCCTTCTCCTCCCGGGAGAGACAGACGTCATCCCCTCCGAGGTCGATACGTCGTCGCGCCTGACGAAGAACATCACGCTGAAGATCCCGCTTGCCTCGGCAGCGATGGATACGGTCACCGAGGCGCGGATGGCGATTGCGATGGCACGCAATGGAGGCATCGGTATCCTTCATCGCAACCTCTCGATCGAGGATCAGGCTCATCAGGTGGGCCTCGTGAAGAGGACCCAGACCGGGCGCATCACCAACCCTGTCACGATCGGCCCCGATGCGACGCTGGATGAACTCGATGCGATCTGCGGCCAGTTCCGCGTCTCGGGACTGCCCGTCGTCGATCCCGCCGGTAAGCTCCTCGGAATCTGCACGAACAGGGACCTCCGTTTCACCCCGGTTGCTGAATGGGGGACGACCCTCGTCCGCGATGTCATGACATCGGAAGGGATCGTCACCGGCCCCACGGATATCAGCCATGAGGAGGCGACACGCCTCCTGCGCAAGTACAAGCGCGAACGTCTGCCGCTCGTCGACGAGACCGGCGTCCTCACGGGCCTGATCACGGTCAAGGACTTTGTCCGCTCGGAGCAGTTCCCCGACGCGTCCAAGGACTCCCAGGGCCGCCTCCTCGTGGGCGCTGGAGTGGGCTACTTCGGGGATGCGTTCCAGCGCGCCGAAGCGCTCGCGGAGGCAGGAGTTGACGTTCTCGTCGTCGACACGGCGAACGGTCAGGCCAAGCTGGCGCTCGACATGATCCGCTCCCTCAAGGCCGACTCGACTTTCGATAATGTCCAGATCATCGGCGGAAACGTCGCCACCTACGAGGGTGCGAAGGCACTCGCGGAGGCGGGAGCGGACGCCGTGAAGGTGGGCGTCGGTCCGGGCTCGATCTGCACGACCCGCGTCGTCGCCGGCGTCGGTGTCCCCCAGATCACCGCCATCTACGAGGCCGCCAAGGCGTGCAAGCCGCTCGGCGTCCCCGTGATCGGCGATGGTGGCCTCCAGTACTCGGGAGACATCGCGAAGGCTCTCGTTGCGGGCGCGGACACGGTGATGATCGGTTCCCTCCTGGCGGGATGTGAGGAGTCTCCCGGCCAGCTTGTCCTCATCAACGGCAAGCAGTACAAGGCCTACCGCGGCATGGGGTCGCTCGGGGCGATGGCGTCGCGGGGCAAGAAGTCTTTCTCGAAGGACCGTTACTTCCAGGCCGATGTCTCTTCCGACGACAAGATCGTCCCCGAGGGGATCGAGGGCAAAGTGTCCTACAAGGGCAGCCTCGGAACCGTCACGCACCAGCTGGTCGGCGGACTCCACCAATCCATGTTCTATGTGGGGGCGCGCTCGGTCGAGGAGCTGAAGGCGAAGGGGAAGTTCATTCGCATCACTCCCGCGGGCCTCAAGGAATCGCATCCGCATGACATCACTGCTGTTGCTGAGGCGCCGAATTACACGGTGAACTGAGAACGAGAATCGATGCCCTCCCGCCAGCCAAGGCGGGAGGGTTTCTCATTTCTGGCATACGTCGTGTTTATCATGTGAGAAAGACTGTTCACTGGGTCGATCGTGAGTAAAAATAGAGCGTTACCCAAAAGAACGGTGAGACATATGGCGTATTCCTTCACGAAAATGCATGGGCTTGGCAATGATTTCATTGTTATTGATGGCATGACATCTCCCATCGACCTGTCGAGCGATGACGTCTCCGCCATGTGCGATCGCCATCGCGGGATCGGGGCGGATGGCGTGATCATCGTCCGTCCCGGGGAAGAGGACGGGTTCATGGACTACCGGAACGCGGACGGCAGCCTGGCCCAGATGTGCGGGAACGGCGTCCGGGTGACCGCAAAGTTCCTTGTCGATCGGGGTTACCTACCCCCTGGCAGGGACAGCCTTCGCATCGGCACCCGGGCAGGGCTGAAAGAGGTGCGTTTCGAGACGGCAGGAGGGAGGCTCAGCCGTGCCACGGTCACCATGGGGCAACCGATCCTCGACCCCGCCGCTATCCCCGTCCACGCCCCGGTCGATAGCGACCATGGCGGCGTGCCCTACGTCGGAGCGCTGATGATCCCCACGCCCTGGTGCCCCGCGACAGTGACCTGCGTGTCGATGGGCAACCCTCATGCTGTCTGGTTCGTCGACCTGGAGAGCATGCCCGACGAGCTCGTCCGGGGCGACCGCCTGGACAGCCTTGATCTGTCCGCCATCGGCCCCTACCTCGAATCGCATACCGTGTTCCCCGAGAAGGCCAACATCGAGTTCGTGACGGTCGAACCCGATGGGCTTCACATGAGGGTGTATGAACGCGGGGTGGGAGAGACACTCGCCTGCGGCACGGGGGCGTGTGCCGTTCTCGTCGCCGCATATCTGACCGGGCGGACGGGACCCTCCTCGGCGGTTCACCTGCCAGGCGGCACCCTTCACATCGACTATCGGGAGGACGGCGTCCACATGACAGGGCCAGCCTCAACAGTTTTCCACGGAACATGGGAGTAGATCCATGCACGAAGCTCACGCACTCAGCGGAATCAAGCCCTATCTTTTCGCCGACATCGACCGCAAGCGGGCCGCGCTAGTCGAGAGAGGCATCGACGTCATCTCGCTCGGCATCGGGGATCCTGACATGCCGACGCCGGAACGGATCGTGGAGGCCATGGTCGAGGCTGTCCGCAACCCCGCCAACCATCAGTATCCTGACTACGCCGGCTCTTTGGCCTTCAGGACGGCAGCAGCCTCGTACATGAGTCGCCGTTTCGGAGTCGAGGTCGATCCCGCCACCGAGGTTCTCACTCTGATCGGCTCGAAAGAGGGAATCGCCCACCTGCACACCGCCTTCGTCGACCCCGGCGATTATGTCCTCGTCCCATCGATCGGATATCCCGTCTACGTGACGGGCGCAGTCCTGCAGAATGCTCAGACGTGGGCGATGCCGATGACGGCAGACAACGGATTCCTGGCGGACTTCACCGCCGTTCCGGACGAGGTGGCGAAGAAAGCCAAGATCATGTTCCTCGGATACCCGAACAACCCGACGGGTGCGATCGCGACCCCCGAATACTTCGATGCTGCGATCAACTTCTGCCGACAACACGACATCCTCCTCGCCCACGACAACGCATACTCCGACCTCACATTCGACGGCTACGTCGCGCCCTCGATCCTCGAACGTCCAGGGGCCCGCGATGTCTGCATCGAGTTCTTCAGCCTGTCGAAACCGTTCAACATGACGGGCTGGCGCCTCGGCTTTGCGTGCGGCAGCGCTCGCGCAATCGCGGCCCTAGGAAAAGTGAAGAACAATCTCGACTCGGGACAGTTCACTGCCGTCCAGGAGGCAGGAATCGTTGCGCTGACCGACTGCCAGGACGACGTGACCGCAATGTGCGGGGTGTATGCGCGGCGGAGAGACCTGCTCGTGGACGCGCTCCACGCCATCGGAGTCGAATGCGACAGCCCCAAGGCGACCATCTATGTCTGGGCGAAAGTACCGGCCGGCGAAACGTCCGAGTCTTTTGCGACCACACTGCTCGAGAAAGCCCACGTCGTCGTCACGCCCGGCAGCGGCTATGGCGCTGACGGTGAGGGCTACATCCGCCTCTCCCTGACAACACCCGACGATCAGCTGCGAGAAGCCGTGCGGCGTATGAAGGGGGCGATGGCCTAGCTGTCGAGACCCGGGGGCACGTCTCCGTCTGGCCCCGGCAGCGGCATCAGGGGCCAATGTCCGTCGACATTGGCGGGCCTGCCCTGATCGACGAGGTAACGGTTGAAGGATTCCGCCCACTTCTGGTGAGTCGATGCCTGCAGCTCGTAGAGCTTCCGCAGGGATGATGCTCGGAGCATGGCGTGGTCTTTCACCATGGCGCGCAGCAGCTTCAGCGTCGCGACGACATCGTTCTCCGCGTCGTGGAAGCCCGTCGCGTCAAGACGGTACAGGCTGATGAGAGTCTCGAGGCGACGCGGTCCCTTCCGATATGGGTCGAGCATGCGATCGAGGACCAGCGGGTCGAGGACGGGGAAGGGCTCCCGGCCGAGCAGCGCCGACATCGTGTCGAGACCGTAGCGGGTCAGCTCCGCCTCGAGCAGCGTCAAGTCGAACGGCGCATTGAACGCGACGACCGGATAGCCCGCCTTCATCCCAGCCACGAGTACGTCGCGAATCTCGGCGAGAGCGAAGAGCGGATCCGCTCCTTCGGCGCGGGCGCGGGCCGTCGATATCCCGTGCACATCGACCGCCGCACTCGGAATCTCGACGCCCGGGTCCAGGATCCAGTTATGGATGGTCGGCTCCTCACCCGTCACGACGATGGAGGCGGTGACGATGCGCGAATGAAGGGGCGACACACCGGTGGTCTCGGTATCGAAACCGAGGAGCGGACCGCTCGACCAGGACAGATGAGGTGACATGGCCCAATCCTACGCGGGCACGCGGACACATGTGTGGCGCGCCTCGTTACACTGGGGGAATGGTACAAGAGGTAGAGATCGGCCGAGGCAAACGAGCCCGCGTGGCATACACACTCGACAAGGTGGCGGTGGTGCCGTCCCGGCGCACCCGCGACGCAACGGACGTGTCGACCGGATGGCAGGTCGATGCCTACTATCTCGACATTCCCATCATGTCTGCCCCCATGGACTCCGTGACGTCCCCGCAGACGGCGATTGCGATGGGAAGGTTCGGGGGAGTGGGCGTGCTCGACCTCGAGGGGCTGTGGACCCGGTACGAGGATCCCACGGTTATTCTCGAGGAGCTCGCGAACCTTCCCGTCGAGGCGGCCGGGGTCCGCATGCAGGAGGTGTATCGCGAGCCCATCAAGCCTGACCTCATCTCCGCGCGACTGTCGGAGATCCGCGACGCTGGCGTCACGGTCGCGGCAGCCCTGTCTCCCCAGCGGACGCAGGAGCATTGGCGGACCGTCGTCGAGGCGGGTGTCGACCTGTTCTTCATCCGGGGCACGACCGTGTCGGCAGAGCACGTGTCATCGAATCGGGAGCCGCTCAACCTCAAGCGCTTCATCTACGAACTTGACGTTCCCGTCATCGTGGGCGGAGCCGTCACCTACACGGCTGCCCTTCATCTCATGCGCACCGGCGCCGCCGGTGTGCTGGCCGGATACGGCGGGGGAGCATCCTCCGCGAATCGCCGCACCATCGGGGTCGCTTCCCCCATGGCGACCATCGTCGCCGACATCGCCGCGGCACGCCGCGACTACCTCGACGAGTCCTCCGGCCGTTACGTCCACGTCATCGCGGACGGGTCCGTCTCATCCTCCGGAGACATCGTCAAGGCACTGGCGTGCGGGGCGGACGGTGTCATGCTGGGCACCGCGCTGGCGCGCGCGGATGAGGCTCCCGGCAGGGGCTGGCATTGGGGGGCTGAAGCCCGCCATCCCAACCTCCCGAGAGGCGAACGCGTGTGGGTGGGCAACGAGGGGCCTCTCGAGTCGATCCTTTTCGGGCCCGCACACAACGCTCGCGGCGTCCTCAATCTCGTCGGAGCGCTCAAGCACGCCATGGCATCGTCCGGCTATTCGGACCTCAAAGAGTTCCAGCGGGTGGAGATCGTCGTCCAACCTGATTAAACGGGACCAATTTCCGATGTTTCCGCCACGGACGTGGGGGACAATGGAGGAACGAACTCATGGCATCAAAGGAGAAATGAAGTGAGTGCAAAGTTTCGCATAGAACACGACACGATGGGCGACGTGCAGGTCCCGATCGACGCCC
This sequence comes from Flaviflexus equikiangi, assembly GCF_014069875.1. Classification (NCBI taxonomy): domain Bacteria; kingdom Bacillati; phylum Actinomycetota; class Actinomycetes; order Actinomycetales; family Actinomycetaceae; genus Flaviflexus; species Flaviflexus equikiangi. The sequence continues at coordinate 703,237 of NZ_CP059676.1, forward strand.
TCTACCGGGCGCAGACCCAGCGCGCCGTTGAGAACTTCCCCATCTCGGGCAAGACTCTCACCTCCCATCACATCAGTGCACTCGGGCAGGTGAAGCGCGCCGCCGCTCTCGCCAACGCCGAGCTTGGAGTGATCTCCGAGGATAAGGCGAATGCGATCGTTGCCGCCGCCGACCAGGTCATCGCGGGCCAGCACGATGGCGAGTTCCCGATCGACGTCTTCCAGACGGGTTCCGGCACCTCCTCGAACATGAACACGAACGAGGTCATCTCGACGATCGCCACCCGTGATTCCGGAATCGAGATCCACCCCAACGATCACGTCAACGCGTCGCAGTCATCCAATGACGTCTTCCCCTCCTCCATCCACATCGCAGCGACCGAGGCGGCCGTCCGCGTTGTCATCCCCAAGCTCACGGTTCTCGCAGAATCCCTGGAGAGGAAAGCCGAAGAGTTCAAGGATGTCGTCAAGGCGGGACGTACGCACCTCATGGATGCGACGCCGATCATGCTCGGGCAGGAGTTCTCCGGGTATGCGCAGCAAATCCGCAACGGCATCACCCGTGTCGAGGCGACCATCCCGCACCTTGCCGAGCTTCCCCTGGGCGGCACCGCTGTCGGCACCGGCATCAACACCCCGGCAGGTTTCTCAGCCAGGGTCATCGAGCTCATCGCGGAGAACATGGACCTGCCGTTCGTTGAGGCACCCAACCACTTCGAGGCGCAGGCCGCACAGGATTCCCTTGTCGAGGCCTCCGGTGCACTCCGTGTCGTCGCTGTGTCCCTCGTGAAGATCGCCAACGATCTGCGCTGGGCAGGCTCGGGACCCCGCGCCGGTATCGGCGAGATCAACCTCCCCGACCTCCAGCCGGGTTCGTCGATCATGCCGGGCAAGGTCAACCCGGTTCTCCCCGAGGCCACCGTCCAGGTCGCAGCCCAGGTCATCGGTAACGATGCCGCGATCGCCTTCGCGGGTGCCCAGGGCAACTTCGATCTTCTCGTCATGCTTCCCGTGATGGCGCAGAACCTGCTCGAGTCGATGACGATTCTCGCCAACGTCTCCGAGACGCTTGCCGTGCGCTGCGTCGACGGCATCACCGCGAATGTCGAGCGGGCCAAGGAACTGGCCGAGTCGTCGCCGTCGATCGTCACGCCTCTCAACCGAATCATCGGCTACGAGAATGCCGCGAAGATCGCGAAGCACTCGGTCAAGGAGAACATGACGGTCCGCCAGGCCGTCATCGATCTCGGATTCGTCGAGCGCGGCGAGATCACAGAGGAGCAGCTCGACACTGCTCTCGACGTGGCTTCCATGACGCGCCCGTCCTGATCGATCACCGTCAGGGCCCCCGCACCAGGATCTCTGGGTGGGGGCCCTGACGCATGAGTGTTTTCTCATGGTGTGCTCCTCCTGGGTTCATCTCTTCCGCATTCAATGGAGACACAACGGGAAGCCGAAGGGCTTCACAGAAGTTAAGGAGCACATCATGGCACGCACATTGTGGATCGCAACCGGCACTCTCGGTGCCGTCACCATCGTCGCGGGAGTGGCGGGGCTTGCATCGGCAGACACGATGAACGATCGGGAATATGGTCCTGAGGCTCCCTCGGGGACCGTCAACGTGATCTCGACACCGACAGCCGTCTCCACGGTCTCAGCCACCACGACCGTGAGCGCGGTATCGACAACCTCACCCGTCACCGCACAGTCGACGGTTTCTCCTATGACGCCGCAATCCGCTGTCACTGCCATTTCGGCAGTGTCGGCACCCGGCACCGTCACAGCGCCCGCAGCAACGCAGACACCTCAGCAGGCGCCAGCCGTCAACAAGCAGGCACCCTCCCCGGTGTCCGCGCCCAGCCCGGTGTCTGCGCCCAGCCCAGTGTCCGCGCCTAGCCCGGTGTCTGCGCCCTCACCCGTGTCCGCACCGAGCCCCGTCTCTGCGCCTTCTCCGGTGTCGTCTCCCTCGGCGCCGTCCGCCGACTGAGAGCAGGCCGGGCCGTAGCCCGACGTTCTTGACCTGCGGTTTACTGCCGGGCACCAGTAGTCTGTGGGGGTGGAACTTCCCGGACTCATTCTCGTCGGCCTCGCGATCGCGGCCGGCATCATCGGCACCATCATCCAGCTCTACCCCGGTCTGCCGATCATTCTGATCGCGATCGGGGTGTGGGCTGGGTTCACCGGTACAGCGACCGCTTGGCTGATCTTCGCCGCGGTCGCTGCCGTCGTCGTCCTGGCCTATGTTCTGAGCTTCCTCCTGCCGGCCCGGATGATGAGGGACGAGGGAACTCCTTGGAGCGCGTTGACGGCCGGTATCGTTCTCGCTTTCATCGGCTTCTTCGTCATCCCCGTGATCGGTATGCCGATCGGCTTCGTCGTCGGTGTCTATCTTGCCGAACTCGTTCGGTTGAAGAACCCGGCCGCTGCGTGGCGCCAGACGATGATCGCACTCAAGGGTGTTCTGCTCTCTGTCATCATCGAGCTTGCCGCGGGCGCCATCTGCGCTGGACTGTGGGTCCTCGGATTGATTCTCACCTCATAGGGTGGGACTGATCCTCGCCCCATAGACGAACGATCCCCGCGGACTGCCGCGAGGCGCGGATGCGTCAGATCGAGTCGATGACCTGGGCCTCTTTGTACCGGTAGACGTTGGTCTCCCGCTTATCGAAACCGCAGCGGACGTAGAGCCGGTTCGCGGATTCCCGGTTGGGGCGGGAGGTGAGATCGACAGACTTGGCACCCATCTTCCCGGCAAAGGCCACGGCCTCGTCGACGAGGGCCTTCCCGGCTCCCTGGCCGCGTGCTGCTGTCGAAACGACGACGTCCTCGATCCAGGCGCGCAGACCTGTCGGGATGCGGAAGGTGGCAAGGCTGAGCATGCCGGTGATCTCGTTGGTGCCCTCGCTGCGGAACATGAAGAGATAGACGTTGTCCTGGCTGAGGAAGACATCGATCTCCTCCTCACTCAGGGTCGAGGCCGAGGAGGAGAGCTGCGGCAGAAGCGTGTTGATCGCTTCGACAACCTCCGGAGTTGCATCGTTGACGAGTTCTACAGGCATAGTGTTCCTTCCGATACGTACCGTAACAGTGTGCCACCATCGAGGCGGCCGTGTGAGGTTTCTTTGCGGTGCGCGTCTGAGAAGCGGCCGGCTCACGTGCACATCGTGCCGTCAGTGGGACGATCGCCTCTCTTCACCCCAAGGGTCAAAGGTGGGGGAATTCGCGCCAGGGGAGGCGACTAAAGGACGCTCAGTCGGATAGGCTGAAAGACGGATAATTCCTAGCGGGAGGGACCCTCGAGAACCATGTCCGACACACACTCACATACGGCGCCAATTCTTGGCGATTACAACAATGACCAGACCCGTCGAGTCCTACTCAAACTCTCGGGTGAAATGTTCGGTGGTGGGGCGGTCGGTCTCGACGTTCACATCCTCACCCGTGTCGCAGCCGAGATCAAGGAAGCCGTGCACAGGGGCGTCCAGGTAGCCATCGTCGTGGGCGGCGGGAACTTCTTCCGCGGAGTCGAGCTCCAGAACGCTGGCATGGACAGGGCGCGGGCCGACTACATGGGCATGCTCGGCACCGTGATCAATGCCGTGGCGCTTCAGGACTTCCTCGAACACGCCGGCGTGCCGTCGCGCGTCCAGACCGCCATCAACATGACCCAGGTGGCGGAACCCTATATTCCGCTGCGTGCCATCCGGCACCTGGAAAAGGGCCGGGTCGTGATCTTCGGCGCCGGCGCCGGCATGCCCTACTTCTCCACCGACACGGTCTCTGCCCAGCGTGCACTCGAACTGCGCTGCGACGAGATCCTTGTCGGAAAGAACGGGGTCGATGGCGTGTACACGGCGGACCCGAACGTTGATCCGTCAGCGAAGAAGCTCGACTTCGTCACCTACCAGGAAGCCCTTGCCCAGAACCTTCGCGTGGTCGATGCGGCGGCGTTCTCCATGTGTATGGACAACAACATGAACATGCGGGTGTTCGGCATGGGAGAAGATGGTGCCGTCACACGTGCGCTTCTCGGCGAAAATATCGGTACCGTAGTCTCAACAACACCAGAACAGGACAACTCATGATCGATGAGACGCTGCTCGAAGCAGAAGAAAAAATGGAGCGTGCGATTGAGGTCGCCCAGAACGACTTCAGCCACATTCGTTCCGGGCGTGCGAACGCCGGAATGTTCAACCAGATCCTCGTGGACTACTATGGCGCGGCAACGCCCCTCCAGCAGCTCGCCACGGTGGCCGTGCCGGAGGCGCGGACCGTCACGATCGCGCCCTACGATCGCAGCTCCATCAGCGCGATCGATAAGGCGCTGCGAGAGTCGGACCTGGGTGTGAACCCGACCGACGATGGTCAGTTCCTGCGCATCAACCTGCCCCCGTTGACGGAAGAGCGTCGCCGCGACTACGTGAAGCTTGCTCGTACGAAGTCGGAAGATGCTCGCATCTCCATCAGAGCCGTCCGCCGCAAGGCCAAGGAAGAGCTCGACCGCATCAAGAAGGACGGCGAAGCGGGAGAGGACGACGTCGAGCGCGCCGAGAAGGAGCTCGAGGCGATCACGAAGCGTCACACGGACCTGATCGACCAGCTCCTCGAAGCGAAGGAAAAGGACCTCCTCGAGGTCTGATGATCATGGGTGACGTGTGGTTGGGGAGGCTCGCGCCGCGGCCTCCCACACCGCCGCCCCCTGCCGAATCGAAGGCGGGGCGCAATCTTCCCGCCGCGATCGCGACGGCTCTCGGCCTCCTCGCGGTCGTGGCATTGTCACTGTTCGTGTGGATCGATCTCTTCATGCTCGTCGTCATCGCCTTCATGGTGGTGGGACTGTGGGAGGCAGCCGGCGCGTTCTCCACGCGCGGGTTCTACCTGCCGATCGCACCGCTGTGGACGGCCGCTGTAGCGATCGTCTTGGCAACCAGGTTCTATGGCGAACTCGGCCTCCTCGTCTCCTTCTTCTACGGATCCCTCCTGGTGATCGCGTGGAGGTTCCGAGCGGGCGGGCAGTGGGCTGCGAGAGACTGCGCGGCCGCGCTCTTCGCCCTCGCATGGATCGGCCTGCTCGGCGGTTTCGCGACCCTCCTCGCAGGGCTCGACAACGGGGCATGGGCCGTGATCACCTTCGTTCTCCTGCCGGTCGCCTCCGATACTGGCGGGTATTTCTCCGGCGTCCTGCTGGGCAAGCACCCCATGGCGCCCACGATCTCGCCGAAGAAGTCGTGGGAGGGTTTTGGTGGATCGATCGCTCTTTCCACGCTCGCGGGAATCGTCTGCGCACAGTTCGCCCTCGACATCACGTGGTGGTGGGGGATCATCCTCGGGGTTGCCTGCACGATTGCCGGCACTGCGGGGGACCTGTCGGAATCGCTGCTCAAGCGCGACCTGGGCGTGAAAGACATGGGATCGATCTTCCCCGGGCACGGGGGCGTGCTCGACAGGGTCGATTCGATTCTCGTATGTGCTCCGGTCGTCTATATCCTCCTCCTCGCGGCCACGGGGACGTGACCTATCCTGCTCAACTTCGGGTGTTAACTCCCAGCCTCATTTGAGAGACTTGGGCGGTGAGTACTTCGAAGCCCCGCCAGGTCATGCCCGTCGTCGAATCAGGGCCCCGCCCGGTCCTGACGTTCACCGCGCAGCGCCGAGGCAAGCCGCCCCGCCACTTCGCCGACCTCTCGGTCGAGGAGCGCAAAGAGCTCGCAGCCGAGCTCGATATTCCGGGCTTTCGGATGGACCAGATTGCCCGCCAGTACTTCGTACACCGGAACGCGGACACGTCGCAGATGTCAGACCTGCCAGCATCCGACAGGGAGCGGTTGGGCGAGACACTGTTCCCGCCGCTCCTCGAGAAGGTCCGCGATCTCGAAGCAGACGGCGGCTCGACGATCAAGACACTGTGGAAGCTGTACGACGGCGCCATGGTCGAATCGGTTCTCATGCGCTACCCGGACAGGGCTACGCTCTGCGTCTCCTCCCAGGCCGGGTGCGGCATGGCATGCCCATTCTGCGCCACAGGCCAACAGGGTTTCACCCGTAACCTGTCGACAGCCGAGATCATCGAGCAGATCCGCCACGCCCACCTGGCGTGCGAGCGCGGGGATCTCGGCGAACCCGTCCGCCTGACAAACATCGTCTTCATGGGCATGGGGGAGCCTCTCGTCAACTTCAAGGCAGTATTCGCCTCTCTTCACAGGATGTGCGACCCCGCCCCGGCAGGGTTCGGCATGTCCGCCCGGGGAGTGACCGTCTCAACGGTCGGCCTCGTTCCCGGCATCGACAAGCTGGGCGATCTGGGCCTGCCCGTGACGCTGGCAGTCTCCCTCCATGCCCCCGATGATGGTCTGCGCGACGAACTCATCCCCATCAACTCCCGCTTCAAAGTCGCCGAGCTGCTCGATGCTGCGAGACGCTACTTCGTCAAGACGGGCCGCCGCGTGTCGATCGAATACGCCCTGATCAAGGACATGAACGACCACGAATGGCGGGCGAAGGCGCTCGCGGATGAGCTGAACCGCCGCGGACACGGCTGGGCCCACGTCAATCCGATCCCGCTCAACCCCACCCCGGGTTCTGTATGGACGTCGTCGACACGCCGCTCCCAGGACGTCTTCGTCAAGACTCTGCGAGACAATGGCATCCAGACGACGATTCGGGACACTCGAGGTTCCGATATCGATGGTGCGTGTGGTCAGCTGGCTGCTGAGCTGGTGGCCCAGAAAGGTCGAGGATAGTGTCTGCCTTCACGAGGAGCGGAGCCCTGCGGCGCGGCTACCGGGTCGCCGACGTCGATGAGTTCTTCAGCCATGCGAGAGAGCTCTATCAGAAGGACGAGCTGCCGGATGAACTCAACGCGGAACGCGTCCGCACCGTCGCATTCCCACTCACCCGCAATGGCTACAGCACGGTCGAGGTCGATCAGGCGCTCGAACGGCTCGAGCGGGCCTGCTGGCAGCGTAAGAGAGCCTCAGTCGTGACCACGTCGGGGACGGATGCGTGGCTGATGGAGGCCTACGAGTCCGCGTCGACGCTCTACCCGCGTCTCAACCGTCCCCGGGGGGAACGATTCCGGGCCCCCGTCCGCGGGCGGGGCTACAGTCGAGTCGAGGTCGATGACCTCCTCGATCGGCTCGCGAAATACTTCGACGGCGGGCATGAGCTCGTCGCACGCGACATCCTCAGTGCGTCGTTCACGATGAAGGGGAAGTCCCGCGCCTACGACGTCAACGTTGTCGATGCGTACCTCGATCGGGCGCTGTCCGTCCTCCAGGCAGTCGAATGAGGCGCGTCGTCGTCCTCGGGTCGACCGGATCGATCGGCACGCAGGCACTCGACCTGGCACGCAGCCACGACCTGTCGATCGTCGGTTTAACCGCTGGAGGCGGCCACGTCGAGCTGCTCGCGCAGCAGGCCGCAGAGTTCCGCGTCCCCACCATCGGCATCGCCGACCCGGCACGCGTGGATGACCTGGACAGAGCGTGCCAGAGCCTCGGAGTCACCCCGACGATCATCTCCGGGCCCGATGCGAATGTTGAGATCGCACGCCTCGTCCCGGACGGTACGGTCCTCAATGGCATCACCGGTTCTATTGGGCTTCCCGCCACACTGTCAGCACTCCAGTCGGGTGCAACGCTTGCCCTTGCGAACAAGGAGTCCCTTGTTGCCGGTGGGGCGCTGGTGCGTGAAGCGATGGTGAGACCTGGCCAGATCGTCCCCGTCGATTCGGAGCATTCCGCCATTGCGCAGGCTCTTCGGGGAGGACGGCACGAGAAGGGCTTGACTTCGCCCGTCGTGAGCGGGCGTTCCGATGTCGCGAAGCTGATCCTCACAGCATCCGGTGGGCCCTTCCGGGGGAAGAAGCGTGCAGAACTCGAGAGAGTCACCGCGTCCGCGGCCCTCAACCATCCGACGTGGTCCATGGGGCCGGTCGTCACGATCAACTCATCCACGCTCATGAACAAGGGACTGGAGCTCATCGAAGCGTCGCTCCTGTTCGACATTGCGCCCGCGTCGATCGTGCCCGTCGTCCACCCGCAGTCCGTCATCCACTCGATGGTCGAGTTCGTCGACGGGTCAACCCTGGCGCAAGCCTCCCCACCTGACATGAAGCTTCCGATCGCGCTGGGATTGACCTGGCCCGAGCGTCTTCCCTCGGTTGCGGCACCATGCTCATGGGATAGCCCAGTCGAGTGGACCTTCGAACCCGTTGACCATGACACCTTCCCCGCTTTGCGCCTTGCCAGAGCGGCGCTCGAGGCCGGTCCCCTTCATCCCGCCGTCTTGAATGCGGCCAATGAAGAGGTTGTGGCCGCGTTCCTCGGCGGAGCGCTCGGATATCTCGCTATGGGGGACGTCGTCCGTCAGGTCGTGGAAGAGTTCGATTCGCCTCCGTCGTTGACAGTCGACGCCGTCGGCGAGGCGGAAGAGTGGGCGCGTCGCCGTGCCCGGGAGATAGCCTCGTGAGCATCGCCGGATTGTTTGTCCTTGTCATCGGCGTCATCCTCGCGATCGCGCTGCACGAGATCGGCCACCTTGTGCCCGCCAAGCTCTTCGGCGTCAAGGTGCCGAAGTATTTCATCGGCTTCGGGCCGACACTGTTCTCGCGGACATTCCGCGGGACCGAGTATGGGGTCAAGGCAATCCCGCTGGGCGGATTCGTGCAGCTGAGCGGAATGTATGCCCCGGCGAAAGACGGTGTTGTCCTGACCAACAGGAAGGGCCAGCTGACTCTCGCAGAGGAGGCTAGGAGAGTCTCCGCAGAGCAGATCGAGCCGGGCGAGGAGGAGCATGCGTTCTACCGCCTGTCGGTTCCGAAGAAGCTGGCGGTCATGTTCGGCGGGCCCTTCGTCAACCTCCTCATCGCACTCGCCCTATCAGTCGTTCTCCTCGTCGGCATCGGAGCACCCGCACTTCTCAACCAGGTGGGTGCCATACCGGCCTGCGTGAGCGCCTCGGAGTGTTCGGATGCTGATCCCGTGACTCCCGCTGAGACGGCAGGTCTGCGCCCGGGAGACACGATCCTGTCCTGGGGTGGAACTCCCACCCAGTCGTGGACCGATGTTCAGCAGGCAATATCATCCGGGACAGCCTCCCCGACAGAGGTCACGGTCGATCGAGATGGTGACACGATCTCGTTGACGGTCACGCCGGTGATGCTCGAGCGTCCCGTTGTCGACGAGGACGGCCAGGTCGTTCTCGAGAACGGTGAGGAGCTCACCCAGGTCGTGCCCTACGTCGGCATCGCCCCCGCGATCGGTTTGGAGCGGCAGAGCATCACGGCCGTGCCAGGCTATATCGGCGACATGCTGTGGCGCACCGCGGGAGTGATCGTACGTCTTCCCCAACAGCTGTGGAGCTTGACCACAGATTTCGTCACGGGTCAGGAACGCGACCAGTCCTCGATCGTCGGCATCATCGGAGTCGCCCAGGTTGCGGGGCAGATCACGGGCGCCGATATCGATGGCTATTCCGCGACCGAGAAGACCGCGGATCTCATCAACCTGCTGATCGCACTCAACGTGTCACTCTTCGCCTTCAACATGCTGCCTCTTCTGCCGCTCGACGGCGGTCACATCACGGGGGCGCTCTATGAGGGGGCACGTCGCAGGTGGGCGGCGATGAGAGGCCGGCCCGATCCGGGCCCCGCCGACACGGCAAGACTCATGCCGCTGAGCTACGCAGTCGCGGGTGCCTTCATCCTCATGACGGTGATTCTCATCGTCGTCGACATCTTCAACCCCATCACCCTGTACTAGGTGGGCCCTTCCACCGGCCGCTGATCGCGACTACCCTCGGAGAGAACTCGCCTCGGAGGTGGATATGCCAACGTTCATGATCTCATTCCCGAAGAACGCTATGCCGACGGATGATGTGGCGGCGGCATCGACCGATTCCCATGCGGTTGTGGCGGACGCGAAGGCCTCGGGTGTGTGGCTGTGCGGGGGAGCCCTCTCTCATGACACCCCGCCCATCCTCGTCGAGGCCGACGGTGCCATCACCCGCGGAAACTATCCCGAGACGGAACACATCGAAGGCGGGTTCGCCCTCCTGTCGCTTCCCTCTTTCGATGAGGCTGTGTCATGGGCGGCGCGATTCGCGGCGGCGTGTCGATGTGCGCAGGAGGTCCGCGTCTTCGCGGAGGATCCGCATGCCTCCCCGGGGGCCGACTGAGTCCCTGAGGACATGGTTGGCGCAGTCTTTTCCCGGATTCGAGCCGATTCGCGGCTGTGGCGGTGTCTCATTCCTTTTTTGGGCGGGACTATTCGGGGGAATCTCGTGGCATGCAGTGCCATAATGATCATGTGACTGAACCCATTTCGCTTGGAATGCCCGGTATCCATGAAGAGCCGGCTGTGCTTGCCCCGCGCAAGAAGACCCGCAAGATCAAGGTGGGTGACGTCTATGTGGGAGGCGACGCGCCGATCTCAGTGCAGTCGATGACGACAACGAAGACCCACGACATCGGTGCGACATTGCAGCAGATCGCGGAGCTCACGGCCTCGGGTTGCGACATCGTCCGGGTTGCCTGCCCGACAGACAAGGATGCCGACGCGCTGAAGATCATCGCCCAGCAGTCGACTATCCCCGTCGTCGCAGATATTCACTTCCAGCCGCGCTACGTGTTCGCCGCGATCGAGGCTGGCATGGGAGTGCGGGTCAACCCCGGCAATATCAAGCGTTTCGATGATCAGATCCCGGAGATCGCGGCCGCGGCGAATGCTCATGGCACCGCCATGCGCATCGGCGTCAATGCGGGATCGCTCGATCCTCGTCTGCTCAAGAAATATGGTAAGGCCACTCCCGAAGCCATGGTGGAATCTGCCGTCATGGAGGCTCGTCTTTTCGAGGATGCTGGCTTCTACGATTTCGCGATTTCGGTGAAGCACCACGATCCGGTCGTCATGGTGCGCGCCTACCAGCTCCTGTCCGAGGAGGGCGATTGGCCGCTCCACCTCGGGGTGACAGAGGCAGGTCCTGCCTTCCAGGGGACGATCAAGTCAGCTGTCGCTTTCGGGGCGCTCCTCTCCCAGGGCATCGGAGACACGATCCGCGTCTCGCTCTCGGCACCGCCGGTGGAGGAGATCAAGGTCGGTGAACAGATTCTTCGTTCTCTCGGCCTGCGTCCCAAGCAACTCGAGATCGTGTCGTGCCCCTCGTGCGGCAGGGCGCAGGTCGATGTCTACGACCTTGCGGAACGCGTCACCGAGGGCTTGAAAGACGTGACGTTCCCCCTTCGTGTTGCCGTCATGGGGTGTGTCGTCAACGGCCCGGGGGAGGCCCGAGAAGCAGACCTGGGTGTCGCCTCCGGCAACGGCAAGGGACAGATCTTCGTCAAGGGCAAGGTTGTCGACACCGTCCCGGAGTCGGAGATCGTTGCCACGCTCGTCGCGAGAGCGCGTGCGGTTGCGGAGGAGATGGGTCTGGAAGCGACCGAGGGCGTCACACCTGACGTCATCGTGTAATGTTCTGGCCCTCGTCGGGGCCGCGTGTCACGCGGCTCTCGGGGCGCCACAGGAATGCGGTTCGTGAGCAGTTCCTTGACGACCCCGTCTCATCTATTCTCGCCGCCGTCCACGTGGACTCGATGGGTCTCGGCTCGTCCCGCATGCTCGGCGTTCTCGAGGCTGGAGAGCTTCATTCCGCCGTATGGTACGGGGCGAACATGGTTCCCGTCGGCACGGACCATGCTGATCGAGTCCTCTATGCGGACTATGTGCTCGGCCGGCCCCGTGAATGCTCCTCGGTCGTCGGGCGGTCGGAGGAGGTTCTCGATCTGTGGGAGATGCTCCGCCACGATTGGGGCGAAGCCGAAGTGCGCGCCAGCCAGCCCTCCCTGGTCGCCGGCGAGTCGAGCATCGCCCCGGACCCGCGGGTGCGGCCTGCCACGATCGATGATGCTGGGCTTGTCACTCCCGCCGCGATCGCGATGTTCACGGAAGAGGTCGGCTACGATCCGACGACGTACGGCCCGGGATACATCTCGCGAGTCTACGAGCTGTGCAGGCAGGGGCACACCTTCCTCCGCACGGGGATCGGCCCCGACGGGAAGGTGCGGGTCGAGTTCAAGGCCGACATCGGCGCACTGTGGGGCGGGGTGGCCCAGATCCAGGGCGTGTGGACGGCCCCAGACCTGCGCGGGCAGGGTATCGGCACGGCGGCGATGTCGGCCGTGGTCGAGCATGTTCGTTCGCGTATCGCGCCCACCGTGTCCCTCTACGTCAACTCCTACAACCATGCGGCTCTCAGGATGTACGACAGGGTGGGTTTCCGCCAGGTGGGTGAATTCGCGACCGTTCTCCTCTGAGTCGCTGTGGCACGGCAAAGGTTAGGTAAGCTGAGTCCGTGCTGAAAATGTCGAATCTCTTTGTCCGGACCCTTCGGGAGAACCCGGCAGATGCTGAAGTCCCCTCCCACCAGCTCCTGGTCCGTGCCGGCTACATTCGCCGTGCCGCCCCGGGCGTCTATACGTGGCTCCCTCTCGGCCTCAAGGTCGTCCGCAAAGTCGAGCGGATCGTGCGGGAAGAAATGGACGCCACGGGCGCCCAGGAAGTCCACTTCCCGGCCCTGCTGCCGCGCGAGCCCTACGAGGCGACGAACCGGTGGACCGAGTACGGCCCGAACCTGTTCCGCCTCAAGGACCGCCGCGACAACGACTACCTCCTCGCGCCCACGCACGAGGAGATGTTCACCCTCCTGGTGAAGGACCTGTACTCCTCGTACAAGGACCTCCCGCTCATGCTCTACCAGATCCAGACGAAGTACCGCGATGAGGCACGGCCCCGCGCCGGCCTGATCCGGGGCCGCGAATTCATCATGAAGGACGCCTATTCCTTCGACGTGGCCGACGAGGGCCTGGACGTCCAGTACCAGTGCATGCGGGACACGTACGAAAAGATCTTCGCGCGTCTCGGCCTCGACTACGTCATCTGCTCCGCCATGTCCGGTGCGATGGGAGGATCGCGGTCAGAGGAGTTCCTCCACCCCACACCGATCGGGGAGGACACGTTCGTCCGTGCAGCATCGGGCTATGCCGCGAATGCGGAGGCGGTGACCACGCCGCAGGCACCGGAGCTCGACTGCTCAGATGTTCCCGCCGCAGAGGTTCTCGACACTCCCGAATCGACGACGATCGATACTCTCGTGGCGGTTGCGAACGAGCTCAAGCCGAAGGCCGAACCGTGGGGTGCGGCCGACACGTTGAAGAACGTCGTCCTCGCCCTCGGACATCCCGACGGCACCCGCGAGGTCATCGTCGTGGGCGTCCCGGGAGACAGGGATGTCGACCTCAAGCGCGTCGAGGCGGCATTGTCCCCCGCCGAGGTGGAGGTGGCGACCGCGGAGGATCTCAAGAAGCATCCCGAGCTCGTCCCCGGCTACATCGGCCCCATGGCCATCGGCCCCAATTCGCCGAGCCGCGTCACCGAGGACGGCGTGATCTCAGGATCTGTCCGCTACCTCCTCGACCCCCGCGTGGCCCGCGGATCAGCCTGGATCACGGGTGCCAACGAGAACGCGAAGCATGTCTTCAACCTCGTGTACGGCCGCGACTTCGAGGCGGACGGCACGATCGAAGCTGTCGAGATTCGTGCGGGTGATCCGTCTCCCGACGGTTCGGGCCCGCTCGAGCTCGCCCGCGGCATCGAGGTCGGCCACATCTTCCAGCTGGGACGGAAGTACGCAGAGAACCTTGGCTTGACTGTCCTGGACGAGAACGGCAAGTCCCGCGTCGTCACCATGGGCTCCTACGGTCTCGGCGTCTCGCGCGTGCTCGCCGCGCTCGCGGAGAAGAACCATGACGAGTTCGGTCTCGTGTGGCCCATCAACATCGCACCCGCCCACGTTCACGTGCTGGCAACCGGGAAGGGCGCGGAGATCTTCGATAAGGCTGAGGAAATCGCCGCAGAGCTCACCGATGCCGGCTTCGAGGTCGTCTACGATGATCGGGTCAAGGTTTCTGCCGGTGTGAAGTTCAAGGACTATGAACTTCTCGGCATTCCCTACGGGCTCGTCGTCGGACGCGGTCTCGCCGATGGGACCGTGGAGATCCGCAACCGCGTGACCGGTGAATCGATCGAGACGCCCGTCGCCGACGCTGTCGCACACCTTTCTGAGCTGCTGCGGGCCGATCTGGCCGCACACGGCGAATAGTGCGGGTGCGGGGGAGTCTTCCTCCGCACCCCACGCGGGGCAGTGGCGTTCAGGACGTTCAGGAGAATGTCCTCATGAGGGACGGGATCCTGTCAAGATGCTTCTTCAGCGTTGCGACTGCCGACTCGAGGTTGCCCGTCGATAGGTGCTCGATGAGTGCCAGGTGTTCGCCGTGGATGATGTCGAGACGATCCGGGGCAGTCGAAATGGTGCGGACCGAGAGTCTCACCTGGCGCGGCTGGAGCGAGTCATACAGTTCGCTCATGACTGCGTTTCCCGCGTGGGAGACGAAGAGGGAATGGAGGCGCTGGTCGAGCTGGGCGACGTCGTTCCAGCGCTCCTTCGTGCCCGCCTCGTAGAGCTCTTCGGCGATCTCGGTAGCACGGCGGGGGAGGGCATGACCCTGGGAGACGATTTCGTCGAAAGCATGCGATTCGAGGACGAATCGTGTCGCATAGACCTCTTCGAGCTCGCGGGCGCTGATCATGCGCACCTGTGCTCCTCGCCTGGGAAGAATATCGATGAAACGCTCTGCCTGGAGGCGGTGCAGTGCCTCTCGGACGGGTGTCCGTGAGGTGTTGACCTCGTGAGAGAGGGCGACCTCGTCGAGGAATTCGCCTTCTCGGAACACCCCTGTGAGGATCGCGTTCCTGATCCATTCGTAGGCGCGGTCGCTTGCTGAGAGCGTGCGAGTCTTCCGGGGACTTTCACCCGTCATGCCGTTGTCCATGGTCCGAGTGTAGACGATGCGCTTTACAACCTGTACATGTCATGTATACATTACGTCTACATAATGTGGTCCGGGCAACGATGCTCGGGTGGACAAAGGAGAGCAATGACGTTTCCTTCCCTGAGCGTATGGTTGACGGAGCCGTCGACGGCCGCCGTCGAGATGGCACACCTGGCCGGGTACGACGCTGTCGTCCTCGACGTCGAACACGGCCTCTTCGACCTCGCGGCACTCGACTGGCTCATTCCCCAGATCAGAGCGCGCGGCATGAGAGCAATCGTCAAAGTCCTCGGACCGGAGCGTGGCCCCATCCAGCAGGCACTCGATTTCGGTGCTGATGCGGTTGCGATCCCGCACATCGAATCGGCCGATCATGCACGGACCGTCTGCGGATTCGCCAAGTTCCCCCCGCTCGGAGATCGGAGCTTCGCAGGCGGACGCACGTCCGGCTATCGCGGCTTCACCGACGACTGGGTGGCCCGGCAGGACCGGGAGACAGCCTGCTACCCGATGATCGAAGACGCGAGCGCCTTCGATGATATCGACGCCATTCTCGCGCTGCCCACCGTCGATGGCATCTTCGTCGGACCATCCGACCTCAGCCTGCGGCGCGGCCGGGGAGCATATGCCGTGACAGACGCCGATCTCGACGACATCCGGCACCTGGCACGAGCCGCCAAGGCTGCTGGCAAACCCTGGATTTTACCCGCATGGAGCGAGGCGGAACAGAAACTCGCACACGACGAGGGCGCATCGACCATCGTCCTCGCAATGCAGTACGGTGCGATCCTGGCAGGATTCACCCAGACGCTGACAAACTTCAAGGCCATGGCCGAAAGGAACCCCCGATGATCACGAGCGCTGTCCTCCAGTACGCTCCGACCGCCGATAAGGCGGCCAACCTTCGCACGATCGAAGCAATGCTGCGAGACGCGGCGGCGGGCGGAGCCCGTCTCGCCGTCCTCCCCGAATATGCGATCTATACGGTCGCGTCAATGGACAACAGTTTCGTCGAGACCGCAGAAGACCTCGACGGCCCCGCAGTGACCCGCTTGAGGGAGCTCTCCGCCGAGCTCGGGATCGCGATCGTCGCGGGCATCAACGAAGCCGCGACCGATGATCGGATCTACAACACCCTCGTCGGCATCGACGCCGGCGAACTCCGTGCGATCTACCGAAAAGTCCATCTCTACGATGCTTTCGGATATAAGGAATCAGATCGTGTCATCGCGGCCGAGCCGGGAAACGGCGGCGTCTTCGCCGTCGACGGCTTCACGATCGGTCTGCAGACCTGCTACGACCTCCGGTTCCCCGAGACGTCGCGCATGCTCGTTGATGCCGGGGCCACCGTCATCGCGCTGCCCGCCGAATGGGTGCCGGGTCCCCTCAAGGAATACCACTGGAACACGCTGATCCGGGCTCGAGCGATCGAGAACACCGTGTACGTGCTCGCGGCCGACCAGTGTGCGCCGACCGGCGCTGGACAGAGCGCGATCATCGACCCCATGGGCATCGCACTCGCCCAGGTCGGCGAGACCGCCGGCATCGGCTTCGCAACACTCACCCAGGCGCGTCTCGACGCGGTACGGGCAACGAACCCTGCGCTCGCGCTGCGCCGCTACCGGGTGGGGATCGCAGATGATTAGGAACCGATGGAGCGCGGCTCTCGCCATGTCTGTCGTCCTCGGATCGGCGGCGGCATGCTCGGATGATGGGGCCGACTACGTCCTCCACTACACCACCTATTCCAGCGCGACCTCGGACCAGTCGCGTTCCGCGCAGCGATGGGCGGAGGAGGTGGAACGTCTCACCCATGGCGGGGTGAGCGTCGTCTTCCACTATTCGCAGAGCCTTGTCGGCGCCGACGAAGCCGTGCAGGCAACATTGGACGGTCGGGCAGACCTCGCTCAGGTCGGTTCGATCTATGCAGCCTCCGATCTGTCGATGTTCACCGTCATCGAGCTGCCGTTCGAGACGAAGAACCCGCAGGCGCACATGAACACGATCCTCCGCCTCTACGAGGAGAGCCCCGTCTACCGGGAGGACTTCGACCGGCAGGGTGTCCGGCTGCTGTTTCCCCTGCCGCTGGGCACGATCGCGATGGGACTGAACGAGCCGGCACAGACGCCGGACGATCTCGCAGGCCGCTCCATCCGATCCGGCGGCCTCGCGTCCGAAGTGCTCCTCACCAGCAGGGTGAACCCTGTCGCCATGACGGCGACAGACATCTACGAATCCATGGAGCGCGGCATCGTCGACGGCTATACGGCTCTCGCTCTCGCCAACCTGTCGACTTTCGGCCTGACGAAAGCCAGCCCGTACGTGGTCGATCCCGGCATCGGAGCCTACTCAAGCTCGATTGTCGTCATCAACGAAGACCTCTACCAGTCGATGCCGGAAGAGTACCAGCGCGCACTCGACGAAGCCTCCCGGAAGGGAATCGAATTCGGCCTGGAAGAGATGGAATCAGCCGGCCGCATCGCCTGCGAAGAACTGACGGCGGCAGGCACCGAGTTCTCGTCCTTCTCGGACGCGGACGTCGCGGCATGGGCGGAGAAGTCCACGATCGCCGATGAATGGGTTGACCGATATGCGGAGCGCGGCTACGACGCCGCCTCCGTCCTCGACGACTATCGGGCCATCATCGCCGACGAGGAGTCGGCATCCGACTATGAGGATCCGCTCGTGGCATGCATGGAGGGAACACTGTGAGAACACTGCCAGGGCCGCTGCGAGCACTATCGCAGACACTCGTCATCATCGCCGGAATCCTCCTCATCCTCCTCACGCTGCTCACGGTCGCTGACGTGGTGGGAAGAAACCTGTGGGACCAGTCCATCCTCGGAGCGGTCGATATCTCCACACTCGCACTCGTCGCCATCGCCTTCCTCGGCCTCGCCGCCGCGGAAATCGACGGCAGGCACGTGTCCGTCGATCTTCTCGAGATGAATCTCCCCACCCGTGAGAGGACCACCCTCGCCCTCATCCGCACACTGCTCCTCCTGATCGTGGGAGCCGTCCTCTCGTGGGGAATCCTCGGAACGGTCGTCTCCGCCTTCGAACGATCCGAGACGACGAACGGCATCCTGAGACTGGCGACATGGCCCGTCAAGAGCGCTCTCCTCGCGGCCTTCGTCCTCTTCTTCGTCGTCGCGATCTGGAACTCACTCAACGAATACCTGGACATGAGAGACGGCAAGCGCCTCGACGACGAGTCGCACATCGTCCACCAGGCTCAGGCCGAAGCCCAGCTCATCACCCACACCGTCATCGACCGGGAGGAGAAGAAATGACCGGCGCAGCCATCGGTGCCCTCCTCACCGTCATCATCACGTTCATCGTCCTCATCGCCATCCGCTTCCACGTCGGCCTCTCGCTCATGCTCGCAGGGCTGGTCGGTGTCGTCATGCTCCGCTCCACCGGCGCCGCGATCTCCACGGGAGCGAACGCCCCCTTCTCATCATCCGCCGACTACGGCCTCGTCATCATCCCGCTCTTCATCCTCATGGGAATCTTCGCCGTCAAGGCGGGCCTCGCGCAGGCGGGATTCGACATCGCATCCCGGATCCTCCGTCGCCTGCCGGGCGGCTCAGCTCTCGCGTCCCTCGCGGGCTCGGGCCTCTTCGCGGCAGTCACCGGATCCTCGGTCGCCACAGTCGCAACACTCGCACGGGTGTCGACCGATGCGATCGTGAAAGCGGGACACAGTGTCAAGCTGGCAGCCGGTGTCGTGTGTGCGGGCGGCACCCTCGGTGTCCTCATCCCACCGTCGATCGTGCTCGTCCTCTACGGGGTCGTGACGGAAGAGTCGATCGGGCAGCTCCTCCTCGCCGGCATCGGCCCCGGACTGCTCACGATCCTCGCGTATGCAGCGACGATCATGATCCTCGTCGTGCGTACGCGTCGAGCAACCGCGGGAACGGAGGACTCCCTCCTCGAGCGCGAGCGGGCAGCGGCTGATGATGCGAGTCGGCTGCAGATGGACTGGCTGGGAGGAGCATTCCTCGGAGTGATCTTCGCCGTCTCCATCGGCACCATCTACCTCGGCATCGCAACCCCCACGGAGGCAGCATCCTTCGGTGCGCTCGCGGCCCTCATCATCCTCATCGTGCGAACGAAGATGAGCCAGCTGCTCGGCGCCGTCAAAGAGTCCCTCGTGGAAGCGATCGGGTTGACCGCCATGACCTTCCTGCTCCTCGCAGGAGCGGGTGTCTTCACCTACTTCCTCGCACTCTCGGGAGCATCGACCGCCCTCGTCGACGCGGTGATCTCGGCAGAGCTGCCCGCCTACCTCGTTCTCATCCTCTGTCTCGCCATCCTGCTGCCGCTCGGCATGTTCCTCGACGGGATCTCCATGATCCTCATCGCAGCCCCGCTGCTCCACCCCATCCTCACCGGGTACGGGTTCGACGCGATCTGGCTCGGAGTCCTCATCGTCAAGGTCGCAGAGATGGCGCTGATCACCCCGCCCGTGGGCATGAACGTTTTCGTCTATTCGGGAACGGTGAAAGAAGTCGGCCTGGGAACCGCGTTCCGCGGGGTCGTGCCCTTTATCGTCGCCGATATCGTCGTGGTCGCGATCCTCATCCTCGTTCCGCAGATCGTCACCTTCATCCCCAATCTCTCAGGAACCAGCTAAAGGAGCCCCCATGTTCATCAACAATCCCATGCCGGACCAGATCGACCCGGCGCTTGTCGACGAACTCCGCGGCGTCTGCGTGTCCACTCTCGGGCACCTGCGCGACGACGGGTTCGCGAAGGGCCTCGTGCCGAACCGGAGGCCCGTGAAGTTCGTCGGCACGGCCGTCACCGTGCGCATACCACACCTGGATTCGACTGCCGTGCACGTCGCGGCCGATCTGCTTCGACCGGGTGACGTGCTCGTCATCGACCACAGCGGGGACAGGGAGCGTTCCTCCTTCGGAGGTCTCGTCTCCTTCACCGCGAAGGCTCGCGGAGCGGTCGGTGCTGTCATCGACGGTTCGATCAATGACCACGACGAGACTCTGGCCTACGATTTCCCGGTCTTCTCGAGGGGCTTCAGCCCGATCACGACACGGATACTCGGGCTCGAGGGTGCCATCAACGTGCCCGTCTCTGTGTGCGGAGTCGTGGTCCGGCCGGGAGACGTCGTGTTCGCCGACTCCGACGGTGTCGCCTTCCTCCAGCCCCACGAGGCTGTCGGCCTCGGGGCCCTCCTCTCCTCGAAGGAGCAGGCGGAAGCACCCGCGCGAGATGCTATTGCCGCCGGCGGCTCCATCGCCGAGTTCTCCGGCGCGCGAGCAGCGTTCGAGGCGAAGCTCCAGCGCTAGCCGGAGACGGTGGATGGGGAGGCACGGTATCGGCCGCGCCTCCCCGTTCCGTTATCGGCGGATCAGGGCCGTTGTCGTCTCGCGGGTGCGATGATTCGGAGTCCTGGGGTTTATGATCACAGAAATGATTCCATTGCCAGAACGGACGACATCGTGGATCACACGCCCCCAGCCTCCACCACACGGTATGCGAACCGTTGGATCCCCGACGCGACGGGGTCAGCGCTCGGCTTCATCGCCGCAGTCCTCTCCGTCACCCCGTCGCTGCTGCCACGCCCGGCCGTCTTCCAAGGCATCATCGTCGTCCTCTCCTTCGCGTTCGGATACCTTGCCGGTGTCCTGATCGCGAAAGGTGTGCGGCGCATGCGAGGCAAGGAGGCTCCCCGGTCTATCAGCCGGCGCTGGTTCTACGGCTATGTCGCCGCCTGGATTGCCGCCCTTATCGTCCTCCCGGGCGCGGCCGTTGCCTGGCAGAACGATGTTCGCAGGCTCGTCAGCATGCCGCCTCTCGACGGCACCCACCTCGGGGCATTCTTCCTCGGCTTCCTCATCACGGGAGCCCTCGTGGTGGCGATCACGCTCGGGGTGCGCCGCCTCTACTCCAGGTTTCGTAAGAATGGTTCATGGGGCAGGGCCACGGCCCTGACGGTGGCCGTCATCGCCGCTATCATTGCGGCTCTCGCACTGACGGTGGTCTTCGGAGCGGACCGCTTCTACCGCGACCGCAATGCTCTTCCCGACTCCGACCTGGTCGAACCAGACTCCCAGTATCGTTCAGCAGGGAGCGAGTCCATCATCTCGTGGGACAGCCTGGGCAGGCATGGGGCCGATTTCGTCGGTGGCGGGCCGAGCATGGCAGAGATCGAGGCGCTCACGGGTGAGGAGGCGATGGAGCCGATCCGCGTCTATGCCGGCCTCGCTTCCGCACCCACCATGGAGGAGCGGGCGGATCTCGTCGTCGCCGAACTGGAGAGGACGGGAGCTTTCGACCGGGAGGTTCTCGCTGTCGCGATTCCCACCGGCTCCGGCTGGCTCGAGCCGCAGACTGTCGATGCTCTGGAGTACGTGCACGGGGGAGACACGGCGATCGCCTCCATGCAATACGCCTACACGCCCAGCTGGGTTTCTTACATCTTTGATCCCGATGCCCCCATGAAAGCCGCAGGAGCGCTGTTCGATGCCGTCGAGGAACGCTGGTCCGAGCTGCCGGAGGATGATCGCCCACATCTCGTCATCTACGGACTGAGCCTCGGAGCATACGGCGGCCAGTCCGTGTTCACCGACGTGGACGATCTTCGCGCCCGCACCGACGGTGCCCTGTTCGTCGGCAGTCCGCACAGCTCCGAACTCTGGAAGAGCCTGCAATCGTCCCGCGATCCGGGAAGTCCCGCCTGGCAGCCCGTGCTGGATGATGGGCGGGAAGTGCGATGGATGTCGCGTGACGGGGACGAGAACAAGCTGACCGGCCCGTGGCTCGAGCCGCGCGTCCTCTACCTCCAGCATGCGACAGATCCCGTCACGTGGCTCGCCCCCGATGTCTACTGGCGGGCCCCCGACTGGCTCAAGCCAGATCAGAGGAGCCCGGAACTCAGCACGTCGATGAGGTGGATACCAGTCGTGACGGGCCTCCAGGTCACGCTCGACATGCTTGTCGCTGAGGCAGTCCCGGCCGCCTACGGGCACAACTATGGCGATGTCGTCGTCGACGCATGGCGTCACGTCACTCCTGAGACGGGATTGGGAGATGAGGCCCTCACTCGGATCCAGGCCGAGATCGCAACCTACGCGGCCATTCCCCGCTACGACTGGTAGCCGAAAGCCCCAGCCTGTCGGACTCCGCACCGGCAGGCCGGGCTAGCGGAGGCGGCCGATCGAGGAGATGACGAGATCCCAGAAACGCTCGACATCGAGCTTCAGCGCGGCGCGAGAGCGAGAGTCATAGCTCATCCAGGGCCTGCGGTCGACGATGGTCATACCGGTCGTGTGGGCACCGCTCGTCTCGACGACGATCGGGCTGGCCAGGTAGGACATGAGAGATGGATCGATGACCTGGGCGACAGCCACCGGATCGTGGACCGGCGGGGAGGCGAAGGCCTGCTCGGATTCGTTCGACTCGGTGAAGAACGCCATGAGGTCGACAACGAACTGACCCACCGGGGTGCCCAAGCTGCGGAACCTGTCGACAACGTCGGGCGTTGCCTGCGCCTCGTGGGTGACATCGAGTCCCACCATCGTGACCGGCCACGGGGCAGACACGACTGCGGCGGCGGCCTCGGGATCGACAAGGATGTTGAACTCCGCGACGGGGGAATAGTTCCCGACCCCGACGCCCCCGCCCATGAAGGTCACCCCCGCGACACGGGAAGCGATCTCGGGCTCCTTGCGCAGTGCCATCGCAACATTCGTCAGCGGCCCGGTGGGAACGAGGGTGATCGTGCCGGGCTCCGACTCCATGATCGTGTCGATCATCAGGTCGACGCCATGGCGCTGATCGAGATCCATGGCAGGAGGAGGCAGCGTCACCCCATCCAGGCCGCTCTCACCGTGAATCTCGGCAGACGTCAAGAGATCGCGGACGAGGGGACGATCGCAACCCGCCGCGATCGGGGCGGTGATGTTCGCGAGAGTGGCGATGCCGAGAGCGTTGCGCGTCACCTTCTCCAGGGTCTGGTTGCCGCCCACGGTCGTGATCGCGGCAATCTCGATGTCGGGATGACCGGCGGCGAGAAGCATCGCAACCGCATCATCATGTCCGGGATCGCAGTCCAGAATGATGTTCATTGCACCTCGATCAGGGGGAAATCGGTGACCGTCGACGCCGCCACATAGCGATGGAGAGCGGACACGATCTGGAGATCGACAGTCGGATCGGACGTGGGAATGTAGCTGAACAGCTCGGCCGCGATCAGCATCTTGGCCTCGGCCTCGAGCTGCGCCGCAGTCTCCGGGGACGGGTCGGCCAGGAACCACGAGGGGAGGGGCGCGACAGCGAGACGGCTGTCTGCCATCCCGCTCGACAGGATCGCGCTCGTCATCGTATCGACCTCGGCAATACTGTCGACTGCGGATTCGTTCGGGTCGAGATGAGCGGCGGCGGTCTCCAGCCACTGCCGCGCCGTGTCAAGGGTGAGCAGCGTCTGCTCTGTCGCGAACTCGGCCAGACCGACAAGCGGCTCCGCCGCGATCGCTTCCTCCTCGGTCAGAGCATCGAGCGCGATCTGCTGCCGAAGCAGGATGGAGGCGAACAGGGGGGCGTCCGCGGGATCGACGGTCTGCACAGCATGCTCGGTGGCCTCGACGGCCCGTTCGAGAAGGATCATGACATCGGCCGTATCGGACTGTGGGGCGGGCGGGTTCGTCGCACCCTCAGGTGCGCCCTCGGGCCAGGGTACCCATACCCCTCCGACAGCCTCCTCGTGGGCGCGTGCCATCGACGCAACGTCCGGGTTCGCACCCTCGGCCGCCTCCGCGAGGAGCGCATAGGCCGTCGCGGCATCCTGGCGTGCCTCCTCGGAGACACTGGCAGGCTCCGGCTGGGGAGGCCCCGAGTCGAGCCTGACACCGATGACGACCATCGCGAGGACGAAGATGGCGATGCCGATCGCGACAGAGAGGAGGAAAGCTGCGGGTGAGAGCCCAGCGCGGCGAGTCATACGTCAATAGTGCCACAGGGCCTTCTTCTCCCGTGGCGAAGACCTCCCGGCGGCAGTATCGGCACGGGCGGACATGCAGGTACGCTGGAAGGCATGAAGGATGCTGATAAACTGAACGATGCACTTGTCTCGGTCGTGGCCGGGGCCGGTCTCTATCTCGAGCAGGTCGAGCTGAAGCCCGCCGGGAAGCGAACCCTGCTGCGGGTCACGGTGGACCTGGAAGATGGTCCGGGCGGAGTGGGATCGGATCAGCTGGCCGACGTGTCTCGCAAGATCTCGGCATTCCTCGACGAAAGCCCTGCCGCACCGTCCGGCCAGTACGTGCTCGAGGTGTCCACACCCGGGGCCACGAGAACCCTGACAGAGCCCCGACACTTCCGCCGTGCGCAGGGACGCAAGGTCGTCCTCGCCACCGCAGGCGGCGACATCACGGGACGTCTCGACTCAGTCGAAGGCGATACACTGTCCCTCAGCAATGGCGGGCAGGCGCGCGAGATCTCACTCTCCGACGTGCTGAGCGCCCGCATGGACGTCGAACTTTAGGAGCCCCCGTGGATATTCAGATGAGCGAGCTGCGGATCGTTGAAGCAGAGCTCGGAATCAGTGTCGACGTTCTTGTCGGAGCAATCGAAGACGCGCTCCTGCATGCCTACCACCGCGTGCCGGGTGCGATCCACCAGGCCAGAGTCGAACTCGACCGCGACACGGGCAAGGCGACCGTGTGGGCCGTCGAACTCGACGATGACGGCAACCCCGCCGGGGAGTTCGATGACACGCCGAGCGACTTCGGCCGCATCGCAACCTCGACAGCACGCAGCATCATCGCGCAGCGCCTGCGGGACGCTGAAGCGGACCGCGTGCTCGGCTCGTTCAAGGGCAAGCAGGGCACCGTCGTGTCCGGCGTCGTCCAAGCCAACCCGCCCCGGACGAACCCGGACGACATCTTCATCAACGTCGGAGAGCACGAGGCCCTCCTCCGCAAGGACGAGCAGGTTCCGACCGAGCGTTTCCGCCACGGAGACCGGGTGCGCGCCTATGTCCTCGACGTATCCGTCGGGCACCGCGGCGCAACCGTGCGACTGTCCCGCTCCCACCCTGACTTCGTGCGCCGCCTCTTCGAGACAGAGGTGCCGGAGATCGAGGGTGGGGACGTGGAGATCGTTGCGCTTGCCCGAGAAGCCGGTCATCGCACCAAGCTCGCCGTGTGGAGCCCCGACCAGTCCATCAACGCCAAAGGCGCCTGCATCGGGCACAACGGCCAGCGTGTTCGCGCCGTCATGGAGGAACTCGGCGGGGAGAAGATCGACATCGTCGACTACGATGACGAGCCCGCCGCCTTCATCGCCGCCGCACTCTCCCCGGCTCGTGTCACCCAGGTCGACGTGTTGAGCATGGATAACCGTCAGGCACGCGCCGTCGTGCCCGACGATCAGGCCTCCCTCGCCATCGGCAAGGATGCGCAGAACGTGCGCCTCGCGGCGAAGCTCACCGGCTGGTCGATCGACATCCGCAAAGAGTCGGAAATGGCGGCGGCAGGTGCCGAAGCTGAAGCCAGAAAAGCCGCCGCTGCAGAGGATAATGTCGCAGACGACGAGTCGGACGACTGAGAGATCACACACCCGCCCGCGTAATGCTGGTGGTTTGTGAGGGAGAGTTGATAGAATCATAGATGGTTTACGCCGCTTAACAGATGGATGACGTGTTGACTCATATACCTCAGCGCACATGCATCGGTTGCCGACAGCGTGAACCGCGGTCCGCCCTGGTCCGGCTCGTGGCGCAGCAACACACCGTTGCTGTCGACGCGGACCGAGTTCTCCCGGGGCGAGGCGCGTGGCTGCATCGTCGCCGCGACTGCCTGAACCGTGCGCTCGCCTCCCGAGCCTGTTCCCGTCATCTGCGCACAGCGATCACGGACACCTCGGGACTTGAGGAATGGTTTGACCTCGGCTCATCCGGAGCCGTACTAGAAGAAGCGACGAAGAAAGCGGGTAGGAAGCCGATGGGCGCCCAATGAGTACCCAGCGATGAGCTGCCAGCAGTAAAGGGTCTGTCGCACCTGCGCGGACCCCACAAGAAGGAGAAATGTGGCAAAAGTCCGCGTCCACCAACTAGCGAAAGAGTTTGGTATTCCGAGCAAGGAACTGCTCACCTACCTCTCTGACGCCGGTGAATTTATCAAGTCCGCGTCATCGACGCTCGAGCCCCCCGTCGAACGGAAGGCCCGTCAGCATTTCGAGTCGCTAGCATCCTCCGGTAAGCCGGAGAAGGCCGCCGCGCCCACGGCGCAGTCGGCACGTCCCGCTCCGAAGCCGGGACCCCAGAAGGCTGACAAGCCTGCACAAGAGCCCGCCGCGCAGGCGGATGACACTCCCACGGTCGAGAAGACGTCGGCCCCCGAGGCGCCCAAGCCCGGCCCCCAGGCTCCCAAGCCGGGACCGAAGCCTGTCGTCAAGGAAACCGTTGTCGAGACCCCCGCCGTCGAGGCTCCTGCCGCGACCCCGGAACCCCAGGCGGCACCCGCCGTCGAGGAGACGACAGAGGCGGCAACCCCGGCTCCGAAGCCGGGACCCGCAGCATCTGCACGCCCGGGCCCCCCGCCCGCAGCGAAGCCCGCCCCGAAGCCGGGCGGCCAGCGCGGCGGACGCGGCTCCGGTTCCGGCAAGGGCAACCCCCGTCCCGGCAACAATCCGTTCGCGCCCGCTCAGGGCATGCCCCGCCCCGGCGGCGGCAAGGGCGGACCGCGACCCGGCAATAACCCGTTCGCGCCCGCTCAGGGCATGCCCCGCCCCGGCGGCGGCAAGAAGACTGAAGGGCAGGGCGCTGCGCGTCCCCGCCCCGGCGCATCGAAGGGCGGTCCCCGTCCTTCTCCCGCGATGATGCCGAACCATTCGGCTCTTGCTGATCAGACGAAGGCCGGCGGCCGTGGTGGTCGCGGCGGTGCACGTCCCGGACAGGGTCGTGGCGCCGGTGCGGGTGCCGGAGCCGGTGCCGGTGCAGGAGCACCGGGTGGCGGCGCACCCAACAGGGGCCGTCCGCTGCGCGGCGGCACCGCCGGTGCGTTCGGACGTGGCGGCGGCCGTGCAGGCCGCGGCCGCAAGTCGAAGCGTGCGAAGCGTCAAGAGTACGAGCAGCAGCATGCGCCCATGGTGGGCGGCGTCCGCGTTCCGCGCGGCGACGGCTCCACCGTGGTCCGTATCCGTGCGGGCGCGTCCCTCGCGGACTTCGCCGAGAAGATCCAGGTCGATCCCGCGGCATTGGTGACAGTCATGATCACGCTCGGCGAGATGGTGACAGCGAACCAGTCCCTCGACGAGGACACGTTCAAGCTTCTCGGAGCTGAGCTCGGCTACGACATCCAGATCCTGTCGCCCGAAGATGAGGATCGTGAGATCCTCGAGGCCTTCAATATCGATCTCGAAGCCGAAGAGGCTGCCGAGACCGATGAGGATCTCGTGGCTCGTCCGCCGGTCGTCACGGTCATGGGTCACGTCGACCACGGCAAGACGAAGCTCCTCGACGCTATCCGCAGCGATGACGTCGCCGGCGGCGAAGCGGGCGGCATCACCCAGCGCATCGGCGCCTACCAGGTGACGGTCCAGCACGACGGCAACGATCGTGCGATCACGTTCATCGATACGCCCGGCCATGAAGCGTTCACGCAGATGCGTGCCCGCGGCGCCGAGGTGACCGATATTGCGATCCTCGTGGTCGCCGCGAACGACGGCGTCATGCCGCAGACGATCGAGGCTCTCAACCACGCGCAGGCCGCCAACGTTCCCATCGTTGTCGCCGTCAACAAGATCGATGTCGAGGGAGCATCCCCGGACAAGGTCCGCGGTCAGCTCACCGAATACGGTCTCGTTGCGGAGGAGTACGGTGGCGACACGATGTTCGTCGACGTCTCCGCGAAGGAGCGCATCAACATCGATGAGCTGCTGGAAGCCGTGCTCCTCACGGCCGACGCTGCCCTCGAGTTGACTGCGAACCCGAACAAGAGCGCCCGCGGCGTCGCCATCGAGTCCAAGCTCGATCCGGGACGCGGCTCCGTCATCACGGCTCTCGTCGAATCCGGTACCCTCCGGGTCGGCGATGCTCTCGTGGCTGGTTCCGCTCACGGCACCGTTCGCGCACTGTTCGATGATCACGGCAACCCCGTGGACGAGGCAGGCCCGTCCTTCCCCGTCCAGGTCCTCGGACTGTCCTCCGTCCCGAGCGCCGGCGACGGCTTCCTCGTGGCTGAGGATACGAGGCAGGCCAGGCAGATCGCTGACAAGCGTGAAGCCGCGAAGCGTGCCGCGACTCTGGCGAAGCGCCGCAAGCGCATCTCCCTCGAGGACTTCAACGAGGCTCTCAAGGCTGGTCAGGTCGAGACCCTCAACCTCATCATCAAGGGCGACTCCTCGGGTACCGTCGAGGCACTCGAATCGTCCCTGCTGGAGCTGGAGGTCTCGGAAGAGGTCGCGCTCAACATCATCCACCGCGGCGTCGGTGCGATCACCCAGAACGACGTCAACCTGGCGACGGTCGACTCGGCCATCATCATCGGGTTCAACGTCCGCCCGGCAGAGCGTGTCACCGACTACGCCGACGCCGAGGGTGTGGAGATGAAGTTCTACTCCGTCATCTACGACGCCATCGACGATGTCGAAGCAGCCCTCAAGGGCATGCTCAAGCCGATCTACGAAGAGGTTGAACTGGGCCGGGCTGAGATCCGCCAGATCTTCCGCTCCGGCAAGTTCGGCAACATCGCCGGCTCGATGGTCCTGTCCGGCACGATCAAGCGCGGCGTCAGCGCCCGCCTGGTCCGCAACGGGGTCGTCATCACGCCCAAACTCGAGATCGTCTCTCTCCGCCGCGAGAAGGACGACGTCACGGAGGTCCGCGAAGGCTTCGAGTGTGGCATCACGCTCGGCCACAAGGACATCGCCGAGGGCGACATCATCGAGACGTTCGAGATGCGGGAGAAGCCCCGCGACTAATCACCGGTGAGCGGGCCCTGAGGGGCCCGCTTCTGGGGAAGAGGAAGATTCCATGGCTGAAAACCCCCGCGCCCGCAAGGTCGCCGATCGGATTCACGAGATCGTGGCCATCATGATCGACCGGAAGCTGAAAGATCCGCGACTCGGCATGGTGACGGTGACAGATGTTCGCGTCACCGGCGATCTGCAGAACGCAACAATCTTCTACACGGTGCTCGGCGACGAGACCGAGCGTCAGGCCTCCGGTGCGGCTCTCGAGTCCGCCAAGGGCATGATCCGCTCCGAAGTGGGCAAGCAGCTCGGCCTGCGCCTCACGCCCACGATCGCTTTCGTCGCCGACGCCCTCCCGGTGGCGGCGCGCTCGATCGAGGATGCTCTCATCGCGGCACGCATGAGGGATTCCGAGCTTGCTCGCCTGCGCGAGTCGGCGGAACCGGCTGGTGACGCAGACCCGTACAAGAAGCCTGCCGAAGACGACGAATGATCGAAACACCGCGCGGTATATCCCCAGCAGCGTCGGGAATCCTTGTGGTCGACAAACCCGCCGCCGTCACGTCTCACGATGTGGTGGCGGCGGTTCGTCGTCTCGCCTGCACGAAGAAGGTCGGCCATGCCGGCACTCTCGACCCTGCCGCGACGGGGGTGCTCGTCCTCGGGATCGGTGCGGGAACGAAGCTCCTCACCTACCTGTCCGGGGCGGACAAGGACTACGTCTCCCGGTTCAGGCTCGGGCAGGAGACCGATACTGAAGACCTTGAGGGCAGGATCGTCTCGACTCCGGGAATCGACGCGAGCGACGACGAGATCGACGCCGCACTCGCATCCTTGACGGGGACAATCTCCCAGGTTCCGTCCGCTTATTCGGCGAAGAAGATCGACGGGAAGAGAGCCTACGACCTGGCGAGAGCCGGCGAGAAGGTCGACCTGAAGGCCGTCGAGGTGACGGTCAGCCGTCTCGTCCGGACCTCACCCATCGTGCGCCGCGACGGGCTGGCAGATTTCGATGTCGAGGTCACCTGTTCATCCGGCACCTATGTTCGTGCCCTTGCCCGCCAGACCGGCCAAGCACTCGGGTCGATCGGCCACATCACCGCGCTGCGCCGCACCCGGGTGGGAGGGTTCACGGAGGCACGCTCCGTGGCAGACATGGTGGAGCAGGTTGGTCACGAACCGCTCTCGGTGATCCCCCTCGCGGAGGCTGCCCGCCGGGCACTGCCGTGGGCCGAGATCACGGACAGCCAGGAGCAGGCCCTGCGGTACGGCCAGTTCATCGACCTCGATGCGTCGACACCCGTGGCCCTCGTGCGGGGCGACACGCTTGTCGCCATCGGAAAGAAGCGCGGGAGCCAGATCGGCCCCGCCGTCGTATTCGCGCACTAGTCGAGCTGGAGGGCGAGCCACAGCACGGCGGCATCACCCGTGCTCCGGGGATCCAAGCCGGTCGTTTCGGCGATGCGATGAAGGCGCCCGCTGAGAGTGTTCTTGTGGACGTGGAGAACCTCAGCTGCTCGCGTCAGCGACCCGTCAGCATCGAAGTAGGCGCGCAAGGACTTCAGCAGCTCCCCGCGCACCTGTGGCGGCATGCCGGAGAAGATTCGTGTCGTGAAGGCATGCCGTTCCCGCTGGGGGATCGCGGACAGGAGGACATCGACCGTGACCTCGTCGTAGCGCTGCACGTCGATGGTCGAATGGAGGGCGCGTCGCAGTGCCCTCATGGACTGTTCTGCGGCCTCCGGCGCTGACACGCCCAGGCATGACACGCCTGCCGCGAGTCGCAGGTTGGATGATGCTCGGACGCGACGCGCGAGCTGGTCAAGCCACTCAACAGTCGGCGTCAGCCCATTCGTCGATTCCCGATCGAGCGGGAAGAGGATCACGATTCGGCTGGCGATCTGAGCGGTGATGGCGCCGCGCGACCGGGCGGCATGAACGACCGTCTCGGTCACGCGATCGATGTCGAGCTGGCGCGGATGATCGGACCGAGCCACGGCCTGCGCTGTGACGACGAGGTACTGGGCCGATACGTCGATGCCGAAATCACGGCCCTCCGCGATCAGGCTCGGGCTGAGCTCACGAGCGCCGGAAAGCCATGATTCGAGGAAACGCGTATAGGAACGTGTGTGCCGCTCCGCGGTCTCCCGGCTCCGGGTTTCTCGAAGCAGGATCTCTGTCATCTTCTGGAGGACGTGGGCGGGGGTTGTGAAGGTGGCGGGATCGCCGGTGATGCCGAGAACGCCCGTGATCTCGCCGTCCGCCCAGATCGGCAGGTTGAGCCCGGGACGCACTCCCGGCATGTCAGGATCGGTGATGATGAGTCGATCGAGCTGATCGGCGATGATCCGGGCAGCCCCCTGATGGTGCTGTCCCACACGTGCCGGGTCGGTGCTGGCGATGATGACGGCACCCTGGTCGATGAGGTTGACGTCCGCACCCAGCACGGAACTGATCTCGGACACGATGCGCTGCGCATTGTCCAGAGAAATATCCATTCCACCCCCGTCCTCGTATCGCCACCCATCGTACGTGGTCTGTGGCACATGTGTGGGGCGAAAGAGTGGTCTGGGGACCATCGTTGGCGGGACGTGGGCGCGACTATGGTCAACTCCAAGTCATCGCAAAGGAGCTGACATGACTGGCATCCCACTCATCATCGTTTTCGCCCTCGCCATCGTCCTCATGATCATCATGATCTCGAAGTGGCGGATCCACCCCTTCATCTCGATCATGCTGGTCGCGCTCGGTCTCGGCCTGATCGGCGGTATCCCGCTTGTCAACAAGACCGACGAGGCGGGAGAGACGATCAACGGCCTTGCGACTGTCATCGGTCTCGGATTCTCGGGAACCTTCACCTCCATCGGTATCGTCATCATCCTCGGTGCGCTGATCGGGCTCATCCTCGAGAAGACGGGCGCGGCCTTCCAGATCGCGGATGCTCTCGTCCGCGTTATCGGGAAGAAGCGGCCCGTGCTGGCAACCCAGCTCATGGGATGGGTCGTCTCCATCCCCGTCTTCTGCGACTCCGGCTTCGTCATCCTCAACCCGATCAGGCGGGCTCTCGCACGGCGCACGGGCGCATCATCGGTGGCGATGACAGTCGCCCTTTCGGCAGGTCTCTACACCTCCCATGTCTTCATCCCGCCCACCCCCGGCCCCATCGCGGCCGCCAACACCCTCGGTATCGGCGACAACATCCTCATCGTCATCGGCATCGGAACCCTCGTCTCCATTCCCGCGCTCGTCGTGTCCTATTTCTATGCTCAGTGGATCGGCAAGAGGATCACGGCGAACGATGAGGACGAAGAGCTCGATGATGCGACCCTCGAGAACCTCTATGAGGAGCTCCGCGCCTCGTACGGCAGACTGCCCGGCGTCGGCGCTTCCTTCCTTCCCATCCTCGTCCCCATTCTCGCCATGGCGCTCGGCTCCATCGGATCGCTTTTCGAATGGGATGGAGTCCTCGGGGACGTCGTCGGCTTCATCGGCACGCCGATCATCGCTCTCGCCATCGGCGTCGTCTTCGCCGTTCTCGTCCTCGGGAGCGTGGGCAGGATGACGGACTTCTACGACATCACGGACGAGACCCTCCGTGTTGTCGGGCCGATCCTCTTCATCACCGCCGCCGGCGGGGTTCTCGGCCGCGTCATCGCCTCCACGGACCTCGTCGCCTTCATCGAGGAGAACGCCACGACGTTCGCCTCTGTCGGACTGTTCTTCCCGTTCATCATCGCCGCGATCCTCAAGACCGCTCAGGGCTCCTCGACCGTCGCGCTCGTGACAACCGCCGGCATCGTCGCCCCGCTCCTGCCGGCCCTCGGACTCGAGACCCCCGTCCAGATCGCGCTCGCCGTCATGGCGATCGCGGCCGGTGCGATGACCGTGTCGCACGCCAACGATTCCTACTTCTGGGTCGTGACAAACTTTGGTGGGCTCACGCCCCAGGAGGGCTACAAGACGCAGACGATGGTGACGCTGATCATGGGTGTCACATCGATCATCGTCATCTGGCTCCTCGGGCTGATCTTCGTCTGACCGTCAGGAGCATCATGCACATCGTCATCGTCTCGGATTCGTTCAAGGGCGCCATCACCTCGCGGGAGGCGCACGACGCCATCGCCCTCGGCGTGCGGCGGGCCGTCCCGCAGGCGCGGATCACCGCGATTCCGGTCGCTGACGGCGGGGAGGGCACCGTGGACGCCATGCTGGCGGCCGGCGGAGGCGATAGCGCCGTCGCCGAGGTGTGCGGAGTGTTCCCAGGGGAGCGTGTCCATGCCCGCTATGGTCGCCTCGATTCGACGACAGCGATTGTCGAGATGGCGGAGTGCGCGGGACTCCCGCTCGCGGACGGACGCCGGCAGACGGAGGAGGCGACAACCTACGGCGTGGGAGAGCTGATCCGTGAAGCCGTCGAGACAGGCTGCCATCACGTCATCGTGGGAGCGGGCGGCAGCGCGACGACGGATCTGGGATGTGGGGCGGCCGCCGCTCTCGGAGTCGTCTTCCGCGATGACGAGGGGGAGGAGTTCGTCCCCGTCGGACGGACGCTGTCGAACGTTGCCAGTATCGACACGAGCGGGGCGAGACGACTCCTCGAGAACGTGACTCTCACCGTCATGTGCGATATCGATAACCCGCTCGCGGGAACGACGGGTGCGGCCCACGTCTTCGCCCCGCAGAAGGGTGCGGACAATGCGACCGTGCAGATCCTCGATCAGGGGCTCTCACACGTCGCCTCCCTCATGGCGCGAGACCACGGGATCGACATTGCGGACATCCCGGGAGCAGGAGCGGCGGGAGGTCTCGCCGGTGGCCTCATGGCGTTCTGCGGGGCCACGCTCAAGCCCGGCATCGACGCCGTTCTCGAGGCCGCGGACTTTGCCGCTGTCATAGCAGATGCTGATCTCATCATCACAGGTGAAGGCCGCATCGACGGCCAGTCCCTCTCCGGCAAGGTCCCCGTCGGGGTGGCGCGATGGGCGAAGAGGTACCGCGACGATCTGCCCGTCGTCGTCCTCGCGGGCTCGATCGGTCCAGATATCGATGAGGTGTATGGGGAGGGAATCACGGCAGTGTTCCCGATCGGACGTGCCCCAGAGCCCCTTCACGACGCGATCGAGCACACGGAGGAGAACCTGGCGGCCAGCGCGCACAGCCTTGTTCGTCTCTGCTCCACCATCGCACAGTCAGCCTCTTCTTAGCCGAGACGACTCGTTGGCGGCAATCGGGAGCAACCGGATTCTTCGTTGACAGATGCTGTCGGTCGGAGGCGGGTGGCTTGGTGGCCGCTTCGAATGTCCCGGTCTCCGTCCCCTAGACTGGCATCATGAGTTCACCATGTGCATGTGGCAAGCAAGGATCCAAGTGTGGGTGCGGAGGCCAAGGCCGCCGCGGCGGCTGCGGGAATGGCGGAGGATGCGGATGTGGGGGAGGCGGTTCGGCCGCCCCAGCCGTCCGGGATCTCTCCGAGGGACGCCCACAGCTCGGCCTGCGGTCAGGTATCTGATGGAGGTGTGGCGCTCTTCTGCCGACATCCCCTCCGACCTGGCAGGATCAGTCGTCACCATCGGCGTCTTCGACGGCGTCCACAAGGGCCACCGTGCCGTCATCAGCGAAGCGGTCCGGCAGGCTGGCGCTCTCGGACTTCCCTGCATCGTCCTCACCTTCGACCCTCATCCGGGCACAGTCCACAATCCAGAGAGCGAGATCCCCCTCGTCATCTCGCTCGACGATCGGCTGCGCCTCCTCGAAGCGCTCGGAGTCGACGTCACGTTCGTCCAGCACTACACACTGGACTATGCGATGGCGAGCGCGCAGGAATTCATCGGTCACCAGGTTGTCGGCGATCTCAAGGCTCGAGCAGTCGTCGTCGGTGAGGACGCGCGGTTCGGCCGCGGCAACGAGGGGGACGGCAAGCTCCTGCAGTCTCTCGGCGAGTCGCTCGGCTTCACGGTGACACTCGTGCGCGACCTCGAGGATTCGACGAGCGGACGCCGCTGGTCCTCCACGTGGCTGCGCGAACTGCTGGATGAAGGAAACGTCAAGGGAGCGACGAAGGTTCTCGGGCGGCTCCACCGGCTCCAGGGCACCGTCGTCCACGGGCACAAGAGAGGCCGCGAACTCGGTTTCCCGACCGCCAATCTTCAAGCATCCTCAGCGGGGGTCGTGCCGCAGGACGGGGTGTATGCCGGATGGTTGGTTCGCACGGTTCCGGGCACGTCGGCCGTCGAGAACCTCCCGGCAGCGATCTCTGTCGGCACGAACCCCCAGTTCGATGGCGAGAAGAGGACAGTGGAGGCACACGTGCTGGGCCGAACGGATCTCGATCTCTACGGCGAGGAGATCTCCATCGACCTCGTCGCCTATCTGCGTCCCATGTGGGCCTTCGACACTCTCGACGAACTGCTGGGGCAGATGGACGAGGACTTGCGCCAGTCCGCGCTCGCGCTCGGGGTTCCCGTCAGCGGGCGCGTCGACCCGCGCCGCGTCACGGCAGGAACAGAGGTTTCCGCAGAACAGAATCTCACCTGGTAGTGAACGTCACCGTTTCCGACGATTCTTTGCCCCTCGCGGCGTGTTAGCCTGGTGAAGCCGTCTTATCGGCCACGGATGCGTCATGCCCGGGAGAACAGGCCCCGGAGCTCTGTGCAACGGAAAGAAATTGGAGAATCATGGCTCTCTCACCTGAGAAAAAGCAGCAGATCATCAAAGAGTACGCTACTCATGAGGGCGACACCGGCTCGCCGGAGGTGCAGGTAGCCCTGCTCTCTGAACGGATCAGTCAGCTGACCGAGCATTTCCGCTCGCACAAGCACGACCACCACTCCCGCCGCGGCCTCATGCTTCTGATTGGTCAGCGCAAGCGCCTTCTGAAGTACCTCGCTGCGGAAGACATCGAGCGTTACCGCTCACTGATCGCACGTCTCGGACTGCGTCGCTAGAACTCACGGCCCGGGCCCTCAGTGGCCCGGGCTTCCAGTTGCTCGACGTGGCCGTCGAGACAACACACTGAAGTACAACGAAGAAAATGGGGAGCAGGCAACCGGTCCTCGGTTGTGTGTTACGGGGCATGGTCCCGTGATGAGCAATCGATGGCCGTGGCTGGCTCCCAGAAAGTAGAGGAACCATGGAAGGTCCCGACGTTAAATTCGCTGAAGCAATCATTGATAATGGTTCATTCGGCACCCGCACTATCCGTTTCGAAACCGGGCTTCTCGCCCGCCAGGCCGCCGGCTCGACAATGGCCTACCTCGATGGCGAAACCGCCATCCTCTCCGCGACCGCGGTCTCGAAAGCACCGAAGGATCACTTCGATTTCTTCCCGCTGACCGTCGATGTCGAGGAGCGTGCCTACGCTGCCGGCCGCATCCCCGGATCGTTCTTCCGTCGTGAAGCACGCCCCGGCACGGACGCCATCCTGGCCTGCCGTCTCATCGACCGCCCGCTGCGCCCCGCCTTCGCGAAGGGCTTGCGCAACGAGGTCCAGGTCGTTGCGACCATCATGTCCGTCCATCCTGACGATGCGTACGACGTGCTCGCGATCAACGCGGCATCAATGTCGACCACGCTGTCCCCGCTGCCCTTCTCCGGTCCGATCGGCGGCGTCCGCGTTGCCCTCATCGACAACCAGTGGGTTGCGTTCCCCCGTTACTCCGAGCTCAACCGCGCCTCGTTCACCATGGTTGTGGCCGGCCGCATCGTCGAAGACGATGTTGCTGTCATGATGGTGGAAGCAGAAGCCGGCGAGTACGCCTGGGATCTGATCCAGGCCGGCGCGCAGGCTCCCACCGAGGAGACCGTCGCTGAAGGCCTCGAAGCCGCGAAGAGCTTCATCCGGGTTCTCTGCGAAGCACAGCAGCAGCTCGTCGACGAAGCGGGCAAGGAAACCCAGGACTACCCGGTGTTCCTGCCCTACACGGACGAGCAGTTCGCCCGCGTGGAGAAGCAGATCGGCGATCGCCTCCAGCCCATCCTCCAGCTCGTCGGCAAGGCAGAACGCGACGACGCTCTGAACGAGCTCACCACGCACGTGGTAGCCGAGCTCTCCACCGACTACCCGGAGGGTGCCGGCGAACTCGCGGCCGCCGTGAACTCGGTGTTCAAGAAGCAGATGCGCCACCGCGTCCTCACCGAGGGTGTCCGCATGGACGGCCGTCAGCCTGCCGAGATCCGCTCGATCACGGCCGAGACGAACGTTCTGCCCCGCGTGCACGGCTCCGCCCTGTTCCAGCGCGGCGAGACCCAGATCATGGGCGTCACGACGCTCAACATGCTGAAGATGGAGCAGCAGCTCGACAACCTCTCCCCGGAGAAGTCGAAGCGCTACATGCACCACTACAACTTCCCGCCCTACTCGACCGGTGAGACCGGCCGAGTCGGTTCCCCGAAGCGCCGCGAGATCGGACACGGCATGCTCGCAGAGCGCGCCCTCGTCCCGGTCCTGCCCGCCCGCGAAGACTTCCCGTACGCGATCCGTCAGGTATCCGAGGCTCTCGGCTCCAACGGCTCGACGTCGATGGGCTCCGTCTGCGCATCGACCCTGTCGCTCCTCAACGCCGGCGTGCCGCTGCGCGCCTCCGTCGCCGGTATCGCCATGGGCCTCATGAGCGAGGTTATCGATGGGGAGCACCGCTTTGTTGCTCTGACCGATATCCTCGGCGCTGAAGATGCTCTGGGCGACATGGACTTCAAGGTTGCCGGTACACGCGAGTTCGTGACAGCTATCCAGCTCGACACGAAGCTTGATGGCCTCCCGGCCCAGGTGCTCGCAGCCGCCCTCGGGCAGGCCCGCGATGCTCGTCTTGCGATCCTCGACATCCTCGACGACGCCATCTCCGTGCCCGATGAGATGAACGACACCGCCCCCCGGATCATCACGGTCAAGATCCCTGTCGACAAGATCGGCGAGGTCATCGGCCCCAAGGGCAAGATGATCAACCAGATCCAGGAGGACACCGGCGCTGACATCTCGATCGAAGATGACGGATCCGTGTTCATCGGAGCGACGACCGGTTCAGCTGCTGACGCGGCACGCCAGGCCATCAACTCCATCGCCAACCCGACCATGCCAGAGGTTGGTGAACGGTTCGTGGGCACAGTCGTCAAGACGACGTCCTTCGGCGCGTTCGTCTCGCTCTCGCCCGGCAAGGATGGCCTCCTCCACATCACCCAGATCCGCCGCATGGTCGGTGGCAAGCGTGTCGAGAGCGTCGAAGACGTCCTCAACGTGGGTGACAAGGTTCAGGTCGAGCTCGCAGAGATCGATCAGCGCGGCAAGCTCTCCCTCCACGCCATCGTCGAAGGCGAAGAGAACGAGCAGGCCGACGAGGTCGCCAACGACGTCGAGACCGACGAGAACGGCACAGAGGAGAACGGCACGGAGGAGCGCGGCGAGCGCAAGCCCCGCAACCGTCAGCGTCGCCGTACCCGCAAGTCCGACGAAGACTAGCAGCGATCGGCTTCTGCCGATGTAGCTACAGTGGGCCGATCAATCGATCGGCCCACACTCGTCTCTCCCGGCACGGTCTGTGACTGATTGTGAACGCACACGTCTGCGGGCGAACGTGACCGGTAGAGTGGCACGCATGAAGGTAGCAGTTATTGGAGCACAGGGCCGCATGGGGACCGCCATGTCCGCCGGAGTTCAAGCAACAGAGGGGCTCGACCTCGTGGCGTCACTCGATGCGGGTGACGAGATCACGGTGGGCTCGCTCAACGGGGCAGAGGCAGCGATCGAGTTCACGAGGCCGGACTCGACCGTGGCGAACGTGCTCGCGTTGATCGACGCGGGCGTCCACTGCGTGGTCGGCACGACGGGATGGATGGGGGAGAGCCTCGACCTCGTCAAGGAGAAGCTCGAGCAGAACCCCTCCATCGGCGTTCTCATCGCACCCAACTATGCACTCTCAGCGGTGCTGGCGATGGCGTTCGCGAAGAAGGCCGCCGCCTATTTCGAATCTGCCGAAGTCATCGAGCTCCATCACCCCGGCAAGGTCGACGCGCCGTCTGGCACGGCGCTGACCACCGCCCAGCACATTGCGCAGGCACGCAGGGAGGCCGGTCTGGGGGAGATGCCGGACGCGACGGAGACGGATCCGCACGGTGCCCGCGGTGCCGTCATCGAGGGAGTCCACGTCCATGCCGTCCGTCTTCGCGGTTTGACCGCACATGAAGAGGTGGTGTTCGGGAATCCTGGGGAACAGTTGACGATCCGCACAGACTCCTTCGACAGGGAATCTTTCTTCCCGGGGGTCCTTCTGGGCCTGCGCGAGGTTGGAAAGCGGCCTGGCTTGACGTATGGACTGGATCAGCTGATGGAGCTGTGAATATCCGAATCTTGCTCATGGCGTGGCTCTGGATCCCTCGGCGATCCGCAGAGTGTGAGGCTTCGTCCCGAACCACTCATCGATAGTCCGCATTGAGAAGACCGTGATGGGGCCGCAGCATGTGCTGCGGCCCCATCACGTCGGGAACCAGTAGGAGAGGAAGTCCCCGAGCAGGTGGGCAGCTCCTTGAATGGTGACTGCGGAGCTGCCCACCGTTGGTTCTAGTAGGTCCGGTTCAGTGTCTGGGTGTCGACGCCGTCGCCATCCCAGTCACCGATGAGGATCGTGTCGCTGGCCCGACCATAACCGATGGTCCAGTCAGCAGCCCCGCCCGCGAGAGCGTTGTTGATGTGGAAGACATTGCCACGACGCAGGGAGACAGTGTCAACACCATCACCATCGAAGTCACCAGCAAACGCCTCATCACTCACCCGGCCGTAGTTGAACACGGAATCCGCATCCCCACCACCGAGAGTGTTGTTGATGTAGAACGCATTCCCACGACGCACAGCAAGCGTGTCGACGTCATCGCCATCCCAGTCACCAACGAGAACCTCATCACCGGCGCGACCGTAGTTGAACTCAACATCGGCGTTACCACCGGCAAGGGTGTTGTTCAGGTAGAACGTGTTGCCACGGCGAACACCGAACGTATCGGCGCCATCGCCATCCCAGTCACCGACGAGAACCTCATCGCCGACCCGGCCGAACTTGAACTCAGCAGCAGCGTTACCACCCGTGAGCGTGTTGTTGCCATAGAACGTGTTCCCACGACGCACAGCGAGTGTATCGAAACCATCGCCGTCCCAGTCACCGACAAAGACCTCATCACCGCGACGCCCGAAAGCGAACACGACATCAGCCTCGGTCGAGGTCCAGTCATTGGCAACGAAGAACACATTGCCCTTCAACGGAGCCACCGGACCCGGAGCGACATAGGTGAACGTCCACTGAGCAACAGCATCCTCAGCAAGGACATAGCCCTCGACCGCACGTGCGGTCACGGTCGTGTCAGCCGTGATATCGACATCGCCGGTCACGACCGCGCCATCAATCACGTACTCGACACCCTCAACTACTGGAATTGAGACCGTGTTGCCATCCTGGACAGGAGCCTCGGGCGTGACGGTCACGATCGGAGCAGTGTAGGTGAACGTCCACTGAGCAACAGCACCCTCAGCAAGGACATAGCCCTCGATCGCACGCGCCGTCACAACAGCGTCCTTCGTGATATCGACATCGCCAGTCACGACCGCGCCATCAATCACGTACTCGACACCCTCAACTACTGGAATCGAGACCGTATTGCCGGTCTGGAGCGGAGCCTCTGTCGTGACAGTCACGGTGGGATCGACATCGAGCTCGACCACGAGGGTTTCAGCTGTAGCCTCCACCGTGAGCTCGCCGTTGCGTGCCGTTGCGGCAACGTCGCCGATGGTGAGAGCGCCCTCTGTGATGTCGTCGGCGGTGAGCACGTGTGTGGTGCGTGAGGAGAAGGAGTCGCCGGTGGCGAGTTCCTCGGTGACAACCG
Organism: Flaviflexus equikiangi; assembly: GCF_014069875.1. NCBI lineage: Bacteria > Bacillati > Actinomycetota > Actinomycetes > Actinomycetales > Actinomycetaceae > Flaviflexus > Flaviflexus equikiangi. The sequence continues at coordinate 743,917 of NZ_CP059676.1, forward strand.
ATCCATCGATGTCGGTCAAGCGAACATTTCCGGTGTTGGAGACGGTGGTCTGGACGGTCACGATGTCGCCAGCGGAGTCGTAGCCGTCATTGTCGACATCTTCGATATCGAACACGGTCGTTTCGAGACCGATCGCGGGGGTGCGTTCCCGCAGGGAGACATGGTCGTTGACGACGTCGAGAAGAACGCGCTCGAGATTGTTGCCGCTCACATCTTCCAGAGCCCACGTCGAGGTCGGCAGGAAGAATCCATCTTCGATCTCTGCCTCGGTCACCGTGTGATAAGGGGTGGTGCAGTTGTAGGCATCCCCAGCCTTGAGGTTGCGCCAACGGCAGTTCCCTGCAGCTTCGGGGATAAAGGGCTGGAAGTCGCCCGCGACCGGATAGATCGTCTGCGAGACGTTCGACCGAGAGGTGACACGGAAGTGGTAGTTCATCCGCTCACCGGCCACGTAGGGTTTGGTCACGACGTCTCGAGACGCATCTGCGGGTGCGCCGGTGATGCGGGCGCCGAGTGTCGGTGCCGCGCCCTCGAGCACGCGAACGGTTGCGTCGCCGCGCAGCGAGTAGTCGCCCGCTTCGATCTTGACATCGCCGTAGGCGGTCGAGTTGGCTCCCGCGATCACGGGAACGGTGACGGGGATGAGGAGTTCGGTCGATTCTCCGGGCGCGAGGGCTGGTGTTTCGACCGTGCCTGCTTCCCACTCGCCCTGCATGGTGACCGTTGCGGTACCCGCGGGGAGCGGCTCGGAATCGTTGTTCGTCAGCGTGAACGTGAAGTCCACGGTGTCGCCGGCATCGGCCTCGACAACATCGCCATCGAAGTCGGCGCAGAACGGCTTCAGCCATTCGTCGTCGAAGGAACCGTAGATCTGCTCAGAATTGGCTCCTTCGTAGAACACCCCGTACGTTCCATCGTCGAGTGCGACGAGGTCGGAGTAGGAGTGGGCTCCGGGAGCGTATGTCTTGACGACGGGCCATGTCTCACCGTTATCGCACGAGTATCGGATCGAGCCGTTCGAGCGCGAGGTCGCTGCCGAGTTCGAGAACAGCAGCTCCTGTGCTTCGCGGGTGCCCTCGGCCGCGTCGGGGTTCTTCTGGATGATCGACGCGTTGTTGCGCGGGTCGACGAGAGTCCGATCCAGCTCGGGATCCGACCACGTCTCACCACCGTTCGTCGAGTAGGAGACCCACCGCGCGGTGTGTGTGTTGTGGGCGCGAGAGTTCATCATGAGTGTGCCGTCGGACAGCTCGACGACCTTGTTCTCGTCCATGAGGGTCCCGACAGGCTCTCCCATCTGCCACGTCTCGCCGTGATCGTCGGAGTAGACGGAGTAGGCGCTGACCGCACCGCTCTGGAGACGCCCGACGTACTGCTGGACGAGGCGGCCCGCGTACTCGCCACGGGTGATCTGAATACCGTGTCCGGACGTGGCGAAGGCCGCGATGACGTTGTCAGGCTTGGCAACGGACGTGACGGAGCGGTGCTCCCACGTGACGCCGTTGTCTTTCGAGACAGCGACCCAGGCGCTCATGACCCGCCGGTCCTCGTCATCGCTTCCGATGGCGCTGTTCCAGAAACCGGTGTCCTTCGAATAGACATGGAAGTTGAACAGCGTGTTGGTCTCAGCGTCGTAGACGTACGACGGGTCGGAGTAGCCCTTGATCGGGGCGTCCGTCTTGCCCTGGGAGACGACGGTGGTCTCACCCCAGGTCTTGCCGCCGTCAGTGGAGCGTCGCTGCAGGATCGAGTTGGGGCCCGGCGAGTCGGTGCCAGTCGGCCGCCCGTCGTACGACAGGAGGATATCTCCGTTGTTGAGCTGGATCACGGCGGGAATGCGATAGTTCGGGAAAGCTCCATCACCGCCGAGTGCGATTCGTTGAGTGGTGAATTCTCCGGTGTCTCCGTCGTTTGGTTGAGCAGTTGCGGGAACCGCGGCAAGGGTTGAAGCAACGAGAGCGAATCCGGCAGTGATGCCGAATGTCTTCCGTCGCCACGACCCTGTCGTGTTGTCGTGTCCCACTGGTACCTCCTTGTAGAAGCGGGTGGCCAGTACCGGCACATGCCAATACTTCAGATGTCAGACATCTCCCGTGTACTGTAGTTGGCTCCGTCACTGTGATCAAGCGCATGCGCGAATGCGTCATCTGTGATGAAAGGACAGTTCGAATAAGATGACTGTAGATATAGTGTGTGGCCGATTCGTTCGCTGTGGCGTCATTTGGTGACGTCCAGGGATCCGGTTGAGGGCAAAGAAAAGCGCGGGCATCAGCCCGCGCCTCATCATGTGGTGGACTAGACCGATTCCGGCTCGGCATCGCCCATGATCGTGTACCAGCACTGTTCTGTCACGCGCTCGGCCCCGAGTTCGAGACTGCGTTGGATGCCTCGCGGCGCGAAGCCCGCACTGTCGAAGAACCGAGTCTTGGCCTCGTCGCCGACAACGATCCACACCTGCATCTCCGCCACGCGGTCCTGTTCGGCCTGGTCGGCAATCGCGGCCAGCATGCGCGAGCCGTGTCCCTTCCGGCCGTGGCGCGGCGGCACCTCGAGGGCGAGAATCTCCAGGATCCCGGTGCTGTCATCCGCTTCGCCTGCCAGGGCCTGATCGGCCGGTGCCATGGCAGCGAATCCGACGATCGCGGCTCCCTCGACGGCAGTGAGGATGCGGTACGCGGGGGAGGGAGGTGCCGTGACGGACTCGGACCAGTTCTTGGCGAGATTGTCTCCGGTCACGTGCTGGGCGACGTCTGCGGGCAGGGCATGTCCGAGAGCAGCCTCGAGAGTGGAGGTCATCGTCGTTTCGTGAATCTCCCCGATCGTGGGCACGTCGGAGACGATCGCGGGGCGGACAAAAGAATCAGGTAGGGCTGAAGTCACCCGCTAACACTATCTCGCCATGCAAGACCGGTCCACATAGTTGATATATCCGGATGGTCCCACCGGTGGATGGGTGGAAAGCGTTAGGGTGTGCTCATGGGTAGAACACCGTCACGTACTTTCGGCTCCGTTGGAGTGGCTATGGCAACGCCATTCGCCCCCGACGGCTCGCTCGACATTCCTGCAGCTCGTCAACTTGCTGCTCATCTGGTGGAAGAAGGAGCCGACTGCCTGATCCTGTCAGGCACCACCGGCGAATCGCCGACCACTCATCAGCCCGAGAAGGATGCACTCGTCAGGGAAGTCGTTGCCGAAATCGGTGACAGGGCGATGATCGTTGCGGGTGCCGGGTCGAACGACACCGCACACGGCGTTCGGATCGCCGCTGGGGCCGCCAAGTCGGGGGCGCAAGGCCTCCTCATCGTCTCCCCCTACTATTCGAAGCCTTCCCAGGAGGGCATCTATCAGCACATCTCGGCCATCGCCTCCGCGACCGATCTGCCGGTCATGGTCTATGACATTCCCGGCCGCACCGGCGTGAAGATCTCCGATGAGACATTCGACCGGTTGGCGGAGAACCCCCAGATCAAGGCGGTCAAGGATGCTGCCGGTGACCTGCCCCGCGGCATCGCCACCTCGCGGCGCACAGGCCTCGAGTTCTACTCGGGCGATGATGGCCTGAACCTGCCGTGGCTGACGATCGGCGCCTCCGGCATCGTTTCCGTCGTCGGCCACGTCGCTGCGCGCCGCTACCGTGCGATGGTCGACGCCGTCGACGCACACGATCTCGAGTCCGCCCAGCAGATCGACAACGACCTGCATGTGCTCGTCGACGCGATCATGGGAGGCGGCCAGGGTGCCGTCATGGCGAAAGAAGCGCTCGCCATGCTCGGCGTGTTGCCCAGTCCGACGGTCCGCCTGCCACTCGTGGGAGCAAGCCAGGCAGAGCTCGATTCCCTGCGACGGGCGCTGACCCAGCGCGGATACCTGTCGTAGGACCATGCACCGTGACGTGGACGGGGCCCCGGGTGGGCCCCGTTCGTGCACCCGCCGGGTGATCATCAGCCCATCGAGCCCCGCGTCTGCCGAAATCGGCGCGATCGTGGGACAATGGCGGAGTGAACTATGCTCAAACTGATCTGCGCAAACCTGCCCCTCTGAAGAAGAACTGCCTGAGGATTGTCGCTCTGGGTGGTCTCGGCGAGGTCGGTCGCAATATGACCGTGTTCGAGATCAACGGCAAGATCCTCATCGTCGACTGCGGCGTCCTCTTCCCCGAAGAGGCTCAGCCCGGTGTCGACCTCATCCTGCCCGACTTCGAGTACATCGAGGATCGTCTCGATGATGTTGTGGGGATCGTCCTCACCCACGGGCACGAGGACCATATCGGTGCGGTTCCCTATCTGCTCCGCCTGAAGAACGATATCCCGATCATCGGCTCCCAGCTGACGCTGGCCTTTATCGAGGCGAAGCTGCAAGAGCACCGCATCAGCCCCTACACCCTTCAGGTGACGGAGGGCGACATCGAGACGTTCGGTCCGTTCGAGCTCGAGTTCGTCGCGGTCAACCACTCCATCCCCGATGCTCTGGCAGCCATGATTCGGACCGTTGCCGGAAACGTCCTCATCACGGGCGATTTCAAGATGGACCAGCTGCCCCTCGATCGCCGCATTACCGACCTGCGATCCTTCGCTCGTTTCGGCGAAGAAGGAGTCGACCTGTTCATGGTCGACTCGACGAATGCTGAAGTTCCGGGCTTCACAACGTCCGAAGTTGAGATCGGCCCCGTCCTCACGCAGGCGTTCTCCCGCGTGACGGGGCAGATCGTCGTGGCCTCGTTCGCCTCTCACGTGCACCGCGTCCAACAGATCCTCGATGCTGCGGCCGCGAACAACCGCGTCGTCGCTTTCGTCGGCCGCTCGATGGTCCGCAACATGGGCATCGCAGCCGATCTCGGATACCTCGATGTTCCCGATGGTGTGCTCGTCGACCTGAAGAAGATGAACGACTATCCGGAATCGAAGCGCGTCTACATGTCGACCGGTTCCCAGGGCGAGCCGATGGCGGTCCTGTCTCGGATCGCGAACGAAAACCATCAGAGCATCTCGGTCGGCCCCGGCGACACCGTGATCTTCGCTTCCTCGCTGATTCCCGGCAACGAGAACTCGGTGTTCAAGCTCATCAACGGGCTCATGCGACTCGGCGCGAAGGTCATCCATCAGGCCAATGCCCGCGTCCACGTCTCCGGCCACGCGTCAGCCGGTGAACTGCTCTACTGCTACAACATCGTCCAGCCCTCCGCAGTCATGCCCATCCATGGCGAGATCCGCCATCTCGTCGCGAACGGCGCCCTGGCCGTCAAGACCGGCGTCCCCGCAGAGAACATCATGCTCGCCGAAGACGGCTCCGTCATCGACATCGTCGATGGTCAAGCCGCTATCGTCGGCACAGTGCCCTGCGGCTATGTCTATGTCGACGGCTCCTCCGTCGGCGACATCACCGAGGCCGAACTCAAGGACAGGAGAATCCTCTCCGAAGAGGGCTTCGTCGCGATCTTCGCAGTCGTGGACACGGCCGCGAAGGAGATCGTCTCCGGGCCGCACGTCCAGGCTCGTGCCATGGCAGAGGACGATGAAGTCTTCGAGAAGGTTCTCCCCGAACTGACGAAGGCCCTCCAGGATGGTCTCGACAACGGCGACGACACGTATCAGATGCAGCAGGCGATGAGGCGCTCGATCGGCAGGTGGGTCTCCCGCAGGCTCCGCCGCAGGCCGATGATCGTCCCGACCGTCATCGAGGTCTGACCACGAGAATGGGCCACCCGCGAGGGCGGCCCATTCTCATCTCCAACTGACATCCGTGCTCCCGGGATCTTAGGATGAGAGGAAGCCGCCCGGCTGCGCAACGACGCGCGGCGGCGGCGCGAAGAAGGGAGCTGCCATGACGCAATTCGTCGGTGTGAAAGACATGACTCGATGGATCACGAGGGATGGTGCACCAGCGATTATTCGGCAAATCGCGTCGGTCATCGAAAACGATCTCGCACGGTGGGAATCATTCGACAAGATTCCCCGGGTCGCGTCACACACACCCGGCGGCGTCATCGAGCTCATGCCGATCTCCGATAACGACGACTATTCCTTCAAATACGTCAACGGTCATCCCACGAACCCGGCACGGGGCTTCCAAACCGTCGTCGCCTTCGGCGTCCTCTCCGACGTCGCCACCGGCTACCCGGTCTTCATGTCCGAGATGACACTCCTGACAGCCCTGCGCACCGCCGCCATGTCAGCCGTCGCAGCGCAGCATCTCGCGCCCGCCGGCGCCATCCGCATGGCGATGATCGGAGCCGGATCCCAGGCCGAGTTCCAGGCCCTCGGGATGAGGGAGCTCGTTGGAATCCAGGAACTCTTCATCTACGACACTGATGCTCGGGCGGTGAAGAAGCTCCGCAACAACCTCGAACCGCTCGGGTTCCGCATCAAGGACGCGGACTCCGTCGAGGATGCTCTCGAGGGAGCCGACATCATCACGACGTGCACGGCAGACAAGCAGCGTGCCCACGTCCTGACGACAGCACAGGTCGGTCCCGGCGTCCACATCAACGCGATCGGAGGGGACTGCCCTGGAAAGACGGAGCTCGACGCCGATATCCTCCACAGGTCGCGAGTCTTCGTCGAGTTCGAGGAACAGACCCGCATCGAAGGCGAGCTCCAGCAGGTTCCGCACGACTTCCCTGTGACGGAGCTCTGGGAGGTTGTGACAGGCAGGGCGCACGGCCGGCGATCTGGAGACGAGATCACCGTCTTCGACTCGGTCGGATTCGCACTCGCGGACTTCTGCGCACTCAAAGTGTGCCGCGAGGCGACTGCGGGAACCGATCTTCAGGTCGACATCGACCTGGTCGCAGAACCCGCGGACCCGAAGGATCTCTACTCTCTCCTCTCCTGACACGCGCAGCCCGCGGGCCCTTCCGCAGACGTGAGATTGTCCGCTGCGGGAGCGTCTTCGGCGCGTGGGTAGGAAACTAGCTGGTGGGGGAACTATTCTCGAAGGTGTGAATAAGTCAGAGCCAAGGAAGACCGGTAGGAAGGCGTCCCAGGAGACGAGCGGACGCGCCCGCGGACAGCGCACGCCTGCCAAAACGGAAATCCAGCCCGAACCCATCGTCGAACCCTCTCCGGCCAGGCGCGATGGTCTTGTCCTCGCACTCGTCGGCGTCGCCATCATCGTGGCGCTGCGGGAGTGGTTCCAGCTGTCGGGTGCGCTCGGTTCAGTGATCCACCACATCACGGCGGGTCCCTTTGGGCTGCTCTCTGTCTTCGCTCCCATCGTGCTGCTGTTCTTCGCGATCCGGCTGTTCCGTGCGTCAACGCGTGATGCGAATAGGAACCTTCTCATCGGCACGGGTCTCCTTATTCTTGCCATCACCGGCATCCTCCACATCGCCATGAACGCACAGAGCCCGCTCGACGACATCGCCTCTGTCGAACAGGCCGGCGGGATCATCGGCTGGCTCGTCGGTGGGGGATTGGCGTATCTCCTCTCCCCGTGGGGAGCGATCCCGATCCTTGTCCTCCTCGGCGTCTATGCCATTCTGTTTGCCACGTCGAGTTCGATACGGGACATCGTCGACCGTTTCACGCCAGACCCGGCGGAGAATGATCAGGCGGGTCACGACCGGCCTGTGCGAGACAGGCCCACCCTCGGCGAACGACTGCGGCGCCGCCGCGAAGAAGCCCTCGAAGCGGAGGACGAGCCGTACGAGGAGCCCTACGAGATCGATACTGCGCCGGACCTGCCATCGCCGGTGGCAACACCGCGCAGACGCAAGAAGCCGGTGCCGGTGGAAGCGCCGACCGTCGCCGCGTCCGTCGATCTTCCTGCCCCTGAGAGCGTCGATGACGAACCGGTCGAGAAGACCGTGTTCGAGCAGCCTGAACTGTCGCCAAGCCTGGCCTACGAGCTTCCGGACATGGGAATGCTGGCCGCAGGCCTGCCGCACAAGGAGCGGTCCGAGGCGAACGACGCCGTTGTCGCCGCTCTGACGAGCGTCTTCGAGGAGTTCTCAGTCGATGCTCGGGTCACGGGCTTCTCGCGGGGTCCGACAGTCACCCAGTACGAGGTTGAGCTCGGTCCCGGCACCAGGGTGGAGAAGATCACCCAGCTCTCGAAGAACATCGCCTACGTCGTGGCTTCGGCGGATGTTCGGATCCTATCTCCGATCCCCGGCAAGCAGGCTGTCGGCATCGAGATCCCGAACTCCGACCGGGAGACTGTCGTCCTCGGTGACGTCCTGCGGTCCACGGTGGCGAAGAAGCAGACGCACCCCCTTGTCGTCGGTCTCGGGAAGTCGGTCCAGGGCAACTATGTTGTCGCGAACCTGTCGAAGATGCCGCACCTGCTCGTGGCCGGCGCAACGGGTTCTGGTAAGTCCTCGTTCATCAACTCAATGATCACGTCGATCCTCATGAGGGCGACGCCGGATCAGGTGCGCCTCATCCTTGTCGACCCCAAGAGGGTCGAACTCACCGTCTATGCCGGTATTCCCCACCTCATCACCCCGATCATCACCAACCCGAAGAAGGCCGCGGAGGCTCTCGAGTGGGTCGTGGAGGAGATGGACCGGCGCTACGACGACCTCTCCGCCTTCGGCTACCGCCACGTCGACCAGTTCAATGAAGCGGTCGCGGCCGGGCGCCTCAAGCCGCTGCCGGGGTCCGAGCGGGAGATGAAGCCGTACCCGTACCTGGTCGTCGTGGTCGATGAGCTTGCCGACCTCATGCTGGTCGCGCCCAGGGATGTCGAATCCTCGATCCAGCGGATCACTCAGCTTGCCAGGGCCGCCGGCATCCATCTCGTCCTTGCCACCCAGCGGCCCTCTGTCGATGTGGTGACGGGTCTGATCAAAGCCAATGTGCCGTCGAGGCTGGCGTTCTCGACATCCTCGCTCGCTGACTCACGCGTCATCCTCGACCAGCAGGGCGCAGAGAAGCTCATCGGGCAGGGCGATGCCCTCTTCATGCCGTCCGGTGCGTCGAAGCCGATCCGTGTCCAGGGTGCCTGGGTCGGCGAGTCCGAAGTCGAGAAAGTCGTCGAGTACGTCAAGGAGAAGATGACTCCCGAGTACCGGGAGGATGTCACCGCCAAGCCGGAAGCGAAGAAGCAGGTCGATGACGATATCGGAGACGACCTCGATATCCTTCTCCAGGCCGCCGAACTTGTCGTCTCGACAGACTTCGGGTCGACCTCGATGCTCCAGAGGAAGCTCCGCATCGGCTTCGCGAAGGCGGGGCGGATGATGGACTTGCTGGAGTCTCGCGATATCGTCGGCCCGTCGGAGGGTTCGAAGGCTCGCGAGGTCCTCGTCAAGCCCGAACAGCTCCCCGAGGTGTTGGCGATGCTCCGCGGAGAGGAGCCGCCCGAGGGTGCGTACGACAGTCCCGTGGACGATGGTGCGGTTGATGGGACTCAGGTGCTTCCGGCTGTCTCTGACGCCGAGGACTATTGGGATGACGATGACGATGAGTCTGAGGACGCCTGGCAGCTAACCGGACGCTGACTGGAAGAGCTGATATCAGCGGGCACGGTCTTAAGACTGAGGCGCACGCTCTCATTGAGGCTGTGGAGTGTTGCCCTCATGCTTTGAGCAGGACAGTGCAGGCACTGGGCTCATGGTGTCGCGGCAGCTGCCGGACGCTGCTGTTGAACCTGGCCTAGACGACGCGATGGTCGGACGCTCCTGCGGAGGAGCCGGGGAAGCGCAAACGATCTGGCCTGAATGTACTGAAGGGTGGGGGCGGACGACGATGCTGACGAATACTTGGGGGGTCCCATCGTCAGTCGATCGGTGGCGAAGAGCTTCTGCGCTACGAGTGTCACCCGAGTCGACGTCACTGTTTAACGGTGTACGAGGCCCAGGTGGATCGATCACGTACTTCTGAAGGACCTGGAAAGCTCCAAACTCGCCACGATGGTGCCCCAACGATTTCTGCAGGTGTGCGGTGCGCTCGAGTCGGAAAACTGTAACCTTTGCGAACTAGTCATTATCACCCGAGAATGCCCGAGGGTATGGGCATGTGGATGGTCTGCGAGTAGTGTGTGTCACATGTTCGGCTAGTGATCACGGTTCTTGCTGGCTGACTAGGGTTGCTGCGCGCGTTCCTGGTCCTGCCCTCATTGAGTCGTCACTCCGTAATCACGAGCTGAATAGTGCGGGACGTTCGAGAGATCATCCTCGTTTGGTTCCTATCACTTGCTCATACACGCACGGGCCCGCGGAGGCCCCGAAGCTCCCTGATCTTGCACGCCTACGGGAACACGTATCTGCTGGATGCAGAATTATGCGGTCCGACATCGGTGACCGATTGATGACGATTCCGCAGAGCGACGACATTAATGGCGTCAAAGCTATCTATTGGTGGGAGGAAAGCTATGAGAAAGAATCTACTCATTGGACTGGGTTTGTTTGCTCTCTCGGCTACCGTCGTCGCAGGGGTGACATGGCCTTGGGGTGACGAGACAGACCGTTCTGGCTACAGGACGGAGGCAGCCCCCGTCATTTATCGCTCTTTTGAGGACGCGCAGAATCAGCACGATGCAACACTCGTCGTGACGGTGGTCTCGCGTGACGGGACGTATGTTGATGATGGGGGAGATGGCAAGCCGGACTTCCCAGGTGATCCCGGGCTTTCCATGGAGTACCTGACAGTGGTAGTCGACGATGTACTGAAAGGTGATGAGCTTCTCGTTGGTGCCGAACTGACCGTTGTTCAGTCCGAGCGCGGCACGATGAGTGAAACGACGGCGGAGGAACACATGGTCCCGGGAAACGCGTACGTCATCATCGCTTCGGAGTATGAGTCGAATCCCGGAACCCTCGAAGGCAAGGCCTGGGCAACACCGCTAGCAGGCCAAGGTGTCTTCCCACTTATCGATGGCGATGTCGTTCCCACGCGTTCGGATGTCTTCCCTGAAACTTTCAACCATGGGTCCATACCTCTCGCAGCACTTGACCAGGACTAGAGCCGGCTTGGCCAACGCGTGAACGGTGGGGCCAACGGTCACCCCGCCACGTTCCGGCACGGTGTCCCAACCGCTCCACCCAGAAGTGGGTTGAGCTGCTGGCCATTGGCAACTACCGCCACGGCGTCACGGATTCAACCTGTCGGACAGGTGCGTCGGTCCGCTCGGAGCTGCCATTGCCCTCCATGACCGGGTAGGTGACGTCGCCGCGTGCTTGGAGCTCGGCCTGTCCAATTGTCAGAGCCGCAGGCCTGTCGACCATGACCTCATTGAGCACATAGAGCCTGTTCCCGCCCGGTGCGTCCTGGGTGATGACAGTCCAGTCGAGGCTGGAAACCGTTGCCGGTCCCTCTGCTGGAACGTCAACTGTTGCGGTGCCGAGGTAACCAGTCGTCACACGGTAGCCGTGGTTGGCGATCGTCTGGCCGGAGATGAGGTTGCCCATCGACCATGCAACCCACATGCCCTCGCCGCGGGGGCCGCCCTCAAGCTCGGTGACCGGCTCGGGGACATGGGAATGGTTGCCATAGACGAGATCGACCTGGCCGGATTCGGCAAGCTCGTCAGCAATGATCAGCTGCTCATCAATCGGCTCTGACACGTACTCGGTGCCCCAGTGCATGGAGACAACGACAAGGTCTGCGCCCTGCTCGCGAGCATCCGCCGCCATATCAACGACATCGGATGTGTCGTAGGGGCCGAGCTCGCCGATGACGAACCAGGACCACGGCTGTTCGGCGCGGATTGGAATGCCGTTCGTCAGGGTCGTTGCGGAGATGTGGGCAACGGTGACGGTCCTATCCTCAACCTCAAGGTCGTAGAACTGGACCTGCTCTGATTCCTCTTCGGTGCGCGCCCCGCCGTGGAAACCCATCCCGTTCTCCTCGAGAACGGTGTTGGTTCGTTCCACGCCGGCGAATCCTCTATCCATCGTGTGGTTCGTCGCCGTCGCACAGCCGTCGAAGCCCACCTCCTTGAGCGAAGGAATGAGGTCAGCGGGCGCGCCGAACATCGGATAACCGGAATACTCGGTGCCCTCGGGTGCGATCGGGACCTCGAGGGCGCACAAGGAAAGATCCGCACCGTCGATCCAGTGCTTGATCTGCTCGAACTGGTACGTGAAATCGAAGGAATCAGCCCCGACACGTGCCGACTCGTAGATCGAGGGATGAAGGAGGATGTCCCCGCCCGACACGATCGTCAGCTCTGCAATCGGCTCGGTGCTCGGAGCCTCCGTCGTGGCATCGTCCGACCCATCGTCACCCCCCGCGGGCGGAGCTGCCGACTCGACCGGAGGTGCGCTCGCCGAACCGGAACCGTCCAAGGTTGAAGCGGAATCGTCAGGGATGGCGTTCGAACACGACGCGGCGAGAAGCGCCATAAGAAAGGCAGAGGCTGTGAGTTTACGGGCCGACATGCCATAAGCATAGGGGAGGGGAGTGGAATCGTCGTAGGCTATAGGGGTGAACTCTCAACCATCCGACTGGAATATCGCGAACGCGGTCACGATCGTCAGGCTCCTGCTGATCCCGCTCTTCGTGTGGGCGCTGTGGGACATCGACAACATGGCGATGCGCTACACGGCGACCGGCATCTTCTTCGTGGCCGTCCTGACCGATAAGCTCGACGGCTATCTCGCCCGCTCGCGAAACCTCATCACGGACTTCGGGAAGCTAGCCGACTCGATCGCCGACAAGGCGCTCATCGGTGCCGCACTCATCATGCTGTCCTGGCACGGGGTGCTGTGGTGGTGGGTCACCATCGTCATGCTGCTGCGCGAGATCGGTATCACCGTCATGCGCATGTACATGAAGAAGAAGGCTGTCATGGCGGCCGGCAAGGGAGGAAAGCTCAAGATGGTCCTCCAATCCCTCTTCATCGGCGGCCTTCTCATGCCCTGGCGGGACTTCATGCCGGACTGGATGGCGACGACGATGGAGTGGGCAACATGGGTCCTTGTCGCGGCCGCTCTCGTCGTGTCTCTCGTGTCGGCAGCCCAATACGTCCAGGACGCGAAGAGGATCAATCGTGAAGCCAGCTGATGTCCTCCTCGAGCGCGGGGACACCATCGCCACGGCCGAGTCCCTGACCGGAGGAGCGGTCTGCGTCGAGCTCGTCGAGACGGAGGGCATCTCTGCCATCCTCCTCGGCGCTGCGGTCTGCTACACGAACGACATGAAGGCACGCATCCTCGATGTCGATAGCGCACTGCTCGACGCCAAGGGCCCCGTATGTGCAGAGGTGGCGGTCCAGATGGCACGCGGCGCCGCACGTCTCACCGGGGCTGAGCACACCGTGTCGACGACAGGAGTAGCGGGACCGGGCCCATCCGATGGTCACGAGCAGGGCACCGTATGGATAGGTCGAGAAGACGGTCGAGCCTTCGGCTTCCTCTTTCGAGGCACACGCCCCGAGGTGAGCCGCCTCAGCGTCATCGCGGCAGTCCACATCCTTGCCGACCTTGACCTTCCCGACGAGGTCTCCGCCTATCACTTCGCGTCAGAAACCTGGAAATAGTCTGTGGGAGTCATCTCTGGGATGAAAGTTCGGGAACAAATCATGGGAATAGCCCGTTGAGGACTGTGATGACAACGGAAACACGAACCGGCGTATCCCGGAAGAACCACGCAGACATTATCCGTCCCCGCGAGGCGGCCTCCAAGTCGTCCGAACCCGTCCTCCTTCGCCGCGAGCTTGGTGACGTCCTCCGGGCCTACCGCCAGCGCCAAGGCCGCACCCTGCGCGAGGTGTCCTCGGATGCCCGCGTATCCCTCGGGTATCTGTCCGAGGTTGAGCGCGGACAGAAGGAAGCCTCCTCCGAGCTCCTCCTCTCCATCACGCAGGCGCTCAACGTGCCTCTCAGCCACGTGCTCCGCCTCGTGGCCGACCGCATCGACCTCTCCGAAGGCCGCATCCCGCCCAGCTTCCGTGTTCCCGACACCGTCCAGGAAGCTCTCGCCGAAGCCGGCATGAACTGATCGTGAGCTGAGGGTCGCGGCGATGCCGCGGCCCTCAGCATCATGTCACGCACGCATGAACCATTCAGAATTCTGGACAGTCCTCGATGACGTCTTCGGTTCCGCCTACGGGCAGGCGCTCGCGAAGAACCTGGCGCTGCCAGAGCTCGGCCATCGCACGGCCGACGAGCTGCTCGAGGCGGGCGAGCCCCCTCTGGCGGTGTGGGGTGCTCTCTGCCGTGAGATGAATGTCGAAGACAAGGTCTTCCACCACCGGGTGAATCCGAAAGAGCGCTCGTAGCCGCGTGCCCACAATTATCGAACGAATGTTCTGGTAGTGTGTTCTTCGGAGCTGCAGAACCTCCACTTTCCACAGCGTGGGATTTTGGAGGTTCTTTTGGTCAAAGGCGTGACCTACCGTAGCTCCTAGGTTGCCGCTCGGAGAGGGCGGGTTCCCGACAGAACGCCTGCTCTATTCGCACCTATCAAGGAGAAATGATGGCCGCAAAGCCCGCAGACCGCCAGAAGGCGCTCGACACCGCACTTGCCCAGATCGACCGCCAGTTCGGCAAGGGGTCGATCATGCGCCTCGGCGACCAGGCGGCACAGAAGGTCAAGGTCATCCCGACCGGATCGGTCGCCCTTGATGTTGCGCTCGGCATCGGAGGGCTGCCCCGCGGCCGCGTCGTCGAGATCTACGGCCCGGAATCGTCGGGTAAGACGACCGTAGCCCTGCACGCGGTTGCCCAGGCTCAGAAGGCTGGCGGGATCGCCGGCTTCATCGACGCCGAGCACGCTCTCGACCCGGCCTACGCCCGCAAGCTCGGGGTCGATACTGATGCCCTGATCGTCTCCCAGCCAGACACTGGCGAGCAGGCCCTCGAGATCATGGACATGCTGATCCGTTCCGGTGCTCTCGATATCGTCGTCATCGACTCCGTTGCCGCACTCGTTCCGAAGGCAGAGATCGAGGGTGAGATGGGAGACTCTCACGTCGGCCTCCAAGCCCGCCTCATGTCCCAGGCGCTGCGGAAGATCACCGGTGCGCTGTCGGCCTCGGGAACGACTGCGATCTTCATCAACCAGCTGCGCGAAAAGATCGGCGTCTTCTTCGGTTCGCCCGAGACCACGACGGGCGGCAAGGCCCTCAAGTTCTACTCGTCGGTCCGCCTCGACGTGCGCCGCATCGAAACCCTGAAGGAAGCCGGCGTGCCGATCGGCAACCGGACCCGCATCAAGGTCGTCAAGAACAAGATGGCGCCGCCTTTCAAGCAGGCGGAGTTCGACATCATGTACGGCATCGGCATCTCTAAAGAGGGAAGCCTCATCGATATGGGTGTCGACAACGGCATCGTCCGCAAGTCCGGTGCGTGGTTCACCTACGAGGGCGAACAGCTCGGGCAGGGCAAGGAGAAGGCGCGAGCCTACCTCCTCGAGAACAAGGACACTGCTGAGGAGATCGAACAGAAGATTCTCCAGAAGCTCGGCATCGGCGAATATGCGGACGTTCCGAGCGCTGACAGTCCCGAGCTCGCTGACGATGCGGTGCCAGCCGACTTCTGATGAAGGTCACGGGTGAGGAGACTCCCGACGAGTTCCGAGAGAAGGCGCGGGCGATCGTCTTGAGGCAGCTGGCGATGGTCGATCGATCGCGCCAGCAGCTCCTCGACGCGCAGACGTCTCGCGGTATTCCCGAGGAGATCGCGCTCGAGATCGTCGACCGGTTCGAAGAGGTCGGTCTCGTGAACGACGAGAAGTTCGCCGAGCTTCTCGTCCGTTCCCGGATGGCAGAGCGTCCCATGTCTCGTGTCGGCCTGTCTCGCGAGCTTTCGCGCAAGGGTATCGACCGGGACGTGGCAGAGGCCGCTCTCGACAGCGTCAGCGTTGAGGACGAGATGTCGGCGGCCTTGTCGTTGGCGCGGAAGAAGGCGCGCGCGACGGAGGGTCTGGACCCTGTCGTCCGCCGCCGTCGCATGTACGGGACCCTTGCAAGGCGGGGATTCAACCCGGAGCAGATCATGCGTGCCGTCACCATTGTTCTTGACGACGACATCGAAGACACAAGCCTGTAAGCTTGAAGGACATTGATCAAGTCTGACGACTTGGAGGCATGATGTTTGTTCTCACCCTCGACCAGATCGGGTCTCGCACTGGGGGAGACCTCGTGCCCGAGATCCTCGAGCGCTACGACCATTCTTCGTTCGTCCGTGCTCTCGAACGCACGGCCGGTGACGAGGTGCAGTGCGTCATCGACGATCCGGCAACTGTCCGGTCAATCATCGTCGATCTCCTGCGGGATGGTCGCTGGCATATCGGAATTGGTGCGGGCGCCGTCGAAATCGGCGATACGGCGCGCTCCGGTTCAGGGCCCGCCTACCTTCATGCCCGTGAGGCAGTGGAAGCAGCGAAAGCGCTGACGCGGTTCACACCCTCCGTGGCGATACGCGGGGACCACGAGTCTGCTCGCGATGCCGAGTCGCTCGCGAGACTGCTCGGGACCCTCATCGGTTCCCGTACGTCCGCTCAATGGGAGGCGATCGATGCGCTGAGAGCGGGGGAGACCCCGGCGCAGATCGCGCACCGTCTCGCCATCAGCGTGGAGGCCGTGTCCCAGCGGCGCGGGCACGGCGCCCAGGTTGTCGAAGAAGCATGCTGGCCGCTCTTGGACCGGCTCCTCGGCGAAGCGGGTTAGTCGTGGACGTTCTGATCGCCGTACTCGCCCTCCTCATCTCCGCAGCCTGTGGATGGCCGGTCGTTGAAGGCATCCTTGCCCTGGCGCGGATTGTCCCAGAAGACACCGGCACGCGCGACGATCTGCTCATCGAACCAAAAGCACCCCCTGAACGGCATGTGCTGCGCGGCGGAGCAGTGATCGGGGTCCTGGAGCGTGTGGCCACGACTGGCCTCGTTCTCGTCGGACAGGCAGGCCTGATCGCAGCAGTTATCGCCGTGAAGTCGCTCGGACGCTGGTCCGAGCTCCGCGACGATCCCGCCGTCAGCGAGCGCTTCATCATCGGCTCCCTCGCGAGCTACCTGTGGGCTGGGACCTGCGGTTTCGTCGGCCTGCTCCTCATCACATAACAGGGTTCTCCGCTCGGCGGGCTCGGTGTCTACAATGGGGTCGATGACTGAGACAACTCTTCCCCGCACCTACGCCATCCGCACCCTCGGGTGCCAGATGAACGTCCACGACTCCGAACGCCTCGCGGGCCTTCTCGAGGACGCCGGCTATCGCCATGTCAATACCGTCCCGGAGGCGGCGATGAGGGCGACGGACGCGGGGGACGCTGGCGCCGACATCATCGTGCTCAATACGTGCTCGGTGCGCGAGAACGCCGCCAACAAGCTGTTCGGCAATCTCGGCCAGCTTGCCGCGGTGAAGCGCGAACGCCCCGGCATGCAGATCGCCGTCGGCGGGTGCCTCGCTCAGCAGATGAGGGACGGGATCGTCGCCCGTGCGCCCTGGGTCGATGTCGTTCTCGGCACCCACAATCTCGACGTCCTCCCCACGCTTCTCGAACGGGCCCGTCACAACGAGGAAGCCGCCGTCGAGATCGAAGAGTCTCTCAAGGTCTTCCCCTCCACACTCCCCACAAAGCGGGAATCTGCCTACGCCGCCTGGGTATCGATCTCGGTCGGATGCAACAACACATGCACCTTCTGCATCGTTCCCCAATTGCGCGGCAAAGAACGCGACCGCAGGCCGGGGGAGATCTTGGCGGAGGTCGAGGCCGTGGTCGCGGACGGTGCCATCGAAGTGACGCTTCTCGGACAGAACGTCAACTCCTACGGTGTGGGCTTCGGTCAGAAGGGTGCCTTTGCGGATCTGCTCCGCGCCTGCGGTGAGATCGAGGGCCTGGAACGGGTCAGGTTCACCTCCCCACATCCCGCCGCGTTCACCGATGATGTCATCGATGCGATGGCGGAGACACCGAACGTCATGCCGTCGCTCCACATGCCGCTCCAGTCGGGATCGGATGCTATCCTGCGTGCGATGCGGCGCTCCTACCGTTCACAGAAATTCCTCGGGATTCTCGACCGTGTCAGGGACCGGATTCCGCACGCCGCGATCACGACCGACATCATCGTCGGCTTCCCCGGCGAGACGGAGGAGGACTTCCAGGCAACCCTCGATGTCGTCGAGCAGTCCCGATTCTCGTCCGCCTTCACTTTTCTCTACTCGCCACGCCCCGGCACCCCGGCGGCAGATATGGAGAACCAGGTTCCGGCCGAGGTCGCGAGCGAGCGCTACAACAGGCTCCTTGCGCTGCAGAATCGGATCTCGACAGAGGAGAACGAAGCGATGGTGGGCCGCACCGTGAATATCCTCATCGCCGAAGGCGAAGGGCGCAAGGATTCCGACACGGCACGGCTGACGGGACGCGCCGAGGATAATCGTCTCGTCCACGTGGCACTGCCGGAGAACCTGCGCCCCTACGCCGACACCTTCTCGAGCAGGGACCATGCCGGTGAGCTTCCCAGGCCGGGAGACATGGTTCGAGCGGTTGTCACCCATGGCGCACCCCACCATCTCCTCGCCGATTCGGCACGAGACGGCGGACTGTTCGAGATTCGTCGCACCCGGGCAGGGGATGCCTGGCAGAAGGCCCAGACACGGGTCGCTGAGCTCGATGCTGAGGCTGCCGGTCCCGTCACCCTCGGTATTCCCACGCTCCGAGTCCGATAGTCGTGGCCGTTCTCGCCATCGTCGGTCCAACCGCGGTCGGCAAGTCGGCTGCGGCGCTCAGCATCGCCCACACCCTGGGGGGTTCGCAGGCGTGGGAGATCATCGGCGCGGACGCGATGCAGCTCTATCGGGGGATGGATATCGGAACCGCGAAGGTCACTCTTGACGAGCGGGCCGGCATTCCCCACCACCAGATCGACGTCCTCGACATCAGCGAGGACGCATCCGTCGCGGCATATCAGCGCCATGCTCGCGAGGACCTTGATGGGATCGTCTCACGCGGCCGCATGCCTCTCCTCGTGGGCGGTTCGGGACTCTACATCTCCGCAGTACTCGACCGGATCGACTTCCCCGGCTTCGATCTCGACGTGAGAGCTCGGCTGGAACAGGAGTGCGAACGCGACGGTGCGGAGGCGATGCATGCTCGTCTCCGACGGATCGATCCCAGATCCGCCGAAGTCATCGATCCGCGCAACGTGCGCCGCGTCATTCGAGCACTCGAGGTCAACGAAGTCAGCGGACATTCCTTCCAGCCCGTGTTCCCCCGCCACACCTCCCACTATCCTGACACGGTGGTCGTGGGGCTGGAGATGTCGATGGAGGAACTTCATGCTCGCATCGAGGCCCGTACGCGGCTCATGATGTCGGGCGGGCTTCTCGAGGAGACCCAGGCCCTGCGCGAGAGGGGGCTGGATGATGCTCCGACGGCGCGGATGGCGACGGGATATCGGGAGGCGCTTGCGGTTCTCGACGGCACGATGACGACGAGTGAGGCCGAGGCAGCGATCTCTGCCGCGACACGCAGGCTGGTGAAGAAGCAATACACGTGGTTCAGGCGCGATCCCCGTATTCAATGGATCCCTGCCGGAGACGGTGTCGAGGAACGTCTGGGCGAGTTGGTCAGTAGAATAGTGGAATGATTATCCCTGTTCTCGAAGGCCTCACTCTCACCAAGGGCACCGTTGGCGGCAGTGACGCCATCATCTTCCCCGACCTCGACGCGACAAAGGACGTGGCAGCGGAGCAGGTTGCCCTTCTGTGCGACCGCCGGAGGGGCATCGGCGCTGACGCGCTCATGAGGATCGTTCGCACCCCCAACCCGTCTGAGTGGCGCCTCGACGTCTGGGATGCTGACGGCCATCGGACGGAACCCGGCGTGCTGATCTGGCTCGCCGCCCACTACCTGCGGGTTTCGGGCTTGGTCGCGCTCGACGACGGTGATTCCCTTGCCTTCGGATCCTCCTGGGTGACCCGGTCAGGTTCGGCCTATGCGACGGTTCTTCCGGGATCGGGGCCGAGCAGCAGCGACGGAGCCGAGCAGGGCTTCGACGTGGCCGTGACTCTCGACGGCGTCGAGGGAATGAAGGGCGGGCTCACGATCGGTCGTGAGTCAGTCGTCGTCGCGGTTGAACACGAGGACGAGTTCCGTGCCGCGACGGGGAGTGCGAAGTTCGATCCGGTTCCGGCCGCCCAGACGGTCGTCCTCCTTCATCCCGACGGTGACACGACCATCCTCGACTTCGATGGCGTGGAACGCCCCGTCACGGCCGTCCAGGTTCGGGCCTTCGCCCGCGGGCGGGAGCTCTACTCCCATCTCACCTCCGCGCGGGATGCTGTCGTCGCGCTCCACGGGTGGGCCGGCGAGACCGCAACCGGGATCTACCACGTCGATAATCACGGCTATCGCATCGAGGTGAGAATGATCGGGAATGAATGCGAGATGTCGGGAACGGCGGAGATCGTGGCCGAGTTTATGCTGACGGGGATTGCCGGCGAGGGCCGGTAACGCCAAGAACCCGGAATCCTCCCGACGATCCGATTCTCGTGACGTCGAAAGACTGATGGTCCAGCCAGGATGCGAGTGAGTCCGCCCCCAGGTTCTTGGAGATGACGATGCTGGCCTCACCGTCGAGGTGCTCGAACCAGTCGAGCAGAAGCTGCTGGAGAGCGGGCTTCCCGATGCGGACGGGAGGGTTCGACCAGATCGCGTCCACACCGCGCTCCGCCGCCATCGCGAGACCCTCCTCAGGGGTTGCGACGATGACGTTGGTCAGGCCTGCACGCTGCGCATTGGCCTCGGTCAGCTCACGGGCCCGAGCGTTGACATCGACGGCAAGGACCGTCGCGTTCGGAGATGCTGTGGCTAGCGCGAGAGTGATGGGCCCCCACCCGCAGCCGACGTCGACGAGCAGCCCTTCTGCCGGCGGATCGTCAACATACTTGAGGAGGACCTGGGTGCCCTTGTCGATCCGGTCGTGAGAGAAGACGCCGCCGGCTGTCGCGACCGTGAACTGATCGCCTCGGATCGTGAACGTATAGTCGCGACGAATGCCGGGCTTTGTGGGCTCTGGGGAGAAATAGTGGTCAGACACAGGTCTAAACTACCGCAGGACGTAGGCTCGTGAGACAATGGTTCGACGAAAAGGAGAGTCTCATTACCCAACGCGACATCAATTCCCGCGAGGGAACAGCCCTGCAGGCAGACGCCGACTACCAGGCCGACTATGCTGGCGACAGCTTCGATAGAGAACAGCGGTCGGCACTGAAGCGAGTACCGAACCTCACAACCGAGCTCGACGACATTACCGAGATCGAATACCGTCAGCTTCGGCTCGAGAATGTCGTGCTCGTCGGTGTGTGGACATCCGGAACGCTTGAGGATGCCGAGGTGTCGCTGAGAGAGCTTGCCGCTCTCGCGGAGACCGCGGGTTCCGCCGTTCTCGGCGGGGTCCTCCAGCGCAGAGACAAGCCTGACAACGCCACCTATCTCGGATCCGGCAAAGCGAAAGAGCTGGCGGAGCTCGTGGCGGAGACCGGGGCAGATACGGTGATCGTCGATACCGAGCTGTCTCCGAATCAGCGTCGAAACCTCGAAGACGTGGCAAAGGCGAAAGTCATTGATCGGACAACCCTGATTCTCGACATCTTTGCCCAGCACGCGAAGTCTCGGGAGGGTAAAGCGCAGGTGGAGCTGGCCCAGCTCGAATACCTGCTTCCCCGTCTGCGCGGGTGGGGTGAATCCATGTCCCGGCAGGCTGGCGGTCGCGTCGGAGCCGGCGACGGCATCGGCTCCCGCGGCCCGGGTGAAACGCAGATCGAGCTCGATCGCCGGCGTATCCACCAGCGCATGGCGAAACTCAAGAGAGACATTGCGGCAATGGAGCCGGCGAGGCGCACGCAGCGTTCCAACAGGCGCCGACACGCTCTGCCATCCGTCGTTGTCGTCGGCTACACGAACGCGGGCAAGTCATCCCTGATGAATAGGTTGACCCACGCGGGCGTTCTTGTCGAGAACGCTCTCTTCGCGACACTCGATCCGACTGTGCGCCGCAGCGCGACGGAGGATGGTCGCGTCTACACGATCTCCGACACGGTGGGCTTTGTGCGTTCCCTGCCGACCCAGCTCGTGGAAGCCTTCCGCTCCACCCTCGAGGAGGCGGCGGAAGCCGACGTGCTCCTGCACGTCGTCGACGCCTCCCATCCTGACCCGGTCGGCCAGGTGAATGCCGTCCATGACGTGCTGGCCGATGTCGAGGGGGTCGAGAACGTTCGAGAGCTCATCGTCCTGTCAAAGGCAGATTTGGCGGATCCTGTCGATCTCGCGGCGCTTCGATCCCGCTACCAGGATTCGGTCGTCGTCTCTGCGAAGACGGGCGAAGGCCTGGACGAGCTCCGTTCCAGGATTGCCGAGTGGCTGCCTCGTCCCACTGTCTCCGTGTCGGTGACGATCCCCTTCGACCGCGGCGATCTTATCTCGCGCGTCCATACCGATGGCGAGATCCTGTCCGAGGAGTACAGCGAAGATGGCACCGTCATCTCCGCTCTTGTCGACCCAGAGCTAGCTGCCGACCTCCGCGCCAACAGTGTCGGTCGGTGAGGTCCTCGACGCCGTTGTCACCAGTATCGGGGGGAAGCGGCGCGAGGGTCAGGTTGAGATGGCGGAGGCCGTCTACGACGCGCTGACGGATGGCGGGCACCTCCTCGTCCAGGCAGGTACCGGCACGGGCAAGTCCATGGGTTATCTCGTTCCCACTGCCCTCTGGGTTGCGAGAACGGGAGGCCGTGCCATCGTGTCGACCGCGACGCTGGCACTCCAGCGGCAGATCACCCACGATGATGCTCCACGCGTGCTGGAAGCCGTGAAGGAGAAGACTGGGGTTGTCGTCTCGACGGCCCTGCTCAAGGGCTGGCAGAACTACGCCTGCCTCAAACGTGTCAACCAAGACGCCCAGGCGGCACTCTTCGCGGAGGGCGAGGCGACGGCCCTCGGCGAGCAGGTCGTGCGGGCGAGAGAGTGGGCGCTCACGTCCGACACGGGAGATCGGGATGCTCTCGTTCCGGGCGTTCCCGATCTCGTCTGGCGTCAGCTCTCGGTTTCGAAGCAGGAATGCGACGGCAAGGACTGTCCTCTGTTCAACGAGTGTTTTCCGGAGAAGGCGCGCCAGGCGGCGATGGAGGCGGACATCGTCATCACCAACCACGCGATGCTCGGTGTGCAGTCCGCCGGCATCGAAGTCCTCCCGCAGGCGGGTGCCGTCATCATCGATGAGGCGCACGATCTCGTGGGCCGCGTGACGAACCAGCTGACTGTCAGGATCGGCCCCGCCGACATATCTCGTGTCGCGCGCATGATGAGGTCCCTCGGGAAACTCGATGCCGAGTTCGTCCGGCACGGGGACAGCCTCGCGGATGCTCTGAAAGATGTGGATGGCAGGATTCGGCTGATCCCGGACATGGTCCGTGAGGCGCTGGGCGCGATGGCGCGAACGGTGAAGGAGGCGTGCGAGTCGGAGCAGTGGGCGAAGGCCTTCATCAAAGACATCGACGACATTCTGTCCGATGACGGCCGCTATGTCGTCTGGGCATCCGAGGGCACCATCTATGGTGCTCCCCTCGATGTTGCAGGACCGATTGCGAAAGAGATCTTCTCTGAGCGCGCGGCCGTTCTCACGTCGGCGACGCTCGAGGTCGGCGGCTCCTTCAACCCGATGGCCTACCAGGTGGGGCTGGCTTTCCCCGACCAGGGGCCGTGGGAAGGCATCGACGTCGGTTCCCCGTTCGACTATCCCAAGCAGGGAATCCTCTATATCGGATCCGATCTTCCCGCCCCCAGCAGGGAGGCGGACAATACGGTCGTCCATGAGCGGATGGTCGAGCTCATCCGAGCATCCGACGGGGGAGCGCTCGGGCTGTTCTCATCCCGTCGCGCCGCAGAAGAGGCCGCTGACTACCTTCGTGACCATCTTGATGTTCCCATCCTGTGCCAGGGCGACGATCAGCTCTCGACACTCGTCGAGGAGTTCAAGAACGACGACAGGGCGTGCCTCGTGGGTACCCTGTCCCTCTGGCAGGGGATCGACGTGCCGGGCCGCGCCTGCCGCCTTGTCCTCATCGACAAGATTCCGTTCCCGAGACCGGATGATCCTGTCTCACAGGCCAGGACCGAGCAGGTCGGCAAGCGCGGCGGCAACGGGTTCATGCAGGTCTCTGCCACGCACGCGGCAGTCCTTCTCGCCCAAGCATCGGGCAGGCTTCTGCGTCGCACCGACGACCGCGGGGTTGTGGCGGTGTTTGATTCTCGCATTGTCACGAAGGCATACGGTGGCTTCCTCCGTGCTGGTATGCCACCCATGTGGCCCACCGCTGACCTCGAGATCACGAAAGAATCTCTGAAGCGGCTCTCGGGAGCTGTCAGAGTGAGCGAATAACCGTGACGACTCGTCCGAGGATCGTCGAACGATCACCCGGAATCGGGGCGTAGGCGGAGTTCTGGGGAAGCAGCCACACGTGACCATCGCGCCGGTCGAAAGTCTTCACGGTCGCTTCATCGTCGATCAGGGCGGCCACGATATCGCCCTTGTCGGCGACCTGTTGACGTCGGACAACAACCCAGTCACCGTCAAAGATCCCGGCGTCGATCATCGAATCGCCGGCCACTTCGAGCATGAACATGTCTCCCGTGCCCGTCATGTGTCGGGGCAGGGAGAAGACCTCTTCGACCATCTGATCGGCGAGGATGGGGGAGCCGGCTGCGATACGGCCGACAAGTGGAACATCAACAGAATCTGCTCGTTCAGAGGGAACCGCTGTGAGCTCGGGAGCGGAATCTCGTGCCTGCGAGGTGAGCATCAGCGTGCGGGGGCGGCGCGGATCGCGTTCGATGAGCCCCTTCTTCTCCAGTGCATCGAAATGATATTTGACTGACGAGGGGCTGGCGAGGCCGGTTCCGGCGCAGGTCTCTCGAACGGTCGGTGCGTAGCCGTTCTCGGCGATGAACTCTTTCAAGAACTCAAGAATCGTGAGCTGCCTACCGGAAAGCTTGTCAACCATGCTCACTCCTGGATGTTGATCATTTGTTCGAAAAAGTGTCCGACCTCGTTCGTACCTTGTGTACAGGATATGCGGTTGCCGGGCCGACAATCAAACACTTGTTCTAATCGGCATGTCGTGTATAGAATGCAAACAGATGTTCGAGAACAAACGTTCGAGGAAAGAAGGAGGCAGGCCATGAGCGCACTGCTCGCACCCCAGCCGAAGACTGGAACTCTGACACCCGTCGAACTGCCGCGCCTGCGCGCAGTCTCCACGAGGACTCCTATCGACATCCCCAATCTCAAGCCAACGGTCCTTCACGCGGTTCCCGCCGCTTCTGACACGCACTCGATCGCTGTCGAGGACGCACATGCTGACCGTCTTCTCGGGATGCTGAAAGCAGGTGTCGTGATCGCTGCGAGCACGGCGTTCGCATTCGGATTGGAGCTCTGGCTCAGCTTCTGATGTGCACGGTGTAACATGACGTCGTGCACTGTCCTTTTTGTCACAACACAGATTCCCGAGTCATCGACTCCCGCTCCCTCGATGAGGGGCAGGCGATCCGACGGCGCAGGGAGTGTCCCGCGTGTAAACGGCGCTTCACCACGACGGAGACCGCCTCCCTCGTCGTCGTGAAACGTTCTGGTGCAACCGAGCCGTTCTCCCGGGAGAAAATCATCGATGGCGTATGGAAGGCCTGCCAGGGCAGGCCCGTATCGCGCGACGATCTCGCTGTCCTAGCCAGTCAAGTCGAAGAGGCGGTTCGCACCTCGGGTGCCGCCCATATCAACTCGGACGATATCGGCCGTGTCATTCTTGGCCCGCTCCGCGATCTCGACCAGATCGCCTACCTGAGATTCGCCTCGGTCTACTCAAACTTTGAAGACCTTGACGACTTCCAGCGAGCAATCGAGGAGCTTCGTCGAGGTGCGGGGAATGCTAGCCCTTCTGAGGCGCAGTCGACTCCGGGGACGGAATCGAAGGCGGACAAGTAGGGATCGTCTCCCGAAGCGACTGATGCTTCCCTGCCATGCGCAGGCTCGACCCGTGTCTGCCCAAGCGACCGGACGGTGTGTGCCAGTGGCCCAAGTGGCGATTCGTCGTGAGAGTGCGATCGTCGCCAGCGTGAAGCAAGAGAAATGGTGTGATAGCCATTTCCAGCTTCGCCACGCGGAATCGATGTCACCGCTCGGACCAGATCATGCGCGAGATCGAAAGACCGAATCGAGCTGCCGCAGCCTCATCGACTATCGGCCGCGCTGCTGTTGTGTCGCGGGTTCCACATGGATAAACACTTCTGCGCCGGGGAAGACGGCATTGGTATCTTCCTCCAGGCGATCGGCAACCTCATGGGCTTGCGCCACTGACCAATCCTGCGGCACCTCCATGACGACATAGATCTGACGATGACGACCGGATTCGACAGTCCGAGGTGGCGAAAAGACGACGCCATGATGCGAGCTGAAGGCTCTGAGAACTTCATCGAGTTGAACCAGTTCGTCCTCGGGCAGTGACGCGCTCAGTAGGTTCTTTAAAGCATCCCGGAGGAGGCGGTACCCAGTCCACAAGATGTTGGCGCCAACGGCGAGCGCGATGACGGGGTCAAGCCAGTTCCAGCCGGTGAGGGACACGGCGGCAACTCCGACAAGCACGCCTAGTGTTGTCCACACATCGGTCAAGAGATGGTGACCGTCAGCGGAGAGAGTAGCCGACCGATACCGCTTACCTGCCCGCAGGAGGGCAAGTCCCACCAAGAGATTCAATATCGACGCGGCCGTCGTCAGAACGAGCCCGATTCCCAACTGTTCCAGCGGTTCGGGTGAGATGAGGCGTTGGATCGATGTGTAGATGATCAGTGCGGCGGCGACGAAGATCAAGGCGCCTTCAACGAGGGCCGACACGTATTCTGCCTTGCCGTGACCGAAGTGATGATTCTTGTCGGCTGGGCGGGCGGCGATGCGCAGGGCGATAAGGCCGACAACAGCCGCTACGAGGTTCACCCCGGATTCAAGAGCATCGGATAGGAACCCCACCGAACCGGTCAAGACCGCGGCGTAGGATTTTAGTCCGATTGTCACGAACGCAGTGATGATCGACAACATCATGAAGTGTTCGAGAAGTCGCTGTTCCGAATGTGAAGGAGATGACATGTAAGCAACCTTGTGCGTCAGGCGCCGGCGAGCACACGGTAGGGAGCTCGGCCGACACGGGAGTGTGGACCGAAGGTCTCGCTAACTAGCCGAACTCGAGGCCAACCTCGGTGCTAGCTGGTGGCCGGGCGGTTACCCGCCAGTATGTCGACCGTCCATCTCCGCTTCATCGAAGCAGGGCAAGCTACTCCCCTTCGCCACGTACTCTACCAGGAGAGTCGCATGCCCCAAGAGTCTGTCGAACGAGAGAGACGTCCCATCGCGGGGCTCGCGCTAGTGCCGGCGAGTCTCGCCCTGGTGTGCGGCCGGTCAGCGTCGAGGTCGTCGGGGAGCGATCTACCCGGGCGAAGCGATGGTGCCTCGCCGTGATTGTCGCTCGGCAGATGGTCCGCAGCTCGTCGTTCCGACGATCTGAGATCCGCCATGGGAAAACTCTGGGGCCAAGGCCGTCGTGTCTTGTGTATCTCAACGACACGTCCGGTCGTTGATGCTAGGCGCGGAGAGAAGCGTCCTGCCCGGGCCCGAGGATGTCCCCGGGCCCGGGCAAGGCCTTACTTCTCCTGCGCGGACTCCTCGTCCGGTGTGGTGTCAGTCTCCGGTTCGGAGGGAGTCGATCGCTCCATGCCGGCTTCGATTCGATCGCGGAGCTCCGTCGCACGTTCGCGCAGATCATCCCCGGTCGCTGAGAGCTTCTGCTTCCACACCCCGGCCTGGAGTTCCAGATCCTGGAGCTGATCGCGGACGGAGCGCCTCATGACCTTGCCCAGCTGGGAGCGCGGGAGCTCATCCATGATCGCGATTGAACGCGGCATCGAATAGTGGGATAGTTTGTCCTGCGTCCACTTGCGGACGTTCTCGAGGTCGATCGTGGCGCCGGGCTCGAGAACGAGTGCGGCGACCACTGCTTCTCCTCGCGTGCCGTCGGGCATGCCGACCACCGCGACGTCTCGGATTCCCGGCATGGAGCGGACCGCCTCCTCAACCTGGGAGGGATAGACGTTGAAGCCGGAGTTGATGATGAGCTCCTTGCGACGGTCCGCCATGACGAGAAAGCCATCGTCCCAGGTCACGAGGTCGCCGGTGCGGAGCCATTCCCCATCGATCAGCGTCTGGGCAGTCTCTTCTGGCTGGTTGAGGTAGCCGATAAACACGTTCGGTCCGCGCACGAGGAGTTCGCCGATCTCGCCCTCGGCTACGTCGTTGTCGATGTTCTCGGGATCGACGACGCGCACCTCAACCGACGGGAAGGGGAGTCCGAGTGTGGACGGGCGACGGTCTGCGGAGACGGGAGAGCCGGCGATGACGGGGGAGCCCTCCGTCATGCCGTAGCCCTCGATGAGGAGAGAATCTGTCGCCTCTTCCCAACGCTTGGCCAACTCGGGATCGAGCGGCATGGCGCCCGATACGGAGTAGCGGAGCTTCGTGAAAGGATTCGGGCCGTCGAAGGCTGCGATCAGGCGGTCGTACATGGGGGGAACGCCGCCGAAGAACGTGATGGGGTGGCGCTTGTTCGCGGCGATGAGCATGTCCGGATCGAAGCTGGGAAGAATGTCCTGCGTTGCGGCGAGGCCGACCGAGAGGACGAGCGATAGCACCATGCCGAACGCATGGAAGAACGGAAGGACAGAACCGATGGTCTCGTCTCCGCGCTTGAGCTCGCACAGCCATGCCGCGACCTGTTCGTAGTTCGACATGATGTTGAAGTGCGTGAGGCAGACCGCCTTCGGGGAGCCGGTCGTGCCGCCCGTGTGCAGGTAGACGGCGACATCGTGGATGTCCGGGCCTTCGGCGACAAAGCTCGAGGGGGCGGACGCGACCATCTTCTCGAACGAGTAGACGTGTGCGGGGACGCGGCCTCTCATCTTGTTCCGCTGCGCGCGTGCAGCCTTGATAGGTAGCTTGAGGAGCATCTGCGACCTCTTGGGCAGCGCGGCCGTGAGGTTGACTGCCATGATGGTCTTGCCGGGCAGGAGATCGGCGAGATCGGTCAGCGTCTTCTCCCACCCCACGACGACGGTGCCGCCGTGGTTCTCGATCTGGGCGACGAGTTCCTTGGCCGGGGCCAGTGGATTGTGCTCGGCGAGAATCGCACCGATCGACCACGTGGCGTAGGCCAGGGCGACGTGCTGGGTGCAGTTCGGGAGGATGGCGGCGACAACATCGCCGCGCTTGACGCCCGCGAGCGTGAGCATGGAGGCGGTCTTCTGCACGAGTTCGCCCAGCTCCGCATACGACGTCTTCTGTCCGATGAAGTCGATAGCGTGGCGGTTCGGAAAGTCGGCTACGGCCCTCGTCAACAAGTCGGGCAGCGGTGCCGTTGGCAGCTCGATCTCGTCGGGTACTCCTGCTGCGTAGTGCTGTCGCACCATGGTGATCTCCTCACGCGTTAAATTGGACTGCACTCCATTTTGCCACGTTTCGGTGATCTAGTCCCGCGAAAGGACCCTCAGCCTAATCGTGGCCTCCGCACGAGCAAGCTCGGCGATGGCGTCCTCTGGAATATTCGATGAAATGTCGGTGACCACGTAGCCGATCTGGCCCTGGGTCGCGAGTTGCTGAGCGTCAATGTTAGCGCCGGACTCCGCGAATACTCGGTTGACCATCGCGAGGGCACCCGGCATGTTCGAGTGCACCCAGGCTATCCGGTAGCGCGAGGATTTGGCAGGGGAATCGACGATCTGCGGCATATTGATCGACATGTCAGTGGCACCCTTGCGGAAATATCCCACCATCTTCTCAGAGACGAAGAGGCCGATGGCGCGCTGCGCCTCCTCCGTCGATCCGCCGACGTGAGGCGTGAGGATGACGTTCGGCATTCCCGTGAGGACGGACTCGAAGGGGTCTCCATTCGCACGCGGCTCCGTGGGGAAGACGTCGATTCCGGCACCGGCGACCGTGCCATCGGTCAGGCGTGCCGCCAAGGCATCGATATCGACGAGGAAACCGCGGGACAGGTTGAGGAAGATCGCGCCCGGCTTCATCATCGCGAACTCGCGCTCGCCGAAGAAGTTCTTGTTCGATGCTCGACCGTCGACGTGGATGGAGACGATGTCGGCGACCTCGAGGAGCTCCTCCATCGAGTTCATTCGACGAGCATTGCCGATGACGAGCTTCTCAGCGGTGTCGTAGAAGACGACTCTCATCCCGAGTGCTTCCGCCACGACGGACAGCTGCATGCCGATGTTGCCGAAGCCGATGATCCCGAGCGTGCGGCCGCGCACCTCGTGCGCTCCCGTCGCCGACTTGTCCCAGATTCCCTGATGAAGGGCCTTGTCCTGGACGGGCAGGCGCCGGGAGAGCGAAATGATCTCGCCGATCGCCAGCTCGACGACCGAGCGGGTGTTCGAGTATGGGGCGTTGAAAACTGCGACCCCTCGATCCGTTGCCGCATCGAGATTGATCTGGTTCGTGCCGATCGAGAACGTGCCGATCGCCAGCAGATTCGGATGTGCCTCGATCACCTTGCTGGTCACTTCGGTCTTGGACCGGATGCCAAGCATGTCGAAACCATCCAGGGCCGCAATGAGGTCGTCTTCATCGAGTGCGCCGCGATGACGAACGACCTCGATACCGGCGCGAGCGAAGGCTGCGTCGGCGTTGGAATGGGGATTCTCGAGGAGGAGAGCGCGTGTCATTACACCATCTTGTCTGTCGTGGCAGGAAAACGGCAAATACGATTCACCTGCTGAGAAACTATCCTTCGATCTGCTCGCGGGCCGTGGGATCGCACGCGTCGAGGAACTCGGAGATGCGATCGACTTCCGCAGTCTCGCCGATAGCCTGAGCAGCTCTTCCGAGGCTATAGAGGGCTTCGAGGAAGCCCCGATTCGGCTCATGCGAGTACGGGACCGCTCCCTTGCCCCGCCAGCCTGCTCGGCGGAGCGAGTCGAGGCCGCGATGGTATCCGACGCGCGCATAAGCATAGGAGTCGAGCTCGCGGCCTTCCGACCAGGCGACCTGGGCGAGACGCGCCCAGGCGAGAGAGGACTCGGGGTGACGCTTGACGACGGCGTCCGGCGTCTCGGCGGCAAGCCCGGCCATGACCTCCGGCTCCTCGGGGAGGCGGGTGGCTTCTGGTCCGATCGAAATATGCACTAGATATCCGTTCCTGGGGTGAGTATGAGGTGCTGGGTCGGCCGTGTCATCGCGACATACAGATCGCCCGGCTCCTTGATTGTCCCATCGATGATGACGGAATCGAACTCGAGACCTTTCGCTTCGCGCGGAGTCATCGTGCGAACCTGCGGATGATCAACCGTGGGAGGGTTCTCGGAGATGATGGCGATGAGACCCTGACCCTCCCCGTACTCGCTGCGAAGGAAGGCGAGTTCCGCATCCAGGGCCGTGTCGAGGTTTTCGATACGGAGTGAGCCCTCAACCTCGCGCACGGCGGTGACCGGATGACGCAGGCTCATGCCGCGGCGCTTCATCGCTTCCTCCGCCTCGCGCAGGACAGTTGCGGGAGTGCGATAGGAGATCGTCAAGACTTCCTCCCGCAGGTGGCTTGCCAGCGGGCCGAGGAGTCCGCGCCAGCCGCCCTCCGGAGCGCCGGATGGTCGCTGATCGAGATCGCCCACGATCGTGAGAGATCTGGAGGGTACTCGACGCGCCACCATCCGCCACGCCAAGGGCGACAGCTCTTGCGCCTCGTCGACGACCACGTGGCCGTAGACCCACGTGCGGTCGTGAATGGCACGTTCAGCCAACGGCAAGCGCCGCGTCTCTTGACGGTTGCGGTCGGCCAGCATCTTTCCGGTCACGATCCCTCCGCCCAGGTTCATGCTTGCCAGCGTGGCACTCGCGTAGCCCTCGAGATTCTCATCGGATGTCTCAGGGGCGGGAATGTCTCCCAGGAGCTCGGCCATCTCATCAAGGATCGGAATGTCGGCAGCTGTGAAACCGGATCCTTTGGGACGGCGCAGCAGAGCCCGCTCCTCCGCGCTCAGCTCCGGGGCCACCTGCGCGAGGAGGGTGGGATGAGCGAAGAGATGCTCGAGAAGCCACGTCGGAGAAGCCGGGAGCCAGCACAGATTGACGGCACGCCGCACATCCTTATCCGAGGCGATGTCAGCGACCAGCCAGTCCTGATTCTCGGTATCGGACGCCTCCAGGTACTTCTTGACCAGTTCGTCCACGACAGCGCGGGCATAGATCTGACGCGCCTCGTTGTGCGGCTTATCGCTGCGGCGGGCACGGGACTGGCCGATGGCGATGACGTCCGGCGTCATGTCGATGTTGTAGGAGTTGATCCTCAGCGTCGTGGGCGTCCGGAGCGGCCGGCGAAGATGGTCAACCGCTCTCTGAGCGATCGCTGCCCACACGGTGCGGCCCTTGATCTCCTCGACGCGCGGGGTGTCGACCTGCGTGACCGTGACGCCCGGCAGGAGGTCGGCAACGGTCGAGGACACGACATCGGACTCGCCGAGAGAGGGGAGGACCCGTGAAATGTAGGAAAGGAAGGAGGGGGAGGGGCCCAGAATGAGGACACCCGAGTTTGAGAGCCTGTTGCGGTGCGCATACAGGAGGTAGGCGGCGCGGTGCAGGGCAACGGCTGTCTTGCCGGTCCCGGGACCGCCCTGCACGACGAGGACGCCGGTGGAGTCCGCCCTGATGATCCGGTCCTGCTCAACCTGGATGGTGGCGACAATGTCGCTCATGTGACCCTGCCGTGCGGATCCGAGGGATGCCATGAGAGCGCCCTCCCCGGCAAGGGTGAGATGTGCCGTCGCATCGCTGTCGGAGGTCAAGAGCTCGTCCTCCACCGACACGACCTTGCGCAGGCGAGACTGGATGTGCCGCCTGCGAACCATGCCCTGCGGGTTCAAAGCCGTCGCCTGATAGAAGGGTTCAGCCTGGGGCGCGCGCCAGTCGAGAAGAATCACATTGCGATCCTCGTCACGCAAACCGATGCGCCCGATATGCTCGACGTCACCGTTTTCGGTATCCAATCTGCCGAGAACGAGCTGATGCTCGACGTGCGAGAGCCGGGCAAGATGGTCCTCATAGTCGGCCGCGAAGGAGTCCCTCTGGAACAGTTCTTCGGGGTTTCCGCGTCCGCCCTCCTTGCGGATTTCTGCTAGTTTTCGGGAATAGCCTGCGGCTAAGGAGTCGAGCCTCGCATATGCTTCGTCGAGGTAGCCCTGCTCCTCAGATATCGCGTCCATTGATTCTCCATCGCTCATGAGACATACAATTATCCAAGACCGACATCTACTTGTCATCATCGAAGCGGAGGTGGACCATGACGGACCTGCTGGAATTCACGTCAGATCCCGACGAAACCCCGCAGCAGATTTCCACACTCATCTGCGCGGTCGGGGGCGGCCCGTTTGACGCGGGCGGGATTTCCGGGTCGATCGCGCAGACGATCGGGGAGGGCGAGCTTATCGCTTCCTTCGACCCGGACCTCATTTTCGACTTCCGCTCTGAGCGTCCTATGATCACGTTCGAGAACGGTGCCATGACCCGGATGTCGGACCCGCGACTTGATGTCTATGTCGTCGAGGACATCGAGGGGCAGAAGATGCTCGTCCTGCGGGGGAACGAACCGGATCTCCGGTGGCATTCGCTCGCGGAGGGAATCCTGCAGCTCGCAACCCAGTTCGGGGTGGAGCGGTTCTATGCCATCGGCGGGCTGCCCTCGGGGATTCCGCACACGCGTCCCGTCGACCTGCTCGTGCGCGGCTACAAGAAGACCCAGCCGGAACAGGACGCGACCTACATCCAGTCCGTGAACTTCTCAGAATTCCTCGTCTACACGCTCGGCACCTCCGGGATCGAGACCTCCTCCGTTCTCGCTCGCGTCCCGTTCTACCTCGTCAACTCGGTCTATGCCGCCGCCGCAGGCGCGGTCGCCACGTTTGTCGCCGACGATTCGGGCCTTGCCCTGCCCGTCGGCGATCTCGAGCGCATCGCACAGACCGAGACGGACCAGATCGAGGCAGTCTACGGCCAGCAGGAAGACTTCCGTTCGCTCGTCTCCTCCCTCGAGGAGGACTACGACACTGAAGGTCCCACCTCCGGTTTCGTGATCCCCAACGACCAGATCTCGGAGATTCCCACAGCGGATGAGATCGGTGCCGCAGCCGAACAGTTCCTCGCCCGCCGCACGGACAAGCCGAAGCGTCGGCGCGGGCGCCACGCGCGACGGGACGACGAGTAGCGCATGCGGATATGGCTGGCCGGCATGGCCGTGTACATCATGGCCATCGCCGCACGAACCAGCTTCGGTGTCGCATCTCTCGATGCCCTGGAGCGCTTCGACATCTCGGCCGCGGAGCTGTCGATGTTCACCGTCATCCAGCTCGGCGTCTACGCCGTGTGCCAGATCCCGCTCGGCCTTCTCCTCGACCGCTTCGGTTCACGGCCCATCATCGTCGCGGGTGCGATCATTCTCGGCGCTGGCCAGATCTGGCTCGCACTGGCCGGCACGTATCCTTCGGCTCTTGCCGCCCGCATCCTCATCGGCATGGGAGACGCGACCGCCTTCACCTCCGTGCTTCGGCTCATCCCCCAATGGTTCCCGCCCCGCAAAGTCCCGCTGTATACCCAGCTCACCGGCCTGCTCGGCCAGGCTGGCCAGGTCATTTCCTCGATCCCGTTCGCGATGGCATTGGCGCACGTCGGCTGGGAGAGAGCCTTCCTGGGAATGGGAGTGACGGGGGCCGTCGTCGGCCTTGTCGCCGCGTTCTTCATACGGGAGCGAACGTCTTTCGTGACGGCGACAACGAAACCTTCGGGAAAGACTCTCACCCACCCGGGGGTGTGGCAGGGCTTCTGGGCCCACTTCACGCTGGGCTTCCCCGTGCACGTGTTCCTCCTGCTGTGGGGCGTCCCGTTCATGGTGGTCAACGGTATCCCCCAGACAACCGCCTCAGCCCTTCTCATCGTCTGCTCGGCCGCCGGGATCGTCACCGGCCCGCTCGTCGCCTCGGTCACCGCACGTCACCCGCTGCGCAGGCCGATGCCGGTCATCGCCATCACCGCGCTCCTCGTCGGGACTTGGGCCTATATCCTCCTGCTCGAGCGCCCCGTCGAGGTGTGGGAGTTCACCGTCCTCCTCATCGTTCTGGCGCTCGCGGGCCCTGGCTCATCGATCGGATTCGACTTCGCCCGGACCGCGGTGCCGGTCTCCCGTCTCGGTACCGCAAACGGTCTGGTCAACCAGGGCGGATTCACGGCGGCCCTCATCTCAGCTTTCCTCATCGGTGTTGTCCTCGATACTCGTGCGCCCGACGGTGACTACACGCGGACCGACTTCAGGCTTGCCATGGCATCGCAGGCGATCATCGTCGCCGTCGGCATCATCGGTTTCCTCGCCGTCGGCCCCGCCGCGCGGCGCCGCTTCGAGAAGGACAAGGGCCTTCGCATCGAACCGGCCAGGGTCGCGATCGAGCGGATTATGCGGGAACGTCGTGCAGAGGCGAGGCTGAGGGCGTCAGATCGGAATAGATCCGGGCAGGCAGGGGAAGGCGATACACCTCCCGGTGCATCTCCGGCCACGGGACCATCGACGCCCCCACGGTGATGTTCCCGTAGCGCTTGCCCGACCACACGGCAGGATCGGTGATCGCGACGACATGGTCGAAGACGGACATGATCGTTGCGAGTTCCGGCTTGTAATGGCGGGACAGGTTGAGGAGATAGGCTCCGTCAGGCGCGAGTGCGTTCTTCGCATCGACCGCCGCCTCGTACGTCATGAGCTGGTAGGGGACGGTGCCCTGCGAGAAGGCGTCCCGCACGATGATGTCCCAGCCTCGATTCGCCTGGCCGGCAAGGACAGATCGGCCTTCCGCGACCCTGATCTTGAGCTGTGGGGAGCGGGGGAGGGGAAACCATTCCCTCACCTTGTCGGCCAGAATCGCATCGATTTCGACCGCCATCTGATGCGACTGGGGGTGTGAGGAGGCGAAGGCTCGCGCGAGGGCGCACCCGGCGCCGCCGATATGCATGGCCCTCATCTTGCTTCCCCGGGGGCGCGCCGCCTCCGCCAGGATCCGCATGTGCTGCATGTACTCGAATTCGAGGTATTCCGGGTCGTCCATGTCGATCGCCGACGATGGCACGCCATCCAGATAGAGTATGTGAAGCGAGGGGCGGTCGGGGTCGACCTCGATACGGGCCGTACCCATCGTCGTCATTTCTTCCATGTCGCTAAGCCTACGGGAGGGACCATGTCTCGTGCTCCGCGTTCCCAGTCGGCCCGCCGTGCGTTGGGAACGGACGACTCGGAAACCCCCATCCTCCATGTGGACATGGACGCGTTCTTTGTCGAGGTGGAACTCCTTCAGCGCCCCCATCTGCGCGGGCTCCCCGTCGCCGTGGGAGGTGCTGAACGCGGAGTCGTCACATCCGCCTCGTACGAAGCGAGAGCATTCGGCGTGACGTCGGCGATGCCGGTGGGGCAGGCCAAGCGGCTCTGTCCTCACCTCATCATGATTCCGGTCAGCCACGGCGCCTACTCGACGGTCTCGCGCAGAGTCATGGACATCCTCGGCTCTTTCACGCCCGTCCTCGAGCAGGTCTCGGTCGACGAAGCCTTCCTCGACGTGTCGGGGGATCGACACCGCACCCCAACCCAGATCGCGTCCGAGATCCGTACCGCTATCCGTGCGGGCGAGGGGGTCCCTGCCTCTGTCGGCATTGCCGCCACGAAGCACGTGGCGAAGATCGCCTCCGCCCACGCCAAGCCGGACGGCATGCTCCTCGTCCCCAAGGAAGAGACCGCCACGTTCTTGGCGGATCTGCCGATCGGTGCGATCTGGGGCGTGGGGGATGCGACGCGGAAGCGTCTCGAGCAGCGCGGGATCTCCTCGGTGCGCGATGTTCGCCAGCTGCGCCGCGAGGATCTCGAACGGATGCTCGGCAAGCACGGCGGGTCGCTGTGGGATCTGGCGCACGGCAGCGATCCGCGCCCTGTCGTCACGACCCGGGTCGAGAAGTCCATTGGCAAGGAGGAGACCTATTTCGAGGTGCTGCGCGATCCTGCCGTTGTTCGTGCCAGAATGCTCGACCAGGCCCACGAATGTGCGCGGCGTCTGCGTGATCGCTCCCTCGTGGCGTGGCGGGTCAGCATCAAAGTGCGGGACGCGTCATTCACGACGATCTCCCGCTCCCATACTCTCGGTCAGCCGACCAATGTCGCCCAGGAAATCTATCGGGTCGCATCATCGCTGATGGTGATGCCGCCGGGCGGGGTGCGCCTCATCGGTGTGCGGGTCGAGAATCTGGAGCGGGGGGAGTCCTCTCAAGCGACGCTGGAGGACGATGGTCGAGCCGAACAAGCTGAAAGAGCGCTGGATACAATCAGGAAACGGTTCGGGTCCGGGGTGGCCGGACCAGCCACACTGCTACCGTCGAAGCCCGAGGACGGGCTATGATGATGAGGTACGACGACTAGGAGGTTGCCATGGCGCTGTCAGAATATGAGCAGAAGATGCTCGAACAGCTTGAGGCACAGCTGCGGGACGAAGATCCGAAGCTCGCTGAATCCTTCCAGCCCGTTCGGCAGGTCTCCCTCAAGAGGATCGTTGTCGGCATCTTCATCGTCGTCGCAGGTCTTGGCCTGCTCGTGGCGGCAGTCGCCACGGAGATGAGTTGGATCGGAATCATCGGTTTCGTCGTCATGCTCGGCGGCGCGATGTACATGCTGTCCGGACCGATCGGATCGCTCGGCAGCGGCGCGGGCCGACCCCGCCAGCCGCAGGGCTCCGCGAAAGAGTCCTTCATGTCCAAGCAGGAAGAACTGTGGGAGCGTAGGCGCGACAAGGACGGCCGCTAAACCACACCATCGACAGACCCGGCTTCGGCCGGGTTTTTCGTGCCTGGAAACCCCCTGGATGACGTGATCTTCCTCCACCGTGTTTTTCGTTGAAATAGCGGGGAAAGGATTGCACTCCCCAGCGGTTTTCGGGTTGCATGTGGTGGGAAGTGGGGTAAAGTGGGGTCAGCTGATGACTGGGGGAGGTGTGTCAGATGTTCCTAGGAACGTACGAGCCGAAGCTCGACGAGAAGGGGCGCCTGATTCTGCCTGCCAAGTACCGCGACCAGCTCGCGGGCGGACTGGTCATCACGCGTGGCCAGGAGCACTGTCTCTATGTGTTCCCGGCCGAGGACTTCATGCAGATGCAGGAGGAGGCGCGTCGAGCGCCGCTGTCGAACAAGGAGGCCCGCAACTACCTGCGTGTCTTCCTGTCGGGAGCCGTCGATCAGGAGCCTGACCGCCAGGGTCGGATCTCGATCCCGGCCAACCTGCGGACGTATGCGGGCCTGGAGCGCGATCTCGCCGTGATCGGCGCGGGCAACCGTGTCGAGATCTGGAATCTCGAGTCGTGGAACGACTTCCTCGAAGAACAGGAAGCCGCTTTCGCGGATCGTGACGACGAGATCATTCCCGGAGTCTTGTAACAGGCTTGGCGGCGGCCCTCTCCCGTGGTTCTGGCACTATTCCCCATTGCCAGAGATACGGGAGGGGACCACCGTCCAGCGTCAACCGATAAAGAGGAGGTGCCATGAGCGCAGCGGATCTGCACATACCGGTGCTCGTCGATACGTGCATGGAGCTCCTGGCTCCCGCTCTTCATGGACCCGCGATTCTCTTCGATGCGACGCTCGGCATGGGAGGCCACACGGAGGCCGCGCTGCAGCGCTTCCCCGAGCTCACCGTCGTCGGTATCGATCGTGACCCGGCCGCGATCCGTCTCGCCTCGGAGCGTCTCGCGCCCTTCGGCGACCGTTTCCGTGCCGAACACGCAGAGTACGACGCGATGGACGACATCGCGAAGAAGCATGGTCGTCCGAACGGGATCCTCATGGACCTCGGCGTGTCATCGCTCCAGCTCGATGATGCGAGCCGCGGTTTCGCCTACTCGCAGGAAGCCCCGCTGGACATGCGGATGGACACATCCCAGGGACGCACAGCGGCGGACCTCATCGCGCAGTCCACGCACGGCGAACTGGCCCGCATCATCTCCCTCTACGGGGAGGAGAAGTTTGCTGGTCGCATTGCCACGAAGATTGTTCACAATCCGGATCGGGCCGCGATTACGACGGCTGAGCTGGCTGAACTCGTCAAGAGTGCGATCCCCGCGGCAGCCCGGCGCACCGGCGGGAACCCGGCCAAGCGGACGTTCCAGGCGCTCCGCATCGCCGTCAACGACGAGCTCGGAATCCTTGAACGTGCCATACCGCGTGCGATGGAGGTGCTCGAGGTCGGCGGCAGGCTCGTCGTCGAGTCCTATCATTCGCTCGAGGATCGCATCGTGAAGAGGGCCATGCAGGGAAGCTCCACGTCGACGACTCCGATGGGGGTGCCTGTACAGATGGATTCCCCGCCGTTCACTCTTATCAACAAGCGTGCGATCCAGGCTGATGAGGCCGAAATCGCAGCAAACCCACGATCAGCTTCGGTGCGGGTCCGTGCCTGCGAGAAACAACACGAAGGACGACGACTTTGAGCGCAACAGCCCACGCATCTGTCCGCCCGGCACGCCGCCCCGTCGTTTCCGGCCTGCCCACCATCCAGGTCGTTCCGAGCCCAGCTCCCGTTCGCGGCTTTGTCGCCACCGTGATCGCCTGCGCTCTTATCTTCTGCGCCGGCCTCGCAATCGTCTTCGCTCTCAACACGGCCATGGTCGAGGGCGCCTACCAGATCCGCGAACAGCAGGTCCTTCTCAACGACCTTGCCGACACCCGCAATATCCTCGATGAGGAGATCGCGCAGGCGTCCACGGCTGTTGCTCTGCGTGCCCGCGCGGAAGAGCTTGGGCTGGAGCCTGCGACGGATATCCGTCACGTCGACCTCGGTCAAGGTGTCGTCAGCGGGGGCAGCTCGGACAGCACGGAATAATGGCAGACGTGAGCACCACGTCCCAAGCCAGATGGCGCTCCTTTCTCGCGAGGCAGCGAGATCGGCTGCGCGTGAGCAACGATATTGTCGGGCGTCTGCGCGTCGTCGTCATCGTCTTCGCCGTCGGTGTGGCGCTGCTTGGCGTCAGGCTCGTGGACCTGCAGATCGTCCGCGCTGACAGACTGTCCGAGACCGCTATCCAGTTCAGGTCGAGAACCTACGCGATTCCGGCCGAACGGGGCCAGATCCTCGACGCGAACGGGAGTGTCCTTGCCGTCTCGCGAGAACGATACAACATTGCCGTCAACCAGAACCTCATCGACTCCTATCGCCGCTACGACGAGAACGGCGACCTCATCGGGTGGGGCGCAACGGCGGCGGCCAATGTTCTGGCACCGATCCTCGATGTCGAGGAAGCCCGCCTTGCCGGGCTCCTGTATGGCGGAGAGACGAAACGGTCGTGGGTGTATCTCGTCAAGGATGTTTCCCCCGAAGTGTGGCGACAGGTGAACTCCTACGGAATCCCCGGCATCGAACCGGAGCAGTTCATGCGCAGGGAATACCCGAACGGCCGCGTCGGGGCGTCGATCCTCGGCTTCCTCGGTGAAGGCGACGACGGGGAGACCGGCGGGCAGGCAGGCATCGAACGGAGCATGGACGAGGCGCTGACCGGCGTCGACGGCTCGCTGACTGTCGAGATATCGCGCTCCGGCGCTGTCATTCCGACCGGTCGCACGCTCGAGACACCTGCCGAGCATGGCAGCAGTGTCACGCTGACAACAGACGTGGACCTGCAGTTCGCGCTCGATGAGGCCCTGCAGAACTCGGTCACCGCGCAGAATGCGGACTGGGGTTCAGCTATCGCGATCGAAGTCGGCACGGGCAGAGTGCTGGCCATGTCGGACACGAACACGTATGACCCGGCGAATCCGGGTGACGGCGGCACGATCGGCTCCCGCGCCATCCAGTCACCGGTCGAGCCCGGCTCGTCCGGCAAGCTCATGACATTCTCGGCAGCGATCGATCAGGGCACCGTCGACGCGGTATCCATCTTCCCCACCGCGTCGACCCTGACAATGCCGAACGGCGAGACCATCCGCGACAATGAGCCGCACGCGAGCGAGAACCTGACCGTTGCAGGGATCCTCGCGAAGTCCTACAACACGGGACTCATCCAGATCGGTGACACGATCCCTGACGATGTGCGATTCTCCTACATGCAGAGCTTCGGCGTGGGAGAGCGGACCGGTATCGAACTCCCCGCCGAGTCACCCGGAATCCTAGCCGACTACACGACCTGGGGTGCGCGACAGCGCTACACGACGATGTTCGGGCAGGGCTATGCGCTGACGACCGCGCAGCTCGGCCAGATGGTGGCCACGATCGCGAACGGCGGTGTGCGCACCGATCTTCATATCGTCGACAGCATCACCCATCCCGATGGCACGGTCGAACCCACGGTCGTGGATGAGCCGGTGCGGGTGATCGAGGAGGAGACGGCTGACGAGATGCTGTCGATCATGCAGGCTGTCACAGAGCAGGGCTCGACTGGATATTACGCACGGATCGATGGCTATAACGTGGCGGGAAAGACGGGCACGGCTCAGATGCCGGACGCGAGCGGCGCGCTCAACGACCGCGTCGGAACCTTCGTCGGTGTGGTGCCGGCTGAAGACCCCCAGATCGCCGTCGCCGTCGTCGTCTACAATGGCGAATCTCCCGGGTATGGTTCTGAGACGGCAGCTCCCGTGTTCGGCGAGTTCGGTGCTTTCGCCGTGCGTCACATCGGTATCCCGCCCTCGACGACGC
Organism: Flaviflexus equikiangi; assembly: GCF_014069875.1. NCBI lineage: Bacteria > Bacillati > Actinomycetota > Actinomycetes > Actinomycetales > Actinomycetaceae > Flaviflexus > Flaviflexus equikiangi. The sequence continues at coordinate 785,584 of NZ_CP059676.1, forward strand.
CTCTCGTCCAATACCCCTGGTCGGAGGCAGAGCTGAACGACGCGAGAGCCAACAGCCTCCTCAACGAGTACGGTGCCTTTAGAGAAACGAAGAACCGATGAAGCTACACACGCTCAGTGCCCTTGGCCTGACGGTCGCGGGCGATGCCGAGATCACCGGTGTATCGGCCGACAATAGGGACGTGCGCGCCGGAGACCTGTTCGTCGGGGTGCCAGGAGATCACGTCCACGGCGCGAGATTCGCCTCCGATGCTCAAGCGAGGGGGGCGGTCGCCGTCCTGACAGACCCCGCCGGTGCGCAGTTCGTCCCCGACGGGATGCCAGTCGCGATAGCCTCCGATGTTGCGGCAGTCCTCGGACGCGTCGCATCCGACATCTACGGAAACCCATCAGAGAGGCTGCGGAGCTTCGCCGTCACGGGAACGAACGGCAAGACGACGACGGCCTACATGATCGACCACATCCTCACGCGCTGCGGGGCGGTGACGGGACTCGTCGGGACGGTTGCGCTGAGCATCGCAGGACGAGAGATCCCCGCCCGCCTCACAACGCCCCAACCGGCCGATCTGCAGCGCTTCCTGCACGAGCTGCTCCAAGCAGGCGGAACCGATCTCGTCATGGAGGTGTCCTCACACGCTCTCGCCCAGCGCAGGACCGACCCCATTGTCTACTCCGTCGCAGGATTCACGAACCTCACGCAGGATCACCTGGACTATCACGACACGCTCGACGACTACTTCGAAGCCAAAGCTCTCCTCTTCGAAGACACGAAATCCGACGCCGCCGTCATCTGGACCGATGACGACTACGGCTACCGCCTCTACGAGAGGCTCAGCAACGCCGTGTGGGTGGGGCGGATCCCACGAGAGGGCCGGGGCTGGCTCGTCGAGGGAGATGCGGCATTCACGCTGACGGGTGAGAGCCAGCACGTGTGCCACACGGGCCTGCCCGGAGAGTTCAACGTGGCCAATGCGGCACTCGCGGCCGCCATGGTCCTCGAAGCGAACGTGCCTGGGGCGGATGACGCCATCGCCGACATCACACCCGTTGTCCCGGGCCGCATGGAAGTCCTATCGGAGCGTCCCCGCGTTGTCGTCGACTTCGCGCACAATGCTGATGCTCTCGAGAAGGCGATCACGTCGCTGCGCCACGACACGGTCGGAAGGCTCGTCACGCTGACTGGTTCTGCGGGCGATCGAGACGCACTGAAACGCCCCATCATGGGGAGGGTCGTCGCCGAGCATTCGGACATCTTCTATCTCACCGACGATGATCCGCACAGCGAAGACCCGGAGAAGATTCGGGCCGAGATCCGTGCCGGCGCGGAAGGGCTCGTCGAGATCCGTGAAATCGGGGACAGGGCCTCCGCCATCACCGCAGCGATCCTCGACGCAGATGCGGACGACACGATCCTCCTTGCCGGGCGGGGACATGAGACCATTCAGGATGTTGACGGACAGCTCATCGAGCTCGACGATCGGGTAGTGGCGAGGGATGCTCTCGCACGAAGGGACAGGCCATGATTCCATCCACACTCAGGCAGGCCGCACAGGACGCGAACGGTGTCCTCCTGGCCGAAGGCAGCGGTGACCATCTCCTGACAGCCGTGACGATCGATTCCCGCTCTATTGACGGCGGGGAGCTCTTCGTCGCGATCCCCGGTGAACGCGTCAACGGCCACGACTATGCGAAAGCGGCCCTCGACTCGGGGGCAGGAGCCGTCCTCATCGACGACGTGGAGCGGGCCCTAGCGACCGGCGCCGATCCCACCCGCCTCATTCACGTCGCCTCCACCCAGGACAGTCTCGGCCTGCTCGCGAAAGCGAACCTTGTCCGCGTGAGAGAACGCGGCAATCCGCTCGTCGTCGGAGTGACAGGATCTGTCGGGAAGACGACCACGAAAGACCTCCTGGCAACCATCCTCTCGAGCAGAGGCCCCATCATCGCGCCCCCGGGATCGTTCAACAATGAGCTCGGCCTGCCGTTGACGGTGCTGCGTGCCGACGAGAACACGGCAACGCTCGTGCTGGAGATGGGAGCAGACAGGATCGGCAATCTCGAACACCTGACCACGATTGCGCCGCTGGACATCGGCGTCGTCCTTGCCGTGGCACGCGCCCATCTGGGCGAGTTCGGCGGCATCGAGAACGTTGCTCGAGCGAAATCCGAGCTGGTTGCCGGCATACGACCCCACGGCACGGCCATCCTCAACGCCGACGATCACCGCGTTGCCGCCATGGCCGCCATGGCGGACACGGTCGTGACCTTCTCCCGGAACGGCAACGGCGACGTCTACGCCTCCGACATCTCCCTGACGGACGAGGGGAAGCCAACCTTCACCCTCCACAGCGGGGACGAGACGGCCCGAGTGGATCTCGGCCTCGTCGGCGAACACCACGTCGCCAATGCTCTCGCAGCCGCCACCGTCGGCCTCGTGGCGGGCCTTCCCATCGACCAGATCGCGGCCAGCATGGCGAACCTCGGTGCGGCGTCCCCACATCGCATGGACGTGTGGCGGGCCGGCCGGCTCACCGTGATCGACGACTCCTACAACGCTAATCCTGATTCGATGAGGGCAGGCCTCGATGCTCTCTCCCGAATGGCGAATGGTGGGCCCTCGCTCGCGGTGCTCGGAGCCATGCTCGAACTCGGGGAGGATTCCGATCGGGAGCATCGTGCGATCGGAGAATCGATGGCAGCGCTCGGCATCGACAGACTGATGAGCATCAGTGCACCGGCGCTCGCGGAGGGTGCCCGGCGCGTCGGGGTGGAGACGATCGAGCTCGAGTCGATCGATGATGCATGGCACGTCCTTCGCGATGAGGAGCTGACTGGCACTATCCTGTTGAAAGGCTCGAACGGTTCACGGATCTGGCAGCTTGCCGATCGTTTGAAGGAGGATCTGTGCTAGGCATCATGGTGGCCATGGGAGTGGCCATGATTATCTCCCTTCTCGGCACACCCCTCTTCATCAGAGTCCTGGTCAAGAAGCAGTACGGCCAGTTCATCCGCCAGGACGGTCCGACCTCCCATCTGACGAAGCGCGGCACGCCCACCATGGGCGGCGTCGTCATCATCCTCTCGACCGTGCTTGCCTATGCCATCGCCAATATCGTTGCCGGCCGCATGCCCGGAGCATCGGGCTGGCTTCTCATCTTCCTCATGGTCGGTATGGGAGCGATCGGCTTCGCCGACGACTACATCAAGATTTCGAACCAGCGATCCCTGGGCTTGAGTCCGCTCGGCAAGTTCGTGGGGCAGGCGCTGATCGGTGTCCTGTTCGCCGTTCTCGCGCTCCAGTTCCGCAACGACGACTACCGCACGCCGGCATCGATGCGGATCTCTTTCGTGCGCGACACGGATCTGTCCCTTGCCTTCTGGGGTGCGGGAATCGGTCTCGTCCTGTTCGTCCTGTGGGCGAATTTCCTCATCACGGCGTGGTCGAATGCCGTGAACCTGACGGATGGTCTCGATGGTCTGGCAACCGGCGCATCGATGATCGCTTTCGGCGCTTACACGATCATCACGATCTGGCAGTCGAATCAGTCCTGCCTCTCCATCCTCGATCCCTCGACAGGCTGCTATGAGGTGCGCGATCCGCGTGACCTCGCGATGATCTCCGCAGCCATCGTCGGAGCCTGTTTCGGCTTCCTCTGGTGGAATGCGTCCCCGGCCCAGATCTTCATGGGAGACACGGGATCGCTCGCGCTCGGCGCGGCCTTCGCCGGCCTCTCCATTCTTTCCCGCACCGAGTTCCTCGCGATCCTGCTCGGCGGGCTCTTCGTCATCATCGTCATCTCCGACGTCATCCAGATCGGCGTCTTCAAGCTGACGAAGAAACGCGTGTTCAGGATGGCGCCGCTCCATCACCACTTCGAGCTGAAAGGCTGGGGCGAAGTGACGATCGTGATCCGATTCTGGATCATCGCCGCCCTGTTCGCCACGCTCGGCGGCGGGCTCTTCTACACGGAATGGCTGGCGCTCCAATGAGATACACGGAGCGCGTGACCGAATTGGATGGGGCACGGATAGCCGTCGTCGGCATGGGGGTGTCCGGCCAGGCCGCTGCTGCGGCCCTCGAATCGTACGCCGATGCGACCGTCTCGACGTGGGACGGCAGGGGAGACGATGCTGGCGCGAGACTGCTGACACCGGAAGCCCTGCTCGACTGGTACCCGGATATCGTCGTCGTCTCGCCCGGCCTGCCGGCCGTGGGCGATGTTCACGAAGCCCTGCACGCCAGATCGATCCCAGCATGGTCAGAGGTCGAGCTGGCGTGGCGCATGAGGTCGCGCGACGAGGCAGGGCAGGCCGCTCCCTGGCTTGCCATCACCGGCACGAACGGGAAGACCACGACCGTCAACATGGTGGCTGCCATGGCCGCGGAGGCCGGTGTGTCCGCCGCCGCGGTCGGCAACGTCGGCGACCCGATCGTGACGGCCGTGACCCGCGAGGATGGTCCCGACCTGCTTGCGGTCGAGCTATCGTCTTTCCAGCTCTACTCGACCTCCTCGATGTCGCCTCTCGCATCCGGCTGTCTCAACATCGCTGACGACCATCTGGATTGGCACGGCTCCCCGGAGTCATACCGGGATGCGAAGGCTCGCGTCTACGACAACACTCGTGTCGCCTGTCTCTACCCGTTGGACGATCCCATTGTCGCCGCCATGGTCGAGAACGCTGACGTGGTGGAGGGTGCTCGCGCAATCGGATTGACCCGCGGCGTGCCCGCCCCGGGCCAGATCGGCCTCGTCGAGGACATGATCGTGGAGCGTGCTTTCGGACCGGAGCGCTTCACCTCCGCGAATGAACTGTTCCAGGTGTCAGACCTGGAGCACCTCGCGCACGGGGATCTGCCCGTGCACCTGTTGAGCGATGCGATGATGGCGGCGGGTCTCGTGCGCGCCGCAGGAGTCCAGCCCGAGTCCATCCGTTCCGCCCTACGATCCTTCGGTTTGGGGGCCCACCGTATCGAGACCGTTGCCGTCCGCGATGGTGTCACGTGGATCGATGATTCGAAGGCCACGAACGCTCATGCAGCCCGAGCTTCGATCCGCGCCCAGGAAGACGGCTCCGTCGTGTGGATCGCCGGCGGCGTCAGCAAGGGAGCATCGTTCGACTCGCTGGTTGCCGACATTTCCTCGAAGCTCAAAGGTGTGGTCGTCATCGGAGTCGAGCAGGAGGGACTGCTTCGTGCATTGTCTTCGCAGGCCCCGGGCGTGCCCGTCACCGTGATCCCGCCCGCCTCCGCTACAGTCATGCAGGACGCGGTCAGGGCGGCCGGCCATCTCGCGGGATCCGCCGCGGTTGTCATGCTTGCACCCGCCTGTGCCTCGTGGGACCAGTTCTCGTCCTATGCGGACCGCGGCCAGCAGTTCGCCCACGCAATCCTGGAGTAGAAGATGAACGTCACCCTCACGGCCGCGGACGAGCGGGCGAGAGACGCCGTTCGCCAGGCCATCATTCTCATCATCACCGCCACTCTCGTCCTCACAATCCTCGGTGTCGTCATGGTCTTCTCGGCCACGTCCGTCACGTCGATCTCGATGGCGGTCACCTATGACGATCCGAGTGCACGTTTCGCGGTCGCGCAGCGCCAACTCATTTTCGCTCTCGTGGGGCTCGTCTTCCTCCCGATCGCGGCACTGATCCCAGGCTCGTTCTACAAGAGAGCCGTCTGGCCGATCTATGGTCTCGGCATCGTCCTGCAGCTCCTTGTCCTCACCCCGCTCAGCCTGTCCGGCGGCGGAAACACGAACTGGATCTCGCTCGGCGGGGTCGTGCTGCAGCCGTCGGAATTTCTCAAGCTTGCCTCCGCTCTCTGGCTCGGCGTCATGCTGGGCCGTCTGAGCCGCGAAGACATGGCCAATCCGCGCACCGTGCTCGTCCCGGCGGGTGCCGGCGCATTCGCCTCCCTGGCGGCCGTCCTCCTCGGACAGGACATGGGTACGGCGATCATCTACGTCGTCATGTTCGCGGTGGCCTTCTACCTGGCGGGAATGCCCGGGAAATGGTTCGCCATGGTGGCTCTTGCCGTCGGCGTCGTCGGTTCCATCCTCATCGTGTCCCAACGGTCGCGCCTCAACCGTGTCATCGACTATGTCGAGAACATTTTCATCACCCCGGACGCAGTCGATCCGACTCAGTCCGAGTACGCCATGTGGGCCTTCGGCACCGGCGGCATCGGGGGAGTCGGCCTTGGCGCCTCCCGGGAGAAGTGGAATTATCTGCCGGAGGCGCACAACGACTTCATCTTCGCTGTTGTCGGCGAAGAGCTCGGGTTCTTCGGTGCCCTTGCCGTCATCCTGCTCTACCTCGTGCTCGGCTACGGCTTCTACCGCATTGTCGCCAATCACAGCGAGACATGGGTGCGCTACGTCGTCGCAATGATCGCGATGTGGCTCGTCGGCCAGGCGGTGCTCAATATGATGGTCGTGACGGGAGTCCTCCCCGTCTTCGGTGTTCCCCTGCCCTTCATCTCCCAGGGCGGCTCCGCCCTCATCGCCTGCCTGCTCGCGGTCGGTGTGGTCATCTCCCTGGCCCTGCGCCAGCCCGGGGTCGCTCGGTCGATGAGACCGTCTCGCATGTCCTACAAGTCCACTGCTTCGCTGAGGAGTACGCGATGAGAATCCTAGCCGCCGCAGGTGGCACTGCCGGCCACGTCAATCCCATGCTGGCCACCGCCGACCAGCTCATCGCCCGTGGACACGAGGTGATCGCGCTGGGGACAGCAGTCGGCCTCGAGGCTGACCTTGTTCCGGCCGCAGGCCTTGAACTTGTCACGATCGACAAGGTTCCCCTGCCCCGCAGGCCATCACTCGATCTCCTGCGCCTGCCAACGCGGCTGGCCCGCACTGTCGGCACTGTCCGCACTCTCATCCGGGATCGCGAGATCGACGCGGTTCTCGGGTTCGGCGGATATGTCTCAGCCCCTGCCTATCTCGCGGCACGACAGGCCGACATCCCAGTCATCATCCAAGAGCAGAACGCTCGTCCCGGCATCGCGAACCGGCTGGGGGCGCGATGGGCGAAGGGCGTCTCGCTGACGTTCGCATCGACGCCGCTGGCCGCCAAGCACGGCATGACCCGCGTGACGGGGCTGCCGCTGCGTGCCGAGATCAGTGGGCTTGCCGCGGACAGGACGGATGAGGCTCGGAAGAGGTTCAGGCGGGAACGTGCCGCGGAGCGGTTCGGCCTCGATCCGGACGACATGATCATCGTCCTCACCGGAGGCTCCTCCGGCGCGCAGCAGCTCAATCGGGCGTTCGCCGGAGCGGCGGATGTCCTCACCTCTCGCGCCCAGGTGCTCCACGTGACGGGACGCGGCAAGGAAGCCGACGCGGCCGGAGCGGCGGGTGACCGCTATCGAGTGCTCGACTATGTGCGTGAGATGGAGGAGGTGTATGCGATGGCGGACCTGGTCGTGACGAGAGCGGGCGCCGGAATGGTGGCGGAGCTGGCTGCTCTTGCGATTCCCGCCGTCGTCGTACCGTTAGCGATCGGAAATGGGGAGCAGTACCTCAACGCGAAGTCCGCCATCGATTCCGGCGGGTTCCTCCACATCGCCAATGATGCTTTCACGCCTGACGCGGTGCGAGAACAGGTTGTCCCGCTGCTCGACCGGCAAGAGCTCGACAGACGATCGGCGATCCTCAGAGCCGCAGGAGTATCGGATGGTGCCGGAGCGGTAGCAGACCTTGTGGAGGGCGTACTATGACATTCCATTTCATCGGAGTCGGCGGCGTGGGCATGGCGGCCGTGGCCGAGCTGCTCGCAGCACGCGGTCTGAGCGTCACCGGCTCGGATCGGGCAGCATCCCCCAATACGGCGCGTCTCGAACAGGCAGGCGTCACGGTCTATGTCGGGCACGATGCTGGGCATGTCGCCCCTGAGGCGACGATCGTCGTCTCCTCCGCCATCAAAGACTCCAACCCGGAGCTTGCGATTGCCCGGGCGCGCGGCCAGCGTATCCTCCATCGGTCCGAGGCTCTCGCCTTGGCCGCAACGGGCCTCGACTTCGTCGCAGTCGCCGGTGCACACGGCAAGACCACGACATCGGGAATGCTGGCGGTTGCGCTCACGTGGGCGGGGGAGGATCCGTCCTACGCCGTCGGATCGACGCTTCCCGGCGGCGCCTCCGGTGCCCGGCTCGGTGACGGGAACGCCTTTATCGCCGAAGCAGACGAATCCGATGGTTCGTTCCTCAACTACACTCCCAGCATCGAGATCGTCACGAATGTCGAACCTGACCATCTCGATCATTACGGGGATGTCGAGGCGTTCGAACAGGCTTTTGTCGAGTTCGCGGAGCGCAGGGTTCCCGGTGGGCTCCTCATCGCCTGCGGTGACGATGATGGTGCTCGTCGACTGGTCTCGGCCGCTGGAGGACGGACATGGTCGTACGGGACGGACGGCCTCGTTCCGGGAGTCGAGGCGCACGTGGCAGTCACGATCACGGGCCCCGCCTCGGCCACACTCGTGCTGGTGAGGGACGGTCGAGACATGGCACGCGCTGACCTGAGTCTGGCCGTGTCGGGGGAGCACATGCTGCGCAACGCGGCGGCCGCATGGGCGGCGGGGCTGGAGCTCGGTGTCGATCCTGGCCTCATGGCGCAGGCTCTCGGTACGTTCACCGGCACGGGCCGGCGGTTCGAACACAAGGGCACGATCGGCGGCGTCGAGGTGATCGACGACTATGCGCACCACCCGACAGAGGTTGCGGCAACCCTCCGTGCTGCGCGCGAGGAGGTCGACGGCAGGGTCCTCGTCATCTTCCAACCACATCTCTACTCCCGGACGAAGAACTTCGCGGAGCAGTTCGCCAAGGCTCTCGATCTTGCTGACAGCGTGGTCGTCACGGGCGTCTACGGTGCACGTGAGGAGCCGATGCCGGGAGTCGATGGGGATCTGATCGCTGACCGGATGGTGCGCGGACAGTTCGTGGCGGACATGCACGAGGCGGCCGCCATGATCAGTGCTGAAGCCCGCCCGGGTGATCTCATCATGACGATGGGTGCCGGCAGTGTGACCACGTTGACGTCGGAGATCCTGGCGGCTCTGTGAGACCACCCAAACCGCCCAGGCGCACCACGGCCTCTCCCCGGCTCACCGGGGAGGGCGAGGTGCGCCCAGACGCGCCGTTGGGCAAGCCAGCCCGTGAGCCTGCCTCGCGCGATCTCCCCGCCCGAGATCTGCCCGAGAACCGGGCGGCCAGGGTGTCGAGACCCGTCCGCGATCAGAAGCCCGAGAGCACGCCCCCAGCATCGGACACTCCCGGTGCTCCGGCCCGAGCGTCGGTGGCGAAGCGGCGCCGCGAACGTGTGCGGAAGGATCCGCCGCGTCCCCCCGTCGCCCCGAACAGGAAGAAATCCTCGGATCCCTATCCGCTCAGCGACCGCATCGAGATTCGGCGCAAGGCACGGCGCAGAGCCCTCCTCATCCGTCTCGGTGTCGCCTGCGGCGCTGTCGCCGCCCTGGCATCAGTCGTGTGGCTGCTGTTCTTCTCGACGGTCTTCGCGATCACGGCGGAGAACATCACACTCTCGATCTCCGACCCGGCTGACATTGTCGATGACACACAGGTCGCCTCGATCCTTGCCGCGACGGAGGGGACGCCGGTCCTCAGGATTCGTGCCGGCGATATCGAGTCGCAGATCGCCGACATCCCCGAGGTCGAATCGGTCACGGTCGAGAGCTCTTTCCCGCATGGCATCACAGCCACGATTGTCGCGCGCGAGCCTGTCGCCTGTGTCGGGGAAGGGGAGGCGTGCGAGGGCGTGGCTGCTGATGCGACACGGCTGCGAGTGGGCGATGAGCTTCGCGCGAGCCTGCCCAAGGTCTCGATGGATCTGGACTCCGAGCGCGCGGTCGAGCAGCTGCAGGATCTTCTCGACGCCATTGCCGCGCTGCCGCAGGATGTTCGTGCACGCGTGCAGGCGGCGTCGATCAACCCCAGCGGTCTCATCGAGTTCTCTCTCGATTCCGCGACGATCAAGTGGGGAACCTCGACGGAGAACGAGGCGAAGGCGCGGATTATCACCGTTCTTCTGACTCAGCCCGCGACGACGTACGACGTGACCGTCCCGGGCGCCCCCGTGACGTATTAGCAAGTTTTGCGATCTGGCGTGTCGGTCGTTGATCGAGAGCGCTTTACTCCGTAACTTTTGCGCGAGGTTGGAGCCAAGAAACCTCAACCACGACTTGAGGTCCCGGAGGAAATATGTCGACGATCAATAATTCTGCAAATATCAAGGTCATTGGAGTGGGCGGTGCAGGCGTCAATGCCGTCGACCGCATGATCCAAGATGGTCTGTCCGGGGTCGAGTTCATCGCCGTGAATACCGACGGCCAGTCGCTCGTCAAGTCGGAGGCCGAGACGAAGCTTGATATCGGGCGCTCCGTCTCCAACGGTCTCGGAGCCGGTGCGGACCCCTCGATCGGCCGCAAGGCGGCGGAAGAGAATGTCGACATCATCCGCGCCGCACTCGAGGGTGCTGACATGGTCTTCGTGACCGCGGGTGAGGGAGGCGGCACCGGCACCGGTGCGGCCCCGATCGTGGCTAATGCCGCGCGGGATCTCGGCGCCCTCACGGTCGGCGTCGTGACCCGACCCTTCGACTTCGAAGGCCGCCAGCGCGCGAACAATGCGTCGGCCGGGATCAAGGAGCTCCGTCAGGCGGTCGATACGCTGATCGTCATTCCGAACGACCGTCTCCTCGAGATCGCCGAGAAGGAGCTGTCCGTTCTTGAGGCCTACCATATGGCAGACGAGGTGCTCCGCTCGGGTGTCAAGGGTATCTCCGACCTCATCACGATTCCCGGCCTGGTCAACCTCGACTTCGCGGACGTCAAGGCTGTCATGAAGGATGCCGGTACGGCGATCATGGGTATCGGCTCCGCCTCCGGCGAGGATCGTGCGATGAGGGCGACGGAGAACGCGATCTCCTCCCCGCTGCTCGAAGCCCGTATCGACGGTGCGCACGGCGTCCTCCTGTCGTTCCAGGCAGGTGCGGACTTCTCGATGCAGGAGCTCGCCCGAGCATCCCAGCTCGTCAAGGAATCTGTCGATCCCAACGCGAACATCATCGTCGGCCAGATCATCGAAGACTCCCTTGGCGACGTCGTCAACGTGACCGTGATCGCGGCAGGCTTCGACGAGACGGACGACCATATCGTGCACGGTCGCGTGCCCCAGCAGGTCCCCGCCGGTGTTCCCGCGAGCCCGGCTCAGGCGCCAGTCCAGCCCGTCCAGGCAGCCGACCAGACGGAGCCCGGCCACCTCGTCTCTCCCTCCGCTCCCGTTGCGCCCCAGCAGCCCGTGGCGGACGAGAAGTCCCGGTCGGACCTCGACATCCCGTCATTCCTCTTCAACGAAGACTGATGCTCCTCCGCGCCGACCTGCCTGGGGTATGCGCGGGCTTCACCACTCGCGCCAACGGTGGTGACTTCGCGGGGAATCTTGCCTACCACGTGGGCGACCGAGCCGAGAACGTCGACCACTGGCGCGCGGAGCTCGAGCGGCAGGTCGGCCCTCTGTCGTGGATGACGCAGGTCCATGGAACGACCGTCATCGATGCTGGGAGCGATACTCCTGAAGCGGATGGTCTCGTCGTACGCCGGGGGCAGGGAGGCGCTGTCATGGTCGCCGACTGCGCTCCTCTGCTCCTTCTCGGAGCAGCGGGCGCTGAGGTCACCGCTGGCGCGGTGGTCCACGTCGGGAGGGCCGGGCTCCTCGGCGGCATCGCCCACCGGGCCGTCGCAGCGCTCCGCGATGCTGGGGCGGACACTGTTTCGGCTGTCATCGGCCCCGCTATCTGCGGGTCCTGCTACGAGGTGGGCGAGACGATGGCAGCGGAAGCCGAACGAACCTTGCCCGGGAGCTCGTGCGTGACGCGCTGGGGCACCCCCGGGATCGACATCCCGGCCTCGCTCGCACGCCAGCTCCGGGAGAGCGGAGTCGACGTCGACGTGTGGGACATGTGCACGATGGAGGACGAGAGGTTCTTCTCCCATCGCAGGCAGGCGGGACAAGCTGGACGTTTCGCGGGCTTCCTGGTGCTGAATCGCGACACTCCGGACCGCCTGGACCTCGACGTTTTATAACTGATCTACCTTGAACATGGCATGCCAATACTGGAAGGGGGAGCGCCATGGGAATGTTTGAGCGCTTCATGGAGAAAGCGACGCTGTCCGACGAGAACGAGGAGTTCTTCGAGGGCGATGACTACGAGTACGAGGACGACTATGTCGGGGAGGCCCCAGTGAGCAATATCCGGCCCGTGTCGTCCGCGGAAGAGGTGTCGCGCATTGCGACGTGCTGGCCTCGGACGTTCACCGACGTGGCGACGTTCGCCGATGAGTTCCGGAAGGATCTCCCGGTGATCCTCAACCTGTCGGCGGCGGACGATTCTGCGCGCCAGCGGATTGCGGACTTCGCTCTGGGCGTGTGCTACGGTCGCGGTGGCAATCTCAACCAGATCTCGGATGACGTCCTGCTCATGACCCCGCACTCGGTGCGCATGGAAGAGCACCGTTCTGACGGGAACAACCGACTCGGACGGTAATGACCCTCATTCTTACGCTCCTCTTCTGGGCGCTGTGGCTGTACACATTCGTCCTGTTTGGACGTGTCGTCATCGACCTCATGTCCGTCCTGTCCAGAGACTGGCGGCCCACCGGCCCCATTCTTATCGCCGCGAACCTCATCTACCGGCTCACTGATCCGCCGCTGAGGTTCATCAACCGTTATGTCCCGCCCCTCAGGCTCGGCCCGGTGGCCCTGGACATCGGTTTTATCGTGCTGTTCTTCGGAGTCAGCATTGCTCAATGGATTATCCAGCGGATAATCCTCAGCCTGTAGGCCGTTTTTCGTGGTTTACCTGGTGTAGTCTTAAGATCGATCCAGAACTGATACATCAACACATGAGGTGAAGATATGGCGCTGCTCACTGAAGAGGATGTCGTGAACAAGACATTCGCGGAAACTCGCTATCGCGAAGAGGGTTACAACCAGGATGAGGTTGACGACTTCCTCGACGAAGTAGCAGAGACCATCAAGCAGCTCTCCGCGGAGCGCGACGCTCTGCGCGAAGAGCTCGCCGCGTCGAAGGCCCGCGTCGGAGAGCTGGAGGCAGGCGACAACGCTCCCGCCCCGCAGCAGGCAGCGGCACCCGTCGCGACGACGGCAGAGACCGGCGACCTGGCCGCCCCCGCGGCAGGAGTCCTCGCACTGGCTCAGCAGCTCCATGATCAGTACGTTGACGAGGGCCGCCTCGAAGGTGAGCGCATCCGCGCCGAAGCCAGCGCCGAGTCCGCCCGTATCATCAAGGAAGCTGAAGACCAGCACAACCGCACGTTGACGAAGCTCGAGCAGGAACGCGGCCTCCTCGAGCGCAAGATCTCCGAGCTTCGCGATTTCGAGCGGGATTACCGTTCGCGCATGAAGTCGTACCTGGAGTCGCTCCTGTCGAACGTCGAGTCGGGTAACACCGGCAGCGGCAACCTGTAGATAGAGGGAGTGCGATGGCGGCCTGCGGGCCGCCATCGTCACGTATGTATCGATACGCACTGCCACTGGGCTTCCTTGTTATCCTTCTCGACCAGGTCACGAAGTTCTGGGCTGAGAGCGCCCTCGCGAACGGCGAACGGATCCCCGTCATCGGGGATTTCCTCAGTTTCGTCCTCGTCTACAACCCTGGGGCGGCTTTCTCTCTCGGCACGAACAGCACCTGGGTGTTCACCGTCTTCTCCGTCATCGTCATCGGGGTCATCCTCTGGGTCCTGAAGGAATGCCGGTCGACGGCATGGGCGATCACCCTCGGCGTCATCGCCGGCGGAGCGGCGGGCAATCTTATCGACAGGCTGGTTCGCGAACCGTCCTTCGGCCAGGGACATGTTGTCGACTTCATCAACTACAACGGCTGGTTCGTCGGCAACATTGCCGATATCGCGCTCGTTCTCGGTGTGATCGCGCTTGCGATCATCGAGCTTCTCGGTGTTCGGTTCGGTGGGAGGTCTGAATCCGCGGAGGCCGACGATGAGTGAGTTCCGGACCTATTTCGTTCCCGATGGTCTCGCGGGCGAACGCGTCGACGTCGGAGTCGCGCGACTGACAGGACTGTCCCGCTCGAAGGCTGGAGACTTGGTCGACGAGAGCGCCGTCACTGTGGCGGGAAAGCCCGTGACGAGGTCCCGCCGTCTCATGGAGGGGGAGCGCATCGACGTCGTCCTCCCGGACCCTCCCTCAGCAGAGCCCATCGAGACACCGGTTGATATGACGGTCGTCTTCGAAGACGCCGACATCATCGTCATCGATAAGCCAGCAGGCGTCGCGGCCCATCCCTCTGTCGGATGGGAGGGGCCCAATGTTGTCGGTGCACTGAGGGCGGCAGGCGTCACGATCTCGGCCTACGGCCCGGCAGAGCGCAAGGGGATCGTGCACCGTCTCGACGTGGGAACCTCCGGTCTCATGGTCGTCGCCAAGTCGGAACGCGCCTACACCCACCTCAAGAGAGCTTTCAAGGAGCGCACGGTCGGCAAGATCTACCACTGTCTCGTGCAGGGCCACCCCTTCCCGCAACAGGGCACCATCGATGCTCCGATCGCCCGCGATCACCGGCATTCATGGAAGATGGGAGTGGTTGCGGGAGGACGGCCGTCGATCACCCATTACACGACGATCGAAACCCTTGGAGGGGCCGCCCTTCTCGAGGTGAACCTGGAGACCGGACGCACCCACCAGATTAGGGTGCACATGGCGGCGATCCATCATCCCGCGATCGGCGATCCGCTCTACGGCTCGGATCCGACACTGTCGGAGAAGGTCGGTTTGGACCGGCAGTGGCTTCACGCCTGCCGGCTGTCCTTCGACCATCCGGGGTCGGGGGAAGCGATGGAGTTCACGTCCGACTATCCTGAGGATCTGCAGTGGGCATTGGATCGGATGAGGAAGGGCGACCTGTGGTGATCACGCGCGTCGACAGCCCGGAGGATATGGCGGACGTGTGGGCGCTGCGCCGCGACGTGTTCGTCGTCGAGCAGAACGTGCCCCTCGAGGAGGAGATGGACGACCTCGACCACGATCCCTCGACCATCCATCTCCTCGCCCGGGACGAGCTGGGACCTCTTGCGACGGGGAGGATCCTCCTCGATAGCCCCGGCCACGTCCACCTCGGTCGTATCTGTGTCGCGCGCCGTGTACGCGGTACGGGTGTGGGCAAGCGCCTCCTCCTCGCACTCGAGGCGACAGCGCTTGACGTGTACGCGGTCGATGGGGTCCTCACAGTGGCGCTGTCCGCGCAGCGTGATGCTCAAGGCTTCTACGAGAGCGTGGGATATTCGCGTGCCGACGACAGAGAGTATCTCGATGCTGGGATCTGGCATCGGGACATGGTGAAGAGGATCTCGCGGGCAACACTGTGAGCTTGGTCGATAGTTCTGGCGGGGAATCCTAGACTGGATGCATGACTCTTGCTGATCAGGACTTCGCGCATCTCCACGTTCATACCGAGTATTCGATGCTGGACGGGGCCGCGAAGATCGGCAAGCTGATCGATGCCGCTGTGGCGAACGGCCAGAAGGCTCTGGCGATCACGGATCACGGATACCTGTTCGGCGCCTACGATTTCTATCGCCAGGCGAAAAAGGCCGGCATCAAACCCATCATCGGCCTCGAGGCCTACATGACGCCGGGAATCTCTCGGTTCTCGAAAGAGCGTGTGCGGTGGGGCGATGAGTCCCAGCGGTCCGACGATGTGTCCGCGAACGGCGCCTACACGCACATGACGCTCCTCGCACATTCCACCGAGGGCATGCATAACCTGTTCCGGCTCGGATCGAAGGCGTCCCTGGAGGGTCAGATGGGGAAGTGGCCCCGCATCGACCGCGAGCTTCTCGAAACCTACCGTGAGGGCCTTCTGGGGACTGCGGGATGCCCATCGGGGGAGGTGCAGGTACGGTTGCGGTTGGGACAGCAGAAAGAGGCCCTGCGTGCCGCGGGAGAGATGCAGGACCTGTTCGGCAAAGAGAACTATTTTGTCGAGCTCATGGACCACGACAACGAGATCGAGCGGAGGGTGCGCAACGATCTCCTCGAGCTGGCGAAAAAGATCGGGGCCCCCGTGATCGCCACGAACGATTCCCATTATGTCCATGAGGAAGACGCGAAGATCCAGGATGCGATGCTGTGCATCAACTCCGGTTCGACTCTCACCGACCCTGACCGTTTCACGTTCGATGGGACCGGCTACCATCTGCGCACGACGCAGGAGATGGAGAGGCTCTTCGGCGATGTTCCCGGTGCGCTGACGAACACGATGCTCGTCGCGGAACGATGCGAGATGGAGTTCGTGACCAGCTACCAGGGCGCGAACTACATGCCAGAGTTCCCCACTCCGCCGGGAGAGGATCCGACGTCCTGGTTCGTGAAAGAGGTGGAGAACGGCCTCCACGAGCGTTTCGGGGACGTGATCTCGGACGAGGTGCGGGCACGCGCCGATTACGAGGTGGATGTCATCACCCGCATGGGATTCCCGGGCTACTTCCTCGTCGTCTCCGACTACATCAAATGGGCGAAGTCTCAGGGTATCCGCGTCGGCCCTGGCCGCGGATCGGGCGCCGGCTCGATGGTCGCGTATGCCCTCCAGATCACGGATCTGGATCCGATCCCGCACGGGCTCCTGTTCGAACGGTTCCTCAACCCGGAACGTGTGTCGATGCCCGATATCGATGTCGACTTCGATGAGCGCCGCCGCGGTGAAGTGATCCATTATGTGGAAGAGAAGTACGGCAAGGAGAACGTCTCCCAGGTCGTCACGTACGGCACGATCAAGTCGAAGCAGGCCTTGAAGGATGCCTCGCGGGTGCTCGGATATCCGTTCGAGGTGGGCGAGAAGATGACGAAGGCGATGCCGCCGGGAGTCCAGGGGAAGGACATTCCGCTCTCGGACGTGTTCAACGAGAAGGCGAAGCGATATGCGGAGGCAGGTGAGTTTCGCAACCACATCCAATCCACCCAGGAAAACCAGGAAGTGTTCGAGCTTGCGACCGGCCTGGAGGGGTTGACCCGCCAGTGGGGCGTGCACGCCTGCGCCGTCATCATGTCGTCGAAGCCGCTCGAGGACGTGATCCCGATCATGCAGCGTCCCCAGGATGGTGCGATCATCACCCAGTTCGAATACCCCCAGTGCGAGGAGCTGGGCCTGTTGAAGATGGACTTCCTCGGGCTCCGGAACCTCACCGTCATCGAGGACGCCCTCGAGAACATTCGCCGCAATGGCAAAGAGGCGCCCGTCATGGAGGAGGTGCCGTTCGACGACAAGGAAGCCTATGAGCTTATGGCGCGGGCGGAGACCCTCGGCGTGTTCCAGCTCGATGGTGCTGGCATGCGGACCCTGCTCAAGCAGATGAAGCCGGATAACTTCGAAGACATTTCGGCCGTGTCGGCCCTCTACCGTCCCGGGCCCATGGGGGCGGGTTCGCACACGAACTATGCGCTGCGCAAGAACGGCCTCCAGCCGATCACTCCCATCCATCCCGAGCTCGAAGAACCTCTCGCTGAGATCCTCGGCAGCACGCACGGCCTGATCGTCTATCAGGAGCAGGTCATGCAGATCGCCCAGAAGGTGGCGGGCTTCTCCCTCGGCAAGGCAGACGTGCTGCGGAAGGCCATGGGCAAGAAGCAGCTGGCTGTCCTCAACGAACAGTTCGCCGACTTCGAGGCCGGCATGCTCAGCAACGGGTTCTCCAAGGACACGGTCAAGACCCTGTGGGACATCCTGGTGCCCTTCTCGGAGTATGCGTTCAACAAGTCCCACTCCGCCGCGTATGGCGTCATCTCCTACTGGACCGCCTACCTGAAGGCACATTTCCCGACAGAGTTCATGGCGGCCCTGCTCACGTCCCAGAAGGACGACAAGAAGAAGCTTGCCCTCTACCTCGCCGAGTGTCGCCGCATGGGCATTGTCGTCAAGCAGCCCGATGTCAACGTCTCCTCCTCGGAGTTCACGGCCGTGGGCGACGCGATCAACGTCGGCCTGTCCGCGGTGCGCAATGTCGGCCACCATGTCGTCTCGGGGATCGTCTCAGCACGCGAGGAGAAGGGCGCCTTCACGTCGTTCCAGGACTTCCTCGACAAGGTGCCCCTGCCGGTGTGCAACAAGAGAGCCATCGATTCTCTCGTCAAGGCCGGTGCCTTCGACTCCCTTGGCCACAATCGCCGCTCCCTCACGCTCGTCGCTGAGGAAGCAGTCGATGTTGTCGTCGGAGTGAAGCGCAACGAGGCGGCGGGACAGTTCGACCTCTTTGCTGATCTCGGCATGGATTCCGGCGTCCAGTTCGATGTCGAGATCCCCGACGTGCCCGAATGGGACAAGAAGACGAAGCTGAGCTTCGAACGAGACATGGTGGGCCTGTACGTCTCCGACCATCCGCTGTCGGGCTTGGAGGCGGCCGTCGAACGAGCATCGAGCCTTTCCATCGTCTCCATCTTCGAGGGTGACGACCTGACGGACGGCGCACAGGTGGTCGTCGCCGGCCTCGTCACGTCGGTCGATACTCGGGTGACGAAGAAGACGGGCAAGCTCTATGCGCAGGTGACTCTCGAGGACTTGACCGGTTCGATCACGATCACCGTCTTCCCGACCACCTATCAGAAAGTGTCAGACCTTCTCGTCCTCGACGCGGTCATCGCCATCCAATCCGCCGTCTCCAACCGGGACGGCGATGTTCAGCTGATAGCGCGCGATGTCATGCCGGTCGACACTCGAGGAGTGGATGACAAGCCGTTCGAGATTACGCTCCCTGAGGAGCGATGCACGGTGGCGGTCATGACACAGCTCAAGAGCCTCCTCGGCAACTATCCCGGAAACACACCGGTCCGTCTGCGAGTCAAGCGCCCCGGTTCGACCGTTGTCGTCCAGGTTGCGAAGAATCTGTCCGTCCAGGCGGGGCCCGCGCTTGCGGCCGACGTTGCGGTCCTGTTGGGGATGAAGGCACTGGCGTGAGCCGCCCCGTCCCCATGTGCCCGATTCGACCGGGGGAGCCGTGCACGCTCTGCCAGGCCTATGTCTCCGGGCCGGAGGACTGCCAGACCGTGCGACTCGTCATGGAGGATGACGAGTTGAGGGCTGAACTCGCGGTGAAGCGGCGCGAGTACCGGGAGCGGAAGGCGAGCGGGCGCCGCTGAGCGCAGTACACTGAGCGGGGCCGTTCAGCGCATCGGCGCCGAAGTAGCTAGTGAAAGAGTGAATACGTGAAGCGGGTCTTTCCGGGCCTGGCAGCCTCCCTTGCTGTCGGTGTCGTGTGTGTCCTTATCAACCGGATGATCCCCGAAGTGAGTGCCCTCCTTCTCGCGATCATCGCCGGCATCGTTCTTGCGAACACGGTGAAGCTCCCGGCCGTCCTCGAGCCCGGCACGGCGATTGCGGCGAAGCGGGTCCTCCGCATCGGCATCGTCCTTCTGGGCTTCTCCATCGTCCTCGACGATATTGTGGCGCTCGGCTGGGGTGTTGTCCTCACTGTGATCGTCACGGTCTTCGGCGGCTTGACCGGCACCGTCCTCATGGGTCGGTGGCTCCGGGTGAGCCGTTCCCAGTCGATCCTCATCGGAGCAGGCTTCTCGATATGTGGGGCCGCCGCCGTCGCGGGAGTGGAATCGTCCATCAAGCGCAAGGATTCCGAGGTTGCGGCAGCGATCGGACTCGTCGTCCTCTACGGCACGCTCATGATCGGACTCGTCCCGCTCGTTCTCGGAATGGCAGGTTTTGACGATCGGCTCAGCGGACTGATCGCCGGAGCCACCATTCACGAAGTCGCTCAGGTCGTTGCCGCGGGCGGAATCATGGGAGGGGGAGTGCTCACCGTCGCCGTGATCGTCAAGCTTGCACGTGTGCTCATGCTTGCCCCCGTCATCGCCACCCTGGGCCTGATCGAACGCGGACGTGGCGGCAGCACGACTCGGGCCCCTCTGATGCCGGGCTTCGTCGCGGGCTTCATCCTCGCCTCGATCGTGGCCACCGCTGTCACGATCCCCGATGGTGTCTCGAGCATCATTTCCCTCGTCCAGACGGTCTGCCTCGCTGCGGCGATGTTCGCTCTGGGGCTCGGGATCAGGTTCGCCGCATTCCGTCAGATGGGATTCAGGCCGGTCCTGTTAGGGGCGCTGTCGACTCTGCTCGTCTGCACCATTGCCACGACGGGCATGATCATCGCCAGTTAGCTCCGAACGTGTCCACAGGGCACTGTCAGGCCGAGGCGACGGTCAGGGTCTCTCCGTGGACGGAGACCCTGTCTCCGGTGTCGAGCTGCTTCCCGCGCTGCGTGCACACAGCATTGTTGACGGACACCTGGCCGGACTCGATGAGCTCGCGCGCGTGCGATCCCGATTCGGCGAGATTGGCGAGCTTGAGGAATTGGCCGAGCCGGATGGGGAGGCGGACAGCGATATCAGTCATGAATGAGCCTTTCCTTGGCTTTCCTCCGCCACCTGGCGAGAAGGACGAGAACGAGGACGAGGACGGCAATGAGGATGATGCCGTACGGTGAGCCTGCGAAGGCCGCGATGATGGCACCCCACACGGAGAAGCCGATCGTCGAGTAGATGAGAGCCCACGCGAAGCATCCCGGGAGCATGGCCGCGGTGTAGCGGGGCGGCGGGAACGTGATGAGCCCGGCCGCGAACTGGATGATGCTTTGGAAGCCGACCGTGAGGAAGGAGAGCGGGATGATGATCCAGCCTCGGCGGTGCAGGGTTGCGACGCCGTTCTTCACGGAGTCCTGTTCCGACCAGTCGTAGAACCGCCTCCGCCACCCATCATCGGGGACGTTTGTCTTCAGCTTCGTGGCCACGTAATAGCCCAGCCAGTAGGTGGCCTGCGCACGGCAGAAGACCACGAGAAGCAGTGCGAGATAGACGGGGACGAAGGGTCCGGTCGTGAAGAAGTCTGTCATCTAGCCGAGCCTGCCGCAGTCGCTGCACGTGCCGTACAGTTCGATCGAGTGCGACACGTCCGAGTAGCCGTGCTGGTCCGCAACCTGGTGCGCCCACGACTCGATCATCGTGTCGGCCAGCTCGTGTGTCGTCCCACAGCGGCGGCAGATCAGATGGTGGTGATGAGCGTTGCGGACACACTTGCGATAGAGCATCTCCCCATCATCATCGCGCAGGAAGTCGACCTCACCATCGTCGGCAAACATCTGGAGCGTGCGGTAGACGGTCGCGAGCCCCACGTCCTCGCCCTGGGCGGTGATGAGCTCGTGAAGCCCCTGAGCCGACAGGAACTTGTCTGTCGAATCAAGCGTCTGTCGGATCAGTGACCGTGCGCGGGTGGCCCGACGCGATGGTGGCGCTACGCCGTCTGACACTCTTCACCTCTCAGTTCGTCATCCATGGTCGGATGCGGATCCCTGTTCTGCGATCTTACTAGGAGAGGACGAATGATTGACAGCACCGCGTAGAGGCCGACCGCGAGGGCGACGATCATGGCGCCTGGCGACATGTCATACACGTAGGTGATGATCAGGCCCGCTTCGGCAACGACGACGCCGATGATCATCGCCATCCTCATCGTCATGACGAAGGACCGTGTCACGAGCTGGGCGGTCGCGACGGGGATGACCATGAGTGCGGACACGAGGAGGACGCCGACGACTCGCATGGCGACTGCGACCGTCAGGGCCGCGGTCACGGAGATGAGAACCGAGAGCAGCCGCACCGGCATGCCAGAAGCCGTCGCATATTCCGCATCGTGGCAGAGCGCGAACAGGGCTGGGCGCAGCCCGATCCCGACGCCGAGGACGACGGCCGCGAGGCCGATGGACAGCCAGAGGTCCATGGCGGTGACGGTTGAGATGGAGCCGAAGAGGTAGGCGTTGAGATTGTTCGTCGTGCCGCCCGCCAAGCCGATCAGGAGGACACCGCCGGCGATTCCGCCATAGAAGAGGAGGGCAAGGGCGACATCGCCGGAGGCTTTGCCCTTGTCTCGCAGGTATTCGATGATAAGGGCTCCGAGGACGGAGGCTACGATCGCTCCGGGTACCGCCCACTCATCCTGGTTGGCGGCCCCTGTGGCAGATGCTGCCAACCAGCCGGCTGCGACGCCCGTCAGCGCCATGTGGCCGATGCCGTCGCCGAGCAGGGTGAGGCGGCGCTGCACCAGGTAGGTGCCCATGACCGGAGCCGATAGGCCGACGATTGCGGCGACGATGAGGGCGCGGCGCAGGAGGCCGTTGCCCCACATCTCCGTGAGGATGTCGATCACAGTCCGCCTTCCAAATCCGGTGTGCGGAACGAGGTGTACTCGTCCGCGTGCTCATGGTCGTGGTCGTGCTGGGGATCGTCGTGGCCCGGTGCGACGCGCGGAGCGTCGCCGCGATGGATGATCCGGCCGTGCTCGATGACGACCGTGTGGTCGATGAGAGGGCGGAGGTTCTGGAGTTCGTGGAGCACGACGACGATGGTGAGTCCTTCGTGATGTTTCGCAGTCAGGGTTTCGGTGATCATCTCCCGTGACGTTCTATCGACGCCCGAGAACGGCTCATCGAGGAAGAGGAGCGACGGGTTGGAGACGAGCGCACGGGCAAGCATGACACGCTGCTGCTGGCCTCCCGAGAAGGTCTGGACAGACTGGTGGGCGCGGTGGGCGAGTCCGACACCCTCGAGTGCCGCCATCGCCTTGTCCCGGTAGCCGGCACCGAAGCGGAAGCTCCTGCCGTACAGCAGTCCAGAAGAGACCAACTCGAGGGCGGTTGCGGGAACTCCCGCGGTCGATGTCGGCCGCTGTGGAGCATATCCGATCCGCCGCCAGTCCACTCCCCGTCCGGGAAGCGTCTGCCCGAGGAGGGAGATCTCTCCGGTGTGCGGGTAGATGCCGAGCATGGCGCGGATCAGGGAGGACTTCCCGGACCCGTTGGGTCCGAGGATCGCCATGGTCGTCCCGTCAGCAATGTCGAGAGAGATGTCGGACAGGATCTTGGCGGACCCGACCTGGACTCCGACATCCCTCAGACTGACAGCGGTCACATGCACCCCAGTGCGGTTTGGAGCTTGTCAAGGTTCGTGCGCATGAGCTCATCGTAGTCGACGGACTCGTCCACTTGAGTAGCGCCGGCGTCGAGGATGTCGACTCGGACGCCAGTCTCCTCAGCAAGCGCACGGACAAGCGATTGCTCCGATTCGGAGGTAGCAAAGATCACGTCGACGCCCGTGCTGTCGACGAGGGTGGAGACTTCCGCGACGCGCTTCGGAGACGGCTCCGTATCGATTTCGAGGCCGGCAATGGATTCTTGGGTGAGATCGTAGGCATGCGCGAGGTAGCCGAACGCTGCGTGCGAGACGACGAACGTCGTGCTCTCGCACTGGTTCAGGCCGCTGGAGAAATCTTCGTCCAAGTCTTCGAGCTGGGCGACGAGATCATCCGCGTTGCTTCGGTAGGTGCCCGCATTCTCCGGGTCAATCTCCGCAAGCTCCTCCGCAATCGGATGTGCCAGGCCTGCAAGGCGAACCGGATCGAGCCAGAAGTGAGGATCCACACCGGAGTGGTCGTGGCCCGCCTCATCCTCTGCCTCGTCAGTGTGCGCGTGCTCGTCTTCTGCGTGATCGTCTTCTGCGTGCTCGTGCTCTGCGTGTTCGTCGTCCGCGTGGTCGTGATCGGCCGCCTCTTCGTCCTCGTCATGGACGTGGGTCTCCCAATCGAGGAGGTTCGCATGCTCTGCCGCGTCGACGACCCGTGCCGGGTTCGTCGTCGCGATCGCGTCGTCCATGGCTGCCTGGTAGCCAGAAAGCGTCACGACGAGGTCAACCTTTTCCAGGTCGGTGACCTGACGCGGGGAGAGTTCGAGGCTGTGATCGTCGGAGCCGGGGGGAGTGATCGAGGTGACTGCTACCTGGTCTCCGCCCACCATCTGGGCCACGTATTGGAGTGGATAGATGGATGTTGTGACACTGATCGTGTCTGCGTCTGCGGCGTCATCGGATGAGCAGGCCGCGAGGACCAGTGCGGCGGTGCTGATCATGGCTGTGGTGGCAAAGCGTCTCTTCATGAGAATCATTCTCTATAGCAGTGAGAATGATTGTCAATCTCAATTGTGCGGTGCGCGTCACGCGCATTGGTGGATTGACGGCCGAGTCAGCGATACTTGAGACATCCTCCGTGCTATCCAGGTACGGATCACAGAAAGGTTCCCATGGCTACTTCGAAACTTGACAGCGTTATCTCTCTCGCAAAGCGGCGAGGTTTTGTCTACCCGTCGGGTGAGATCTACGGCGGTACGCGCTCAGCCTGGGACTACGGTCCGCTCGGGGTGGAGCTTAAGGAGAACATCAAGAAGCAGTGGTGGCGCAGCGTCGTCCAGGCGCGAGAGGACGTCGTCGGTATCGACTCCTCGATCATTCTGCCGCGAGAGGTCTGGGTCGCCTCCGGGCACCTTGCCGTCTTCTCCGATCCGCTGACCGAATGCCAGTCCTGCCACAAGCGTTTCCGTGTGGACCAGATGCAGGAGGAGTTCGCACACAAGAAGGATCTTGCAGATCCCGACGCGGTGGCACTGTCCGAGCTCGGATGCCCCAACTGTGGCGTCAAGGGCCAGTGGACCGAGCCGCGAGACTTCAACATGATGCTCAAGACCTACCTCGGCCCCGTCGAGGACGAATCCGGTCTGCACTACCTGCGCCCCGAGACCGCCCAGGGCATCTTCGTCAACTACAGCAACGTCATGACGTCGGCGCGCCAGAAGCCGCCGTTCGGCATCGCCCAGATCGGCAAGTCCTTCAGGAACGAGATCACGCCCGGCAACTTCATCTTCCGCACACGCGAGTTCGAGCAGATGGAACTCGAGTTCTTCGTCAAGCCCGGCGAGGACGAGGAGTGGCACGAGTACTGGCTCCAGACCCGCACCGACTGGTATGTCGATCTCGGCATCGCACGGGAGAATCTTCGCCACTACGAGCACCCCCAGGAGAAGCTCTCCCACTACGCCAAGCGCACCGTCGATATCGAATACAAGTTCGGTTTCCAGGGCGGTGACTGGGGTGAGCTCGAGGGTGTCGCCAACAGGACCGACTTCGACCTGTCGACCCACACGGAGCACTCCGGGAAGAGGCTCGAATACTTCGATCAGCAGTCCGGCGAACGCTACACGCCGTACGTCATCGAACCCTCAGCAGGCCTGACACGGTCGCTCATGACATTCCTCGTCGAAGCCTACGAGGAGGATGAGGCTCCCAATACGAAGGGCGGCGTGGACACGCGCACGGTCCTCCGTCTCGACCCGCGCCTCGCACCCGTCAAGGCCGCCGTCTTGCCGCTCTCCCGCAAGGCAGAGCTCACAGGCCGGGCCAAGGAACTCGCCGCTGAGCTGCGTCAACAGTTCAATGTCGATTACGACGATGCTGGTGCAGTCGGCCGTCGCTACCGCCGCCAGGATGAGATCGGCACGCCTTACTGCGTCACCTACGACTTCGACTCGCTCGAGGACCAGGCCGTCACGATCCGTGATCGCGACACGATGAAGCAGGAGCGCGTGAGCCTGTCGAAGGTATCGTCCTACCTGAATGAGCGGATTCCGCGATAGTGCACAGCCACGAGGAGGTTAGCCTCGAGCCGGGTGCGGCGAGACGTGTTGCCCTATGGCAGGCGTTACTCGTCGTACCCCTGGCACTGGCTACCCTCCTCGGGCTGATCATCCTCTGGCCGAGCGACAGCCCGGCCGGGACCGTGCCCGTCATGTCCGAGTCGATTTCGCTCGAAACCGGCACGGTGACAGAGATCGGCGAAACAGACGATGCTGGCGCCACTCCCGTGCGGGTCCTCCTCACGGGGGAGGGAACCGAGGTCCCAGTCCATGTCCCTGCCGAGATCGTCGCCAATGGACTGGACGTGGGCGACTCGATCGAGGTCATGTTCACTCCGGCGGCCGTGGGCACCGGAACCCCCTACATCTTCTGGGATTTCGAACGAGACGTTCCGCTTTGGCTTCTCATCGGCGCCTACGTCCTCGTCGTGGCCGTCGTCGCGCGCGGCAAGGGCCTCGCCGCCGTCGCGGGGCTCGCGCTCTCACTCGCGATCGTCGTCCTCTTCATGCTGCCCGCCCTCCTCGCCGGCTCTAGCCCCCTGCTTGTCGTCCTTGTCGGCGCCGGCGCCATGATGTTCGCCTCGATCTATCTCGCTCACGGCATCTCCATTCGGACGACGACCGCGATACTGGGCACTGCCGGTGGGCTCGTCGTGACGGGAATACTCGCGGTCCTGGCAACCGACTGGGCCAACCTCACGGGCACCCTTTCAGATTCTGCGCTCTCCCTCACGGGTTATGG
Source organism: Flaviflexus equikiangi (assembly GCF_014069875.1). Taxonomy (NCBI): domain Bacteria; kingdom Bacillati; phylum Actinomycetota; class Actinomycetes; order Actinomycetales; family Actinomycetaceae; genus Flaviflexus; species Flaviflexus equikiangi. The sequence goes on from NZ_CP059676.1 coordinate 811,891, forward strand.
GATCCAGCTCGATCAGATACTTGTCTGCGGCATGATCCTTGCCGGGCTCGGAGCGCTCAACGACGTCACCATCACCCAGGTGTCGACCGTGTGGGAGCTGCGCTCCGCCAACCCCAGCGCATCAACCGCTCAGCTCTACAAGCAGGGCATGGTCGTTGGACGAGACCACATCGCGTCCACGATCTATACGCTTGCCTTCGCGTATGTGGGAACAGCCCTCCCGCTGCTCATGGCGGCCGCTGTTCTCGATCGGACATTCTTGGATACACTGTCGACCGGCGAAATTGCCGAAGAGATCGTGCGCACGCTCGTCGCCTCGATTGGACTCGTCCTCGCCATCCCACTGACCACCGGAATCGCATCGAGGCTCGCTCGTGTCTGACTTGACCATCGGAAACTTCACCGTCACGGACGTGGTCCTTGCCCCCATGGCAGGCGTCACCAATCCGCCTTTTCGGCGACTGTGCCGCGAAGCGGGTGAACTCGGTGCCCGCGAGGCAGGGTATGAGGGAATCAGTGGGCTGTACGTCTGCGAGATGGTGACCACACGGGCCCTCGTCGAACGGCATCCGGAGACGATGCGGATGATCGAGCCTGACCCTGAGGATCCGATTCGCTCCATTCAGCTCTATGGGGTGGAACCCAAGACGGTGGGTGCGGCCGTCAGGATCCTCGCGGACGAAGATCGCGCCGACCATATCGACCTCAACTTCGGATGTCCGGTGCCGAAGGTGACACGGAAAGGCGGCGGTGCCGCGCTGCCGTGGAAGCTCGACCTCTTCACCGACATCGTCACGGCCGCCGTCGAGAACTCCGGCGGCATCCCCGTCACCGTGAAGACCCGTATCGGTATCGACGCTGACCACCACACGTACCTCGATGCTGGTCGTATCGCCCAGGATGCTGGCATTTCCGCCATGACACTCCACGGACGGACAATGACACAGCACTATGCCGGCCACGCCGACTGGGATGCGATAGCCTCCCTCGTCGACGCACTCGACATCCCGGTCCTCGGCAACGGCGACCTGTTCAGCGCCGACGATGCTCAGGCGATGCGTGAACACACGGGATGTGCGGGGATCGTCGTGGGTCGCGGCTGCCAGGGCAGACCCTGGATCTTCACCGATCTCGTTGCGCAGTCGCACGGCTCCACCGTCCGTGCCCGACCATCCTTCCGGGACGTCGCGAGCATCATCCGCCGCCATGCCGAATATTCGATCGACCACTTCGGCGATGAGCTTCGGGCTATGCGCGAGATGAGGAAGCACATCACCTGGTATCTGCGCGGATTCTCCGTCGGCGGGGAGGGCCGCCGGGACCTGGCCCTCGTCTCCACACTCGCCGAGCTCGATGACAGGCTGGCAGCAATCCCCGACCAGGACTACCCGGAGGCGGCTGACGGTCCGCGCGGGCGCGCAGGCACGGAGAAGAAGTCGCACCTGCCAGAGTTCTGGCTCGATTCGCGCCAGCTCTCTGCCGAACAGAGCCTCCGCATCCAGGCCGCCGAGGTCGACACCTCGGGCGGGTGAGTGTCCGCCCCACCACTGACATTCGAGGTTCTCCCCGCTTCCCACACCCGGTATCTGGCCCCCGCTACGGCGGGGTAAGCTTGAGCTGTGGAGTACGTCAGTATCGATGTTGAACGGTGGGCACCAGAAGGCGCCCACAGCCAGGCCCGCGGACCCTTCGAACGCGACCGGGCCCGGGTCCTCCATTCCTCTGGCCTGCGACGTCTCGGCGCCAAGACGCAGGTGCTCGGCCCAGCGTCCAACGACTTCATCCGCACCCGATTGACGCATACGCTCGAAGTCGCCCAGATCGGCCGTTCCCTGGCCAAATACATGGGAGCTGACCAGGACCTCGTCGAGACGGCCTGCCTCTGCCACGACCTCGGCCATCCTCCGTTCGGACACAACGGGGAGCGGGCACTCGCGGAGGTGTCCACAGCGATCGGTGGTTTCGAGGGCAATGCGCAGACTCTCCGTCTGATCACCCGCCTCGAACCGAAGCGGTTCTTCCCCGACGATCGCCCGGCAGGGATGAACCTGACGCGCGCCACGGTGGATGCGACGATCAAGTATCCGTGGGGTGCGGGGGAGGGTCGGCGCAAGTTCAACGTGTATGAGGATGATCGCGACGTCTTCGAGTGGGCGCGCCTCGGCAACGAGGGGCAGTGCGTCGAGGCCCAGATGATGGATCTCGCCGACGATATCGGCTACTCCGTCCACGACGTCGAGGACGCTGTCGTCCGCGAACATTTCAGCCTCGAGAGCCTCCGCGCGGACAGTGACAGGATCGTCTCCGCCACGGTCGGATGGTATGGCGGGGACAGCGGCAGGCTCAGCGCGGCCTTCGAGCGGCTGTTTCCGCTCTTCCCTCCCACATACTCGGGCTCCCAGCGTGACCTGGCGAGGCTGAAAGACCTCACCTCAACCTTTATCGGCCGTTTCCTCACGGCCGTCACCGACGCATCTCCCCAGTCGGCACGCTACACGGGTGGGGTGATCGTTCCGGATGACATCGCGGACGAGATCCTCCTCCTGAAAGGCATAGCCGTCACGTACGTCATGGCTCCGCGGGAGCTCGAACCGACATATCTGTCACAGCGCTCCGTCCTGTTCGACCTTGTTGATGCTCTCTGGGATCGCCCGTCTGAGATGGAGGAGATGTATCTGGAGTCCTATCGCCGATCGGGTGATGATGCGTCGAAGCTTCGGAGCATCATCGACCAGGTTGCCGCGCTCACGGATCAGTCTGCGATGGCATGGCATGCTCGACTGTGCGGCATGCTGAGGAGCCCGCTGTGATTCCGAGAGAGGACATCGACAAGGTTCGCGAGCTCGTCCGCATCGAAGACATCGTCGGAGACTACGTGTCGCTCAAGCACGCAGGTTCCGGTTCGATGAAAGGGCTGTGCCCGTTCCACGACGAGAAATCCCCATCCTTCCATGTTCGTCCTCTTGTCGGACGCTGGCACTGCTTCGGGTGCGGGGAAGGCGGAGACGTCTTCTCCTTCATCGAGAAGATCGAGCACATTCCGTTCGTCGAAGCCATCCAGTTCCTTGCCCGTAAAGTCGGAGTCGAGCTGCGCGACGATGCTCGGCCCCGCGAAGACAGGGGAGTGACGAGGGCGCGCCTCGTCGACGCACACACTCAGGCGGTCGAGTTCTACCGCCAGCGTCTCGCCGAGAACACCCACGCGCGGGAGTTCCTCACGCGGAGGGGTTTCGAGCAGCCTGTCATCGACATGTTCGAGGTCGGCTACTCTCCCGATTCGTGGGATGAGCTTTTGCGGCATCTTCGCGCCAAGGGTTTCACCGAGAAGGAACTCGCGGCAACGGGTCTGTTCACGACCGGTACGCGCGGGATGTACGACAGGTTCCGCGGCCGGCTCATGTGGCCCATCCATTCGATCACGGGTGAGACGATCGGCTTCGGTGCCAGGATCCTCGGAGAGGGACAGCCGAAGTATCTCAATACTCCCGACTCCCAGCTGTACCAGAAGTCCAAGGTGCTCTACGGTCTCGACCTGGCGAAGAAGCACATCGCGGCCGAGCGCCAGATTGTTATCGTCGAAGGCTATACGGACGTCATGGCAGCTCACATTGCCGGGGTGACAACCGCTGTTGCCACGTGTGGCACCGCCTTCGGCACGGAGCACACGAAGATCGTGCGTCGACTCATCGGTGACTCCGCGTCACCGTCCGCGGGCGTCATGCTCTCGACCGGCCAGTCTGTTGGCGGGGAAATCATCTTCACCTTCGATGGCGATGCGGCCGGTCAAAAGGCCGCACTGCGAGCCTACGAAGAAGATCAGGCGTTTGCGGCACAGACCTTTATCGCCGTCGCGAAGGACGGCAAGGATCCGGCGGATGTGTGGCTGGAGAAGGGTGATGAGGCTGTCAAGGCGCTCATTGATTCGCGTGAGCCGCTCTTTGCCTTCGCTATCCGCTCAGTGCTGAAGGGTGCCCGCCTCGACACGGCAGAGGGGCGTGTCGCCGGACTGCGAGCCGCAGCCCCCATGGTGGCAGGAATTCGAGACAGGGTTCTGCGCGGCGAGTATACGCGCCAGCTTGCGGGCTGGTTGGGAATGGATGAGGACACGGTACGCGGCTACGTGCGCGGCGCGTCTGGCTCCCAGGGGCAGGCACGGCAGACACCCGCCCAGCTCGCGCCTCGGAACCAGTTGCGAGACCCGATCGAGCGCATTGAACGCGAATCGCTCGAAGTGATTTTGCAGATGCCGAACTATGCTGGCGCGGCCGGGGTCGATGACCTCCCCTCCGAGACATTCGTCGTGCCCGTTCATCGGTCCATCCACGACGCTATCCGGGCGGCGGGTGGAGTCGCCGCTTACTCCCTGAAGGCCGACGAGTTTGCGTCGCGCGGGGTGGCGGATGCTGGGGGGAAGGCCAACGCCTGGTTTATCGACCAGGTGTGTGCCCAAGCGGAGCCCGAAGTCGCCACTGCTATCTCGCAGATCGCTGTCGCTCCGATTCCCCAGACTGACCCCGAGGGGATGTGGAACTATGCGCGGGGTATCATCCTGTCCCTGTTGCGCTTGGGTGTGACAAGACAGATCGGCGAAATCCGAGGCCGCCTGCAGCGCACCAATCCGGAAGACGATGAATACGTGGCGCTCTTCACCAGGCTCATCCAGCTTGAACAGCAGAAGCGGGCCTACGAGGAAGCCTGAGAGAATATCCCCTCCGCAGCCGGTGTGTCAGGCAGGAGCGTCCGGGTAGATGCTCCGTGTCTGTGATCGGCGGTTGCGCTGATTGCGCTTCGGCAGCCTCAACCTGGGGAGGGTCTTCACGACCGCGAGAACGACATAGATGATTGTGTTGATCGCGGTGAACGCCGCGAGAATGTCGAACCAGCGAGTGAAGAGAATCGACTCCGGGAGGAGAATCCCCGTGCTGATGAGGTCAGTCATGCCATCTTCTCCTTGTTGTGCTCGAGATGCTTCCAGGTGGCTTGGCGGTCGAGCGTCATGTCAAGCACGCCCTTGAGGAATGCGAGATTGATGAAGCTGTCGTAGACGAGTTCCGGAAAGACGAGAAGCCCGACGATTCGTGCCTGCCAGCCGCCCCGCCACACGGTTACCGTGCGTTCGATCGCGAAGATCACGCCGATTCCGAGCCAGAACGGGAACCACACCCATGTCTCGACGGCAAAGATCATGATGAACAGGAGGAGGAAGTAGCTGAAGAGCGCAAGAGCCCCGTACCCGATCCCGACCTGCTGCGCCCAGTATCTGATTGTCTGAGGCTGCACCCCGTATGCACCCAGGTTCTCGAGCGCTCCCCGTTGCCAGCGAAGACGCTGCGCCCAGAGCATGCGCCACGTCGGCATCAGTTCCGTGACGACCGTGCATTCGCGCGGCGAGATGATGAGGCCGCCGAGAGACTTGATCGCGATCGTCAGCTCATTGTCTTCAGTCAAAGCAAACGTGTCGTAGACATCCCCGTGCCGCCCCGGCAGCTGGCGGCCACGAGCCTCAGCCACTGCCCGCAGAGCGGAAGCGCGGAACACGGACGCCGTTCCCGTGAGGACGAAGACACGACCATCCCGGCGTTCGATCTCCCGCTGATAACGGATGAACTCGTTGCGCTGGAACTGGCCGAAGAGGCCGTGTCCGGGTTCCCCCGTGAACAGCCCGCCCACCGCCATCATCGCCCGATCGTTCGTGAAGCGGCGAACTGCCTCCGCCACATACTCTCGCCCGATCTCGCTATCAGCGTCCATGACCATGACAGTGTCGTTATCTCCCATGCCGGGCAGGAGGGTCGAGAGGATCTGATTGAGCGCTCCGGCCTTCTTCGACGCGTTATCGACAGACTCAAAGACCTCCACGCCGAGCTCACGAGCAATCCGCACTGTTCCGTCAGTGCAGTTGTCGGCAACGACGATGATGCGATCGGGCCGGCGAGTCTGCTCACGCAGCGATCTCAGCGCGCCCGGAAGCGTCGTTTCTTCGTTATGGGCGGGGATGAGAACCGTGACGGTCACCTCTCCCGCGAACTCGCCGAATGTTCGAGCCATCACGGCTTTCGGTGCAAGCGTGAGCTTCGTGACTTCAACACCCGCCCGGCGATATCGCCTGGTCACGACACGTTCGCTCACGACGGCGAAAGCGATGAAGAACACGGCGATGGCAAACGCCGATGCGATGACGTCAAGAGCAGGGAGCTCCGTGCTGTACAGGACATCCCACACGCCGCCGAGGCTGGCCCGTGCAGGCTCCCAGAAATGCGGCGGCTCCGATCTCGACACGGCCCACCACAGAAGAGCTGCTGCGAGAACGACGATGAGAATGATGGCAAGGCCAACAAAGCGTTGGAACATTCTGAGCATGATGGTCATGCCTCCCGGCTTCGCGTATCAACCACACATTATCCATGGGGATCCGCTCGATCATACGACCGGATGACGCGGTCGAAGAGACAATCGAGCGTGGTCTCCGTCTCGACAAGCCGCATCTCAGCTGTGGCGGTGCGCACATGCTGGACACCCATATCGGGTGTCCGTTTTAGGAGCGGAAGAGCGCGTAGCTAGAGGAACCGGTCGAGAAAGGGAAGGGCTCGCGACGTGCCGGCATAGACATGGACCGACGCCGCATCATCAGCCCTCGTCGGCCCGCGATTGATGATCGCGATGGGCATGTCTGCCCTGCTGGCCTGCCGCACAAACCGCAGTGCAGACGCGACGGAGAGCGAACTCCCCGCGACGAGGAGAGCATCGGACTCGGAGACAACTCGGCCAGCCTCCTCGATATCGGCTGGATTGACCCTTCCGCCGAAGAACACGACATCGGTTCGGAGGATGCCCCCACATCGCGGACAGTCTGCCACCGTGAAATCGGCCGTATCGGTGATAGCGGCATCTGCATCGGGAGCGATCTCGACATCATCGACGTGACGCTCCGACCAGCCAGGGTTGAGTTCCGTGAGAATCGTGTGCAGGTCCTGGCGGTCCATCGAATACTCACACTGCGTGCACACCACACGATCCCCTCGTCCGTGCAGGTGAACGACTCGCCGGGAGCCCGCTGCGGAATGCAGCATGTCAACGTTCTGAGTGATGACTCCGGTGACGATACCCCGATGTTCGAGGTGGGCGAGTGCGTAGTGTCCCGCATTCGGCGCCGCCCGGTAGGGCCTGGACCATCCGACATGGTTCCGTGCCCAATAGTGGGTCCGATAGGACTCGCTAGCCATGAACTGTTGGATCGTCATCGGATTGCGACGCGGCGACCCGGGAGAACGATAATCAGGCAGTCCCGAATCGGTAGAGACGCCCGCTCCCGTCACGACGGCCAGCCTCTTGCCCTTGACGAGCTCAACGATCGGTTCCACCGCTGAAGCAATATCGTCCGGCTCAGGGCGAGCAGCATCCGCCGGCGGTGCCTCAATGTTCTTGATCCTCAGGTTGGGCACGTTGCCACGAGGAAAATAGGCGTCGATCGAATTGGCCATACCCCAACAATAAGCCACAGCAACGGCACTGACGGGACGGGGAGCATTCGAACCAAAGGTGCGCATACGACATTCCTCGCCAGCGCATAGGGTGTCCGATAGTGTATCCGCCATGCCGTCGACCAGGACTTTTCCCAGTGCCCCCAACAGGACTCGAACCTGTGACCTATGGATTATGAGTCCACTGCTCTAACCAACTGAGCTATAGGGGCCAACCTCTTAATCTTAGGCGAGAAACCTGCGTCGAGAGAAATGGCGCCTCGTGCCACGTCCGCGGTGAAGGTCGACAAAAGCGCTTGTGTGAAGGAAACCTCGTTCTTTGGTCCCGACTATAACCTGCGACACATTCCTAGACTGGTGATAACCCTAGGAGTGATGATGTCTTCCCAGATCGATGATGATCGAAGAATGTCCACGAGGTCCCTGCCCCGGATCGGCGCGATAGAGGGAGTGGACCCAGCAGTTCTCGAGCGCGGGCGAGTCTCCACACCATCGGCGCCCCTGCCGGCTAAGCCGCAGGAGGTGAGACCCCCGGTTCGCCCACCCACATGGTTCCTCAAGACAACCGCGGCAGTGACCGGCATCCTGCTCGCCCTCTTCGTCTCGATCCACATGATCGGCAACATCAAGGTCTATGCCGGGCCCGAGTCGTTCAACTCGTACGCTCATTGGCTGAGAGTCGTGGGATATCCGCTGCTGCCGGAGATGTCGCTCCTGTGGGTGGTGCGCTTCGTCATGGCAGGTGCGATTATCGCCCACATCTGGTCAACGCTCCTTATCCGCCACAGAGGAGCGAAACATCGAGGCAAGCAGCGCTCCCCGCTGCTCCGAGCCGGCTCGATCATCTCGCGGCTCATGCTGATCACCGGCCTCGTCCTCATGGTGTTCATCATCATCCACATTCTCGACCTCACGACTGGTCACATGAACGGCACGTTTCTCAGCCCCACGGCCGAGCAATCCTTCGCCTACGAGAATCTCATCAACTCATTCTCGAGGCCCCTGTTTGCTGTCATCTACGCGTTCTCGATGCTGGCGCTCGCGGCGCACCTTATCCACGGCCTGTGGCTGGTTGCCGCTGACCTCGGGGTGACCGGCCGGCGGACGCGGGCCGTGTGGCGTATCGCCGCCTATATCGTCGGCATCGCCGTGGCGGCGATCAACATGTCGATCCCGCTCGCGGTCCAGATAGGAGTCTTGGCATGATCTTCAAACGTTCGCGGACACGTTCGGCACCGCAGGAGGTTCCTGCCGTCATACCCCCGGGTACGAAGGCCGGTGTCAAGGCCGGCAGTATTCTCGATCCCAACGAACCGTCAGGGCCGCGGGATACCGCGTGGCAGCGGGCCCGCGATAACTATCGGCTGGTTTCACCGCTGAACCGGAGAAAGTTCTCCATCATCGTCGTCGGAACCGGCTTGGCCGGGGCGGGTGCCGCCGCAACACTGGCGGATCTTGGCTACGACGTGACGTCGGTGACGTACCACGATGCTCCGCGGCGCGCGCATTCCGTCGCGGCCCAGGGCGGCATCAACGCGGCCCGTGCGAAGAAAGTTGATAATGATTCGATCCACCGTTTTGTCACTGACACGGTGAAGGGCGGTGACTTTCGGGGGCGTGAGAGCGAAGCCTTCCGCCTGGCTGAGGAATCAGCTCGAGTCATCGACCACATGAATGCTGTCGGAGCGCCGTTTGCGAGAGAATACGGCGGATCCTTGGCGACGCGGTCGTTCGGCGGCGTCCAGGTGTCGCGGACCTATTACACAAGGGGGCAGACGGGCCAGCAGCTCCAGGTCGCCGCGGCGTCGGAGCTGGCCCGCCAGGTGCGTGCGGGGCGTGTGAAACAGTATGTTCGCCACGAAATGGTCGACCTTATCGTCAAGGATGGTCAAGCATCCGGTGTGATCGTGCGTCATCTCCTCACGGGCGAGCTGAAGCCTCTCCTGGCGCATGCTGTCGTCCTTGCGACCGGCGGGTACGGAAACATCTATTTCCGTTCCACTCTCGCGAAGAACTCGAACGCATCGGCGGCGTGGCGTGCGCACCGCAGGGGTGCACACATGGCGATGCCGTCGTTTGTCCAGTTCCATCCCACCGCGCTCCCGATCTCGTCCGAGTGGCAGTCGAAGACGATCCTCATGAGTGAATCGCTGCGCAACGATGGTCGCATCTGGGTTCCCGCGACGCCGGGGGACGTGAGGCCGCCCAACGAGATCCCGGAAGAGGAGCGCGACTACTATCTGGAACGCAAGTATCCGGCATTCGGCAACCTGACGCCGCGCGATGTCGCATCCCGTGCGGCGAAGGAAGCGATCGATGGCGGGTTTGGTGTCGGTCCTCTGAAGAACTCTGTCTATCTTGACTTCCGTGATGCCATAGCACGCCTCGGTCTCGAGACGATCGCGTCGAGGTACGGCAACCTTTTCCACATGTATCACGATGCGACGGGGGAGGACCCGACAACGTCGCCGATGAGGATCGCGCCCGGCGCGCACTTCACGATGGGAGGGCTGTGGGCCGACTACCAGCTCATGACGTCGATCCCGGGATTGTTCGTCGCGGGGGAAGCAGGGTTCGGTTACCACGGTGCGAACCGGCTTGGAGCCAACTCGCTCTTGTCGGCGTGTGTCGACGGCTGGTTCACGATTCCCTATACGGTTCCCAATTACCTCGCGGGGAAACTCGGTCAGCCGCTTCTCGACCCTGACGATCCTGCAGTCACCGAGACTATGGCCGATGCTTACGCGCGATTCGATCGTCTCCTCGGGATCGGCGGAACCCGCCCACCGCGGGACTTCCACCGGGAACTCGGGGAGGTTCTGTACAGCGGCTGCGGTGTGTCGCGGACGCGAGAAGGACTCACGCATGCCATCGGCGCGATCCGAGACATTCGCGAACGCTTCGCGCGAGATCTTCTGATCGCGGGCCCTGTCGATCGAGTCAACCAGGAGCTGGAGTACGCGGGCCGAGTCGAAGACTATCTGCAGCTGGCCGAGCTCATGTGCGTCGATGCTCTCGAGAGAGAAGAATCCTGTGGCGCGCATTTCCGTGAGGAGTATCGTTCCGACACGGGTGAGGCTAAGCGCGATGATTCGACATGGGCATCCATTCTCGCCTGGGAGACGGGATCGTGGGACGACACTCCCACGTTCACCCGTCATGTCGAACCGTTGTCTTTCGAAGCCGTTCCACTTGAGGTGAGGGATTACCGATGAAACTGACAGTACGAGTCTGGCGTCAAGACGGCCCGCTCGGGGAGGGAAGGTTCGACACGCGGGAGGTAGACGGCGTGGAGCCCTCCATGTCAGTCCTTGAACTCCTCGATCGATACAACCACGAGGTGGTGACGTCCGGGGGTGAGCCGGTCGTCTTCGAATCCGATTGTCGTGAGGGTATCTGCGGTGCGTGCGGGATTGTCGTCAACGGGCGTCCGCACGGGCCCGTCAAGAGGACTCCAGCCTGTCACCAGCGGCTGAACTCGTTCGATGACGGGGCGACGGTGACCATCGAGCCCTTCCGTGCAGGCCCGTATCCGATCATTCGAGATCTCATGGTCGAACGCGGTGCGCTGACCGAGGTGCTTCAGGCCGGTGGTCATGTCCACGTGGCGGCGGGGACTGCCCCTGACGCAGATGCGGACCGTATTACGTTCGATACGGCAGAACAGGCCTTGGACTTCGCTGCCTGCATCGGCTGCGGAGCCTGTGTCGCCGCGTGTCCGAACGGCTCCGCGAACCTCTATCTCGGCGCGAAGCTGGCCCACCTGTCCGCTCTGCCGATCCCTGCGTCCGAGCGGGGCAGCCGGGCGAGGGCCATGCTGAACGAGGCCGACCTCATGTTCGGACCATGTTCGCTGCACGGAGAGTGCGCGGAGGTATGTCCGGCCGATATTCCACTCGTGGCCGTGTCCTACGTCAATAGGGAAAGGCTCAGGGCCGGCATCGCCGGATCGTGAGCCGGACCCTCTTATCTTCAAGGTTTCACTCTTGAATCGACGGGTTCAAGCGTGAGACCTTGGTTAGTCGATGTCTCTACGGGAGAGGGAGAGAGCTCCGAGGAGACCCAGGACGATCGCCAATCCCGCCATGACAGTCAAGGGAGCGGCGGCGGGAGCTTCATAGGGGACGAGCGGCGTGTGGGCGATCGGTGACAGGTTCCGGAGCCATCCCGGCAGGGAGAGAAGATCACCGAGATAGACCTCGAGGGCGATGAAAGCGATCAGTGACCAAGCTAATGACTGCGGCGCAGCGGTTCCGGCAACTGCCGCCGAAAGTGCACACACGAGGACGATCGCAGGTATGTAGGCGAGAGACGCGAATGTGAGAGAGGCAATCCACGAGGCGTCGCCGGTGACGAGGAATAGCCCGAGACCTGTTCCAGCCCCCATGACCACCATCGTCAGGGCTGCGCCCGCCGAGGAGACCGCCGACCATGCCGAGTAGATGCGGAGTCGAGAAAACCCGGCGGTCAGGAGGGCGGAGAGTCGTCCCTCGCGCTCGTCGCGGCGCAGCTGCAGGATAGCGGAGCAGCCAAGGATGAGTGGGCCGAGTGCGAGAAGCGAGACGATTACGGACGCAAACGACAGCGTGAGATCATCCGTGCTGATCGCCACCCATTCCCCAATCGCAGGATTGTCCGCCAGCAGCGTGTCGATCGATGTCGCAAGGCTGCCGAATGCGACAGCGAAGACGAACAATCCCGCACTCCACGCGACAAACGTCCCCGAGAGCAGACGGACTGCAAGCCCTGTCGGTGTCGCGAGGAAGTCAGACGCGGAGGCCGGGCCGCTGCGCGTGGGGAGGAGACCCGCTCCGAGATCACGCCGCGCATTGAGCGCCATGGCCAAACCAGCAATGAGGACCGTCGCTGACACCGTGAAGAGGAGGGGCCACCAGCGCAGATCAGTGAAGAGCCTGGTTTGCTGCGCCCACGCGATCGGAGAGAACCACGACAGCCATGAACCAGTCGGTTCGATGACATCTCCGAAGCCTCGGACGATCACCGCGAGACCGAGGATCCCGAAGGCGAGTCCGCTCGCCGTCTTCGCATGCTCCGTCATCTGCCCGCACAAGAGGGCGACCGCACCGAACAGGATCCCTGTCAGGCCCGCCGAGATGCCGAACGCAAGAGCATCCGCCACGCCCACCGAAGCGACCGCCAGCGTGATCGCGGCCGCGACGATCAGATTGGCGATGGCGACGGTCAAGGCGGCCGCCGCCACGGGTGCATGCCGCCCGAGGGGCATGGCGGCCAGGACCTCGAGGCGCCCTGTCTCCTCCTCGCCGCGGCTTCGTCGCACCGCAAGCAGGATGCTCATGATCGCCGCGGGGATATACGTCCAGAGGCTCAGTTCGTTCGCAAGCATTGCCCCGAACGTGTAATCGTCGAGTGCGAAGGCGGGCCCCGTCATCATGATCGCCGCTGGGTTCGACATGAGGCCAGCTCGTGCCTGCAGTGCTTCCTGTGTCGGATAAGCCTGTTCCATGGCGATGACGGAGAGATACATGAGCGTGAGGAAAGAGACGGCCCAGACGAGAATCCAGCTGCGTTCGAGCCGCAGGTAGAGCCTCAGAACGAATGGTGTCGCAGCATACCGTGACCTGGCCAGGGTGCGCACTCTCATCGCCCCACCGTCGGATCCCCGTAGTGCTGGAGGAACATCTCTTCGAGGGAGGGCGGATTGACTGTCAGGTTCCGGACCCCGAGCCCGGCGAGGAGCGGCATGACGGAACCGATCTGTGCGTCCTCGCAATCGAAAGCGATCCGTGCGCCGTCCACGGCGAGATTGTGAATCGCGGGATGGTCGAGACTGGCGGGATTCCCTGAGACTGTGGCCGTGACCCGCGAGCGCGTGAGATGCCTCAGATCGGAGATGGTTCCCGTCTCCACATCGGTGCCGGACCGGATGATGGTGACTGAGCTGCACAGCTTCTCGACCTCGGCGAGGATGTGGCTCGACAAAAGGATGGTGCGGCCCTTCGCCGTCAAAGCTCGGACCTCGTCCGTGAAAACTGCCTCCATGAGCGGGTCGAGGCCCGAGGTCGGCTCGTCGAAGACATAGAGCTCGACGTCAGCGGCCAATGCGGCGATGAGGGGGATCTTCTGCCGATTGCCCTTGGAATATGCTCGGGTCTTCTTCGTCGGATCGAGTTCGAAGCGCTCCACGAGGGCGTCTCTGCGGGCGCGGGAATGGGGATGGTGGTGGGTGAGGATGTCGATGACCTCCCCTCCCGTGAGATTCGGCCACAGTGCAGTCTCCCCGGGCACGTAGGCGATCCGATGATGAGGGGGATCCCGCCAGGGGTCGCTTCCGAGAACGCGAACGGTGCCCGAGTCTTGCCTCAGGAGACCGAGGAGGATCCTGATCGTTGTCGACTTGCCCGAACCGTTGGGGCCGAGGAATCCTCGTGCCTCGCCCTCGCTGACGCGGAGCGAGAAGCCATCCAGGGCTCGTGTGCTGCCGAACGTTCGGACGAGATCCGTTGCCGCTATCGCATCCATGAGCCTCTCCTCACCCTGTGGTGTGCCAGCCCCTGATGCGGTGGCGGGCGTGTCACCAGCCTACGCTCATCACCTCCCGGAGGCGTGTGGATAGGTGTGAAAGCTCGTCAGGTTGACGATAGGTCCCAAACGATGGCGAGAAGGAGACATAGAATTTCAGGTGGAAAGGTGCACGATGCGAACGAAATCACCGACCTTTGTGAGGGTCATTCTCCTGCTCGTCTGGCTCGTGATCGGAGGGTTGGGCGGCATGGCGCAGGGCCAGCTGTCGTCCGTCCAGGAAAACGATCAGGCCCTCTACCTGCCGGAATCGGCTGAGTCGACGTACGTGGCCGAAAGGGTGGGAGACTTCACGGACTCCCAATCACTGCCTGTCTTTGTCGTCTTCACAACGGCTGACGGTGAGCCGCTCACCGAACAGCAGATAGGAATCCTCAATCAGAGGGCTCAGGCCATTGCCGAGGTGGCGATGCCGGACGGTACGAGCCTGGGCGCCTACCTGGACAACCCCGCATCGGCCTTCATTCCCGCCGACGATGGTGCCTCTGGCATGTGGCCCATCAGTCTCGACTCCTCACTGGTGCGCGAACTCGATGGCAACGGGGACCCAATCCAGTCCACATCGATCGAGGCGATCCGCGCATATGTCGCCGACACGGTGGCCGAGGTGGGGAATCTGGAGGCGGCAACGACTGGTCCGGGCGCGATCGTGGCGGACCTGGCCAACGCCTTCGCGGGCATCGACCTCGTCCTTCTCCTCGTCGCGGTCGTGCTCGTCTTCGTCATCCTCATCGTCGTCTATCGTTCGTTCCTCCTCCCCATCATCGTTCTCACGACCGCGATCTTTGCGCTGTGCGGGGCTGGCCTTGTCGTGTTCTGGCTGGCTGATGCTGGGATCGTGGTGCTGTCTGCACAGACGCAGGGCATCCTCTCCATCCTCGTGATCGGCGCGACGACGGACTACTGTCTCCTCATCGTGTCCCGCTACCGGGAAGAGCTGGCGCTCCGGGAGTCCCCGTTCGAGGCGATGAAGGCGGCTCTCAGGGCAACCTGGGAGCCCGTTGTCGCATCGGCGGCAACCGTCTCGGCGGGCCTGTTCTGCCTCCTCCTCTCAGACCTGCGCGTCACCGCATCCCTGGGTCCCGTCTCTATCATCGGGATCGTCTTCTGTGTCCTGGCAGCCATGACGCTGCTCCCCACACTCCTCCTGCTCCCTGGCAGGCACGCCCGGGTGATGTTCTGGCCGGCGAAGGTGGCCGTCACGAACGACGCGAGCCGCGATGGCTGGTGGGCTCGTTCGGCGGCCTTCGTGGCGCGCAACGACCGCAGGGTGTGGATGACGACCGCGGTAATCCTTCTCGCGTTCGTCGGCTTCGTGCCTTCCTTCCAAGCGAAAGGCCTGTCGTCAACCGACACGATCGTGGGAGAGACGGAATCGGAGAACGGTCTCGAGCTGCTGTATCAGATCTTCCCGCAGACGGCGGCCGCACAACCCGTCAACATTCTGGCTCCCGCCGATGTCGCGGACGATGTCGTCCAGACAGTACTGGCAGTCGATGGTGTGACGACGGCTGAGATCACGGAGGGCGAGAGCGGTCCACTCGTGAGCGATGGTCAGGTTCTCATCGTCGCATCCACATCGGCGCCCTCCGAAGACATTGCGGCCCAGAACACGGTCGGCGATATTCGTGAGGCAGTGGACGGCATGGATGTGTTCGTGGGAGGTGATGCGGCGACACGCCTCGACACTCAGCAGACGGGCACGTCGGACCTGCTCAAGGTTGTCCCTGTCACCCTTGTCGTGGTCGGTCTCATGCTCATGGTGCTTCTGCGCTCCATCACCGCGCCCCTGCTTGTCCTCGCGGCGAACATCCTCTCCTTCGGAGCGACGCTCGGCATCGCCGCAATCCTCTTCAACAACGTGTTGGGATGGCCGGGATCGGACGCCTCCGTCCCGCTCTATTCCTTTATCTTCCTTGTCGCACTATCGATCGATTACACGATCTTCCTCATGACGAGAGCACGGGAGGAATCCTTGCGTCACGGAACACGCCGCGGCATCGTCACCGCTGTAGCCGTGACCGGAGGTGTCATCACCTCGGCAGGGCTCGTTCTGGCCGCGACGTTCGCGGCGCTCGTCGTCATCCCGCTGCTCTTCATGATCCAGCTCGCCATCATCGTCGCCATGGGCATCCTCATCGACACGTTTGTCGTCCGGACGCTCCTCGTCCCAGGACTGGTGCACGATGTCGGGAATCGTGTGTGGTGGCCGTGGCAGGAGCGCATGGTGAAGATCGAGGCGGCACAGACGACGTAGCCCAGTCTCGACACACCCGTGATATCGACAAGGATATGAAGCTCTGGACGCCCCCTGGATCAGGGGGCGTCCACATTCTTCCGCTACGCGTGCGTCAGCATCGCGACGAGGAAACTATCGTTCGCGGGATGGAGCTGCCAGGTCGAATAGCGGGCTTCGAGAACCAGGCCCGCGTCAAGCGCATCCGCCTCGAACTCGGCGAAGTCGTAGTTCCGTCCGGCACCGAACCCGATCGTCATCCGCCCGTCTGCTGCCAGATGTGCTTTCATCTGGCGCAGGGCAGGCACCCGTTCATATCCGGCGAGGAAGGTCATGACGTTCCCCGCGGACACAATGTGATCGAACTGGGCCAGGCCGGCTTCCGTCTGGAGCTGGAATGTCGCCAAGTCGCCCTGGACCCATTGCGCCATCGGATGATCCGCTGCCGCAACCTCGATGAGGTAGGGGTCGAGGTCGACTCCGACAACGGTGTGCCCGCGCCGCGACAGGTATCCGCCCACGCGTCCCGACCCGCAGCCGGCGTCGAGAATGCGGGAGCCCCGTTCGACGAGAGCGTCGACGAGCCGGGCTTCTCCGTAGATGTCTTTGCCAGCCTTTTCGAATGTGCGCCAGCGCTGAGCATAGTTAGCGGAGTGGTCGGGATTCTGTGTCGTGACGGCAGTCCAGACATTCGTTTCGGGTGCGCTCATGCTCCAAGTATCCGTAGTCGGCACCGGAAATGTCGAACCGGTGCTGCTGTGTGCGGGTCGTGATGCCCGCACACAGCCGTCAGAGGAGCTCTGCGTCGACGGAGATGTCAGCAGAGGCGAAGAGGCGGGACACCGGACATCCCGCTGCGGCGTCTTCTACGGCGGCCTCGAATGCGTCCTGGTCAAGACCATCGATCTCGGCCCGCAGCGTGAGGGCTGACGAGGTGATGGTCGGCGCGCCGTCGACCTCTTCGAGCGTCACCTCGGCCGTCACATCGATCCTCGTGGGCGTGACTCCCTCTTCGCTGACGCGATTGTTGAATGCCATCGCAAAACAGGACGAATGTGCGGCTGCGAGGAGCTCTTCAGGACTCGACTTGCCTTCGGGGGCGCGAGTGCGCGAGCCCCATGTGACGACCTGCTCGTCGAGAACTCCCGAGCTTGTGTCGGAGAACGTTCCCCGACCCGAGGGGAGGTCGCCCTCCCACGTCGTTGTTGCTGTGCGTGATGCGATTGCCATGGTGTACTCCTTCGTTCTGAAGCTGGGAACTTCTCAGCCAGGGTTCCCCCATTCTTCGGTGCGGGGCCGACAGGGTCAATGGTCAACGCTCACGGCGAAGACCCTTGCTTTTATGGCGCGAGCGACGCGGCCGCCGTCTGCGCGTACACTGTCAGGACAGAGAGAAGGAGAGCGCGTGGCCGATCACGACAAAGACGACGTCCAGCTTCCCATGAACGAGGAGGAAGCGATCAGACGGCAGCGGAAGCAGTTCATGCTGTTTGCGATCGCCGGTCTCGTCATGCTGATTCTTGCTTTCTTCGCGGGTCGTACCGTGAAGGAATGGGTGTCGGATGATGCTCAGCCGTACGCGTCCGTCCTGGAGATTCACGATGTCGAAGCCTGAACGGACCCTGTGGCAGGGCAGTCTCGAGAACGGTGACACGCTGATCGTCACACAGAACTTCGGCCGCATCATGTCGGGATCGTCCACCGTGCACGAGTGGGCGTGGGTGAACTACGCCTCCGGCTCATGGAATGGTGAAGAGGGCACGTTTATCGCCGCCGCTATCACCGACGATGTCGACGACCTTCGTCTGCAGTTCAACCGGGAATCTGACCTCAGCATCGGCTTGGTCCTCTCCGATCGCATCGAATCATCGATCGTCCATCAGGAGACCGCGCTCGTCGGGGACGCGAGCTGGGTCCGTGTCTTTGTGAGGCGCAACCCTGATGGCACGATGTTCACCCAGTCTCTCGGCTTCGATATCGACAATGTGAATCCGGCCTACCTTCAGGCCGTCGTCCTCGAGCTCGAGGCGACCGTCCGGGAAGCGGTCGGACTGCCCACCGCTTAGTGCCTTTCCGCACAGTTTTCAGAAAAATCGGGGTCCGGTTTGAAAGTGCTCGCGAAGACTTGTTAAAGTCACTGTGTTGCCTTCCCGCATAGCTCAACGGCAGAGCATTCGACTGTTAATCGAAGGGTTGCTGGTTCGAATCCAGCTGCGGGAGCCACCGGCCTCGGACGTGATCGTCCGGGGCCTTTTCCGTTCGGCCCTGCACTCACTCGGGTCGAGAGTTCTGTGTGGAATAATGGGCCCATGGCTTACCGTGATATCCGAGTGATCGGCGACCCCGTCCTTCGAACCACCTGCGATGAGATCACGACGATCACACCCCAGGTCGTCTCCCTCGTCGATGACCTGCTGGAGACAGTGGACGACGAGGGGAGGGCCGGCCTCGCAGCGAACCAGATCGGCGTGTCGCTCCGAGCCTTCTCCTGGAACATCGACGGGTCGATCGGCTACATTCTCAACCCGACCATCGTCGACCTCTCCGAGGATGAATACCAGGACGATGAGGAGGGCTGCCTCTCCATCCCCGGCCATTTCTTCCCGACCCGACGAGCCTGGTACGCGAAGGCTGTCGGCATCGACCTCGATGGCAACGAGGTGATCGTCGAGGGCGAGGAACTGATGGCTCGCTGCATCCAACACGAGGTCGATCACCTTGATGGTCACCTCTACATCGACCGACTCGACCGAGCGGCCCGCAAGAAGGCACTGAGAGCGATACGAGACCTATGAGAATTCTGATCTCCGGAGCGTCCGGCTTCATCGGCACAGCGCTCGTCCGCGCCGCGAAAGACGACGGGCATGACGTGGTCAGGGTTGTCCGCTCCTCACCCCAGCCCGGCGATATCGTGTTCAACCCTGCCCGTGGGGAGATCGATGAGCGGGAGATCCGCGGAGCCGATGCCGTCATCGTCCTCAACGGGGCAGGACTGTTCTCCCACCTGTGGACGGACTCCTACAAGGAGACCCTCGTCCGGTCCCGCATCACTGCCGTCCGGACCTTCACGGATGCATTCGCCGAGATGCCAGCGGGGGACCGGCCGACACAGTTCCTCACGGGATCCGCGATCGGCTTCTATGGGGCCGACTGCGGGGACGAGATCCTGACCGAGGAGTCGACTCCGGGAGACGATTTCCTCGCTCGCCTATGCGTCTCATGGGAAGCGGCGGGGGAGCGGGTCACCGATCTCGGCATCACCCACACAGCCCTGCGCACCGGTCTGGTCATGGACGGGTCGGGAGGCATGCTCGGACTCCTCAAGCACGCTTACCGTTTCGGACTCGGAGCCAAGCTCGGCACCGGTGAACAGTACATGTCGACAATCTCCCTCGATGATCATGTCGCCGCCATCCTCCATCTCCTCCGCACGAGTGTCGCCGGTCCCGTCAACCTGACAGGGCCCCAGCCCGTGACGAATAGCGAATGGCATCGTCTTCTCGCTGACCACGTGGGGCGACCGGGCTTCCTCACGGTCCCGAGGTGGGCGATGAAGGGGGCGTTGGGCGACTTCGCCGAGCAGGCCGCCCTCGCATCCCAGCGTGCCTACCCGGCACGCCTGGAGGAGACCGGTTTCGCCTTCACGGCCCCGACGGTTGAGGAGATCTTCACCCAGGCGCTTCGATCCTGACCTCAGCAGGCTAGCGTCAAGGCACTGTCTGTGGCACAGTAAGACGTATCGGTACCGATCGGGTGTGACGGGGAATCTCACCTAAGGAGGTTCCGATGACAGCACAGCGCGCCACCCGTGGCGTTATCTTCATACATTCAGTCACGCCCGCTCTCGAGCCACATGTCGAGTGGGCGCTTTCTGGCGTCCTCGGATATGAGGTATCGATCGAGTGGACCGATCAGCCCGCGAACCCGATGTATCAGCGCGGGGAGTACTCGTGGACGGGCGATATCGGCATGGGGGCGATGCTGGCCTCCGCTCTGAACGGGTGGGAGCACCTGCGCTACGAGATCACCGAAGATGGCACCCCGCAGTCGGAGGGCGGACGCTGGTCACACACGCCCGGTCTCGGCATCTTCTACGCACAGACTGACCTCGTCGGGAACGTCGTCATTCCCGAGAACCGCATCCGAGCCGCCCTCGAGGAGACGGACCCGGTCGAGATGAGAAGGCTGCTCGATCTTGCCCTGGGCCAAGCATGGGATGACGAGTTGGAACCGTTCCGTTACGCGGGGGCGGGCGCACCGGTGCGCTGGCTGCACAGGGTCGGCTAGCAGACTAGCCTCCGATGATCTCGATGACGAGATCGAGACCGGTGTCGGGATCGTAGCTCCACGTCGCCTCGTATTCATCCCACGTGTCGGTGACCGTGCCGTCGCGCGGTGTCGTGGCAGCTATCTCGTCCCACATGGTGTTCGGCATGCCGAGAGCGACGGTGATGCAGGCGGCGTGCTCAAGGTCCGTTCCCGGTGACAGCAGCCCAGCAGTCGTGATTTTCAGGGTCGTGCCATCGTCCACCAGAAGAATATAGGGATCGTTTCGAACAGCGCACTGGGGAATAGAGTTCCTCAGCCACGTCATGGCAACCTCCCGCCAGTTCTCATCAGCGGGCTCGGTGATCACCGGAGCACTGACTGTCGGATCGTCGGCGATGTCAGCAGGCTCGGGATGTGGGAGGGTGAAGCCGATGCCGCCCCCGACAAGGAGCGCCAGACTGACCAGTGCCACCACCCATCGGAGCTCGACCGTCCGTCTGGCGTTGGGCCGTTCGCGGGAACTCTCCGATGGCATGGGAGACGGGGATGGCGGCTGCCTCGGAAAAGGCGACTGCGGGTAGGGCGACTGCGGGTACGGTCTCGCGCCTGGCAGCCCACGCTCGTCCACGGTCATCATCCTCACTCAGGGCACGTGCGCCCCGCGTCATCCGATCGAGGCTGATCCGCCCCGACCCCGAGAATATCCGGGGGATCTGGCCAAAAGTCTTGGGATTCGCCTACGACGCCTGGGTGTCGGCCACGAGTTCAGCCAGTGTGCGGGCGGATTCGACGCGAGAATCAGGGATCTGGACTTTGAGGATGCGCTCGAGGTTGAAAGCGAGAGCGTAGCGAGTGAGCGGGTCGAGCCTCAGATCGTCGATGAAGTCGGCATCTTCTGTCACGTCGTCGCCGGGAATCTCGGGGGCGAGTCCAGCCAGGATTTCGCGTGCACTGTCAACGTAAGAGCTCATGCCTCATTATTACCCTATGGAAGAAGAGTTCCGCTGAGCATCCCCACATCCCTCACCGTTGGGTATCCTGGCAGTATGGCTTTTCTCGACATACTCAAGCAGCTCATGCAGGTCAACGGCACGGCAGAAACCGAAGCTGAGAAGGTGGCCCGGGGCATCGAGCTCCGGGAGATCCTCTCCGAGGACCCCAACGATGTCGCAGCCTTCCAGGGATTGGCGGAGATCGTCGAACAGGCGACCCGGGAGTCCGCGGTCGAAGACCCCCTCACGGCCGACCAGGATCAAACCTACGATCAGGCGAACCTTGCCATGTGGTCCCTCGCGGAGGAGCTGAGCGGCCGGCCCAACGCCTGGTATCCCCTCATCGAACTCGCGCGCCTCTCCGTCGATTCCGACATCGAGGGCGCCAATCGCCGCCTCAACACGGCAATCGAGCGCGACACGACCGGGCGTGCGCTCGGTGAAGCAATCAAGATCCTGCGCGAAGCAGGACATGCTGACGCTGGTATCTCGCTCGGCATCGGCCATTGGGATCCCGCGGAACACAAGTTCGCGGCCGGTGAGCAGATCATCATGGCCGCGGTTGATGCTGAGAAGCCCGACGTGGCGGAACGGCATTTCGTCACCCTCCAGGAGCATGCGATCCCCGGGGAGCATGAAGACAGGCTCGCCTACCTTCACCTACTGATCCAGCAGTCGAAGGCGACTGCGGAAGCGAAATACAAGGAGCGCGAACAGCGCGAGAATTGAGTTGTCATGGCACGATACGTTGAGATTCACCCAGAGAACCCTCAGACGCGTCTCATTGAGATGGTCGTCGAACGGCTTCGCCAAGGGGAAGTGATCGCGTTTCCCACGGATTCGGGATATGCGATCGGATGCAAGCTGGGCAACAAGGAGGGCTTGGATCGGATCCGCGCTATTCGGCGGGTCAGCGATAAGCATCATTTCACGATGCTGTGCCACGACTTCGCTCAACTCGGCCAGTTCGTCATCGTCGATAACGCCCAGTTCCGGCTTATCAAGCAGCTGACGCCCGGGCCCTACACGTTTATCCTCAAGGGCACGAAGGACGTGCCCCGGATGACGCTTCACCCGAAGAAGAACACTGTCGGAGTTCGCCTCCCGAAGCACGAGATCACCCAGGCGCTCGTCGCCGCTCTCGGCGAGCCGCTGCTCTCGTCGACGCTGATCCTGCCGGATGAGGAGGAGCCGATGACGGATGGGTGGGAAGTCAACGAAGCTCTCGGCCATGCTCTCGACATCGTCATCGAGGGCCCGGTCGGCGTCGATGGTGCCACGACTGTCGTCGACATGTCGTCGGGCTTCGCCGAGGTTGTTCGCGAAGGAGCTGGAAGCACGGAGATGTTCGAGTGACCCTGGGCGCCGTCTTGTTCGATCTCGACGGGACAGTTGTCGATTCGGCACCGATCGTCACCGAGCTGTTTGCGATCACGGCGAAAGAGATCTCCGGCAGGGACTATACGCCGGACGAGATGCTGAAATATGTGGGGCCTCCGCTGTCGTGGTCGATGATGGACATGGGGGCGGAGGCGAAGGACGTCCCCCACTATATTGCGTCCTACCGTGCCCGCTACGACGGGCTCATGCTCGACTCGCCGCTCTTCGACGGCATCGACACCGTGATCCGACATCTCGCACAGCATGTGCCCATCGCCGTCGCGACGTCGAAGAAAGAATCCGGAGCGAGGCTGATCCTTGACCGATATGGTCTGCTCGATACGTTCACGGCGGTGTGCGGTGGGAGCGAGGACGGGATGAGATCGGACAAGGACGGTATCATCGCCGAAGCGCTGCGCAGGCTCGGCCCGCTCGAGGGTGAGGCCATCATGGTCGGCGATCGTATCTACGATATCGAGGGCGCGGCCGCTCACGGTCTTCGCACCGTCCTCGTGTCCTGGGGCGCCGGCACTCCTGAAGAATTCGATAAGGCCTGGCGGACGGTCGACACGCCAGCAGAGCTCGAAGGGCTTCTCCTCAGCGTCTGAGCTTTCCTGTGGTGGCGCACACCACCACAGGGAAGCTCTCAATCATCGGTTCTCGAATTGTGCCTGGTAGAGCGAGGCATAGGCCCCGCCGCGACTGAGGAGATCTTCGTGGGTGCCCTGTTCGACGACGTCACCATCCTCCATGACCACAATGAGATCAGCTTCCCGGATCGTGGAAAGCCGGTGGGCGATGACGAAGGATGTGCGCCCCTCCTTGAGGGTCGACATCGCATCCTGCACCAACATCTCGGTCCTCGTATCAACGGATGACGTGGCCTCGTCGAGGATGAGGATCTCAGGATCGGCAAGATATGCTCGAGCGATCGTGATGAGCTGCTTCTCGCCCACCGAAATGGTCTCACCCTCATCATCGACAACAGTATCCAGTCCCTTGGGGAGTTGGCTTGCCAACCGGTCAACGGAGGCCGCCTTCGCCGCGGCGAGGATATCCTCACGCGTCGCGTTGTCTCGGGCGAATGCAATGTTCTCGGCAATGGTGCCCTCGAACAGCCATGTGTCCTGAAGGACCATGCCCATGTTCTCCCGGAGCTCTTCCTTCGAGATCGTGGCGATGTCAACACCGTCGATCAGGATCTGGCCGGAGTCGATCTCGTAGAACCGCAGCAGCAGGTTGACGAGGGTCGTCTTGCCGGCGCCGGTGGGTCCGACAATGGCGACGGTCTGACCCGGCTTCGCATGAAGGGACAGGCCGGTGATGACGGGGGTTCCTTCCTCGTAGGAGAAGCGGACGTCCCTGAACTCGACATCGCCGCGCGTGGGGGAGGCGAGAGTGCCATGGGCGTCGGGTGCCATCTCGTCAGCGTCGAGATAGGCGAAGATCCTCTCGGCACTGGCTGCTCCGGACTGGAGAAGATTCGCCATCGACGCGAGCTGGCCGAGCGGCTGCGTGAACTGCCGCGAGTATTGGATGAAGGCCTGGACCGAACCGAGCGTGATCGTGCCGCTGGCGACCTGGATGCCGCCCACGACGGCCACGATGACGTAGCCGATGTTGGAGACCAGGTTCATGGCTGGCTGCATGAGACCTGAGATGAACTGGGCCATGAATGACGCATGGCGGAGCTTATCGTTGCGAACGTTGAACTCGTCGGTGAAGTTCTCCTCGAGGCCGAACGCGGTGACGACCTCGTGGCCGGTGAAGGCTTCCTCCACGGTGTCCGACACGTCCCCTGTCAGCTTCCACTGATCCCTGAAATAGGGTTGGGCCTTCTTCATGACACGGGTCGCAAGCCAGATGCCGGCGGGGACGACGAGGAAGGTGAGGAGTGCGAGCTGCCATGAGATGACGAACATCATGGCCGTGATGCCGATGATGGTGAGCAGGTTCTGGAACACCGAGTTCATCGTCTGCATGAGAGTCTGCGTAATGTTGTCGACGTCGTTGGTGACGCGCGACAGAAGGTCTCCGCGGGAACGCTGATCGATGTAGGACAGGGGAACCCGATCGATCTTCGCCTGGGCCCGGTCTCTCAGCTCCCAGCCGAGATTCTGCACGACGACCCTGATGATCCAGCCCGCTACGAACTGGAAGACCGCCGCCACGACATAGATCGCGGCCACGATGACGAGAATGGACCAGAGCCGGTCGAAATCGATTCCCTCCCCGGGCGTGACGTCGGCTCGGCCGACCATGTTCGCGAGTTCGCCTCGACCCTGCTCCTCGAGCCTGGCAACCGTCTCCGCGGTCGACAGCCCGGCAGGCATATCGCCGAGCACATCGCTCAGCACGCCCGTATAGATGACGTCAGTCGCACGCCCCAGAAGGGCAGGCCCCGCAACCTGGAGCGTGACGGCAACAGCCGTGAGAAGAGTGATGAGGACAATCTTCATCCGTGCTGGTTTCAGCATGCGGAGAAGCCTCTTCATCGTGCCAGAGAAGTTCTTCGACTTCTCCCCAGGTGCAACACCGTGATGTGGGCTCATGCCGCTTCCTCCTCGGACAGCTGGGAGGAGACGATCTCCTGATAGGTGGTGCAGGTCTTCATCAGTTCCTCATGGGTACCCTGTCCGACATCCCGGCCCCCGTCGACAACGACGATCCGGTCAGCCGTCCGAATGGTCGAGATCCGCTGCGCAACAATGAGAACCGCGGCGCCTGGGATGGCGGAGGGCAGTGCGTGCCGCAGCCGCTGATCGGTAGCGAAATCCAACGCCGAGAACGAATCATCGAAGATCACGAGATCGACATCTCCCGCCATCGCACGGTAGAGCGCGCGTGCGATCGTCAAACGCTGACGCTGCCCGCCCGACAGATTGCGCCCGCCCGGGTCGACGCGGGAAGCGAGACCATCGTCGAGCTTCGCGACGAACTCCGTCGCCTGCGCCGCATCGAGTGCAGCCCACACCCGCTCCTCGTCCACGTCGACGTCCCCTCTCGTGCCCGTGATCGTCGATGCGATCGTGCCGGCAAACAGGTACGCCTTCTGCGCCACGAGGGCGATACGTGTCCGCAGCAGGGTCGGATCGAAGGAGCGGATATCGATTCCCCCGAGGGTGACCGAACCCGAGACCGGATCGACCATGCGAGACAGCAGGTGGACGAGGGTGGTCTTGCCGGAGCCCGTGCCGCCGACGATAGCGGTGGTGGTTCCGGGCGTCAGAGTGAGACTGAGGGAATCGAGCACGGGACGGTCCGCATCGTCGTACTGCACGGTCGCGTTCTCGGCCGCAAACGCGGCGGGGGACGGCGGCAGCGGAGTCGGATCGACCGGGGCCTCGATATCGACCGCGGTGTTGAGGACTGCGCCGATGCGGTCGGCAGAGACACGGGCACGCGGCACCATCATGAACATCATGGCCGCCATCATGATCGCCATGAGGATCTGCATGAGGTAGTTGATGAAGGCGAGAAGTGCACCGACCTGCATCCCGCCGTCAGCGATCCGGTGTCCGCCGAACCACACGATCGCCACGGACGACAGGCCGACGATCATCTGGATGACGGGAAGCATGAACGCCCACGTCGTGCCGATCTTCAGCCATACCTCCCGCATGTTGTCATTCGCCTCGCGGAAACGCATCTTCTGAGCGTGCTGGCGCAGGAAGGCGCGGATGACACGCACCCCGGTCAACTGTTCCCGCAAGAGCCTGTTGATCGTGTCGACACGGGTCTGCTGGACCTTGTAGAGCGGGCCGAGACGCACCATCATCCCGAACGTGAAGAGCCCCAAGACTGGCACGATGATGACGAACAGTCCGGACAGGACAACATCCTGGGCTGCCGCCATGATGATGCCTCCCACGCCCATGATCGGCGCCATGACGATGATCGTGAACGTCATGTGGACGACCATCTGGACCTGGCTGACGTCGTTCGTGGACCGGGTGATGAGGGAGGCCGGGCCGAAGTGATGGAGCTCGGAGCGGCCGAAGCTCTGGACCTTGCCGAACACCTCCGCACGGAGGTGGTGTCCGAGGCCCATCGCAAGCCCCGCACCGACGTAGATGGCGGCGCCGATCGCGAGGACCTGAAGAACAGTGACGACGAGCATGAGCCCGCCGAGCTGCCAGATCCTAGGAATATCGGCCGCGATCACGCCGTCGTCGATGATGGCGGCGTTGAGCGCAGGCAGGAGGAGCGATGCGATTGATTGGAGGAGCTGGAGGACAAGAACGGCGGCAACCTTGCCTTTGTGATGGCGGAGGTAGTCCCACGTGAGGCTGACGAGCATAGGTCTTTCTTTTGTGAGAATAAGAGGGCGCCCATGATGGGCGCCCTCTCAGATTGTCAGGATTTACGCGTCTCCGCCAGCCTCTCCGGACTGTCCTGCGTTGACGTTGAAGATGTCATACTTGTCGATCGCTTCCTTGACGGTGGAGCGGTCGATACGACCGAGGTCCGCAAGCGTCGCCAGCGCCCGAACGACCATCGAGTGGGCGTCGATCTTGAACTGGCGGCGTGCAGCCGCACGAGTATCGGAGTAGCCGAAGCCATCCGCACCGAGGGTGGCGTACGTTCCCGGGATCCATGCACGGACGGAGTCCTGGACCTGGTGCTCGAAGTCAGACGTGGCGACGAAGACGTCGGCGTCATGCTGGAGCTTCTGGGTGAGGAACGGCACCTGACGCTCCTCGTCGGGATGGAGGTAGTTGTGCTCGTCGGCAGCGAGGCCGTCCTTGCGCAGCTCATACCAGGATGTCACCGAGTAGACGGAAGCCTTGACACCCCAATCCTGTTCGAGGAGCTCCTTCGCGTGGAGTGCCCAGGGCACGCCCACACCGGAGGAGAGCAGCCCGACGCGGTGACCATCGCCCTCCGCGTCGGCGATGCGGTGGATGCCGCGCAGAATACCCTCGACGTCGACGTTCTCCGGCTCTTCCGGCTGGACGATCGGCTCGTTGTAGACGGTGAGGTAGTACATGACGTCCTGGTCGCGGCCGTCGCTGCCATCGCCGTACATGCGCTTGATACCGTCCTGCACGATGTGGGTGATCTCGTACGAGTAGGCCGGGTCGTAGATGACCATGGCTGGGTTCGTCGATGCGAGGACGGGGGAGTGGCCATCCATGTGCTGGGTGCCCTCACCCGCGAGGGTGGTTCGACCTGCGGTCGCACCGATGATGAAGCCGCGAGCCAGCTGATCAGCCGCAGCCCAGAACTGGTCGCCCGTGCGCTGGAAGCCGAACATCGAGTAGAAGATGTAGAACGGCATCATCATCTCGCCGTGGACAGCATGCGAGGTGCCGACGGTCGCGAGAGTCGCGGCCGATCCGGCTTCGTTGATGCCCATGTGGAGAATCTGGCCGGTCTCTGCCTCCTTGTACGACAGGAGCAGATCGGCATCGACGGACGTGTAGCGCTGTCCGTGCGTGTTGTAGATCTTGGCCGTCGGGAAGATCGCGTCCAAACCGAACGTGCGAGCCTCGTCGGGGATGATCGGTACGACGCGCTTGCCGAACTCCCTATCCTTCATGAGTTCTTTGAGGAGGCGGACGAGCGCCATGGTCGTGGCGACTTTCTGCTGTCCCGAACCCTTCTTGAGAACCTCGAAGCGCTTCTCCTCGGGCAGCTTGATGCCGTTCCAGGTCTTGCGGCGCTCGGGGAGGTAGCCGCCGAGGTGCTTCCGGCGGTCCTGCATGTACTGGTAGGCCTCGTTGTCTTCCGCCGGGCGGAAGTACGGCGCGTGGTACGGATCCTCGAGCTGCGAATCGTCGATGTCCAGGTTGAGCGTGTCGCGCAGACCCATGAGGTCCTGCTGGTTGAGCTTCTTCATCTGGTGCGTCGAGTTGCGGCCAGCGAAGTTCGTGCCGAGCAGGTAGCCCTTGATCGTGTGAGCGAGGATGACGGTCGGCTGGCCCGTGTGCTCGGTCGCCTGCTTGTAGGCGGCGTACACCTTGCGGTAGTCGTGGCCGCCGCGCTTGAGGGACCAGATCCGCTCATCGGACCAGTCCTTGACCATGGCCTTCGTCCGGGGATCGCGTCCGAAGAAGTTCTCGCGGACGAACGCACCATCGTTGGCCTTGAAGCCCTGGTAGTCGCCATCGAGCGTCGTGTTCATGATGTTGACGAGCGCACGATCGTGGTCGGCCTCGAGCAGCGGATCCCACTCGCGGCCCCAGATCACCTTGATGACGTTCCAGCCGGCTCCCCGGAAGAACGCCTCGAGTTCCTGGATGATCTTGCCGTTGCCGCGGACCGGACCGTCGAGACGCTGGAGGTTGCAGTTGACCACAAAGTTGAGGTTGTCGAGGCCCTGCTGTGCGGCGAGCTGGAGCATGCCGCGCGACTCCGGCTCGTCCATCTCACCATCGCCGAGGAATGCCCAGACGTTCTGCTGCGAGGTGTCCTTGATGCCGCGATCATGCAGGTATTTGTTGAACCATGCCTGATGGATCGCCTGTGCGGGGCCGAGACCCATCGAGACCGTGGGGAACTCCCAGAAGTCGTCCATGCGGCGCGGGTGCGGATAGGAGGGCAGACCGCGTCCACCCTCGGGTCGGGAATGCTCCTGGCGGAAGCCGTCCATGTCCTTCTCGGACAGGCGGCCCTCGACGAAGGCGCGAGCATAGTTGCCCGGTGCCGCGTGGCCCTGGAAGAAGACCTGGTCGCCCCCGCCCGGATGGCTCTTGCCGCGGAAGAAGTGGTTGAAGCCGACCTCGTAGAGGGTGGCAACGGACGCGTAGGACGAGATATGGCCACCGACCTGGACACTGGGACGCTGCGCGCGCGTCACCTGGACGGCCGCATTCCAGCGCACCCACCGGCGGATCTCGCGCTCGAGCTTCTCATCGCCCGGGAAGTAGGGCTCGTCCTGGACGCCGATCGTGTTGACGTAGGGGGTTGTGAGACTGGACGGGACCTGAATGTTGCGCTGGCGTGCGCGGCGCAGCATCGACAGGAGAATGTAGCGAGCGCGGGGACCGCCTCGATTCTCGATCAGATCGTCAATCGAATCGATCCACTCCCGTGTCTCTTCTGAGTCAATGTCCGGGACCTGACTGAGCAGCCCGTCAATGAGGGGGGACGTATTGTCGTTCGAACTCACAAGCATCTCCTTGCAGTGCATTAGATTGCGCGGGGGTGGGCCGACGGCGGCCGACAAACCCGATACGATAAATCTACCGCTTTCCGGGTCGAACGTCCCGCGTCCTGCAGTTTCGCTGTTGTGAAAGAGCACTCAGCCGGTGTTGTTTGTCACCGGATCGCACGCTTGAAGCCCGAATTATGGTGAAGACATGGAAATTTCTTCCAATCTTTGGTGAACTAGGGGTGTGGAAAATCAAGCGACCGCTTCCTCGCGGTCTACACAGGAAAGGACCGGTTCTTCGACCGGATCAGTGGAGCTCGGACTGAAAGCCGGGCAGGTGATCCAGGAATTCTATTGGGACGACGACGTTGATGAGTCGTTCCGAGCCAGGATCGAAGAGGCCACGGGTGTCGAGCTCGTCGACGAAGACTACGCAGACGTCTGCGATGGCACACTGATCTGGTGGCGCGATGATGACGGAGATGCCGACGATCTGGCAGATCTCCTTGTCGACGCCAGAGCGAACCTCGATGACGGATCAGGAATCATCTGGGTCATGATCCCCTCGATGGGATCCGTCGGGTACGTCGAGCACAACGTCGTCGAAGAGGCCGCACAGACGGCCGGTCTCGCAGCAACAACAGCGGCAGCTCTCTCACGCAAGTGGACGGGAGTCAGGCTCACAGCTCGTGGGCCGCGCCGATAGAACCAACCCTTTGTCAGTCATGCGGGCGGCCATTCGGCCGCCCGCACCTATGTCTGCGCTCGTCCCGGCACGAGAGGAGAATCTGCCTTTCGGTGGCCCCTCGACTAGGGTTGAGGTGGCTTACCAGGTGAGAAGAATTTTCCGAGAGCTGACTGACCAGTCATCGTCGTTGGCATTGGCCGGCTAACACCGTCTCGCAAAGCGAATTCTCCACGTATTCTGTGCGGGCCGTGCACCGCACAAGGAAAGGTCAGTGCGTTGACGACACACCGCGTAGAACACGATCTCCTCGGCGCGAGGGATATCCCTGCAGACGCCTATTACGGGATCCATACTCTTCGAGCGATCGAGAACTTCCCCATGTCAGGCAGGCTCATCCAGGACGTTCCCGAATTCGTTCGGGCGATCGTCATGGTCAAGAAGGCATCCGCTCTCGCGAACGAGGAGCTCGGCTCCCTCCCGCACGATATTGCGCAGGCGATCGTGGCAGGATGCGACGAGCTGCTCGTCAAGGGACGGTGCATGGATCAGTTCCCGATCGACCTTTTCCAGGGCGGTGCCGGAACATCGGTCAACATGAACTCGAACGAGGTCGTCGCGAACCTTTCGCTCGAACTCCTCGGCTACGAGAAGGGCCGCTACGACGTCATCAATCCGAACGATCACGTCAACAAGTCCCAGTCGACCAACGATGTCTATCCGACCGCGCTTCGACTCGCGATCTACAGCGGTGTCAACCATCTCATCACCCAGGTCAAGCTGACCGCCGAGGTGCTGCGGCAGAAGAGCGAGGAGTTCGCGTCCGTGGTGAAGATGGGGCGGACACAGCTCCAGGACGCTGTGCCGATGACGCTTGGCCAGGAGTTCGGCGGATGGGCGACAACACTGGAGGAAGAGGTTGTCATTCTCCATCGGGCCGCCAACTATCTCCTCTCCATCAACCTCGGAGCGACAGCGATCGGCAACCGTCTCAACACGCCCGAGCACTATGCGGAGGTGGTGTCCCGGAAGCTGTCGCACGTGACAGGACTCGATATCACGTCCGCTCCGGACCTTGTCGAAGCGACGAGCGACACGGGTGACTACGTCACCGTCCACGCGGGACTCAAGAGGACTGCCCAGAAGCTGTCGAAGATCGCCAACGACCTGCGCCTCCTCTCGTCGGGCCCGAGGGCAGGATTGAGCGAGATCAACCTGCCCGAGAGGCAGGCCGGATCCTCGATCATGCCGGCCAAGGTTAATCCCGTCATCCCCGAGGTGGTCAACCAGGTCTGCTTCAAAGTCATCGGCAACGATGTGACGGTGACGATGGCGGCAGAGGCCGGACAGCTCCAGCTCAACGTCATGGAACCGGCCCTCGCCGAAGCCACATTCGAATCCATCATGCTCCTCAAGAACGGCTTCGACACGCTCCGCGTCAACTGCCTCACCGGCATCACCGCCAACGCCGAACGCACGCGGGCGGATGTCGAGAGCTCGATCGGCATCGTCACCTACCTCAATCCCTTCATCGGCCACCACAACGGTGACAGGGTCGGCAAGGAGTGCGCGCGGACAGGGAAATCCGTCAAAGAGGTTGTGGTGGAGATGGGCCTCATGACGGCCGACGAGGTCGATTCGGTGCTGACCGTCGAAGCATTCATGCACCCCGTCTACACGGGCAAGATCTGGGCCGCCGATGAGAAGGGCCTGCCCGAGAGCTAGGGGACTGGCCAGTGGGTGCGGACATGCGCACCCACTGGCCTTCCGTCGATGTGATCTTCTTCGGCAAGTTGGCCCGCGCCCACGTCTCCGTGTAAAGTCACTAATCGATCAGCACCGCACCGCCTGGCAAGGCGCAACAGCGGCGCTGGGCCTGTAGCTCAGTTGGTTAGAGCGCCACGTTTACACCGTGGATGTCGGGGGTTCGAGTCCCTCCGGGCCCACCAGAAGGTCGTTGTTCAAACCGGCGACATTACCGGTCTGAGACATCGACTTAGCGGCCCGCCCCTCGTGGCGGGCCGCTATCGTCTGCACACCAGGGTCGAAGAACGCGTTGAACGGTTCCCCCGGTTCACCGATAACGGTGCCCTCCTCGCTGAGGTAGAGCTTGTCGAAGAATGCCTGGTTGGCGATGCGCCGCAGTGAGTCATCAATGCTCATGTACAGCTTGTAGCAGTCTCTGCCCAGTGCGAGGCAGTCGTCCAGGTGGGCGCTTGCCAGTTCGTACTCCATGTCACCGGCTTCGATCTGTGCTTCGAGGAACGCGAGTCGTCTGCCGATGCGATCCTGCTCCGACTTGAGGAGATCGAGCGGCACCGCTCCTGCATAGTGGGCTTGCAGAAGTTTGGAACGCTCTGTCTGGAGATCGTCTCGTTCGAGCACGTGTGCGTTGCGTTCCTGCTTCACGGTGGCGTGGAGCTGTGAGAATTGCGCCGTGATGAGGCTACGCAATGCCTGGATGGTGTGCTCAGGGATCTGGATGCGCCGGTAGTAGTCTTCGACCGCGGCTTCAACATCAGGCACATACATTGCTTTGCGTTCACAGTTGGTGCGTTTGGCGTGACGTCCGGCACAGATGAAGTACGGGTAGATGACGCCACGGCGGCTCTTGGCGTTGGTGACCATGAGTCGGGAGCCGCACTCACCGCAGAACACGGTGCCTTTGAGGTAGTGATCGTGGGTTTGGGTTTTCTCGCCGGATACTTGTTTTGCGCCGAGCACTGCTTGGACTCGGTACCAGACTTCGGGGCCAACGAGTGGTTCGTGGATGCCGTCATAGGTGGCACCCCGAAACAACACACTGCCCTTGTAGTACGGGTTAGAGAGCATTTTCTGCACCGTCGATAGCGCGGGTGGCCGTGCTGGTCGCTTCGGCGTGGGCGGTGTGGTGAGGCCCTGGTCGATGAGGGCTTCGCGGAGCATGGCAGTTGAGTAGTTGCCCGTCGCGTATGCCTCAAACGCCCACTTCACGATCTCCGCACGCGTGGGGTCAGGTTCAACGATGCGTAGCTCGCGGCCAAGTTCATCGCGAGTGGTCACGTTGAGATACCCAATGGGCGCTTTTCCGTTCGTGCCACCTGTCATCGCTTTTTGGCTCATGCCCTTAGAGACTTCGTTGGCGAGGTTGCGGGAGTAGAACTCGGCGATAGTGGACATGATGCCGTGGAGCAGCATGCCCGAGGGAGTCTCGTCAATGTTCTCTGTTGCCGAGACCAGCATGACCCCGGCGTCTTTGAGCGCGACATGGATCGCGACATCATCGGCTCGGTTACGTGCAAGGCGGTCAACCTTGTGCACGATGCAGTAGGCCACGTGGTTGGTTTTGACGTACTCGATCATCCGCATGAGTTCAGGGCGGTCGGCCTTCCGGGCTGATTCACCGGCGTCGACGAACTCTTCGACCACGATCGCCCCGAGGTCGCAGGCTTTGCGCAGATTCGCTTCGCGTTGAGCAGGAATAGAGAAGCCTTCGTCACGACCTCCGCGTTCAGCTTGCTCTTTCGTGGAGACGCGTAGGTATGAGACCGCGACGGCGGTGGTTGCACCGAGGCGCGTGAAGTCGGTGGCGGCAGATTGTTGTGTGGTGCTCACGGGTTGTGTTTCCTCTCCCCATAGGTGGGGCCAACACGAGCAGCCTGTACCGCTCGTGCGGTGCGACTCGTAAAAGGAAACAAGTGATTCGGCCTGGGTTTAGTTCCGAGCTTTATAGCAGAATAGGAACACTATGCCCAGAAAGTATGACCCCGAACTGAAGCAGCGTGCGGTGCGGATGGTTTCCGAGGCTCTTCCCGATCACCCCACTCGCACAGCCGCGGTCCGTCATGTCGCGGACCTGCTCGGGGTAGGCGCAGAGGCCCTGCGAACCTGGCACCGGCAGGCCGAAGTCGACCAAGGTAAAAGGCCCGGCGTGACGACCGACTTAGCCGCAGAGAATAAACGACTGGAGCGTGAGAACGCTGAGCTGCGCAAGGCTAACGAGGTGCTTAAAGCTGCGAGTATATTTTTCGCGAAGGAACTCGACCGGCCACGGACGAAATGATCGCTTTCATCGATACTTATCGTGATCGTTTCGGAGTTGAGTTCCTCTGCGCCACGCTTCGTGGAGCAGTCCGTGGATTTATCACCTCCCGTGGATACCGTGCCGCGAAGAGCCGGCCCCCGTCAGCCCGTCAGCTGAAAGACGAGCTGCTGATTCCAGAGATCCAGCGCCTGCACAAAGAGCATTACAGCGTCTACGGACGCCGCAAGATGCATGCGCTCCTGAAACGACAGGGCTGGGACATCGGCCGCGATCAGACCCACAGGCTCATGAAACTCGCCGACGTTGAAGGTATTCGCAGGTCAAAGAAGGCTTTCACCACGATCCCTGATTCCGGCTTAGCGCTGCCCGGGGACCTGGTGGAGCGCCGGTTTGTAGCTGACCGACCTAACCAATTGTGGGTCTGCGACATCACCTATGTCGCCACCTGGTCCGGGTTCGCCTACGTCTCTTTCATCATCGACGTCTTCGCTCGTCGTATCGCCGGCTGGAATGTTGCCTCGACATTGAAAGCTGACGTGCTGCCACTGCAAGCTTTGGAGATGGCTGCCTGGCAAAACGACGGTGACCTTGATGGAGTGATCCATCATAGCGATCACGGCTCGAACTACATGTCCCTGGTCTACACCAGCAGGGTCAATGAACTCGGCGCCAAGCCCTCTACCGGGACCGTCGGCGATAGTTTTGACAACGCGATGGCTGAATCGGTTAATGCTCTCTACAAGGCCGAACTGATTCGTCAGCGCGGGCCGTGGAAGACCGTGGAAGAAGTTGAGCTGGCAACCCTGGAATACGTGTGGTGGTGGAACAACAAACGCCTCCACGGTGAACTTGGCTACCGCAGCCCGCTCGAGGTCGAGACCGCCTACTACACTGAACAAGAATCCCGCCTGACACCAGTCCGGTGACAGGAAAAACGGTCGGAACTAAACCCAGGCCGAATCAGATACGCGACCGGACTCGAATGCGTCGAGATGCTGGGACCAGATCAGCAATGTGTTGTTGAACGACCGCGACCGAAACCTCGCCGTGAAAGTCATCGCGCGCTGCCAATCCTCACCAGTCACGAGGCCATCAACCGCGCCGACCAACCGCTCCTGCAAACCGTCGAGCTTCGCCTCACGCGCTACTCGTGCTTCCTCCCACTTCTTAGCCATCGCGTCCGCCTCTCCCAGACACCTGTAGTCACCAGCCACTGCTTTGAGCAGGGCCTGCGACTACCAGGTACGCCGGGAACACATAAGCGACGAGCGGAAGTCAAAGTACGGGACGACCGCCAGGAACAACACTGAACCCGACAGTCCTTACCGTCCTACCAGCCAAAAACCAGCACCAGGCAGCGGTGTCGAAGAAGACGTCCCGAAGGACACCAGAGATGTCCCGTTCCCGATCGCTTACTCGGCGCGGTGCATCCGGCGATATTCGCTCGGCGTCATACCCACACACTGTTGAAATGCCTCATTGGCACGGCTCCGGCTCGCCCAACCAACCTGACGGGCAGCCGCGTCGATCGTCAAGTGAGTTTCACGCAGCAGGTGCGCCATCTCCTCGACGCGCATCATCGTCAAATATGCCAACGGCGTTTTACCGTAGGCCTCGGTGAACACTCGTGAAAGTTGCTTTGGGGATAAATGCACCCGGGCCGCCAAGACATTCAGCGTCCAGTTCGTGGCGATATCACTGACCAGAGTCGCGCGAGTTTGGTGGGCCTCATCCCTGGCTGGTGTGAACTTTCGGCACCTGGGCAGTGTAGGCCGGGCATGCGCGCGCTGGCCGCGACCCTGACGTATCGGCGTGACTTTAAGGAACGGCATCACCACATCAGCGATCGAAAACCAAAGGGCCTGCATCCGATGAAAATGAGACCCGAAGCCACCATCGATGCTGAGTGCAACGAGTTCATCCAGCCATGGCATCAACATGCCGGTTCGGTCTTCACCGAGCCGGAGCACTTGTGAGGGTTCGCTGTAGACCGCGTTGGTAAAGCGTTCGGCATCAAGGCGATCATGGAGCAGACAAGCGTGCTGCCAGAACACCTGATCGATCACATAGTCAGTGTCGAGGTAAATCGTGGTTGTGGTGATGTGACTCTCCGGTTCGCTCCCGCACAATACGTTGGCGTTCAACACCACAACATCACCGACGGTAACGAACCGCTGCCCGAACTCGCTCAAGAGCAACGCGCTGCCGTCGCGGACGACGACCAACTTGACGCAGTCGTACGCCGCCGGAGCCATAGGTTGGTGAATGGTTGCGGTGCGCGCAATAATCGGTTCGCACCGCAACCATGATTCAACCCTCTCTGGCGACTTGCCTGACGCCACCATCGGGTAATTCATCAGTCCGACTGGCTGGGCTTTCTAAGCTTCCGTGTTCACTCCTTGCTCTGTCGTGTGTTCATCGGAGACAGCAACTCGTCGGGCAACAAAGGCTGCGACGCAGAGGCCGATGATCGCAAGCCCACTACTCAATAGATAGGGCGATACTCCGTGGGCGATTGATGCAAACCCCAAACCAACAAATACCGTGACGCCAGCAGACCCGCCAAGCTGGTCTGCGGCCCGCTGTACGCCAGAGGCGACTCCGGCATCGTCGTCAGTTACTCCGGTGACTGCCGCATACTGCAATCCGACTAGTCCGAATCCCATACCTGCGGCGATGAAAAGCATCGCGGGGATTAATACCCAAGCGGGGGCGTCGAGTTGCGCGGCGACAGCAATCACAATCATGCCTGCTCCTGCGAAGCTAAGACCTGCGATGATGCACGAGCGCGCTCCCCAACGTCCCATCAGTCGGGGAACGACAGTCACCGCGACGATCAGCGCCATAGCAAGCGGGAGAAGCAGTAGGCCGGCTTCCAGTGGGGAAAGGCCGAGTCCATTCTGAAGATAGAACGTGAACAGTAGGAACGACGTTGAGAGCGCGGCACTCAGCAACGCGGTCGCGAGATTTGCTCGCACCCGAGTCCGGTTGCGGAAGAAGGTTAGAGGAATTAGTGGGTTCGATGCTCGCCGCTCTACACCGACGAACAGAACGGCCGCGACGAATGCTCCTGTCAGAGCCGCAACTGGCAGCCAAGAGATTCCTTCTCCGGCCTCCACGACCCCGAAGGCGAATAGTAGCGGTGCGCCTGTCAACAGAATCGACCCGAGAATGTCCAGCGGTGCGCGCTCCTTCTTTCGGTCGCGTGGAAGCAGGAATACCGTCGCGATCAGCACGAACAGGGTGAACGGGATAGCGATGAGGAAGACCCATCGCCAACCTAGGTGCTCGGTGATGATTCCCGAGAGCACGAATCCCAAAACGAGACCGCTGCTTGCAACCGCTGCCCAGACGCTCAATGCTCGAGTACGGGCCCGTCCCTCGGGAAAAAGGAGGACGATGGTTGCCATTGCAGCTGGTAGGGCGAGGGCTTCGCCTACTCCTTGAAACAGCCTGGCTACAACAAGCACTGCGAAGGTTTCCGCGAAGCCTGCCATCATCGAGGCTGCTCCGAAAATTGCGGTGCCGATTAGAAGAAGGCGGCGTCGACCAACGACGTCGCCCAGGCGGCCTCCGAGCATGAGTAGACCACCGCCGGTGATGGTGTATCCGACGACAACCCAGGTCAGGCCGCGCGGATCAACGCCGAATTCATCGCCGATAGATGGCAGTGCTACGTTGACGACAGTAACATCAACGGCGATGAAGAATTGCAGCACTGACAGGCACACGAGTGCTGCCCAGGATCGCGTGGTCGAGATGTGATCCGGGCGCGATATTGAGGTAAAAAAAGACACAGATAACTCCGTTGCTTGAATGAAGAATCGGGCGACAAGGTATCTCGCACCGAACCGACCATCAAGCGACGGAACGTGAGTTTACTAAGTAGTGAGAAAGACGTTCCGCCGCTAGCGGAGTGTCTTCGTCACAGCGGCCGCGCTCGCGGCAGAAGCACCTGACATGCCCATCATCTTATCCGATGACGCTTCTCCAATCCATTGGACCGGCCGCGCGACGGCCCACAGAAGACCCCACGCGTCTTGCAGAAGAGGCTCGAAGCCCGCGAATCAACGCTGAGTTGACTGTCCAGAAACGCGGTAGCTGACGCTTACCTGTCGTTCAGGAGGCAGCGGCGATGACGGTTTCGATGCGTGTTATGAGCGCGGGTGACGGTTACAAATACCTCCTGCGTACTGTCGTTGCTAGTGATGGTGACCGGTTGCTCACGACCCCGTTGACGCGCTACTACGCCGAGCAGGGATCACCACCCGGTAGGTGGGTCGGGCAAGGCCTCGGTGGGATCGGTGCCGGTCAATTGAGCACCGGTGACCAGGTCACCGAAGCGCAGCTCCAACTTCTTGTCGGGATGGGCCGAGACCCCATCACCGGTGACGCCTTCGGACGTGCGTATCAGTCCTTTGTGCGCGTTTCGGAGCGGATCGAGGCTCGCGTAGCAGAGTTGGACGGGCCATTGTCGCCCGCCGTTCGCGCGGAACAGGTCGCGCAGATCGAAGCCGAAGAAACTAAACGGGGTACCCGTCGTGCCGTAGCTGGATTTGATTACACGTTCTCGATACCGAAGTCTGCTTCGGTGTTGTGGGCGGTTGCGGATGCAGGGACGCAAGCGCTGATCGCGCAGGCGCACCATGCCGCGATTGCGGAGGTGGTTGCATTCATAGAACGTGAGGTTGCAACCACCCGAGTTGGTGCAACCGGCATCGACGGTGCCGCAGCTCAAGTGGATGTCACAGGCGTGATCGCGACCGCATTCGATCATTACGATTCCCGTGCTGGTGACCCGCACTTGCACACGCACGTTGTGATCTCGAACAAGGTCCAGACGGCGCAAGACGGCAAGTGGCGTTCTCTTGATGGCAGACCGATGCACGCCGCCGTCGTAGCGCTTTCAGAACTCCACGAGGCAGTATTTGCCGATCACATGACGCGCGCATTCGGTGTCGAATGGGAGTCCCGGGACATGGGTCGTGATCGCAACCCCGCATGGGCGATCAGTGCTGTGCCTGAGGCGTTGGTGTCGGAGTTCTCGACTCGTTCCCGCCATATTGATGTCGAGAAGAACCGCCTCATCGCTGACTACATTGAGAAGCATGGCAAGCAGCCCACGACGGCGACGATTCTCAAGCTCCGAGCCCAGGCAACCCTTGCAACCCGGCCCGAGAAGCAGGTGCGATCCCTGGCGGAACTCACCTCAGACTGGCGTACCCGTGCAACGCGCTTACTCGGTCAAGATGCAACCCGGTGGGCACAAGACGTTGCAGTGAACCCTCCCGCGATGTTGTTGCGTGCTGATGATGTGCCCCTCGTTGTGATTGCTGAGATCGGGCAGGCAGTGGTGGAGGCCGTGGGTGAGAAACGGTCAACGTGGCGGCGCTGGAACCTGCACGCCGAAGCATCCCGTCAACTCATGGGATGGCGCTTCGCCTCTATGGTGGATCGTGAAGCGATCACCGGGCTTGTGGTCGATTCGGCCGAGAACGCATCGCTACGTCTGACACCGCCTGAACTAGCGTCGAGCCCTGTCGTCTTCCAACGAGATGATGGCACGAGCCGGTTCCGCCCGAAGCACTCCACTGTGTATTCCTCCGAAACCCTGCTTCAAGCAGAAGACCGCCTCCTGCAACGTGCCCGCGCCACGGTGTCACCGACTGTGGCGCTTACGACGGTCGAGCAGATCACCCCTCTTCCTGATGATGATGGGCGGATGCTAAGCGATGACCAAGCGACGGCACTCGCGTCGATCGCGGTGTCCGGGCGAACTATCGACGTGCTTGTGGGGGCAGCCGGTGCCGGGAAGACCACCGCGATGAACGCGCTCCGCCGTGCATGGGAAGCCGAACACGGAGCCGGTTCGGTTGTTGGCCTCGCACCGTCAGCTGTCGCAGCAGAAGTTCTCGCTGAAGATCTCGGTATCGCTACAGAAAACACTGCGAAGTGGTGGCACAACCACCTCACTCACGGCACCACGTTCACGGCTGGTCAGCTCGTGATCATTGACGAAGCGAGCCTTGCCGGTACTCATTCACTGGATCGCATCACAGGACTTGCCGAAACGGCGGGCGCGAAGGTACTGCTCGTTGGCGACTATGCGCAACTGCAATCCGTAGACGCCGGTGGGGCGTTCGCGCTGCTGGCCGGTGACCGGAACGACGCACCCGAACTGATCGATATTCACCGGTTCAGCAACGAGTGGGAAAAGACCGCATCCCTTGATCTTCGGCACGGCCGCACCGACATCATCGACACCTATATCGATCATGACCGCATCCACGACGGTGACGAAGATGCTATGACAGATGCTGCTTATGCAGCTTGGCGTGAAGACACCGCGGCGGGACTCGTGTCGGTGTTGATCGCGGAGACCAATGAGACTGTCACCGCACTCAATAACCGTGCCCGCGCCGATCTGATTCTTGACGGTAGGCTGCGCCCGAGTCGTGAGGTGGAACTCAACGACGGGTCGATAGCAGGTATTGGGGACACGATCATTACTCGACGTAACGACAGGCGACTGCGCACGAAGGACACATGGGTGCGCAACGGTGGACGTTGGCAAATCACCCAGGTCCGTGACGACGGCTCGCTCACCGTACGGGCCGTCGGGCGTCTTTTTGGCGGCGCGATCGTGCTGCCTGCCGCGTACGTGTCTGAGCATGTTGATCTTGGCTACGCCGTCACGGCACACCGGGCACAAGGCATCACGACCGACACCGCGCACACGGTTGTGACCGCGACAACAACACGGGAGAACTTCTACGTCGCAATGACCCGCGGCCGCAACGCCAACCACGCCTATGTCGCCGTAAACCAACCCGATGATGCTCACAGCCAGCCCCACCCTGGCGATAACACCGATGCCACCGCCAGGTCCGTGCTCTACGGAGTCATGCAACACGTCGGCGCTGAACTCTCCGCACACGAAACCATCACGGCAGAGCAGGAACAGTGGGGCTCGATCGCCCAACTCGCCGCGGAGTACGAGACGATCGCGCAAGCCGCCCAACACGACCGGTGGGCGACGCTACTACATACAAGTGGCCTCACACTCCAACAGACGGAAGACGTACTTGCCTCCGATGCGTATGGTGCACTATCGGCGGAGTTGCGACGAGCGGAAGCCAATCACCACGATGTTGACCGGCTCCTGCCACGCCTCGTACAAGCCCGCAGCGTCGAAGACGCAGATGACATCGCCTCGGTACTGCACGCCCGACTCGCCAAAGCCAGCGCCCGCCCAGCCGGATCAGGACGGACGCGCAAACAGCCACGCCTGATCGCAGGACTCATCCCACCCGCAGACGGAACCATGAGCCCAGAAATGCGGCAGGCACTCAATGCGCGACACCAGCTGATCGAGCAACGCGCTGATGCACTCGTTGACCAAGCCGTCGATGAAGCAGCCGATTGGGTGCAGCCGCTCCTCCCAAAACGTCAGAACGAGGACATGATGACTGGTTGGCGTCGCCGTGCGCGCGTGATCGCCGCCTACCGCGACCGACACCAAATCACCAGCACCGACCCGCTTGGACCGGTACCCGAGCGCACCGCACAGAAGATCGACTATGCCCGCGCACACGCTGCCGTCACGCAACTCCAAGCATCCGTCGAGCAACCTCCACACCGTGAACAGCAGCGACAGGTCAACCGAACCCTCGGACTCTGAGGCCGAGAAGGTCTCGGGCTTCCCTCCTGTCAGTGCTTCGTCGTATCCTGGTGACAGAGGCGGATACTCATTCCAACGCGCCACTTGTGGCAGACCCTCCAGGTCACTCTTCAACGCATCGCCTCGTCGGAGTTGTTTGTGCGATGGAGAGGAACGAGATCGTAATCCGCTTGCTCTGGACTGGAAGCGTCCATACCCGAAATTTTCTGCGTCGGTACATGCCGACCAATATCCTGCTTGATGCGATCCGCACCCCACGCGGTCTCAAATGGGGTGTGCCAGCGATGCTGTTGGCGATCCCATACTTCTTGATCGCGGCAATCCTGGTACAGGCCATCAATGATGGCGGCCCGGCTTGGCTCAATGTGCTTGTCCTGTTGAGCATTTGGAACGGGCTCAAGATGTTGTGGAAGTAGTGCCCCTTAGAGTGGTGTAGCCCCCGGGGTGGTCGTGAGCGTCGTTGCTGACGTGGACACGGTCACCGTGGGATCCTTCGAGAAAGCTCTCTACTTCCCACTCGAAAGGACATCGCCACGATGACCGCTCCTCATATTATCGACCCTGCAGGCCTGCTCCGTGAAGCCCTGGCCGAAGCATCCCCGGACTTGATGCGCGATCTGCTGCAGGCCATGATCAACGCCCTGCTTTCAGCAGACGCCGATGCCGTGGTCGGGG
Source organism: Flaviflexus equikiangi (assembly GCF_014069875.1). Classification (NCBI taxonomy): domain Bacteria; kingdom Bacillati; phylum Actinomycetota; class Actinomycetes; order Actinomycetales; family Actinomycetaceae; genus Flaviflexus; species Flaviflexus equikiangi. Next base: position 854,971 of record NZ_CP059676.1, read on the forward strand.
CGGAATGGGGCAAGCCCAGCCCCGACCGCCGCACCCAGCGCAACGGCTACCGCCACCGGCCCCTGGACACCCGGGTCGGCACAGTGGATGTTGCTGTCCCAAAACTCAGATCGGGCACATATTTTCCCGACTGGCTGCTCGAGCGCAGAAAACGAGCCGAAACAGCACTGATCACGGTCGTGGCTGACTGCTACCTCGCCGGCGTCAGCACTCGGCGGATGGATAAGCTCGTGAAAACCCTGGGTATTCATTCCCTGTCGAAGTCGCAGGTCTCGCGCATGGCTACTGACCTGGACGAGCACGTGGACCAGTTCCGTCACCGCCCGCTCGATGAGGCCGGCCCGTTCACGTTCGTCGCTGCTGACGCGCTGACCATGAAGGTCCGCGAGGGCGGGCGTGTGATTAACGCGGTCGTCCTCATCGCTACCGGCGTCAATGCCGATGGTAGGCGTGAAGTCCTCGGCCTGCGGGTTGCGACCAGTGAGACCGGGGCGGCATGGAACTCCTTCTTCGCCGACCTCGTCGCACGCGGCCTGACCGGCGTGCGTTTAGTGACTTCTGATGCTCATGCGGGCCTGATCGAGGCGGTCGCAGCGAACCTGCCGGGTGCGTCCTGGCAGCGATGCCGCACGCACTACGCCGCGAACCTGATGAGCGTGTGCCCCAAGAGCTACTGGCCGGCAGTCAAAGCGATGCTGCACTCGGTCTACGACCAGCCCGACGCAGCCAGTGTCCACGCCCAATTCGACCGGCTCTTGGACTACGTCGGCGATAAGCTCCCTGAAGCTCACGATCATCTGGACGGCGCACGTGCCGATATCCTTGCCTTCACCGGTTTCCCGACCGGGGTGTGGGCCCAGATCTGGTCCAACAACCCCAATGAGCGCCTCAACCGCGAGATCCGTCGCCGCACCGATTCGGTGGGGATCTTCCCCAACCGAGAGGCGATCATCCGCCTGGTCGGTGCGGTCCTGGCCGAGCAGACCGATGAATGGGCCGAAGGGCGCCGCTACCTCAGCCTCGACGTTCTCGCCAGAAGCCGCCTCCACATGCTTCCCGAGACCACAGACGAGGTGAGCGACGATCCTCTCGAACTGACCGCCTAACCACTAATTGAAGAACCGAAGGAACACCGGCTACACCACTCAAAGGGACTTGACCGTTGTGGATCGGTCCGTTGAGTCTGATGCTGTTTGTGCGTCTCCAGGTCAACCGGCTCAAGGCCAGACCCAGGAATCAGCAGAGGACCCAGCATATGTCTGGCGAGGATGCTGAATATCGTGATTTAGAAACGGCGCACTGATCCGCGTCGTTATCTACACATGCAGCTCAAGGCCAAACGATCCGTGCTGCGATCGCTGATCTCGTGGGTTCCGTCAGAGATCACGGTGAGCTGAATGAGCGGCACGAGCATGTGCCGAATAGCTGTCCATACGGAATGCTTTGGCGCTGAGTTGTTGTATCGAGCCGGAAGGCGGCTGTTTCTCGGAAAGCGCCCGTACGTCGTTGGCGTTGGTCACGACACTGGCGATGCCCTGGGCAATGAGTCGATGTGGGCCATAACTCGTGGCACTTGTCACCGGCCCGGGAACCGCACCGACGCTGCGCCCCAGCGAGTATGCCTGTTGAGCCACCAGCAGCGAGCCCGACCGTGAACCGGCTTCAATGATCGTCGTTGAACCCGAAAGTGCAGCTTCGATGCGGGCACGGGCCATGAACCGTGCTCGTGTCGGCGTGGCTCCCGGCGGTTGCCCGCTCACCAACAATCCGACATCGCTCACACGTTCAAGCAGATCTCGATGACCCGCTGGGTATGGACGGTCAATTCCACCGGCCATCACCGCAATCGTATGACCCGCAACAGCCAACGCAGACCGGTGAACTTCACCATCTATACCGTATGCGCCACCAGCAACAATCACTTTCCCGTCACTGGCAAGGTCAGCAGAGATCTCGTTTGCGACCTGGACGCCGTAGCTGGTTGCCGCACGTGCACCGGTGATCGTAAAGCGATCGCTCACTGGCATTGCGAGTAGTGACTTCTCGCCTTTGACCCAGAGGACATATGGAGCACCGTCGCCGAGATCGTGGAGCGACGCCGGATAGTTGTCATCGCTGGGAATAAGCGTCTTGAAGCCACCACGTTCTGTGAGGTCGAGTGCTTCTTGGATCAGTCGTGGTTCCACCCGGGGCAGCAAGCGTTTACGCCACAGCTGAGCTTCCACGTTATCCAAACCGGGAACCGGTGCGTCGTCGGCAAGCAGCATGACAGTGTTGACTGCGCCGTGAACCGCAAGGAGATGCCCCGTTGTCGCATCAGTGGGGTCCATGATCACGGTCAGGGCGATCCGTGCCGCACGTTCATCCGGCGCGAATGTCAAGAGCGTGTCCAAGTTCCCGGTCCCTTCGTCGTTGAAGGGAAGGTGAGCTACCAACGCCATCATTACCTAACGTTCAGAATCTTTCATCAGACATTATTTGGCCATACTCGCATCGAACAACCGCCCCAGTTTTTACAGCGGCTGGCTGTCAGGCTGGTGGGAAAATCTGTCGTCCAGTAGGGTGAAGGTAAGTCCAGTTCACGGAAGATGCGGGAAGATGCCAGAAGACAACGAAATCTTGACGGCTGACGAAGCTTCGGCTTTGCTGCGGGTGTCGACTAAGACAGTCCTTGCGCTTGCACGAGCAGGTACATTGCCTGGCGAAAAAGTAGGACGTGCTTGGCGTTTTTTGAAGAGTGACGTTTTGAGATACGTGAGTGGGTCAAGTGAGTCGAGGGGTGGAGTGGCGGATGATAAATAGATTCAGGTCGACTTTTCGACGCTACGACACCACAAACCTTTGCAGAATACCTCTCTGTTTTCAGCGTCCGATTCTACCCACCTTTACTCTCGGAAGAGGCTGCTGCTCATGTTAGACACTTCGACTTGGCCAATCGTTGAACTTGATGTGCTGAAAGACATACGTTTAGATCCGAAGAATGTTCGCCTCGAAATCGCTGATGCGAAAGTCGAGGCAGATATTATTGAAGACCTATTCGTCAATGAGGACGCTCTAGGACTTGTTGAAGGCATCTGCAAAATTGGGTATCTGACGCATGAAACGCCTGTAGTTCTTGATCGGCAAGGTAAGTACGTGATGGTCGAGGGGAATAGACGACTTGCCGCGCTTAAGTCAATTCAAAACCCTATGTTGGTGCCAGATTACCAAGCTCGAATTAGCGCTTTGGCAAAACAGTTACCTGATAGGTCGTCTCTGGCGAAAATTCGGGTCATGATTGCTCCTAGTCAAGACGAAGCGGACCAACTTATCGCTGCCATACATACTGGAAACTTAAGGCGAGCATGGACCCCCAGCAGGCAGGCAGCGTTTTTTCAAGCTCAGATCGACTCTGGCCGCACTCTGAATGAGCTGGTTTCTCGCTATCCGACGATTGACGTCACTAAGTTTGTTCGTCGCGCGTTATTCATTAACTTGTTCAAGTCCGTGCAATTTGACGATCCTGAGTTGCAAGACTTCTTGAATACTAAGAAGTGGGCTCGCGGACTTTCTACACTCGCGCGTATCTATGAGTCGAAAGAATTCGTTGAGCTGATTGGCCTGACAATGCAGTCAGATGGGACGCTCTCGAAAATAGTGTCCGACGAGGTTTTCAAAGAGGTGGCGACCGAAATTGTACGAGGCATGTTCGAAGAGAACATCAACACTCGAAGCCTGAATTCAGTAAAAAGTCCTCGATACACCCAATTAATGGCCGAATTGCGGCGAATAGTAGCATCAGCTCCAGATACCCAGCTCGCCGGTTCGTCTTCAGGAGATCCTGACCATACTGTCGGGGCTGGTGCCAACTTGGGTGTCGCGCCGAGTGGAGGGGACGGCAGCTCATCTGCGGCAAGAGCCACAGGTAGTGGATCGTCGCCTACCGCGAATACCTCCCGGACAAAGTCACCTGCGAGAAATTCACCGGTGAAGAAGAAAGCTAAACCCCGAAACTTAGATTTGGGTCAAGTAAAGGCCCCAGATGCCTACCCGGAAGCCTTAAAACTTCTCCTAGGAGAGCTGTCTGAAGTTGACGTGCAAAAGTTTCCGAATGTGACATTTCTGGCGATTCGAGCAGTCCTAGAAAAATCAATCAAGGCTTTCGCGGAATACAAAACGATCGACATAGGTAAAACTAAACACAACAATAAAGGTCGCGTGCAATTAGGTAACGCGTTGAGTTGGCTTCTCGACCACGTAAACACCAACGGTCCGAGTCATTTGAAGCAACCAATCAAGAGGGTCCAAACCGGCTTCCTTGTAACCTACACCTCGACCGCTGACTCGTTAAACGCTATAAATCACAATCATCATTTTAATGTTGACAGAGATCAAGCATTTGCGATGTGGTCGTCGATTGACTCAATCATGAGATATTTGATGAAACCATGAGCGCTGTAAATATTAGTGTGACGAGCAGGCGCCCCCGCATTTCCCCGCTACGTTACCCAGGCGGGAAGTCCGCCCTATATTCCCGACTGAGGAAACTCATTCGAGACATGGACATGGCGGGCTGTACTTACGTTGAGCCTTACGCCGGTGGAGTTGGGGCAGGTCTAAGCCTACTTGTTACAGGGCAAGTGGAGAAGGTCGTCATTAATGATCTCGATCCGGCGATTTACTCGTTCTGGCTGACGGTCAAGGAGCATCCAGAGTACTTGATCGAACAGATTCAAAGCGTCTCTTTAGACGTGAACGAATGGCGTAGACAACGCGAGATATATCGAGCCGTCGACACAAGCAATACCAAAGAATTGGGTTTCGCTACATTTTTCTTGAATCGAACTAATCGTTCGGGCATCCTCAACGGTGGCCCAATCGGTGGGCTGGAACAAACCGGAAATTATAAGATCGATGCTCGGTTCAATCGCGACGGTCTCACAGAGCGAATGCGAATTCTGGCACTTTACGCCGACAGTATCATCGCAACTAGACAAGACGGCAAAGATGTGATCGCCCAATTTGCAAGCCAGAATGATGCTTTTATATATGCCGACCCACCCTATTTCGAGAAGGCTGGCTCTCTCTATCTCAACGCTTTTACAGCAGAGGATCATGTTCACTTAGCGGAGATATTAAATAATTTCGCTACTAGTCGATGGATTTTAACCTACGATAACGCCCCTCAGGTCGCTGAACTATATGCCGAGCGACGTCGGAGAGAGTTCCAGTTGAATTACTCCGCTCACCGAGTCGTGAAGGCTACTGAAGTAGCAGTGTTATCTGACAGCCTTCCAGAGATTGGAGAAGGTTGGAAGATTGACGCATAACACTAGAAGCTCCTACTTTAGAGTGTTGAGTTATCTAGAAATATGCACTCATCTTTCGACGACCTTTGGGTCGAATTGTGCCCCCATTAGCTACCACTGCTGAGCGAACTGCTTCGTCGCCGATTCCCAACTGCGCTGCTACTTGACTGAGCGTGAGGCCCCCGGCGTAGAGGCGTGCCGCCTCACTTCGTAGCTGTTGTGAATGTTCCGGTGCTCTGCTCGGATGACCCGCTCGCCGAGCAATCTCTCGCACCGTCGCCCGATGGACGTTGAACCTTGTTGCCAGCTCCTGAACCGGTACCCCCTCGGCGTACCCAACGAGTAGTTCTTCACGATTCGAGGCACTCAAACGGGTTTGAGACTGACTCGAATTTTCACGCACTGGACCCCTAGAATCTGTCGTGTGAGGGGTACCAGTGCGCTGCCGCTGTGTCTTCGATCCCTTGAGGACACGCGAAATCAACGTTCTTCGCGGTTTGCTGGGGTTTGAGAAGTACCTACGAAGGCCCACTGTGAGCACCCTGGTATTGATACCCGGGTGCTTTTCATTTTTCTGCATGGGCGCAGCGAATCTGATCTGACGGGATAGTCCGGCCTGGTTTAGTCGCTGGATATCGTCACACGTGATGGGGTCGAGTCGATATTGAAGTTGAGTAGCCGACTCCTATGACACCGGTCCTACGACTGTCTTTTCCCATGTTCTAGCGTGAACGATCTGGTCCACGTCGTCAGTGGGTTAATGCACCTCACTGCCGCCAGTGCGGGCAGGCGCTGGTGCATGGGAAGACCAGCGCTGGATGTCAGCGCTACCGGTGCTCGTTCTGCGGTACGGGCCAGCATCTTCGCCTCGCTGAAAGCCCCAGTTTGTGACCTTCCTATTCTCGTGCCAGCATCGACGCGGCGCTTCGGAAACGGACCCTCAATCGGTTGACGGTGCGATTCTGGCCGCTACAGCCATTCCCCCACGCTGTCGACGAAGTCGACCGCGTGGGGGCAACGTCGATGGCGTCAACCTTGGGCGCTCAGCGGTGATCCTGGTCCGTCGCACCGACCTTTTTGGGTTGGTATCTGGCGCGAGGGGAGCGCAGCGGTGCATGGGTGTGCTCTGGCCCGGATCATACCGCCCGATGTGGTGAGGGTGCCTCGTTGCCAAAGCCCGTCGAGAGCACTGCGGCCGGACAAGGGTCCAGCTCTGCGCCTGGCGCAGCCGGGCACTGACCATGGACAGCGTTCCCGGAGTGCAACGACCAGTTCTTTCTCTCTCTCTCTCTCTCTCTCTTTCATCGTCGATGTCCTGGCGCTGCAGGCGTTGGAGATGGCTGCCCGGCATTGGAGTCATCCGCCGCAACGATCATGGCTCGATCTGCATGTGCCTCATGCCCACCAGCCGAGTCGACGGGCGCGGAGCGATGACATCGGTGCAGGGAATGCGATAGTCCAGGCTGTGAAGACGATCTGCAAAGCGAAGCCCATTCGTCAATGTGGGCCACGGAAGACCGTGGAGGAAGTCAAGATGGCAATCCTGCCATTCGTGTGGTGGTGGAGCAGCACACGCTCCCACGGTGAGATCGATCTATGCATTCCTCTCACGGTCGAATCGGCCTGCTCTTCTGAACGAGAGTCCCTTCTGGCTCCAGTGACAGGAAGAACAGTCGGGCCAAAGCGCTTGCCGAATCAGCAGCTTCCGGGTGGCAGGCCAAACCCTCCGCAAATTTTTCAAAACCAACACAATTAAATGCCCCCGGGGGTATACTGTTTTTGTAGGTGCCTGCTGATCAAGGCCACCTATTCACGTGTACATCATCAAGGGAGAGGATGCGCATGTCCAATGTAGTGGTGCTTGGCGCCGGCGTCTCCGGGCATACAGCCGCCCTGCATCTGCCTCGGATGCTGAGCAAGAATGACAATGTCACCGTCGTCACGCCGAACAGCAACTGGAACTGGATTCCATCGAACATTTGGGTTGGCGTGGGCACAATGCCTCAGTCGAAGGTGCTTTTCCCACTCGCCCCTGTCTACAAGAAGAAGGGCATCGACTTCGTTCAGGCCAAGGCTACCGAGATTTGGCCAAATGGTGGGGAAGGGGTTGAGTCAGGCTTCATCGAAGCCGAAAGCACTCTCCCCAGTCAGGCCGGTGCGAAGGTTCGAATCCCGTACGACTTCTTAATCAATGCCACGGGCCCAAGGCTCCGCTTCGAAGCAACACCGGGGCTCGGCCCTGATGGCGGCGAGACGGTCTCCGTATGCACGGCGGACCATGCGACTCACGCAGCGAAAGAACTGGAGGCATTGATCGTCCAGGCCCGCGCTGGTAAGAAGCAGGTAGCAGTCGTAGGCACCGGACATGGCACGTGCACCTGCGAGGGTGCTGCCTTTGAGTACGTCTTTAATGTGGATGACCGGCTTCGCAAGGCGGGCGTGAGGGACATGGTTCGCCTCGTCTTCCTGACCAACGAAGCCCAGCTGGGCGACTTCGGTGTTGACGGAATGACTTTTGTCGATCGTGGATTCGAGACCTCGTCAGAGCTATGGACCGCTTCGCTGTTCCGAGAACGAAATGTTGAAGCGATCGTGGGCACAGCTGTGGAGAAGATCAAGGATGGTGTGATCACCTACGAGACTCTCGATGGGGAGAAGCACCGGCTGTCCTTTGACTTCGCCATGCTCCTCCCGCCTTTTGGTGGGGTGCCGCTCAAGGCATTCGACTCAGATGGAACAGAGATCACCGCGCGGATGTTTGCCCCTTCTGGTTTCATGAAGGTCGACGCAGACTACTCGCCGAAGCCCCATGAAGAATGGAGGGCTGAGGACTGGCCCAAGACGTATGAGGCTCCCGGCTTCCCGAACGTCTTTGCCGTGGGCATTGCCTTTGCCCCGCCGCACCAGATCTCTCGACCGAGGACAACACCGAATGGGACGCTGATTGCACCCGCCCCGCCACGTACCGGCATGCCGTCCGGTGTCATGGGTAAGGCGGTCGCCGAAACAATTGCCAAGCGAATCAAAGATCCGAAGGCCGCGGCAGTGTCCGCTTCGATGGCGAACATGGGTGCTGCCTGTGTCGCTTCTGCCGGAACCGGCATGACGAAAGGTTCCGCTGCCGCGATGACCATGATGCCCGTGGTCCCTGACTACGTGAAGTACCCGACCGGTCGCGATATCAAGGACACCCGCGGAGACATCGGACTGTCGGGCCATTGGGTGAAGCTGATGCTTCACTACCTCTTCATCTACAAGGCCAAAGCCAAGCCCTTCTGGTTCCTGATTCCGGAGTAATTGCGATGACAAAAGAAATAGAAGAAACAATCTCTGATCATCCCGCCGCGCCACGGTATGAGGGAGGTCCAGTAGCTGACCTGTCCGCGGCCCCCCTTCCGACTCCTCAAACTCTTCGGGCAAGGCAGTCCCTAGTGCCGCAGTTCTTCAAGTTTGTCGGTTTCGACCTCACCATCATGCGCATGGTTCTCAAGGGGCATGCTCACGACTAACAGTTCATTGAACGTGCGGGCGGACGGTCAGTCCCTTCGAGCCCACCCGTCGGGTGCGGCGATGAGTGAATATGACCGTCCGCTCGTTCTCGCCAGCGGTAAACGCCACACTCTGCCGCCGTTCGTGGAGAACCAGTGTCGTCTGGACACGAGGGTCGAAGCCTGCGCTAAACCATTCCAACGGCTCGCAGTCTGCGTCGAGGATGACCGGTGTGATCGTGTCATGCACCAGCGTGAGCGTTGCGTCGATGCGTGCGAGGTCTCGGCCGGGCCAGTCACGTAGAGCGCAGGTGGACACGTGCTGCCACATCCGGGAGACATCCGCGCAGAGTCATCAGCTTTGACACACCAGACGAAGCTCTGTTGACAACGATGATCCAGGGGGCGGCACACGCCGTCCGGCAACCATCAAGACCGCACCAGGTGACGATGCTGGAGAGAATCACACGCTTCCTATGTACCTTCGAGGTGCAGGCGCTGCCCCGACCATCGCCCGCGCAGCCACCGGTCGTGTGATGCGACGATGACGGTTCCGGGGTAGTGAGTCAGCGCGCTTTCGAGAGCTGTGACCAAGCTGAGCGAGAAATGGTTGGTGGGTTCGTCGAGGAGCAGGATCTCGGGCGGGTCCGCCAGGAGGATAGCGAGAGCCAGTCGACGCTGCTGGCCGACACTGAGGTCGAGCACGCTGCGGTTCTGGTCTCGCCCTGCGAGTAAGCCGAAAGTGCTGAGGGGAACCTTTTCTGCAAGGTCCACTCCGACGAGATCGCTGTAGGTCTCCCGTGCGGTGCGTGATGATCCGCGATCGCTCGGGTCTGGAATGAAGATGTCTTGCGACAGGAGACGGACTCGATCCTCGGGGGAGTGGGTGACCTGACCGTGTGACGGCTCGAGGGTGCCTGCGAGCAGCCGAAGCAGGGTGGACTTGCCGGACCCGTTGGCGCCGGTGATGAGCCACTTCTCGCCCCGACTGATGCTGACCGACGTCGCCGGGAGACGGCCTGTCACCGCCGCATTGACCGCGGTCAGGACAGGCCCGGGAGGTCTGTTGTCTCGCGGGTTCCCGCCGGCGGTCAGTCCGCGGAACTCCAGGTCCACAGGAGGCTTGCGGATCTGTCGTTGCTCGAGATCGGACAGGCGGCTTCGAGCGTCATTCACTCTCCGAGAGACGACGGTGGCATTGCGATCGGAATAGAACTTCCGTGCTGACCGCGCCTCCGTCCGAGGACCCCGATCCGAGTGCCCAACAGTCTGCTGTTCCCGGACCGCGGCTCGCAGGCGGGACAGCTCCTCCCGTTCATCCCGATACTGCCGTTCCCAGCGCGCGTGCTCCTTGGCGCGTGTCGCCAGGTAGTGACTGTAGGTGCCGGTGAACCGGGTGACCCCGATTCCCGTTCCCGTACCGTCGTGGACGAGTTCCCCAGTCAGCGCGTGTGGCAGCGGTGACGGGTCGAGGTCGAGGAGAGAGGAGGCAGTCGTATCGAGGAACGCACGGTCGTGACTAGCGATCAGTACCGGCCCCCGCCATGCAGTGAGGACGCGGGCGAGGTAGTCAGCCGCACTATCATCAAGATGGTTCGTCGGCTCATCGAGAAGCAGCACATCCGGTGCGCTGAGGAGGAGCCACGCCAGGGCAAGTCGAGCTCGTTGCCCGCCCGAGAGCGTCCCGACCTGACGGTTCCGGTCAACGGCGCCGAGTCCGAGACCGGTCAGCATGGTGGATATTGTGGCATCGACGCCCCAGGCGTCGAGACGCTCGGCCGTGTCGAGTGAGCGTGCGAAAGCGTCTGCCGCCTCGTGATCGTGAGGCCGGGAGGCCAGTGCGCTGGCGAGAGTCCCCACGGCTTCTGCCGCGTGGCGGGCCGGGGCAACCGCCGATTCGATAGCGTCAGAGACCGACGCATGCTCGGGGAACGGGGGTTCTTGATGGAGGAGGCCGACGGACGGCGGATGGACCGCATTGACGGTGATCGTGCCAGCATCCGGCTCCAAGGCGCCGGAAATCAGCCTGAGCAGTGTTGATTTGCCGCAGCCGTTCTCGCCGATGAGGCCAACTCTGTCGCCTGCGGCGGCGACGAACGAGACGTCTGTGAGTACTCGGCGATCACGGTAGGAGAATGACAGTCCGTCCACACGCACGTGGGTGGACATGGGAGAAGGGAATGTGTGAGACATGGGATCCTCAGGCGTGACGAAACCTTCCGGGCCATAGCCTCGGAAGGTCAGGAGCGCGCTCACATCTTCACCCGTGCAGTGTATCAAGTCGTCCCCATTCTCGCGATGGTCTTTGTGTATCGGCCTGGCCTGTCGCAGTCCCCGAGAAGTGCTTCAACCTCCGCCCGCACCCTGTCGAGCATTCGCCCCTGATCCGTCCGTTCGCGCTGAGACTGGAGAGATCTACGATAGGGAAATGAGCGTGAAGATCGATCTCAAGAAGATATGCCCGTCCTATCGGGCGAAGCGCGGCGTCGTCGACATCATCGAGGTGCCGACCATGAGGTACCTGACCGTGACGGGGCATGGGGATCCGAACACGGAGCAGGGCTATCAGGAAGCGGTCGAAGCGCTCTACACCGTTGCCTACAAAATCAAGTTCGCCAGCAAGAGGGAGCTGGAGCGCGACTACGTCGTGCCGCCTCTCGAGGGACTGTGGTGGGCAGACGATATGGATGCCTTCACGGGCAGGCTCGACAAGTCGCAGTGGACATGGACCATGATGATCCTCGTGCCCGAATGGGTCAGCGACAGCATGGTCGCCCATGTCATCGCGGCAGTCGGCGAAAGCAAAACGCCGCCGCCGCGCCTCATGGACGTGAGTCTTGACCGGCTTGACGAAGGGCTCTGCGTCCAAACCCTCCACGTCGGCTCTTTCGACGATGAGGGGCCGGTACTCGACGCGATCCACCACGATGTCATCCCGCGCCACGGTCTGATCATGACGGGAAGGCACCACGAGATCTACCTCAGCGATCCGCGCCGCACGGCTCCCGAGAGGCTGAGAACGATACTCCGCCAACCCGTCGCACACGCGTTGTCATAGACAGCTGCTCGATGCCTAGAGGGATCTCGGCAAGGGAGATGTTCAGGTCTACAGGACGACCCATCCCGCACTGAGGCTCACGATCGCACCGACCGCGAGTGCGGTGATCATCGCGAAAGTGGCGAGTTCGCCCCTCGCGAAGGGACGCTTGCCAGCCTCTTTGCGCGTGAGGATGAAGAGGATGGAGACGGGGGCGTAGAAGATGAAGGAGATGAGGAGGAGGTGCGGGCCTGCCGCGACGACGAGGAAGCCCGTGTAGGCGACCGCGAGGCTTGCCACGATGAGGTCGTTGCGGCGAATCCTCTGGTTCTCCGTCTCGTATGTCTCGTTGCGCAGTCGGATCTTGAAGGCGTAGAGCGCGGCGAGGAAGAAGGGGATGAGGGTCATGACGGCCGACATGTCGAGTGCGAAGTCGAAGGCGTCAGTCGAGAAGTAGGTGAGGATGAGGACCACTTGGGCGAGACTCGAGGAGAGCAGGAGTGCATTGACCGGTGCTTGACGGTGGTTGAGCTTCGAGAGGAAGCGCGGCATGTCGCCCCCGCGGCTTGCCATATACAGCACCTCGGCCGCCATGAGAGTCCACGCCAGGTAGGCGCCCAGCACCGTGATGATGAGGCCCGCTGAGACGAAGCCGGATCCCCAGGGGCCGACTGCCTCATTGAGGATCCCTGCCATGGAGGGCTGGTTGAGTGCGGCAATATCAGCCATGGGCATGGTGCCATAGGAGACGATCGTGACGGATGCGAAGATCGAGAGGACTGTCAGGAAGCCGAGGACGGTGGCCCTGCCGACGTCTTCTCTCCGCCTCGCATACCGTGAGTAGACGCTTGCTCCCTCGACGCCGAGGAAGACGAAGACCATGACGAGCATGGTGCTACGCACCTGGGTGAAGAACGAGCCGGTGTACTCTGCGCCGTGCATGTTCCCGACGAACGTGTCCCAGTCGAAGATGGAGACTGCGAGAACGATGAAGACGAGGATGGGGACAACCTTCGCCACCGTCACGACGCGGTTGATGGAGGCGGCCCTGCCGGTTCCTCTCTGCACCATGAAGAAGAACAGCCACAGGCCTGCCGAGGAGAGGGCGATCGCGGGGATCGTGCCGCCGTCTCCGAGGGCTGGTATCCACTGTCCGAGGGTGGACATGATGAGGACCCAGTAGACGACGTTGCCAATGCAGGCACTGGCCCAATATCCGGCTGCCGCGATGAAGCCCGTATATTCGCCGAAACCTGCCTTCGCGTAGGCGTACACGCCGGCGTCGAGGTCTGGTTTGCGCATGGCGAGGCGCTGGAAGACGAAGGCAAGCATGAGTGTGCCGGTGCCGGCAATCGCCCATGCTGTGATCGCCCCGAGGGCGCCCGTTTCTTGCGCGAAACGTCCGGGCAGGGAGAATACTCCCGCTCCGACCATGGATCCGACCACCATGGCGGTCAGAGTGAAAACAGAGACGCGCGGCACGCTGGCCGTGCCGACATCGCTCGTCATAGCAGTGCCCTTACGGTGGGTTAACGCTCCAGTGTGCCGATCGTCGTGCCAGCATCATCAAGCACGGTCATCGTGTCACCATCGATCTCGGCGGTGGCGAGGCCCGATAGCCACGTGTCGACACCATCGCAGAACATCTTCGTCGAGGCGACTTCGCTGAACGTGATGACGCCGTCAGTCTCGGACCAGGTGCCCATGAGCCGGTTGCATCCGTCCGTACCGGACAGCGCACCCTCATCAGCAAGCACGAGTTCGCTGCCGGCCGTGTCAGCCCACGTGCCTTTCGCTGTTTCGCCCGCTTCAGCATCGGATGAGCATCCTGACATGAAGCTGCCCGCGAGAAGCGCAGCAACACTGACCATATACAGATTCTTTTTCACGAGTTGTGTCCTCTCCAGCAGTGGCGGCGCCATGCTCTTCACCCAAGACTACCCTCGAGCGATCCCAGTTCCGAACAGAATCCGGGGGGATCTGTGTCTCGCAATCACATCGTGATATTCACTGGTGATCTCGCGATTTCGGGGACCATCTGCCGGCCGCACGACGTGCAGCCGGCAGATGCCCAAAGATAGGGTTTCAGACGCGTTCTGGAACCTTCGCGGTGGGAGCCTCGACCGCGGCCGTGTTCGCCGCGACGATCGCCTTGTACTGGGGGAGGTGGGTGTAGAGCTCGTCGGTCAGCGGGTTGAGGCGCTTCCTCCGGATCGTCGCGATCTGGTAGATGATGACCGCGATGTTGACCGCGAGGGACAGTGCGGAGATGACGAAGAGCGCGACGGGGCTGCGCGAGGTTTCGACGGAGAACATCGAGTCCGACACGAACATCGGCACCGCCATCGTGAACATCATCCACAAGGCAAGCGTGTTGGCGCGATGCTGGAGCCAAGCGCCCTTCTTGATGAAGAAGGCAGGAATCGTGCACGAGATGAGGAGGGCGGCACCGGCGTAGAACGAGTGGTCACCGACGCAGTTGTAGACGTAGGCGAAGTTCCACAGATCGTAGGCGATGATCCAGAACCACATCATGTCGGGCCAGATCATGTCCTTCGACTTGTCGCTCGAGATGAAGATGCCGAACCAGCCGCAGATGGCGACGAGATTGAGCAGGCCTGCGATGCCGTTCATCCAGTTCCACGAGCCGGAGAGCATGTAGACGCCGTCGACGATGCCGTCCGCTCCCATCGCACCCACCTGGAAGTCGCGGATGCAGGCCTCGAGGATGTTGATCGCGAGAATCGCTGCGGGGAAGATGAGGACCTTCTTGTTGGCGGCAACCTTGGGGAAGTAACGGATCGCCATGAAGCCGAGCGAGCCGGCCAGCGCCGAATAGACCTTCACCCAGTGGAACCAGGTCCCGGTCGATGAACCGGCGCCCGCCGTCGTCGGGAACACGAAGATCGTCAGGACGATCGGGAGGATGATGAAGAAGGCGATTCCGCCCCACTTCCAGCGGCGAGTCACCTCGTTGAGGCCGATGAGTGCGCCGAGAACGACGAACCACATGAGCCACGAATACCATGGGATCGATTCATAGAAAAACACGGTGTATCTCCTCAAGTACTATCGCGACTTCCTTGCCGCGCTTCTCCCTGAGCGTAGAATCGGGTGGGTGAAGCCGGATATAGACACAACGCGAGAGGTGTCGTAAAACGGCCTCCCGGCATCGCATCGATCATCGCCGCATGCCCACCATCGGGACCTCCGTCCCACAGAATGACCAGCGAGGGGGAGAATGTCACTGTCGACGAGGGAGCTTCTCTCCCGCGCCCTCAAACAGCAGCTCCTGACCACGCGGCTCAATCGCGTGACCGTGTCGAGCCTGTCGGCCCAGGCCGGCATCAACCGGCAAACCTTCTACTACCACTTCTCGGATGTCTACGACCTTGCGGCCTGGGTCTTCGAACAGGAGATCGCCAACCACATCCTCGACCACGCCACGTACGGGGAATGGGCGGAGGGCTACCGGACGCTCCTGCGATACATGCAGGACCATCGCGAGGAGACGCGGGCCGTTCTCAACTCCATCACCCACCAGCGCAGAGACGAGTTCTTCCTCGGCCAGTTCCGGTTCATGATGGAGGCGATCGTGACCGAGCTGCAGGGCGATATTGTGCTCCGCGATGAGGACCGCCAGTTCATCATCGATCACTATGCCTCGAGCATCCACGGGCACTTCCTCAGGTGGCTGGCGCGCGACGGCCAGGACGATCCGGATATCCTCGTGAGCAACATCGAGAAGATCCTCAAGGGATCGGTGACAGAATCCCTCGAACGGTTCGCCCAGCCGCGGCCGTCCACGAGCCGCACCCAATCCGGCTAGCGTCTCGCGGATCAGATTCCGAGGATCGCTTTTGCGATGAGGAAGTAGATGATGAGGCCCGTGGCATCGACAAATGTTGTGATGAACGGGTTGGAGAAGACTGCCGGATCGACGCCGATGGCTTTCGCAATGAGGGGCATGACGCCGCCGACGGTTGCCGCCAGCGTGCAGACAGCCACGATCGTGAGGCCGATGACGACACCGAATCGGGGTTCGAAGACGATGCCGACGATGAGGGCTCCGACGGCTCCGAGGAGCAGGCCGAGACTGAGCCCGACCATGAACTCTCGTCTGAAGACCCGGGCAAGATCGCGCAGGCCCACATCTCCGAGAGCCATCGCCCGCGTCACCGTTGTGGCGGCCTGGTTGCCGGTGTTGCCGCCGGTGCCGATGAGGAGGGGCACGAAGAGAGCGAGGGCGGTGACCTCTGCGAGAGTCGCCTCGAAGAGGGACAGCACCTGCACGGTGAGTGCCGCGCCGATGGCGAGAACGAGCAGCCACACGATACGGGACGTGACAAGGCGGCGCACCGGGGTCGCGAAGTAGGGGCGGCGGAGGGGTTCCACTCCGCCCTGGCGGGAGGAATCTTCCGTCTCCTCGTGCTCGAGTATGCGTACCGCATCGTCGATCGTCAGAATGCCGACCAGCCGATTCTCGCGATCGACAATGGGCAGGGCAAGGAGACCGCGGTCCGTGCAGGCACGCGCCGCATCCTCATCCGAGTCGTATGCTGTGCGCACGGCAGGCTTGTGCATGATCTCGGCGATTGTCTGCGCCGGCTCGGCTTTGAGGAGGTCTCGCAGGCTGACGACTCCGACGACGTGCCGCGTCTCGTCCAGGACCGGCAGGGTGTAGATCGTCTCCGCATCGTCCACGTGTGCGCGGACCCGCTCCATCGTCTGCGCCACCGTGTAGGTCGTCTTCGTCGAGACATATTCGGGAGACATGCGCCTCCCGACAGAACCTTTCGGGTAGCCGAGTACCTCGTTCGTCAGCTGACGTTCCTTGGCTGTCAGGCCGTGGAGCATCCGTGAGGCGAGAGCGGCGGGGAGCTCTTCCAGGATCCAGGCGCGATCATCGGGATCGAGTCCCGCAAAGATGTCGGCGACGTCAGCAGCCTGCAGCCCTGAGATGATATCGCTCTGCTGGCCGGGGCTCAGCCGTTCGAAGACTGACATGGCACGGTCTTTCGGCAGGAGCCGGAAGACGATGGCCTGATGGGTGATGGGAAGGCGTTCGAGCAGGGTGGCTGTCAGGCCAGCATCGAGAGGTTCGAGGTGGCGTGAGAGTGCCTCCAGATCCCCGCTGTTGACCAGTGCAGTCGTCGACACAAGAATGTCGGAGGGATCGAGTCGTGGCTGAGAGGGCATGGTGGTCCTTCATGGTCGACGTCGTCGACCGGCGGTTGTCACCCTCCGCCGACACGAATCGCGTGCACGGGGAGGGAGGCGAACGGTCTGTGAGGCGAACTGTCACTAGGCACTGCATCCACCTCGCTTTCCGTCACTCGCACCTTCACCGTATCAGGATCTGCCCGTCAGGTCTCGGTGGCCGGGACCCCCTGTGATGAGTTCCTGTCAGAAGGCGATGTCTGTCGCGCCCTCGGGAAGGAAGAGGACGCCCACGACAGCATCATCCTTGTCGAATGCGACTCGTCCCATGATCTCCCCAGCCTCGAGCCGGAGAGTCGTCACGCCGATGGCGATCCCGAGGAGCTTGCCGTTGATCTTCCCGAGCAGATTGCCTTCTGGTTCGGTGCTCTTCGGGGTGGTGACGAAGGTGTTGTCACACCCTTCCAGCTCGCCGTATTCGCCGACGACGCTCGCCCACACCTCGATGATCGTGGGCCATGGGAGCTCCTTTCGCGTGCGGTGGTGAAGCATGCCCATGGCCGCCTCCTCGTCTCCTTCGGCGACGAGGGTGAAGAACTTCTCCGTGAGTGCGGGCAGGTGATCTGTCATGCGAGCTGACATGGTCTCTCCAGTCGTCGGATTCTTGGGTTTGCCGAAGCGTTTGAACGCGGCCTGCCGTGACATCCCGAGGGCTGCCCCGATCTCGGCCCAGGTTGAACCGTCGAGCCGTGCACGGGCAACAGCCTCATCGAGGCGGCGGTGTGCTTCGGCGACGTCTCGGTGCGCGGCTCGTATCCTCTCCATGCCACAAGTCAACCAAAGGTTGACAACACTGTCAACTGTTGGTTGACGTCTTGTGGCTGTCTTGAGCGGTTTCTTCGACGAGTGAGGGGCGCGGTCTCAGCGACTGCGCCCCTCAGCAATGCCCTACTGCTCTATGTCGTCACACCTCTATGCTCACATTGTCCGCCGGGCGCGCGTGCTTGCCGCCCCGCGACGCGGTCTCTCGGTCGATCGATGCGCCTTCCACATCGACCTGCGGGAGGATCTTCTCGAGCCAGGAGGGGAGCCACCAGGCCTTCTCGCCGAGGATGGTGAGAAGGGCGGGGATGAGTGTCATCCGGACGACGAATGCGTCGAGGGCGACGCCGATCGCGAGGCCGAAGCCGATGGGGCGAATCATCGGCATCTCCGAGAAGATGAATCCGGCGAAGACGGAGAACATGATGAGGGCTGCGGCGATGACAACGGCGCGTCCTGCGTACAGTCCGTCCACGACGGCCTTCTTTGCGGGCCTGCCGTGTGACCAGGCCTCCCTCATGCCAGTCGTGAGGAACAGCTGATAGTCCATGGCCAAACCGAACAGGATGCCGACGAGGATCGTGGGGAGGAAGGACAGGATCGGGCCGGGGGTATGGACGCCGAACAGGTCACCCAACCAGCCCCACTGGTAGATCGCGACAACGGCTCCCATCGCCGCGAGCGACGAGAAGAGGAAGCCGAGAGTCGCGGCGAGCGGGACGAGAATGGAGCGGAACACGAGGACGAGCAGGACGAATGAGATCGCGATGATGATTGCCAGGTAGACGGGTAGGGCGCCGGCAAGGTTCTCCGACACGTCGATCTGCATCGCGGTCTGTCCCGTCACCTCGAGTTCGACGGTGCCGCCGTCGACAGTGAGCGGGGACATGTCGCGAATGTCGTGCACGAGGTTCTCTGTCTCCACGTCTGACGGGCCCGTCGTGCCGATGACCTGGAAGACTGCCAGGTCGCCGCTGTCCGAGGCGCCGGCGGGAAGCACTGACACGATCTCGTCGAGGCCGGCGAGCTGTTCGCCCACCTGGAGGATGGTCTCCGCCCGCTCCTCGTCCGTCAGATCGGAGGGAAGGTCGGCGGCCACGATATGGGGCCCATTGAAGCCGGGCCCGAAGGCGTCGGCCGTGATCATGTAGCTCTCGTACGCGTCAGTCCCCGGATCTTCGGTCGATCCATCAGGCAGGCCGAGCCGCATGGAGAAGAACGGGATCGCAAGGACCGCAAGGAGGGCGATCGCGGAGACGGAGGTGAGCCACGGGTGGCGTGCAGGGATCGGCACCCGGCGGGAATCGTTATCCTCGTGGGGCGCGACAATGCTGTCGAGGGACTGCGCCTGCGCACGCTTCTTGACGGGCAGAACCCGGTATCCGAGGAAGTGGAGCAGTGCCGGGGTGAAGGTGATCGTCAGCGCGACGGCGAAGAACACCGCCATGGCTGCCACGTTTCCGAGAACCCCGAGGAAGGGGATGCCGACAACATTGAGGGACACGAGGGCCGTGATAACGGTCAGGCCGGCAAAGACGACCGCATTGCCGGACGTTCCCACAGCCAGGCCGATCGACTCATCGATGCCGTGCCCGCGCATGAGCTGCTGCCGGTGCCGGTTGACGACGAACAGGGTGTAGTCGATGCCGACCGCGAGACCGAGCATGATGCCGAGAATCGGGGAGATCTGGTGCATGTCGATGAACCCTGCCAGTCCCATCGTCACCATGACGGTGAGCGCGACGCCGACAAGGCCGGTCAGGATCGGCAGGGCCGATGTGACGACGGTGCGGAGCATGATGAAGAGGACGAGGCCCGCCACCAGCAGGCCGATGATCTCGGATGGGCCGACGATGTTGGAGATGTCGGAGGCAATGGCCTGAGAGTAGTAGACCTCGACCGTGTCCAGCTCAGAGTTGATGGCATCCTGCAGGCCCGTCTTCGTTTCCGTCGTCACCGACATGGCGTCGACATCGAACGTGACGGTGGCGATGGCAGTCGTCCCGTCGTCGGAGACGACGGCGTAATCCCCGAGAATCTCGAGCGTCCGCATGCCGTTCTCAAGCTCGACCCGCCCCTGTGCGAGCTCCGCTTCTCCCGCCTCGAGTTCCGCAAAAGCTGCGTCAAGCTCTGCCTGCTGGGCAGAGAGTTCCGTCTCTGCCGCGCTGAGCTCTGTCTCGGCCGCGTCCAGTGCGCCGACCTGGGCGGCAACCTCCGGAGGCAACTGATCAGCCGGAACGTCCGGAATCTGTGCGCGTGCCGCGTCGATCTCAGCCCGCGAAGCCTCGAGCTGGTCCCGGCCAGCATCGAGGGCCGCCTGTCCCTCCTCAGCCTGCTGACGTGCGGCGGCCAGTTCCGCCGCACCCGCGTCCAGCTGCTGGCCGGCGGCTTCAGCTTCGGCGATCTGCGCCGACATCTCAGCCTGCGTCTGGAACGGATCAAGCGTGTCGTAGCTGCCCTCGACGGACTGTGCCGCGACAAGTGCGTCAGAGATCTCGGCCCGCTGCTCCTCCGTCAGGGACGCCCCGTCTGGAGACGTGAATGTCATGGTTCCCGTGCCGCGAGCCGCGTCGGGCAGTTCGTCTTCGAGACGGTCGGCCAGATCCTGCGAGCGGGTGCCCGGAATCGTGAGGTTGGTGGAATACTCCCCGCCGCCCACGGTGCCGAAGAGGATGGCGGCAACGAGTGCTACCACCCACAGGACGATGGTGACAGGTGCATGCTTGGCACTTGAGCGGCCGAGCCGCTGCAAGAGTTTCGCCATGATGGGGGACCTTTCGGTTGAGTCGAGAGCTAGGAGAGTGCGCGGTGGCCCACGCGGACGAGCTCGAGGGCGCGAATCAGAAGAGCCGACCATTCTTCCCTCGTGCGTTCGTTGGGATAGTCCCGGAACCACAGAGTCTGAGAAGTCTGCACGGCGGAGATCAGGGCGTGGGAGATGAGCTCCACATCCCGCCGATCGATCGACGGCAGCTGGTCGCCGACGACGTCGCTGAGCAGACCGGCCGTCTGGTCGACGATCTGGCTCGCCCACAGCACCGTATCGGTGCACCGGCTGTCTCGCGACAGCACGTCACCGACGTGATGCAGGATGGTGTAGGCCTCCTCGCTTCGCGCCATCTCCTCGAAACGGATGATGAGTTCGTCAAGGGACGTGAAGCTGTGGGGGAGGGCGCCGAGAGTGGCGATGAGGGGGTCGATGCAGGACGTGAGATAGGCGTACACGGCGTCGTCCACTGTCGGGAAGTGGTTGAAGATCGACCGGCGCGATGTTCCTGCCCGCTCCGCGAGCTCGGTAACCGTGAAGCTCCCCATTCCCCGCGTGCTCGCAAGCTCACCGGCCGCGCTGATGATGGCGCGCCGGTTGCGTTCCTTCACCGTCTCGCGGGGCAGGGTCTTGTCGTCTGGCACGCGGTTCACTATAGAGAGCGATTTGCACTCAGTGCAATGTGGTGCCCGGTGCGTTACCCCACTGTTCGCGGAGAGTGGAGACGCGGGGCCTTCCTGCAGTCAGTCCGATCTGCCATCTGCCACTCCGACCACGCGCGACAGGCATGCAGGTCGGGTTGACGTCCCGGCGCGGCATGAGGAGCGCGCCCCACATATCGCCGCGTCGAGAGCCCCGCTACTCGCTGACGGCTTCCTCGGGCGTCGGCTTGGCACGGTAGATGAGGGAGAGGATGCCGCCGGAGATGTTGTGCCACACCGAGAACACGGCCGCGGGAAGCGCAGAGATCGGTTCGAAGTACTGGCCTGCAAGGGTTGCCGCCAAACCCGAGTTCTGCATGCCGACCTCGATGGACATCGTCCTCGACTGGCGCTCGCCCGTCTTGAAGAGCCTGCCCGCGCCGTAGCCCAGGAGGTAGCCCAGGCCATTGTGGAGGATGACGACAATGAACACGAGGAACCCTGCCTCGACGATCGAATCGGCGGAGCGGGAGACCACGGCGATCACGACGTAAGTGATCCCGAGGACGGAGATCCAGGGAAGGGCCGGGAGTGCTCGGTCGATCCATGACCTGGCTGCGTAGCGGACTGCGAGACCTGCGACGATCGGGATGATGACGAGCTTGACGATCGACAACGCCATGTCTGATGCCGACACATCCAGCGTCCGGTCCGCCAGCCACAGCGTGAGAAGCGGCGTGAGGAGGGGAGCAAGCAGTGTGGACACGGACGTCATGGTGACAGACAGCGCCACATCGCCCTTCGCCAAGTAGGTGATGACATTCGAGCTCGTTCCGCCGGGTGCGCAACCCACGAGGATGACGCCGACAGCAAGCTCGGGGGACAGGTTGAAAGCCCACGACAGCAGCACCGCAAGGCACGGCATGATGACATATTGGGCGACAACCCCCAGCAGGACCGGCAGCGGATGCTTCACGACGAGCACGAAATCGGGCAGGGTCAGCGTCAGTCCCATGCCGAACATGATGATGCCGAGCGCGATCTGAGTCTGGCCCGTCCACGGGATCGCCGCCTCTGGCGCGATGAAGGCAAACAGGAAGCCTGCGATGATGATGAACGGAAAGACCGTCACCGCGAGCATTGATGATCGATCCTCAGAAGTGCGCTGAACCATGCCACTATCCTCCACCATCACCGCCGACCATCACCGCGCACCTCCCCTCACGTCTCACGCTGTGACATGCGGCAGGCGGGCGAGAGGCGGATGTCCACACCGGGCCTCGTCCCGTACCATGGCCTGTATATCCACGTTCGCGGCGGGGCACACCTGCACGAACGCCATCTAGCCGTGCGCAGCGAAGCGCTTCGAGGGGATCATGAAGGCAACACGCGAAGAACAGCAGGCACTCCTCACCCTCGCGGAGATCGACCGCGAGGCGGGAAAACTCAACTATGCCCTGTCGGCCCTGCCGATCTACTCCGAACTCGAGGCCGCGGAAGCGGCGCTCTCCTCACACGCGAAGCGCGCGCGAGAGACCGCCGACAGAAGGCCCCACATCGAGACCACCATCAATGACTGCGGGGCCAGGGTCGAGCAGCTGAGCGCCACGATCAACCGCAAGCAGGGCCAGCTCGAATCGGGCGAGAACATGGACTCGCGTCAGCTCATCGTCCTCCAGGGCGAGATCGACGGGCTGAAAGAGAGCCGCGAGAGGATCGAACTCGAGGAGCTGGAGGCGATGGAGAGGCTCGACGCGCTCGAGAGCGAGATCGAATCCGACGCCTTAGAGCTGAGCCGGCTCGCTTCGGTGCGCGATGATCTGTCCGGCCGGCGAGATCGCGATGTCGCATCGCTGCAGTCCCAGATCGACGAGGTCCGCTCCCGGCGCGATGCGCTCGCGCGAAGGATCCCTTCTGACATCCTCGATGCCTACGAGGAATCTCGGAGCGTGGGCGGATCCGGTGTGGTCGTCATGAGAGAGGACGGCAGCGTAGACGGGGGGATGGACCTGTCGATGATCGAGATCGAGCGTGTGAAGGCGCTGCCGGCCGACCAGGTCTATGTCACGGAGGATACCGGCGCCGTCGTCATCAGAGGCTAGATTCCACCACCGTCAAGACGAAACTGCTTCCGCTTCCGGTGAGCTCGACCGTGCCGACGCGGCCGGCTTCATGGGCGAGATCATCGGCTGTCCGCGGGGGCGTCTCCGCCTCGAGTGCGAGCCGCGCGATCAGGCCCCGGTAATGCTTCGCATTGTGGGTGATGACCTTGCGTTGACCATTCGTGTCCCGAACGGCGTTGATGGCGACACGAACGGCCGTCACGGGAGGCTTCCATGCCGCATAATCGGCTGATCTGCCGTCGATGACAAGCTGCCCATCGGCCCGCTCGTCCAAACGCCGCCACAGGGGGCGCCACCTGGATGCCGGAGTGCCCCCGGGAAGCTTCACTCCCATCGTCAGCCTGTACCTGGGAATCAGATCGCGGGGGGAGACTGCGCCGAACAGTGCGGAGAAGATCAGCACCTGATCGTCTGCCCGCGCCCTGGCCGCGTCGCTGAGCGTCGAGAAGTCCGCCGCCTGATAGAGCACTCCCGTATAGACATCGTGGGCGGGTGCGCACGGCAATGCCGTAAGGTTGCGCTGCGCATGGACCTCGTGCTCGACGCGGGCACCCACGCCCAGCAGGTCAGTCGCGGACGGAAGCTTGCTGACCTCTTCGAGTTCACGGACGAGTTCGCGCCGCTGAGCGGTGAACGGCGGGATGCTCATGGAATCGAGATCGAGCGGCGGTCCCGACTGGGGAGCCGCCTTGCCTTGGGAGGGTGGTAGGGCGATAAGCACCGAAGTATTCTACGACGAAACGGTTACGCAGTTTCCTCCCTGCACGGTGTTGGGCACGGACGTTACGGTCCCGGCTGGGGCCGGCAGTAGACGGTGCGATTATGTGGCATCAGCACTCGGCGCTACCACGAAGATCGTCACCGCGCTGGCAAGAGTAGTTTCCGCGTCCGAATCGGAACCCGCCTCGAAGATCATGACGGACCCTACGTTCGGACACTCGCATCCCGCGTCGCCTACTACGAACGCTGGGCGAAAGACTAGGAAATCCAGGCACGCCCCAAAGCACGCGCCGTCGCAGGAGACCCCGACCTCGGCGCAGCCTTCGTCGATGCCATCCAGCCTTTCATCTGGTCCGCCTCGGGTCGAGACAACGCGTCATATGAGGGGGTGCGTCGAATCGACCATCGCCAGTAGAGATACCGCGCGACAGATCAAGCTAGGCGCCGGGGGATTGAGGAACGTCGAGTTCACAGTCCAGCTACTCGACAAGGATGGTGGCCTCGGTCGAGTGGCGATTCCATGAACTCCGCCGGGCAGTGAACAACTGTCGTCAAGCTCAACACGAAGATGAGTTGTTCCGACACTTTTGAGACAAAGAATCACCGAACGCACTTCGTTGCCGAGACTGCGTGGATCGTTGCATAAGTTAGCAAGATCGGGGGCCACCCGGCCGAGAACGAGAAGCGACAGGACGCGCGTCGCGGAGAGTCGCAGCTTCTTCGACGCGGACGGTTCACAGTTCCAGCATATGTGGCACGAAAGGGCTCCGAGGAATAGCGATATCTGCGTTAGAAACCTGCCTGGTCTCCAGCAATAGTTGAAACGATTGAGACCGCCGGGATTTGCCGGACCGTCATTGCGGGCTTATCACGAAGAATCACGGCCGTCATCAGACGTGAGTCGTCAGAAAGGAACGGGAGGATGCCGCCTGATTCAACGAACACTACGATGCCTTTCCCCGCAGGGCTGAGACGAGACCTGTCACCACTTTTCTCCCATTCTTCCAACCTCTTGAGCATATGGATAGATCTGCCGGTTGATTCTTCTTGCCACTGTGTGAGGGCAGTTTCAGCATTTCTCAGCTAGTCCGACTCTCGATGGCGGGACAGGCATTCAGCATCGAGGGAGAGAGAAAGCGCTTAACCGTGCTCAATGAAAGAAACAAAGAGTAGCGTCGGTCAAGTCCCTTTGAGTGGTGTAGCCGGTGTTCCTTCGGTTCTTCAATTAGTGGTTAGGCGGTCAGTTCGAGAGGATCGTCGCTCACCTCGTCTGTGGTCTCGGGAAGCATGTGGAGGCGGCTTCTGGCGAGAACGTCGAGGCTGAGGTAGCGGCGCCCTTCGGCCCATTCATCGGTCTGCTCGGCCAGGACCGCACCGACCAGGCGGATGATCGCCTCTCGGTTGGGGAAGATCCCCACCGAATCGGTGCGGCGACGGATCTCGCGGTTGAGGCGCTCATTGGGGTTGTTGGACCAGATCTGGGCCCACACCCCGGTCGGGAAACCGGTGAAGGCAAGGATATCGGCACGTGCGCCGTCCAGATGATCGTGAGCTTCAGGGAGCTTATCGCCGACGTAGTCCAAGAGCCGGTCGAATTGGGCGTGGACACTGGCTGCGTCGGGCTGGTCGTAGACCGAGTGCAGCATCGCTTTGACTGCCGGCCAGTAGCTCTTGGGGCACACGCTCATCAGGTTCGCGGCGTAGTGCGTGCGGCATCGCTGCCAGGACGCACCCGGCAGGTTCGCTGCGACCGCCTCGATCAGGCCCGCATGAGCATCAGAAGTCACTAAACGCACGCCGGTCAGGCCGCGTGCGACGAGGTCGGCGAAGAAGGAGTTCCATGCCGCCCCGGTCTCACTGGTCGCAACCCGCAGGCCGAGGACTTCACGCCTACCATCGGCATTGACGCCGGTAGCGATGAGGACGACCGCGTTAATCACACGCCCGCCCTCGCGGACCTTCATGGTCAGCGCGTCAGCAGCGACGAACGTGAACGGGCCGGCCTCATCGAGCGGGCGGTGACGGAACTGGTCCACGTGCTCGTCCAGGTCAGTAGCCATGCGCGAGACCTGCGACTTCGACAGGGAATGAATACCCAGGGTTTTCACGAGCTTATCCATCCGCCGAGTGCTGACGCCGGCGAGGTAGCAGTCAGCCACGACCGTGATCAGTGCTGTTTCGGCTCGTTTTCTGCGCTCGAGCAGCCAGTCGGGAAAATATGTGCCCGATCTGAGTTTTGGGACAGCAACATCCACTGTGCCGACCCGGGTGTCCAGGGGCCGGTGGCGGTAGCCGTTGCGCTGGGTGCGGCGGTCGGGGCTGGGCTTGCCCCATTCCGCCCCGACCACGGCATCGGCGTCTGCTGAAAGCAGGGCGTTGATCATGGCCTGCAGCAGATCGCGCATCAAGTCCGGGGATGCTTCGGCCAGGGCTTCACGGAGCAGGCCTGCAGGGTCGATAATATGAGGAGCGGTCATCGTGGCGATGTCCTTTCGAGTGGGAAGTAGAGAGCTTTCTCGAAGGATCCCACGGTGACCGTGTCCACGTCAGCAACGACGCTCACGACCACCCCGGGGGCTACACCACTCTAAGGGGCACTACTGTAGCGTCGGCCAGGCAACTCGAGGAGGGGCTCGTCCTAACCTATATGGCGGCCAGTGAGTACGTTACCTATATGGCGGCCAGTGAGTACGTTCGTGGAGCTCGTCGTCTGTCCACGGTGAATGCTTGGTTGCGATAGGACTGGCGATCGGAGGTCGATACTCCATACAATCAGCGCGTGTCCAATATATGGAAAGTTTTTTCACGAGACGCTGCACGTTTGTTCCGGGTGCGGAAGGCTTGGATCGTTATTATCGGCGTTATCGTCACGCCGGCACTGTACGCCTGGCTGAACATCAATGCATTTTGGGATCCGTACTCGAATACGGGAAATATTGAGGTTGCTGTCGTCAACCTGGACGAAGGTGCGTCATCGGACCTCACTGGGCCCCTCGATGTGGGCGCGCTCGTAGTTGACGAGCTCGACGCCAACGACCAGCTAGGCTGGCAATTCATGGCGGAGGACGTCGCTCTTGAAGCTGTGAAGCGTGGTGAGGTTTACGCCGCGATCGTCATTCCGACAGATTTCAGTAGAAATCTCCTCAGCATCACGACTGGTGACTTCGTTCAGCCGCGCCTGGAATACCACGTTAATGAGAAAGTAAGTGCGATCTCACCCAAGATCACGGACGTGGGGGCCTCGAAGCTCGACAGCCAGATCGCAAGCGCCTTCTCAGAGCAGGTTGCGACCGCCGCCGCCGATGCCCTGAGAGATGTTGGATATTCGGCGGAAGCACAGCTACTCGAAACTCAGGACAGCACGTTGAGCGCAGTAGGCGAGGCGGAGTCAAAGATAACATCTACACGCGAGCGCCTCGGCATTCTGCGATCTGATGTGGGGTCTTCCCGTGAAGCGCTGGCTCTGGCGGGCAGCACGTTGGCCAACGTCGATACAGTCCTGACTGATGTGCAGACAGCGGTCGTCCAAGCTCAATCAATTGTCGCCGGGGTTCAGTACGAGGTTATTGCGTTCGGCGATGCGGCCACGGGCGCCTATCTGAACGGCACGATACTCCTCGCAGAAGGAACGTCGGACGCGAACGTCGCAGTCACGGGAGTCGTCCAGGCTCTCGAGCAGCTTAGCTCGAAGGTCGACAGCGCAATCACCGACGTGTCGGAAGCCGCTGAGGCCAACGGCGTGGCAATAGAACGGCTCCGGACCCTTCTGGAGAGCGCCGATACCGATTCCGCAGTAGCTCAGCGGATGGTCGGGTTGTTGGGTGCTCTTGAGGAGCGTAACGCGACAGATCAGCAACTGCTTTCAGACCTTCAGACGCTCAAATCCAGTGCCGATACTGTTGCGAGCGCGATCCAGGTCACGACGGGCCAGCTGGACGGTCTCGCTCAGGATTCACAGAATACGGCAGTCCAGATGCGCACCGTCCTGGCAGACACACTTCCAGGCCTCAACGAGTCGATGAGCGCGTTGACGACGAGCGCCGGTGCGTTCTCAGCCGCACTCGATGTCCAGAAGGATCAGCTCTTCCAGGCCCAACAGCTCTTGACCGGTATCGATGAACAGCTGGTCGCGACTTCAGACCTTCTCGACAGACTTGACGAGAACCTAGATCAGATCGACGATGGCATACAGACAGCCCATAGCGATCTTGTCGCGCTCAGCCAGGCATCCATTTGGAGCGACGTCAGTTCGTTGACGGGGCTGGACACGGAACAGATAGCTCAGTTTGTCGCCTCACCCGTTTCCATAGATGAGCACGTGGTCTTCCATGTGAACTCCTACGGCTCGGCGATGGCAGCCCTTTTCACCAATCTGTCGCTATGGATCGGTGCTTTTGTTCTCATGGTCATTTTTAAGCTCGAGGTCGACACGGAAGGTGTTGACGGGCTGACTGTACGTCAGGCGTACTTCGGGCGGTTTCTACTCGTCGGAATGATCGCCGTGGTACAGGCCCTTGTTGTCTGCATTGGAGACCTTATGATCGGGGTTCAGACGGTCAACAGTGCGGCCTTCATTGCGACAGGTGTTTTCACAGCTTTGACATATCTGAGCATTATCTACGCTCTGTGCGTTGCCTTCGGCCATGTCGGACGAGGACTATGTATCCTCCTCGTTATCATGCAGATTCCCGGCGCCTCCGGACTCTACCCGATCGAAATGATGCCCGGATTCTTCCGAGACCTCTATCCATTCTTGCCATTCACTTATGGCATTGACGCGATGAGGGAGACCATCGGCGGCTTCTACCAAGGACATTATTGGTTCTACATGGCGGCGCTGGCAGCTTTTGTTGCGGCCGCCTTCCTCCTTGGCCTCGTTCTACGCCGTAGATTTGCGAATATCATCTTGATGTTTAACCGTCAAATCGGTGCGACCGACCTCCTCATCAGTGAGACCGTACACGTGACGGGGTCCGGTTACAGACTCTCGGATATCATCTATGCTCTCCAGAACCGACAGAAATACCACGAGGATGTCGCTCGGAGATCCGAGCAGTTCGCGCAACGCTATCCGATACTCCTTCGTGCCACACTGCTTACCGGGCTCATCTTCACTATCATCCTGGCCGGTGCCGGTCGGCTGTATCCATCCGCCAATGCCACTCTTCTCGCCACATGGCTTGTGGTCAGCCTCATCTTAATTGGAGTCATCGTCGCCCTCGAATATGTTAAGGAGTCGTTGGACCGCGCGCAGGAGATTGCGAGTCTCGACGACTCTATACTTAGCAGTGCCGCGCGGGCTGATACCGGGAGGGTATGGAGTACCAGTGGTGACGGCTCTGCTGATGCGATTGGGGCGGTCGTTGCGGCTTCGCCGATGTTGCAGGTACTTGTTGCAGAGCGCGAGGGGGTAGAGGATGTCCTTCCGGAGGCCGGAAAAGAGGACGAGGCAGTCACAAGCACTTTTGAAGAGCCCGATGACGAAGCAGTCTCAAATGACGAGATAGCGGGCATTGGTGACGTTGAGAGCACACACATTGAAGAGAGCTCGGACAAAGACGACGGGGACGACGCTGGAGGGCGAGGCATCGGGTCGGAGACCGATCGTGTGACCGATCCTCATCTCCCTCTCTTGTTTGAGAATGAGGACCAACTGCATGAGGGCACCGAGGTGGCTGGTCAACGTGGATCTGGACGACATCGAGCAGGCGCCGACACTGTCGGCCAGCAGGAGGAGAGCGAATGAGAGACATACTTCGGCTCATACAGCGCGACCTTCATCGTGCTACAAGCAGTGTTCTGGCGTCGATAGTCATTTTCGGGCTCATCATCATCCCTGCTTTATTTACCTGGTTCAATGTGATTGCGAGCTGGGATCCGTTCTCGAACACCAAGAACCTAAAAGTTGCCGTCGCGAGCTCTGATGCTGGATACGAGAGCGATCTCATGCCCATTCGCATTAATGTTGGCGAACAGGCACTGTCCGCTCTTCGCGCCAATGATGATTTTGACTGGGTCGTAACATCAGAAGAGGAAGCGATCGACGGGACTGAATCAGGCGCATATTATGCCGCTATCGTCCTTCCCGAGTCCTTCAGCGCCGATATGGTGACCTTCTTCGCGGACGGCCACGACAGCGAGCCGATTGCCTACTACACAAACGAGAAGAAAAACGCCCTTGCGCCGACTCTCACCCAGCAAGGCGCCGAAGGCGTGTCAGCTCGCATAACGGAGGTTTTCACCGAGACGCTCAGCGACCTCGCTCTTGGATTGATCTCATCGCTGTCAGATTTTCTTACTGACGACGAGACGCGGGTAACTCTCGCAAAGCTTGAGCTTAGGGTTGGCAATGTTGGAAGCGACCTTCGCGGCGCCGCGCAAACCGCAGAGATCTTCGGTTCCGTCATTGAAAGCTGTATCGCGGTAGTCCGCGGTGCCAGTGACCTTGTCAGTGGATCCGGCATTGCGTTGGAGGGCGTGTCTACCGCTGTTTCGGATGGATCCGCGGCGATCGAAGGGCTCCGCTCGAGCGTGCAGACAGCGACCCAGGGGCTCGCGAATGCACTCGCGTCCACATCGGATGCCTATGACGATGTGAGCGTGAGCGTTGATAGCCTATTTGCCGAGCTCGATTCTGGTAGCGTCGCACAGGCCGACGTCATCGACACGCTTGCCCAGCAGGTCCAGCTTCAGATCGACAGTTATATTCGCGCGCGCGACACGCTCCGGGATGAAATCGCCCCGATGTTGCCAGACCCCGCGCTCGACGGACTTAATGCCGTCATTGGCAAGCTCGATACAGCAATATCCCGTCAGCAGGATGTCTATGACAGGCTCGCCTCCGCGGCACAGGCTGTCAGAGACAACAACAGCGAAGCTCAAGCCTCTCGTCAGGAAGTCCAGGAGACTGTTGCGCAGGCGAAGCAGGCGATCGA
Organism: Flaviflexus equikiangi; assembly: GCF_014069875.1. Lineage (NCBI taxonomy): Bacteria > Bacillati > Actinomycetota > Actinomycetes > Actinomycetales > Actinomycetaceae > Flaviflexus > Flaviflexus equikiangi. The sequence goes on from NZ_CP059676.1 coordinate 885,952, forward strand.
TAGTGCCGAGAACGCCTACATTTCCAATCTCAAACCACAGCTCGATGAGCTGTCGACGACGCTTGACATAATCAAGGTAGATATCGAAGCCATTGGCGCTGACCTGGCCTCAGCATCGTCGAAGCTGTCGGCCCAATCCGGGTCAGTGCTGGCATCGCTGTCAAGCGCTTATGCGGCCACCGCAGAGATCTCCGACTCCCTCGAGGAAACGGCAGACCAGTTCGACGAGCTTGCGGCAGCGCTCGCGCGCGCAGCCGACACCGGGGAGCTCGACGAGATCAGTGCGATCATCGGAGCGGATCCGAGCGTTCTCGCAAGATCCCTAGCGCAGCCTGTTGGCATAGAGAGGATAGCGGTATTCCCAGTTGCTAGCTTCGGTGCTGGAATGGCTCCTCTGTACATGGTCCTCGCGCTCTGGGTGGGAGCGCTGCTCATGACTGTTGCTATCAGAGTCGATGTCAAAGCGGACGTGCTACCTGGCAGGCCCAACCTCACGCCAGCACAGCAGTATCTGGGCAGATATGGCATATTTGCCCTGGCGGGCCTTGCACAGAGTAGCCTCGTTACTGTTGGCTTGATTCTGTTTGTCCAGATCGAGGCGAGTCATCCTCTTTTGTTGATACTGACAGGATGGGTCATTTCCCTTGTTTTCACGCTACTGATCTATACGGCAGTCGCCGCATTCGGCAATGCCGGTAAGGCCCTAGCTGTTCTCCTGCTCGTCATCCAGATCTCTGGCTCAGGCGGGGCCTACCCACTCGCGGTGCTCCCAGAGTGGTTCCGGCAGATCAGTCCTTTCCTTCCTGCAACGCACGCGATCGATGCTGTACGCTCAGCGATCGCAGGGGTCTATGGCGGTGACATGTGGACCTCCCTTGGACTGCTTAGCCTGTTCGCTATCCCGGCTCTCCTTGTCGGGCTTGTGCTACGACGACCGCTCATCCAGTTTAATCGCGGTCTGACCGAGGCTTTGGAGTCGACAAAGCTCATGTAGCTGGGAAGAGCTTTCCGAAGGGCAAACGCCGAGCAAACTGTCCAAAAAGTTCAGTCGCGAGCCGTGTGAGCGTGCCATGCGTATGGTCTACGATCGGCAGGCAGTCGAAGGTTGCTCAAGAACAGAGTCGATCCATGTGGTGGCACCCCAACTCGCCGTTGGTGCGGAGATGGTAAGTCGGGGTGCAATCGTCGTTGGTCATGCGAGTCCGCGGTTGGCACTACGACAACGCTTGACAAGAAGAACCTCTTGTTGTGTCCCGCAGGATCTCGCCGTGCCAGCGAGAACGTCAAGGATGCATCAGTTTTTTCGCCATGGAACTCGACCGCCCCACGACTAATGATCGCTGTTGTTGAGAGTCATGACGCTCATCTCGGAATCGAGGCCATCGGCCGGTGTGACCTGCGACGAGATGCTCGTCGCAGGGGTCCGTCGAATCCGCACGAACAGCTACGTCTCGTTGACCTATTCTGATGAATCGATCACTGCAGACGCCCAAGTTTCGGTGCAATCCGGCGGTGACATATACGACAAAACGCTCTGACTGGGTCACCCGGTGGAACTTTAGTCGGATACAGCACGTTCGCAGAAATCGAAGCAACGTACCCTACTCTACGACGAAGGTTCCCGCTACCTTTCAACGCGGATCGAAACCTCGGGCGCTTCTACCGGGCGCTCTGCTAGTGGTTGGGGCAAGCAGTGAGTAGACTGAGATTGGACAAGCTGGCCAGGCGGCCGCGGCACTTCGGTGTCGAGGAACGTCCGGGCTCCATAGAGCACGGTGGTGGGTAACGCCCACCCGAGGCGACTCGCGGGACAGTGCCACAGAAAGTAAACCGCCGAAAGGTAAGGGTGAAAGGGTGAGGTAAGAGCTCACCGCGGACCGGGTGACCGGGACGGCATGGTAAACCCCACCGGGAGCAAGACCAGACAGTCGGCCAAACGCTGCTCGTGACGGGCTAGTCCCGGGCCGACGGGTGGGTCGCTAGAAGTGCGCGGCAACGCGTACTCGAGATGGATGGTCGCCCTAGACAGAACCCGGCGTATCGGCCAGCTTGTCCCCTCGACGCCCTAGACTGGATTCATGCTCACACGCGACGTCATCTCCGCCATCGAATCCCTCTGCCCGCCCCGACTCGCCGAGGATTGGGATGCCGTCGGCCTCGTCGCCCGGGAGCCCCTCCTGGGAAGTGAAGCGGATTCTTCTCGCCGTCGATCCCTGCGAGGCGACCGTGACGGAAGCCCTCTCGGGCGGATACGACATGCTCGTCACCCACCATCCGCTCTACCTGCGCGGCACGTCGACGGTTGGCGCCCACACGACGAAGGGCGCATGGGTGACGGACCTCGTCCGCGGGGGAGTGTCCCTCTACGCCGCGCACACCAACGCCGACTCGTGGGGCACAGCCCAGGCCATGGCGGATCTTGTCGGCCTGCAGGCGGCCCGTCCGCTCGTTCCGAACGCTGATGATCCGACGCTGGGTCTCGGCCGGATCGGCACCATCGAACCGACCACGCTGGGTGAACTCGCCGACAGAGTGGCAGAGGCGCTCCCGCGCACGCCCGCGGGTATCCTCGTCGGCGGCGACGAGAATCGGATCATCGAGACAGTGGCTGTGAGCCCGGGATCAGGCGACTCGTTCCTCTGCCTCGTCAACGAGGCAGGAGCAGATGCCTACATCACGGCAGACCTGCGCCACCACCCCGCGACTGACCACCTATGGTCCGGGGGCGCCGCACTCATCAGCCCCACGCACTTCGCCTCCGAGTGGCCGCTTCTCCCGAAGCTGGCCGATGCTCTCACATCGCTGATGCCGGGCCTGCAAGTCGATGTGTCGACGATCGTGACCGACGCGTGGGGAAGCAGACGATAGCAGACTGACTAGGCGTGAGACTCGCGCGCGCCCAGTGCCGCGGCACCGATGATCCCTGCGGAATTCCGCATTGTCGCAGGCACGATGGTGGCGCGAGTATCCAAGAGCGGCAAGTATTTGTCTGCGTTCTTGGAGATCCCGCCCCCGACAATGATGAGATCGGGGTTCAGCAGGAGCTCGTACTGGGAGTAGACGTCCTGGAGTCGCTTGGCCCAGGCCTTCCACGAGAGCTTCTCCCGATCCTTGACTGCAGACGAAGCCCACGCTTCAGCTTCTTTGCCGTTCGGGAGGGTGAGATGACCGAACTCGGTGTTGGGGACGAGCTCATGGTTGACGACGAGCGCTGATCCGATACCCGTGCCCAGGGTTGTGACGAGGATGGAACCCGGTACGCCGTGAGCGGCCCCGTACTCCGCCTCACCATACCCGGCGGCGTCAGCATCATTGACAACCGTCACGTGTCGGCCCAAGGCCTCGCCCAAGAGCGAGGCTGCGTCGATTCCGAGCCACGACTTGTGCAGGTTCGCCATGAGGGCGACCGTTCCGTGCACGATCGGCGCGGGAAGTGCCACACCGACAGGCATGCTGTCGGGGATGCCGAAATGGTCGACAAGCTGTTTGACGATGTCAGCGACATTGCCCGGAGTGGACTTCGCAGGGGTGGGGATGCGATGGCGGGGCTGGGCTAGGGCTCCCTTGTCGAGGTCCACCGGGGCGCCTTTGATGCCGGACCCGCCGATGTCGATACCGAAGGCGATCATGAGACTGTGAGGATCTCGGCGCCGTCTTCGGTGACGACGATGGTGTGCTCGAACTGTGCGGTGCGCCCGCGATCCTTCGTGAGGACCGTCCACCCATCATCCCACTGATCCCAGGCGATCGTCCCCAGCGTCAGCATGGGTTCGATGGTGAAGACCATGCCGGGCACCATGATCGTGTCGTAGCGGGGAGCCGTGTCGTAGTGGGGGACGATCAGGCCGGAATGGAAGGCTTCACCCACACCATGCCCAGTGAAATCCTCGACGACACCATAGTTGAATCGCTTCGCGTAGGCCTCGATGACACGGCCGATGACGTTGATGGCGCGGCCGGGCTTGACGGCTTTGATGCCGCGCTCGGTCGCAATACGGGTGCGTTCGATCAGGAGGGCTGACTCCTCATCGATGTCGCCCACCGGGAATGTTGCATTCGTGTCCCCGTGCACTCCGTCGCGATATGCGGTGATATCGATATTGACGATATCGCCCTCGTGAAGGACGGTCGAGTCGGGGATGCCGTGGCAGATGACTTCGTTGATAGACGTGCACAGCGACTTCGGGAAACCCATGTAGTCGAGGCTCGATGGATATGCGCCGTGATCGATGAGGAAATCGTGCCCGATGCGATCGAGCTCGTCGGTCGTGATCCCGGGCCGGACGGCCCTCCCCACCTCCTCGAGAGCCTGAGCCGCGAGTTTCGAGGTGCTGCGGATCCGCTCGAGGGTCTCATCATCCTTCACATCTGATGCAGTGACCACCTCCGGTCCGTCATGGAACAGATACTCGGGTCGTTCGATCGACGCAGGGACATGCCTCTTCGGGGAGAGCTTTCCAGGAACGAGGGTGCCAAGGGGGGCGCGCTGTGCAAGCATGGAATCTAGCTTAGCGTCGAGGAGGTAGGTCATGGCCAATCCTGAGTATTGGTACAACACGAAAACGGGCGAAGTGGAGAAGGGCCGACAGTCCGGCTGGACGGACCTCATGGGGCCCTACCCCACGGAAGAGGAAGCCCGCAACGCACTCACGACGGCAGCGAAGAGGAACGAAGCCTTCGAATCCGAGGAAGAGGCCTGGGAAGAGGACTGGGAGGACTGAGCAATCAGCCGCGGAGGGCGGGAGCTCGCGCCTAGAACGAATGCTCCCGGGTTGGGAACGCTCCTGACTTGACCGCGTCGACGTAGTCCGTTGCAGCATCATGGAGTGCTGCACCGATCTGCCCGAAGACGCGGACGAAGGAGGGCTGCCAGTCGGTCAGCGCCGCCATGTCCGACCAGACGAGAACCTGTCCGTCAGTCCCCGGGCCCGCTCCGATACCGATCGTCGGGATCTCGAGAATCGACGTGATCTTACTGGCCAACTCTGCGGGCACCATTTCGAGGACGACGGCAGACGCACCCGCTTCCTGGACTGCCACAGCATCCTCGATGACCTTATCTGCCGCCTCATCGCCCCGGCCCTGGACGCGGGGCCCCGACAGGGCGTTCTCCGACTGAGGGGTGAAACCGACATGGCCGACCACGGGAATACCGTGAAGGACAAGCTGTGTGATCTGTTCGGCGATGCGGACCCCGCCCTCGAGCTTGACGGCATGGGCGCCAGCCCTGATGAGCTGCGCGGCGGACATGAACGCCTGCTCTGGGCTCGTCTCGTACGTGCCGAACGGAAGATCTGCGACGACGAGAGCACGCTGGGTGCCCTTCGCGACTGAGGCTGTGGCCCTCACGAGATCGGCGAGCTCGACACCCAGTGTGTTGGATTCGCCGAAGACGGTCGTGCCGATCGAATCGCCGACGAGAAGCATGTCGACACCCGCACGATCGAAGATGCTGGCGATCATCGCGTCGTAGGCGGTAAGCATCGTCAACGGCTCACCATGGGTTTTCGCTTCGAGAAGGTGGGCTATGCGGACACGTCGGGGACGATCTGTCTTCTTGGCGCTGTCAGTCATGGGGAACATCCTACCGCGATGGCGGGACGGTGTTGAGGTTAACCGAACCAAGCTCTTGCCGTTCGAGACTCCCGGCGCATCCGATGGGATGCAGATCGCGGCACGCGACGTCGGCATGGCGCAACATCTCGGGACAGTAGTCCGCCTCCCGCGAAGCCGCGTGGCGGCTTTGGCGTGTCCTCGGCGATAGGCCTGGCAAGATAGGTTCAGAGGAAGGGAGCGGTATGAATCGTCAACAGGAGCACGTTCTACAGACCATCCACGACAGGGATGTTCGATACATACGCCTATGGTTCACGGATGTCATCGGAACGCTCAAGTCTGTGGCGATAGCGCCCGCCGAGCTCGAGGAAGCATTCGCTGAGGGGATCGGTTTCGACGGTTCCTCGATCGAGGGCCTGGCCCGCGTCGTCGAAGCCGATATGCTTGCCCACCCGGACGCCTCCACGTTCCAGATCCTGCCGGGCAAGTCTGAAGGCGGTCTTGTGGCACGTCTCTTCTGCGACATCTCGACGCGAGACGGTGAGCCGGCGCGATCCGATCCCAGGGCCGTGCTACGGCGCGCACTGGAGCGCGCCAGCAACATGGGATTCGGTTTCTATACCCACCCTGAGATCGAGTTCTATCTCTTCCATCCATCGTCCGACCCACATGCCGAGTTCCGTCCCATCGATCGGGCGGGCTACTTCGATCACTCAGCTCGGTCAGCGGCCCAGGACTTCCGCCGCGTGGCTGTTGCGACCCTCGAGTCGATGAACATTCCCGTCGAGTTCTCGCACCACGAATCGGGCCCCGGCCAGAACGAAATCGACCTGCGCTACACGGATGCTCTGTCGATGGCGGACAACATCATGGCCTTCCGCACCACGATCCAAGAGGTGGCGATCTCCCAAGGCGTCTTCGCCTCCTTCATGCCCAAACCCTTGATCAACCATCCGGGAAGCGGCATGCACACCCACATGTCCCTCTTCGAAGGAGATAGGAACGTCTTCTACGATCCCTCCGGCACCTACCTCCTGTCGGCAACTGCACGAAAGTTCATGGCCGGCCTGCTCGAGCACGCGAGCGCGATCACCGCGATCACCAACCAGCATGTCAACTCGTACAAGCGGCTCTGGGCAGGGGACGAGGCGCCCTCCTACGTGTGCTGGGGCCACAACAACCGCTCAGCGCTCGTCCGGGTGCCAGCCCTGCGCGTAGGGAAGCCGCAATCCGCTCGCATCGAATATCGTGCCATCGATTCCGCAGCCAATCCCTATCTCGCCTTCGCCGTGCTCCTCAATGCAGGACTCGACGGCATCGAACGAAATCTCGAACTCCCCGACGAAGCAATCGAGGACGTGGCCGCCATGACACGCAACGAACGCCGAGCCCTGGGCATCCTTTCCCTCCCGGGCAACCTCGACGAAGCGCTCGCCGTCATGCAAGAATCTGAGCTTGTTGCCCACACTCTGGGCGAAGAAGCCTTCTCCTATTTCATCCGCAACAAGGAAAACGAATGGGAAGGCTACCGTCACCAGGTGACCCCGTTCGAAAGGGACCGGTTCCTGCCGGTGGTCTGACATGCGCAGAGAGAGCCCGACAGCAGCCCTCCGAAGGCTCGGATTCACCGACCCGGCACGCGCCCAGCGGCTCACCGAGGGACGAGATTTCGCGGCCGTGCTCGAAGCACTGGGAGAGAGTCCCGATCCCGACCAGGGCCTCCTGGCGATGCTGCGCATGGCCGATGGGGCGCCGGAAGCATTCCAGCGGATCACGGCAACACCCCGGCTTCTCTCCGCCGTCTCGCAGCTCTGCGGCATGTCGACAGCGCTTGGCGACATCCTCATCACCCACCCCGACTGGATCGACGGACTCGGCGCAGAGCCCACCATCAACCCGGACGCCTTCCTCACCATCGGACAGCATGCCGACACCCCGTGGGACACCGGCGTCACCCGGCTTCGCGAGGAATACTATCGGCAGCTCCTCAGCATCGCCGCCTGGGACCTCATGGCCGATCACCCTCTCGAACGCTTCGACACGGTGGCGGCACTCCTCTCCGACCTGGTGTCCGCAGCCCTCTCCGGGGCCCATGCCCTCGCAAGGGCAACCATCCCCGGATCGGACACGGTCCGCCTCGCGATCATCGCCATGGGGAAGACGGGCGCACGAGAACTCAACTACATCTCCGACGTCGATGTCATCTACGTGGCGGAACCCGCGGGAGACAATGAGGCGGCGGCCCTCGACACCGCCACGAAGATCGTCACCGCACTGACAAAAGCAGTATCCGCGCCCGGATCTGCACCCGCACTGTGGCCGCTCGATGCGAACCTCCGCCCCGAAGGACAGGACGGACCCCTCGTTCGAACACTCGCATCCCACGTCGCCTACTACGAACGCTGGGCGAAAGACTGGGAATTCCAGGCACTCCTCAAAGCACGCGCCGTCGCAGGAGACCCCGACCTCGGCGCAGCCTACGTCGACGCCATCCAGCCTTTCATCTGGTCCGCCTCGGGACGAGACCAGTTCGTGGAGACGACACGCCACATGAGGGGGCGCGTCGAATCGACCATCGCCAGCAGAGACGCCGCCCGACAGATCAAACTGGGCGCCGGGGGATTGAGAGACGTCGAGTTCACAGTCCAGCTGCTCCAGCTCGTGCACGGACGAGTCGACCCCAGTCTGCGCGTCCGGTCAACGCTCGACGCGCTCGCGGCACTGCGCGACAACGGTTATGTGGCGCGAGTGGATGCCGACAGGCTCGAGCAGCACTATCGCTTCCTGCGTACGCTCGAGCACCGGATCCAGCTCCAGAAGATGAGGAGAAGCCAAGTCCTGCCGGAGGACGATGGGCAGCTGCGCCGTATCGCACGCGCCATGAAAATGCCGGGGATCACGACAGGGGAGGAGCTGGAGAGTGCCTGGCGAGACGTTCGAGCCGAAGTCAGGAGCCTGCACCAGGCGATCTACTACCGTCCCCTGCTCCCGGAAGCCGCACGGCTGAGCGATGACGATATCAGCCTCGATCGGGATGCGGCCGCGGATCGTTTGGCAGGAATCGGCTACCGGGATCCGACGCGCGCCGTTGGACACATTGCGGCACTGACCGAAGGCGTGTCGCGTACGGCGATGATCCAGCGCCAGCTCCTGCCAGTCCTGCTGGGCTGGTTCGCGGAAGGCCCCGAACCCGATTCCGGTCTCCTTCACTTCCGTATCCTGTCGGAGACGATGGGCCGAACCCACTGGTACATGAAGCTGCTGCGGGACTCGAGCATGGCGGGGCACCGCCTTGCCCACATACTCTCCACGTCCCGCTATCTTGCCGAAGAGATCCCGAAGCTGCCCGAGTCGGTCCGCTGGCTCGAAGGTGACAGCGAGCTCGAACCGCGCAGCATCGGAGCGCTGCGCAGCGAACTCGATGCACTCATCTCCCGCCGCACCACCCCGGAGGGCATTGCGATGGCGGGGAGATACCTGCGCAGACGAAGCCTCCTGCGAACCGGTCTCGGCCTCGTCCTCGGCTTGATCGATACCGAACGCGCGCAGGACTCGATCACCAACGGCGCGGAGATCGCAGTCCAGGCGGCGCTTCAGGCTGCGACGAAGAAGATACTCGCAGAGTTCAACCTCGACGAGGCGCCGTCGTCCTATCTCATTGTCGGCATGGGGTCTTTCGGTGCGCGAGAGATGAGCTATGGTTCCGACTGCGATCTCCTGTTCGTCCACCAGCCGCACGGCGATGAAGAGCTGGCGCAGCGTGTTGCCGTCAGCATCGCCTCCGCCGTGATGGCCATGCTGTCGGAGGGAACAGAGGAGCCGGCTCTTCGATCCGATGCGGACCTGCGCCCGGAAGGCCGGAACGGCCCCCTCGCTCGTACCCTCGATGCCTACGGTGAGTACTATCGGCGCTGGGCCGAGACGTGGGAGCGTCAATCGCTCCTCAAGGCGCGTCCGATCGCCGGCGATGCAGAACTCGGACGACAATTCATCGCACTCATCGACCCCGTGCGGTATGGCCAGGGCCTGACTGATGCCGAAGACCGTGACGTGCGGCGGATGAAAGCGCGGGTCGAGACGGAACGTGCCCCGCGTGGTGCGTCCAAGGCCCGACATCTCAAATTGGGCCCCGGTGGCATTTCGGACGTCGAGTGGACAGTCCAATACCTGCAGCTGCGCTATGCGGGGCAGCAGTCGACCCTGCAGACGACGTCGACGATGACGGGGCTCGACGCGGCCATGAGCGCAGGCCTTCTCTCGGAGGATGATGGCGTGAGGCTTGCGGAAGCGTGGCTCTATGCCCAACAGCTGCGTTTCGCGATCGCTCTCGGAACTGGCCGCACATCAGGGCCGCGGCTCGATGTGGTCCCCACGGATTCGACGGAGCTGGCAAACATCGCGGCCCTCCTATCCCACGACCTGACCGCTCGCCACGAGGTGGAGGAGATCTATCTGCGTCTCGCGCGTCGAGCACGCGCTGTCGTCGAACGCATCTTTTTTGAGAATGATCGATAGTGGCGGTCACGCCGGCTAGGAGAAACGATGAGACTGTATGTGGCACGGCATGGCGAGACGACGTCGAACGTCATGAGAGCGCTGGATACTGCCGCGCCAGGCGCCGACCTGACAGACAACGGCCGCGCTCAAGCACAGGATCTTGCACGTCGGTTGAGCGGGTTTCACCTGGATGGGATTGTCGTCTCCCACCTCGTGAGAACCCAGCAGACAGCTGAGCCGACCGCATCCGAGCGCGGCCTCATCCCGCGCATCGACCCCCGCGTGGCTGAAGTGCCCGCGGGGGAGTGGGAGATGAGGACGGACATGGAGACCATCATGAGCTACGTCCGTGTCGTCATGGGATGGATGGCCGGCGACTACTCCCAGCGCATCCCGGGCGGAGAGACGGGCCAGGAAGTCCTCGACCGCTTCACTGCCGCGATCGAGGACGCCGACGAGGAATCCCTCATGGTGGTGTCTCACGGAACCGTCTCCCAACTGTGGGCCAATTCCGTCATCGGCGGCTCGTCAGCAGGGTCGCTGCCCCATTTGGACAATTGCGGCACCGGGATCTTCGAGCGCACGGGCGGCACGTGGCGGCTCGTGGAATGGAACCACCGCCCCACGGCCTGAAGTCATGCCCTGTCTCTGGGCCTTCTACAGCAGGAGCAGGGCGATGACGATGAGAGCGACACCGAGCCCGAGACCAGTGAGAAGTGCACTGCGGAAGTTTGTCGAATGCTCCTGCGGGTCACCCCGGTACGGGTTCTGCTGATAACGCCAGGCCGCATGGTTGGTGAAAGGATTCGTCTCGTCGTAGGGCGTCGACTCGCGCGGAGGATTCGCATCCCTGTCGTCGAAATCCTTCCACGGGCTCTCCGTCGCGCCGTAGGGGCCAACAGCATCGGCAGAAGGCTGATCGACAGGCGGCTGATCGGGTTCATGCCGGGTAATCGGCTCCGGCCGACCGTCACCAGCGTCGGGAATGGCCCAGTCGTCGCGCTTGTTGACGAACTCGGACCAGTCCTGGGAATCCTCGGGGTGCTTCTTCATGTGCCCATGCTAAGCGAGTCAAGCGCCGAGGGCATGGCCCAACCCGGATCTCGCGCTCTCGGCAGAAGGCTCGAGACGTGTGGGGCGGTGAATGCTCACCGCCCCACAGAGGATCAGATGATCCTAGATGTCGAAGTACAGCTCGAACTCGTGCGGGTGCGGGCGCTGGCGCAGCGGAGCGATCTCGTTGGTGTACTTGTAGTCGATCCAGGTATCGATGAGATCCTGGGTGAAGACGTCGCCTTCGAGGAGGAAGTCGCTATCGTGACGCAGCGCTTCGAGTGCTCCCTCGAGGGACGCCGGGACCTGCTCGATCTGTGCGTGCTCCTCCGGCGGCAGCTCGTAGAGATCCTTGTCGATCGGGTCAGCGGGCTCGATACGGTTCTTGATGCCGTCGATGCCGGCCATGAGCATCGCCGAGAACGCCAGGTATGGGTTCGACGACGGGTCGGGGACACGGAACTCGAGACGCTTCGACTTCGGAGACGTTCCCGTGACGGGAATGCGGATGCAGGCGGAACGGTTGCGTGCCGAGTAGACGAGGTTCACCGGGGCCTCGAAGCCCGGAACGAGGCGGTGGAACGAGTTCACCGACGGGTTCGTGAAAGCGAGAAGGGCAGGGGCGTGCTTGAGCAGGCCGCCAATGTACCAGCGTGCCATGTCCGACAGGCCGCCGTAACCCCTCTCATCGGCGAACAGGGGTTCGCCGTTCTTCCACAGGGACTGGTGGCAGTGCATACCCGATCCGTTGTCGCCGAAGATGGGCTTGGGCATGAACGTGGCGGTCTTGCCAGCTTCCCACGCCACGTTCTTGATGACGTACTTGAACTTCATGAGGTCGTCGGCGGCGGCGAGCAGGGTGTCGAACGTGTAGTTGATCTCCTGCTGGCCGGCAGTGCCGACCTCGTGGTGGGCTCGCTCGACGCGAAGGCCCGTCTCGGACATGACACGGCACATCTCGTCGCGGAGATCAACGAACTGGTCGTTGGGGGAGACGGGGAAGTATCCGCCCTTCATGCGGGTCTTGTAGCCCCTGTTGCCGCCCTCTTCCTCGCGCCCGGTGTTCCACCACGCCTCGTTGGAGTTGATGTGGTAGTACGACTCGTGCTCGTTCGTGTTGAAGCGGACGTCATCGAAGATGTAGAACTCGGCTTCCGCGCCGAAGTAGACGGTGTCGGCGATTCCGGTGGAACGCAGGTAGTTCTCGGCCTTGGCGGCGATGTTGCGCGGGTCGCGAGAGTAGGACTCACCCGTGAACGGGTCGACGATCGAGAAGTTGACGATAAGAGTCTTCGCCTTCCGGAACGGATCGATGTAGGCGGTCGTGACATCGGGGATCAGCTTCATGTCAGACTCGTGGATAGCCTGGAAGCCGCGGATAGATGAACCATCGAACATGAGACCCTCGGTGAAGACGTCCTCCGAGAACGTCTCTATGGGGATGTTGAAATGCTGCATGATCCCGGGCAGGTCACAGAACCTGACATCGATGAATTGAACGTCGTGTTCCTTTGTATAGGCAATAGCCTCGTCAGCATTTGCGAACATGTTCTCTCCTCATGTAGTGGATTCACCCGCAATGGTATAGCGCAAATATAGATTTGTGCACAATCTGTTCATATTTTGTCTAGCACGTCTGTAAAACGCTGGATACACATATGCACCTACTAGGATAGTGGCCATGACCCAAACTCTCGCATTGGCGCCGTTAAGCCGCAGAATTGTTGCCCTTGTCATCGACTGGCTCATGGCAGTGGCGATCTCGGCAGGCTTCTTCTCCTACAACGAGTTTGCCACTCTCGGCGCCTTCGCGCTCATGTCAGTCGTCCTCATCGGCACGATCGGTGGCACCATCGGGCACGCCATCATGGGGCTGGGAGTGCGCTGCCTCGATGGGTCCGCGCCGGGTCCCACCAAGGCTCTGGGAAGGACAGTTCTGCTCTGCCTCGTCCTGCCGGGGATCTTCACCGTGCCAGATGGTCGGAGCTACCACGATGCCATTATGCGGACGACGATCACCAAGGTTCGCTAAGGCAAGGTTCGCTAAGACAACGTCCGCGATGATCCCGGCCACGGCCAGCGATTCTGCGGTAGATATGCGTCATCCCGCCGGCTGGCGGGATGACAGACTTCAGCGGCCTCGTGTGGCCTTGCGGTCTGGCCTCATCTTGTAGGGGTCGATGCCCTTGGGGATGGGGAGCTGGTTCGTCTTGATGGAGTCGTAGCGCTTCGTCACGGCCCCCACCTCATTCGTGTTGAGCTTCTTCGGGAGCTTCTTCAACGACTTCATGAGCTTGCTCAGGCGAACCTGATCTTCACCCGTGCCGACGTTGATCGTGTGAACGGGAACGTTGGGGGCAATGCGGCGGGCCTGCCGCTTCTCCTCTTCGACAAGCTTCGCCACGCGGCTGACGGGGCCTTCGGTGACGAGGACGATGCCGGGCTTGCCGATGAGACGGAACACCATGTCCTGGTGGCGGGCATTGAACCTGACCGGTTCCTCCTGGAAGGACCAGCCTCGGCGGATACGGCCGATCACAGCTGACGCCGCCCCGGGGATCCCTTCCATCTGCTTATAGGACGCGCTCTCGATGAAGCGAGTCAGTGTCACCATCGTGAACATCGGGGCGAGAACGACGCCCGAGATCGTCCAAAGGATCCAGTTGTCGAGAAGAATGCCGGCGCCGACGAAGACGACGAGGGTGACAAGGAAGACGCCGATGAGGATCCACGGCAGAGCAGGGTAGCTCTTCCGCGCGATCTTAAAGCCGTCGCCTAGGAGCTGATACCACCTGCGCTTGCCCTGAGGGTTCTTGTCCTTACCCTGAGAGTCCTTTTTGTCCTTAGCCATGGATACCAGTCTACCGTCCCTGATGCCGGAGGGCCGCCAGGAGTCCTATGAGACCCATGACTGCGCCCGAGGCCGCGGCCACCCAGAAACCGTAGGCCAGTTCGAACTTGAGAAGCTGCCCTGCAGAGGCGGCACCGATGGCGACACCGCCCACGTTGGCGGCACCCAGAAGAGTCATTGCGACACCATCCCCGCCCTTGGGTGCGAGCTTCGACGCGAGCGTGAACATCGCCACAGAGGCGGGCCCGATCGCCAGACCGAAGACGAACAGCATGCCAGCGAGCTGCCAGGGAGTGTGTGCGAGCGGGGCGAAAGGAATGAGGATGGCAAGGGCCGCACCGGATACGAAGATTCGGGTTCCCTGCGAGATCCGCTCGGGAATAGCCACAGCGCCGAGAGCGGTGATGGCGGCGCCCGCTCCCATCGCGGAGTAGATCAGTCCGGCATAGCTGGCCGAACCGAAGCCCTCAGCCGCCGCAGTCGTCGACGTCTGCATGGACCCGAAGTACGACCCGAGGCAGAGCATGGAGAACAGTGCAGCCCACACAAGCACGATGGTCGTGCTCAGCGCCGGTGCCTTGTGGCCGCCTTCGTGCCGCGTCGAGGCCGGCGTGGAACGATGGAGGCCGAGCGCCGTGATACAGGTGCCGGCGATGACGGCGGATACGATCAGGGGAGTCTCGGGCGAGATCGTTGAAGCAAGAACGCCGACCACGGCGGGGCCGAGAACAAAGTTCAGTTCATCGGCAACCGTCTCGTAGGACATCGCCGTCGTCAGAGCCTTGGGAGTGCGCGCGACCGGATACCAGCGGATCCTCATGAGAGCACCGACGGGCACTGTCGTCAGTCCGACCAGGGCGCAGAGGACGAGGACGATCGCGAACGACAAGTCTGCCATCGTGACGAGCACGAGTCCCGCCGTCATCGCCGCATTGACAGGGCCGAGGACAAGGAACGGCAGCCGTTGGCCCACACGGTCGGTCCACTGTCCGATCAAAGGCTGGCCGATACCGGTGGCGATGGCAAGCGTGGCGGAGCTGATCGACGCGGCGGCGATGCCGTGGTAGTTCGTCACGAGCGTGAGGACGCCGATGATGATCATCGATGTGGGGAGCCTGCCGACAAAGGCAAGCGGCATGAAAGCACCTCCCCACAGGCGGGGGAGGTCCTTATAGTTCGAGAAGGAAGCCAGAACGTTCATAGCAATTAGTGAGGGGCTCGCACGAGCAAGCCCCTCACCGAATCTCCCTCTGGCCTAGAGGCCGACCTCTGCAGCGAAGTCGCCCTCTTCGAGGCGTGCCTTCACGGCAGACAGGTACCGGCCCGCGTCAGCACCGTCGATGAGACGGTGATCGTAGGACAGCGCCAGGTAGATGAAGCTGCGGATACCGATGGACTCGTTGCCGAACTCATCCTTGACGATGGCGGGACGCTTGACGATCGTGCCCACACCGAGAATGGCAGACTCGGGCGCGTTGACGATCGGAGTGTCGAACAGTGCACCCGAGGAGCCCGTGTTCGTGATCGTGAACGTGCCACCCGACAGTTCGTCCGGTGAGACCTGGCCGGAGCGCGTACGGGACGCGAGATCTCCGATGGCCTTGGAAATGCCGGCGATGTTGAGATCGCCCGCGTTCTTGATGACCGGGACCATGAGGCCGCGCTCGGTGTCGACAGCGATGCCGACGTTCTCGTGATCGAAGTACTGGACGGACTTCTCATCGACGATGCGAGCATTGATCTTCGGGTGTGCCTTGAGAGCCTCGGTCGCGGCCTTGACGAAGAACGGCAGGAACGTGAGCTTGACGCCCTCGGCCGCCTGGAACCTGTCCTTCGCTGCCGTGCGGATGGCGACAACCTTGGTCACGTCGACCTCGACGACCGTGGTCAGCTGTGCGGAACCGTGGAGCGACTCCATCATGCGCTGGGAGATCACCTGGCGCAGGCGCGTCATCTTCTCGGTCGTGCCGCGGAGCGGGGATGCGGCAGCGGGCTTGGATGCGGGGGCGGCGGGAGCAGCCGGCTTCTCGGCTGCCTTCGCCGCGTCCTCAGCAGCCTTCTTCGCGGCCTCAGCGGCCTCTTCGACGTCCTGGCGGCGAATTCGACCGCCGACGCCGGTGCCCTTGACGGAGTCGAGATCGACGTCGAGTTCGCGTGCGAGCTTGCGGACGATCGGGGTCACGTACGAGCCGGACGCGGATTCCGCGGCCGAGACGGAAGGTTCGACCTTCGTCGAGGCCGTGGCCTTGGGCTCGCCGAGCTCAGCTTCTTCAGCAGGCTCTTCCTTCACCGCTGTCTGCTCACCCGAGGGTGCAGCTTCCTCTGCCTTGTCGTCAGCCTTGGCTTCCTCCTTGGGGGTCTCGCTCTTGGCGCCGGGGGTACCGATGATGGCGAGAGCCGTGCCGACGTTGACGGTCTCATCTTCCCCAACGAGGATCTCGAGGAGCGTGCCGGCGAACGGGGAGGGAACCTCGGTGTCGACCTTGTCGGTCGAGACTTCCAGAAGCGGCTCGTCGAGCTCGACAGTGTCGCCCACTTCCTTGAGCCACTGCGTGACTGTGCCCTCGGTGACGGACTCGCCCAGCGCGGGCATCGGGACCTCGTCGCCGGAGCCTCCCGCCGGGGCCTCTGCGGACTCCTGCGCGGGTTCCTCGACGGGCTCGTCGGATGCTTCTTCCGCGGGCTCCTCGACGGCCTCCTCCGCGGCCTCTTCTGCGGGCTCTTGGGCGGAGGAAGCGCCGGAGCCGTCGCCGATGTAGGCGAGAACCGTGCCGACCTCGACCGTCTCATCTTCCTCGACGACAATCTTCTCGAGGACGCCCGCCACGGGGGAGGGGACCTCGGTGTCGACCTTGTCGGTGGAGACCTCGAGTAAGGGCTCGTCGAGCTCGACCGTGTCGCCCACTTCCTTGAGCCACTGCGTGACTGTGCCGTCTGTGACGGACTCGCCCAGAGCGGGCATCTTTACTGGTTCAGACATGATGTAGTCTCCTTGAGCTCTTAGTTGTGGGTGTGCAACGGCTTGCCGGCGAGGGCGAGGATAGCCTCTCCGACCGCTTCGTTCTGTGTCGGGTGGGCATGGATGAGGCCCTCGAAGTCCTCTGGGAAGGCTTCCCAGGCCACCATGAGCTGGCCTTCGCCGACCTGCTCGCCCATGCGGGCGCCGATCGCGTGGAAGCCCACGATGGGACCGTCCTTTTCGCGGACGACCTTGACGAAGCCAGCGGTCCCCAACATTTGGGACTTACCGTTGCCCGCCAGGTTGAACTCGACGGCTTCGACGGTCTCCTTGCCGTACTTCTCTTCAGCAGCGTCCTGGTTGAGGCCGACCGAGGAGATCTCGGGGTTCGTGTAGGTGACGCGGGGAATCAGGTGCTCTTCGATGGTCTTCGGGTTGAGGCCAGCGATCTCTTCGGCCACGAAGATGCCATGGAGGAAGCCGCGGTGTGCGAGCTGGAGGCCGGGGACGATGTCGCCGACGGCGTAGATGTTGCCGACTCCCGTGTGGAGGCGATCATTCGCGGTCACGAAGCCGCGCTCCATCGGAATGCCCTGCTCTTCGTAGCCGAGGTTGGCGGTGGAGGGGCCGCGTCCGACGGCCACGAGAAGGTAGGAGGCATCGTATGACTTGCCGTCCTGGGTGTAGACGGTGACGCCGTTCTCGTTCTGCTCGACACGGTCGAACATCGTCTTCGTCTTGAACGCGATCTTGCGCTTGCGGAAGGCGCGCTCGAGCGCCTTGGAGATCGCGGGATCCTCGTTGGGGACCAGGTTCGGCAGACCTTCGATGATCGTCACCTCGGAACCGAGCGACCGCCATGCGGATGCCAGCTCTGAGCCGATGACGCCGCCGCCGAGGACGATGACGGATTCGGGGACCTCATCGAGCAGGAGCGCCTGATCGGACGTGATGACCCTGCCCTCGATCGCGAGGCCGGGGAGGGACTTCGAATAGGAGCCGGTCGCGAGGACGATGTTCTTGCCCTTGAGGACGCGGTCGCCGACCTGGACGGTGTCTTTGCCGGTCAGGCGGCCCCAACCCTCGATCGTGTCGATGTTGCGCGAAGATACGAGACCCGTGAGGCCCTTGTACATGCGGGAGACGACGCCGTCCTTGTAGGCGTTGAGCGCCGTCATGTCGATGCCCTCGAAGCTCGACTTCACGCCGATGCTCGCGCCCTCGCGGACCTCGTCGGCCACGTCAGCGGCGTGCAAAAGCGCCTTCGTCGGGATGCAGCCGCGGTGGAGGCACGTGCCGCCCACCTTGTCGCCTTCGACGAGCGCTACTGTCATTCCCAGCTGTCCGGCACGGAGGGCGGCCGCATAGCCGCCCGAGCCCGCTCCGAGGATGACGATGTCATATTCCTGCGTGTCAGCCACGTAGATCTCCCTCAATCTTGGTTAAGCCAAGCGGCCGCACGGCCGCGCTACTCACCTGTCATTGTTCCACTTTCTAGGCCGAACGTCATGGCACTTGATAGATGTTCGCCTCACTGCGGAAGAAGAAAGTACAATTTGCCCATGGGAATCTTCTCGCGGTTCAGCAGCGGCTCGTCCAGCCAGCGCCAACAGGCCACCGTCCAGCACTTCACGGACTTCGTTGCCACACGCAAAGGCGTCGAAGCATATCTGGAGCCTGCGGGAGCACGCGAACCCATGTCGATGATTCTCGTGGCCCGCGATGGTGAGTGGACTCGCCGTCAGGTCCCGAATCCCAAAGAAGCCGCCGATCTTGCGACGCGCCTGGGATTGCCGTTTTACGAGATTATCCGGACAGGCTATCCGCAGCGCATGAGGGAATGGTCGGCCAAGAACCGGCACTGATCGCCACGGCGGGACAGCGGGCTCCGTCGGGCCTCGAGTCGGGGCGACAGCCGTGACGTCTCCGGTCCTCCCCAGCGATCATGGCTGAGTGCTGGTCCGCCTGATACGAGAAGGGGGCGGGTTCCGAGCATCATCTTTACTCGAAACCCACCCCCAACGTGACCGAAAGAACATCGGTCACCTTGCTGCTATCGCGCGTCAGCCGTGTGCATGCTCGCCCATGTCAGCAGCGTCTGCACCGCGTGACCGGTGCCGCCCTTCGGCGTGGACCCGAAGGCACCGTCCTCGTTGAAGGAGGGCCCTGCGATATCGATGTGTGCCCATGGCGTAGACCCCACGTATTCGGACAGGAAGAGGCCCGCGGTCAGCATGCCGCCCCCACGCCCGCCCGAGTTCTTCGAGTCGGCGATGTCCGAGTTGAGGGACTGCTTGAGATGATCCGGAAGCGGCATGGGCCACATGTCCTCGCCGGCTTCGTCAGCCGCCTCGATGATCTCGTTGCGGGTCTCGTCGGTTCCCATGACGCCCGAGATCCGTCCGCCCAGCGCGACAATCTGTGCGCCCGTGAGGGTGGCGATGTCAACAACGGCGTCGGGGTTCTCTTCGATGGCGCGGGCCAGACCATCACCGAGGACGAGACGGCCCTCCGCGTCAGTATTGTTGACCTCGATGGTTCGACCCGTGTACATGGTCACGACATCGCCAGGGCGCGTCGCGCTGCCGGAGGGCATGTTCTCCGCGAGGCAGAGCCAGCCGACCAGGTGAACCTTGAGGGAGAGACGCGATGCGGCGACGACGATCTCGAGCACAGTTGCCGCTCCCGTCATGTCGGTCTTCATCGTCTCCATCGACTTCGCCGGTTTGAGGGACAGGCCGCCAGAATCGAAGGTGATCCCCTTGCCGACCAGGGCGAGAGTCTTCTCCGCGCCGCGCGGCTTGTATTCGATGCGGACGAGCCGGGGCGGGTTGACGGAGCCGCGGCCGACGCTGAGGATGCCGCCGAAGCCTTCCTTCTCCAAAGCTGCCTCGTCCCAGACCGTGACAGAGAGCGCACGGTCCGTCTTCGCGTAAGCAGTTGCGCGCTCTGCGACATCGACGGGCGTCATGTCTGCCGCAGGCATGTTCACCAGGTCGCGAACCTGGCAGACAGCGTCGGCAACAACGGATGCCTCGGTTGAGAGAGCCTCGAGCTCGGCCTTCTTCAGCTTGCCGGGGGAGACCACTGTAATGGTCTCTGCCGGTGCGGGGAGCACCTTGTACTCCTCGAAGACGTACGCGCCGAGCAGGCCGCCGAGACCCGCCTGGTAGACCGAGTCGGGATCGCCGTAGGGGGAGGCGAGGGCAATGTGGGTGACACCCGACAGGGCCCGCACGGCGGCCCCGAATGTTTCGCGAAGGTCGATGGAGGACAGAGTGGTGGCAGTCTTGCCGGTTCCAGCGAAGGCGAGTGTCGCCGCCGCGAATCCCGCGGGTGCGGGAATGCGGATCACGGAGCCGGCCTTGCCGGTGAATCCAAGGGTGGGAAGGAGACCGTCGAGTGACGCGCGGACCTTCGGCGCGAGGGAGTCCGCAAGGACATGAACCCCGTCATCACCCGTGATCACGGGCACAACGAGGACATCGGAAGTAGTCTTGTCAAGGGCTTGTTGAATAAAGTTCAGTTCAGACACGTCTATCATCATACCTGGGGCAGAAGGAGGTCGCCGTGGAACAGCACTCGCAGTCTGGTGGACTGCAGGACAGTCGTCGCTCGGCACTCGGATGGGCACGGGTGCTCCTCCTGCTGATCGGTGGCCTTGCCGCAGTCTTTCTCTGGCTCGCGATCGTGGGCGCCACGTCTGCCTTCCTCGATTCACGTCCCGGCACGGCCCTCCTCACACTCTCCGCTGCGATCGTGTGGGTGCTCATGGCGGTCGGTCTTCTGCACAATGGGCGCCGCATGAGGCGTATTGCCTGGGCAGGGGCAGGACTGAACGTTCTCATGCCCGTGATCGGGTTCTTCGCCGAGCTTCCGCTCTACACGTGGAGCCCCTGGCGGGAAGGCGGAGTGGCCTACTGGTATGTGCCGACCGTCCTCGCGCTTGTCTCCATGTGGTGGCTCCACCACTCCTCACCGGCCCGGCTGGCCCAGCACAACGGTTGAGCCGATAGACTGATCGCGTGCTCTACCGACTCCTCTTCGACACTCTCATCACGAAATCCGATCCCGAGCAGGCCCACGGTGCCGCCGTCAAGGCGATCGCCATGGCAGGCAGGTCGCCCCTCGCTCCGCTCATGAGGGCAAGCATCGGATGGCGGAAGTCCGCCCGGCAGACCACCGCCCTGCCGCGTCCCATCCCAGGCCTTGTCGGCTTGGCGGCGGGCATGGACAAGAATGCGGAAGCGATTGAGGGGATGGACGCTCTTGGGTTCGCCTTCGTCGAGATCGGAACGGTCACTCCTGAACCGCAGCCCGGAAACGAGCAGCCCCGCATGTGGCGCCACCTCGAGGATCGTGCGCTGCGCAATGCGATGGGCTTCAACAACGACGGTTCGGCTGCCGTCGCGGAACGGCTCGCGGAACTGCGGTCGACGGCCCGCGGGCGAGCGATCATCGTCGGAGTCAACATCGGTAAGAATAAGTGGACGAGCGAAGAGGATGCAGCGCGGGACTACGAGACGTGCGCGACCCGCCTCGCCGCATACGCCGACTACCTCGTTGTCAACGTGTCATCCCCGAACACTCCCGGCCTGCGGGATCTTCAGCGTGTCGAGGCTCTGAGACCAATCATCCGCGCGACACGCCGAGCCGCCACAGCCAGCGCAGGGCGCCCGGTCCCGCTCCTGTTGAAGATCGCTCCCGATATGGATCTGGAGACGGTCAGAGAGATCGCCGCACTCGTCGTCGAGGAGGGCCTCGATGGCGTCGTCGCGACGAACACGACGGTTGATCACCCCTATGGGAGAGGCGGAGTCTCTGGACGTCCGCTGACCGAACGCAGTCTCGAGATCGTACGAACCCTCCGAGATTGCCTACCGCTCGAGACGATCATCATCGGGGTGGGGGGAATTTCGACCGTCGACGATGCCTCCGCCATGCTCGGCGCGGGCGCGGACCTGCTCCAGATCTACTCCTCGTTTGTCTACGAGGGACCCCTTCTGCCGGGCAAGCTCAATAGGGCATTCTCGCACCTGTAAGGCTTTCGGGCCAGCACGGAGGAGCCGCCCCACGGGGCGGCTCCCTGTCTTAGTCCTGAATAGCGGGACGCTCGTGAGGTGCGTTCTCCCACGTGAGACGCGGATCATCGATGATGACATCCGCGAGGATGCCATCGATCCGGGCCATGACGTCAGCCGGGATGACCACGTCGGCGGCCTTGACATTCTCGAGGACCTGCTCCGGCCGCGAGGCGCCGATAATCGCCGAGGCGACATTGTCGTTCTGGAGGGTCCACGCAATGGCGAGCTGAGCGCGAGTCAGCCCGAGCTCTCGTGCGACGGGCTCAAGTTTCTCGACGGCCGTCAGGATCTCATCGGACATGAACCGTTGGATCGTGCGCGCCCCGCCCTTCCTGTCGGCGGCCCGGCTGTTCGACGGAACCGTGTGTCCGACCTTGTACTTGCCGGAGAGGACGCCCTGTGCCATCGGAGACCACACGATCTGCTGGATGCCGTACTTCTCGGACATCGGGATCACCTCGGGCTCGATCACCCGGTAGAGCATGTTGTATTGCGGCTGGTTCGAGATGACCTGGAAGCCGAGTTCGCGGGAGAAGTCGTGCGCGTATTCGATCTGTTCAGACGTCCACTCGGACACGCCGATGTAGAGGGCCTTACCGGCGCGGACAACGTCTGCAAACGCCTGCATCGTCTCCTCGATGGGAGTGTCCACGTCGTAGCGATGAGCCTGGTACACGTCGACATAGTCGGTCCCGAGCCTGCGCAGCGAGGAGTTGATCGACTCCATGATGTGCTTGCGGGACAGGCCTGCGTCGTTGTGCTTCTTCAGACCTGTCGGCCAATACACCTTCGTGAGGATCTCGAGAGATTCGCGCGGCTCAGCGCGGAGCGCCTTGCCGAGCACCGTCTCTGCCGCGCCGTTCGCATAGACGTCTGCTGTGTCAAAGGTTGTGATGCCGGATTCGAGCGCTGCACGCACGCATGCCAGCGCAGCA
This sequence comes from Flaviflexus equikiangi, assembly GCF_014069875.1. Taxonomy (NCBI): domain Bacteria; kingdom Bacillati; phylum Actinomycetota; class Actinomycetes; order Actinomycetales; family Actinomycetaceae; genus Flaviflexus; species Flaviflexus equikiangi. The sequence goes on from NZ_CP059676.1 coordinate 908,887, forward strand.
CTCTCCTCGACCTGGCTCCCGTGGGTAAGCCAGTTGCCGTAGATGATGTTGGAGACTCTGAGGCCTGATCGGCCAAGGAAAACGTATTCAACCACGTCGAGAGTCTACAGGTGCGAAGGCATATCGCACCCGGAAAAAGACGGAGCCCGGCCTATTTGGCGCCTGCCGGCCACTCTCCCCGAGCCACCATCGGCACGGGACGGCGCCACCGGCGCGGGTAGAACGTGCGCCCGAACATCTGCCAGCGGATGCCGCCAGGAACCCTCTCGGGGCCGAACTTCGCATCCATTTTCTTCTTCATGGACCGCACGGCGATCAGCGAGTCGACGAGCATGACGATCATGAGGCCGTACAGCGCGAGCATGACGATAAGCGCGGCATCTGGGAACTGTGCCTGGATGAAGACGAGGAGGAGGACGGCGAAAGCCAGGAAGAAGAAATAGGACGCGAGATTGGTACGAGCATCGATGTAGTCCCGCGCCCATCGGCGCACCGGGCCCCGGTGGATGTAGGGCAGATGTGCCTCATCGCCCGTCTTCATGGCGATCTGCTCGCGCTGGAACTCGGCATCGCGCTTGGCTCGTGCCGCACGCTTGGCGGCCTTGCGGTCTTTGGGCACCAGCGGGCGCCGACGCGCGGCCTCCGCCTCCCTCCGACTCGGGGTGGGCCTGCCTTTGCCCTGCGGTTCCGGTTCGATGACCTCGGGCCTGTCCATGTCCTGTTCCTTGCTCACAGGCTAATCCTAGCCTCCCTGGAGTAGGGTTTGAAACATGACAGATCTTGCCTCCGTAACCTCCGCTCTTGATGCCGTCCTCCCCGGAGTGCGCGCTGACCTCGAGGAACTCGTCCGTATCCCGTCCGTCTCGTCATCGGCTTTCGACCAGTCCGAGCTTCAGCGCTCTGCCGCCAAGGTCGCCGATATTCTGCGATCTTCCGGCGTGACCGACATCGACATCGTGACACTCGAGACAGAGGACCACGGCACGGGCCGCCCCGCCATCCTGGCACACAAGAAGGGCCCCGCCGGCGCACCGACAGTTCTCCTCTACGCCCACCACGATGTCCAGCCCCCGGGCGAGCGCGACACGTGGGACACGGAGCCGTTCGAGCCCGTCGAGAAGGACGGCCGCCTCTACGGTCGCGGCACGGCCGATGACAAAGCCGGAATCCTCGTCCATGCAGGCGCACTGCGCACGCTCGAGCAGCTTGGCGATCTTCCGGTGAATGTCACCCTCTTCGTCGAGGGCGAAGAGGAGATCGGCTCGCCGACCTTCGTCGACTTCCTCACCGCTCACCGCGACAGGCTCGAAGCCGATGTCATCATCGTCGCGGACTCGAGCAACTGGAAGGTGGGTACACCCTCGCTCACGACGTCGCTGCGAGGGGTTGTCGGCCTCGAAGTCACCGTCGACGTCCTCGACCATGCCCTGCACTCGGGAATGTATGGCGGGCCTGTTCTCGATGCCGTCACGGTGGCCTCACGGCTGATCGCAACGCTGCATGACGATAGCGGGGCGGTAGCCGTGGAGGGACTGCACGGCTATGACGAGACGGACGCCGACTATCCCGAAGACCAGCTGCGTGCGGATATGGGTGTCCTCGAGGGCGTCCAGCTTGCCGGGCGCGGCTCTCTCGCCTCGAGGCTGTGGACCCAGCCCGCACTGTCCGTCATCGGCCTCGATGCCACATCGGTCGAGCGCTCCTCGAACACCTTGATCCCCTCGTGCCGCTTCCAGCTGTCCCTGCGGACCGCCCCTGGACAGGCCCCACAGGATGCGTATGACGCCCTGACAGCACATATCTCCAAGAATGTGCCATTCGGTGCGCGAGTCTCCTTCGGGAACGGCGAGTTGGGCCCCGCGTTCCAGGCAGTCGACAGCGACGTCATGGGAACCGCCAGGCAGGCTCTGGCAGACGCCTGGCAGACCGATCCCGTCGATATCGGAGTCGGGGGCTCCATTCCCTTCATCGCCGACCTGGCAGAAGTCTTCCCGCAGGCCAAGATCCTCGTGACCGGAGTCGAAGATCCCGATACGCGTGCACATTCGGGGAACGAATCCCTTCACCTCGACGATTTCCGCAAGGCGATCCTCGCGGAGGCGCTCCTGCTGTCGAGGCTCGGAGAGTGAATGTCCTCCTCGTGGCCTCTCGGCTCGGTGTTGCACCGGCCGAGGTCGTCCTCGAGGCCGTGGCGCAGCCCTGGCGCGATCGTGCCGAGGTCGAGAGCGTCCCAGTCAGCGACGGAGTCGGTGACCTGTGCGAGGTGATGGCCTTCTATACGGGGGCCGAGCTCGGCACGCTCGACGTTGGCGGGGATCCCGTTCCGGTTCTCGTCGGCGATGATGAGTGGATCGTTGATCTGTCATCCTCGTGGGGGCCCGATTCGGGCACCCTGGGGCGCGTGCTGGCTGCTGTCCTCGAGGAGGCGCCGCGGCGCCTGACGGTCAACCTTCCGGTTCGGGTGATCCCCGACCTTGGTCGCGCCATGATGTCCAGCCTTGGCGCCGCAACCGTTCGTGACGTCGCGGATCGTCTCGCCGACATTGATCTCGTCGTCACGGCGGCATCGGAGCAGGCACTGCTCGGGGTCAATGGTCTGCCGCGCTGGCTCGATCGCCATGGCGTCATGTCCGCGGCCGCGGCGCAGGAGCTCGAGCGGGAGCTCGGAGCAAGCCTGCCCACCCCGGCACGGAGACAGCTTCTAGGTGCGTCGGTCGATGCGAAATCACCGTCTTCCGGGGTGGGGGGAGGAGCGTCGCTCGTCCTCCAGGCCGCGGGGGCGCGCTTCGCATGGGCGGGGGATATCGTCGCTGGAGCGATCGTGCCCCGACTCGCCGGCGCAGACCTTGTCGTCTATGTCACCGGCGAGATCGAACTCGACCTGCCGCGTTCCCTCTTCACCATCTCTGAGCGTGCCGGCCAGGATGGCACACCCGTCATCGTGGTCTACGGTGAGGGCCGCCTGCTTCGGCACGAGCTGGCGCGCTTCGGACTGTCTGGCTCCTACTCGTATGCTGCGCAGGGCACTGACCTTGAGGCGGTGACTCGTGCCATGGTGCCGATCTCGCAGACCTGGGCGCGATGACCAGCAGGAATAAACCAGCACTGACCGTGTTAACAGAGTCATGGTCCTTGGATTGAGACCCTGTTCAACGTAATCTTGACGTAGCCTTCGGGCCAACCTTTTGAAGGAGAATTTCATGACCGAATCCGTATCAGTCCACGCTGTGGAGCTGACAGATGTTGCCGCCAACAAGGTGCGCAGCCTCCTCGCGCAGGAGGGCCGCGATGATCTGCGCCTCCGTGTCGCTGTTCAGCCGGGCGGCTGTTCCGGCCTCATGTACCAGCTGTACTTCGACGAGCGCACCCTCGACGGCGACCTGATCCGCGAGTTCGACGATGTCGCCGTCGTCGTCGACCAGATGTCGGCGCCCTACCTCGACGGTGCGACGATCGACTTCGCCGACACGATCGACCGTCAGGGCTTCACGATCGACAACCCGAACGCGGCCGGTTCCTGCGCTTGCGGCGATTCGTTCCACTGATGCGTATCTCGCGGCGAATCGCCGCTTCCCTAGCAGTGTCCGCCCTCGTCCTCGCCGGATGCTCGAACGATCCGGATGCCGAATCGTCAGCAACCGATTCGACATCGTCCGAAGAGTCAACCGCCGCGCCCACCGAGGAGCAAGCCTCCCAGGTCGATGCGCTGATCTCCGATGAGGGGATGCCGACGATTGTCGATACGGACGGAATCATCACCCTCGACTTCGAGGGCGCAACCGAGCCGGACGTCCTCCAGGTCGCGGTCATCGACGAGGGCGATGGCACTGCCGTCACCCGCGAAGACCTTGTGATCGTCAACTATGCCGGCATGGTGTGGGGCAGCGATACGACGTTCGATTCCTCCTTCGAACGCGGACAGCCGAGCTCCTTCTCCCTCAGCCAGGTCGTGCAGGGCTGGCGAGACGGTCTAGCGGGCCAGACCGTCGGTTCCCGGGTCATCATCTCCGTCCCTGCCGATCTGGGCTATGGCCCGATGGGTGGGAACGCGTCCGCCGGAATCGGTGAAGAAGACACGATCGTCTTCGTCGTCGACATCATCGAGACCATTGCCCCCGATTCTGCAGGCGATGCGGATGCCGAGGAGGTCACTCCTGCCGGTGATCTGCCGATCACGGTTGAGGGTGGCCTCGGCGAAGCAACGTCGATCACGATCAACGATGGCGCGGAGGAGCCGGACGAGGAGACCTCGATTCTCGTTGCAGAGTCTGACGGTGAACCCGTCGGCGGCGAGGGGACGACGGTGTACTTCCAGTACTCGGCCGCCACGTGGGACAACTCCCAGAGCGAGTCCTCGATCGACTACGGGGGCGTGCAGAACACGACGATCGGTTCCGGCACCGTCTTCGACAAGCTCGAGGGTGTCCCGGTCGGTTCGCGTGTCCTGCTGCTCGTGCCCGGCACCGAATCAGCCCCGGCCATGGCAGCGCTCGTCGATATCGTGGCCCAGCTCGAAGCGCCAGGCGACACCGAGTAGCCCACGATCGGTGATGACTGCATCACAGACATTTCCCCGCACCCGTCAGGTTGTGGGGAAATGTCCGTTTAGGGCTATGAAGACGTGGTTTTATCGCTCGGGAAGAGCCTCATTCCTGGAAAAACTATGTACAGTAGAGTGCTAGGACGATAGTCCCGAACCTTGTCGTGCAAACGGGAGGGCGGGAACGTGAAGGAAGGTACACTACCGTGCGTGAAACCCAGCACCGGCATCGCGGCCTTAAGCGCGGCGCCGCGCTTGCCGCAGTCGCGGCACTCGCAGCAGGCTGTTCAGACGCCTCGCCGAGTGAGCCAGGAAAAGGCATCGATGTCGGATTCTTGCCCTCCACGCGGGGGATGACAGATCGGACAGGCCAGCTCATTGACCTGTGGAACGGCGCCTGGTTCGCCGCGATCGGCGTCGCGATATTGATTTGGGCACTTGTCCTGTGGTGCGTCGTCGCCTACCGCAGGCGCAAGAACGACAACACGCTCCCTGTGCAGCTGCGATACCACGTCCCGCTCGAGATCATGTACACGATCGTTCCGATCATCATGGTGGGCGTGCTCTTCGTCTTCTCCACGCGTGCAACGGCAGAGATGAACGATGTCTCGGCCGAGCCGGATGTCGAGATCGAGGTCTACGGCAAGCAGTGGAGCTGGGACTTCAACTACACGTCGGACGACGTCTACTACTCGGGTGACCGCATCTCCTTCATCGGCAACGAGGTCGGTGCAGAGGAGACTCTGCCGACGCTCTACCTTCCCGTCGATGAGACGGTCGAGTTCACGGTCAAGTCGCGCGACGTCATCCACTCCTTCTGGATCCCCGCGTTCCTGTACAAGATCGATATGATGCCGGGCCAGGTCAACACCTTCCAGGTCACCCCTCAGGAAGAGGGAGTCTATTCGGGCAAGTGCGCGGAGCTGTGCGGCGAATACCATGCGGAAATGGTCTTCAACGTGGCCGTCGTCGATCGCGAGACGTACGACGCCGAGATGGAGAAGCTGCGCGCCGAAGGCAACGTGGGCACCCGCGGAGACGAGTACAACAGGCAGTACCAGGTAAAGGAGACCAGCGATGGCGACAACTGACGTCGACCCCCGCATCATCGAAGGTGATTTCGTTCCGGGCCTGAGGCCCGAGAAGCAGTCACTCGGACGCACGCTGATCTCGTGGACCACCTCCACGGACCACAAGACGATCGGGTACATGTACCTCATCACCGCGTTCGCGTTCTTCATGGTAGGCGGTGTTCTCGCCCTTATCATCCGTGCGGAACTGTGGGAGCCCGGCATGCTCCTCCAGTCGAAGGAACAGTACAACCAGTTCTTCACGATGCATGGCACGATCATGCTGTTCCTGTTCGCGACGCCCCTCTTCACCGCTTTCGGCAATGTCCTGGTACCCGTCCAGATCGGTGCCCCCGACGTTGCTTTCCCCAGGCTCAACATGTTCAGCTTCTGGCTGTTCTCCTTCGGCGGCCTCCTGACAATCGCTGGCTTCCTCACGCCGAAGGGCGCTGCGTCGTTCGGATGGACGGCATACGTGCCGCTGTCGACGAACGCGTTCTCACCGGGCCTCGGCGGCGACCTGTGGATCATGGGTCTGGCCATGACGGGCTTCGGCACCATCTTCGGCGCTGTCAACTTCATCGCCACGATTATCACGATGAGGGCGCCGGGCATGACGATGTTCCGGATGCCGCTGTTCACCTGGAACGTGCTCATCACCTCCCTGCTCGTCCTCATGGCCTTCCCGGTTCTCGCCGCGGCGCTGTTCGGGCTCGCATTCGATCGCGTGCTGGGCGGTCAGATCTACAATCCAGAGGCCGGGGGAGCGATGCTGTGGCAGCACCTGTTCTGGTTCTTCGGACACCCCGAGGTCTACGTGATCGCCCTGCCCTTCTTCGGCATCGTCTCCGAGATCATCCCGGTCTTCTCGCGCAAGCCGATCTTCGGGTACAAGGGCCTCGTCTATGCCACCATCGCCATCGCCGCTCTGTCCGTCACCGTGTGGGCTCACCACATGTTCACGACCGGCGGCGTCATGCTCGACTTCTTCTCACTCCTCACGATGGCGATCGCAGTGCCGACAGGCGTGAAGTTCTTCAACTGGATCGGCACGATGTGGCGAGGGAAGCTGAGCTTCGAAACCCCGATGCTCTGGGTGATCGGCTTCCTCCTCACGTTCGTCCTGGGCGGCGTCACGGGTGTCATCCTGTCGTCACCGGCCATGGACTTCCACGTCCACGACACGTACTTCGTTGTCGCGCACTTCCACTACGTCGTCTTCGGCACGGTTGTGTTCGCCATGTACGCGGGCTTCTACTTCTGGTGGCCCAAGTTCACCGGCCGTATGCTCAACGAACGGATCGGCAAGATTCACTTCTGGTTGACCTTCGTCGGATTCCACGTCACCTTCATGATCCAGCACTGGCTTGGCGTCCAGGGTATGCAGCGTCGTATCCCGGATTACATGCCGGAGGACGGTTTCCAGACGTACAACCAGATCTCGACGGTCGGCGCCTCTATTCTCGCCATCTCCACGCTCTTCTTCCTGTGGAACGTGCTGAAGACCCACACGGGTCCGAAGCCGGCGCAGCTTCCCGATGATCCGTGGGGCTTCGGCGGATCTCTCGAATGGGCTACCGCCTCGCCGATCCCGCCGCACAACTTCACCGAGCTGCCCCGCATCCGGTCCGTACGCCCCGCCTTCGACCTGCATCACCCAGAAGTCGCGGCCATGGATCGCGTCGATCCGACCGCCGAAACCGACCTCGAGATCAAGAACTAAGGAGAGTCATGGCCAAGAAAGAAAGAGAGCAGAAGGCTCTCGTCATTGAGACGGTGTTCTTTGCGACTCCCGGCACGTTCTTCGTCCTCGTGTCGATCGCTTACGCGTTCGTGACGGATGCCGAGCCTATCGGCACGATGGCTCTTGTCGGACTCGCCTTCATGTTCTTCTTCGTCACCGGATATCTCTGGCTCACCTCCCGCCGAGTCGACTTCAGAGCCTCGGACAACGAAGAGGGAGAGATCGCGGAAAGCGCCGGCGAAGTCGGCGAGTTCAACCCGCATTCCTGGTGGCCCCTCGTTGCCGGCATCGCAGCCACAGTCGTGGCCGGCGGTTTCGCAGTCGGATGGTGGCTTTTCGGAATCGGGATCGTCATCGGCATCATCGCCGTGGTCGGCTACGCCTTCGAGAACAACAGAGGCGTCTACGCCCACTGACGTCAGACGAGAATGCCCCGGCCGAACGGCCGGGGCATTCTCATATGCTGTCTCTGCACACCTTCGCTCGCTCAACGAGCTTGCCTAGGTCGTTCTTGTGCAGGGTCGAAAAATCACCGCGAGCGATGATGGTGCGGGCCTTGTCGGTCACCGACGAGTAGGTGCCGTCGGCTAAGCACGTGACATAGAGAGCCGTGGCCTCGTCGGAGAGGACCGGGGCGGTAAGACGCGAGTCCAGTTGCAGTCGCGCGCTCAGACCATCTCGATACTCCGAACGGCTCACCTCGTCGGAGGTGACACCCGACAGGAAGAAGCCGACCATTGCCGTGGTGACGGCAAGGGAGACCGCGGCAGTCGCAATGACGCCGCGGTCCCCCCTGAGTCGCTGGTTTGTCACGAACTCTCAGTGCTCGTCGGGCTGACGGTGCGCGCGCTTGTCGATGTACGGCTTCTGGTCGTACTCGCCGCCCTCTGGAGCCTCGTCAGATTCGCCCCGCTGGTCGATGTACGGCTTCTGGTCGTACTCGCCGCCATGGCCGTTGTGGTCTGACGGGGGAGCGGGCTCGTAGTCCGGATCGTCCGCGTGCGGTGAGAGGGGGTTGTACGGGGCGTAGTCCTTAGCGCCGTCCTTTTTCTCGTCGTGTGACATGCTGTACTCCTTGTGTCAGCTGGTTAATCTGTACTCTACGAATCTAGCTCACATGTGCCCCTCGTCACTAGTCGACACGTGAGGTGCCAACGGCCGGGACAGAGGGGAAACCCCTGAGGCGGGCTGGAGCTAGAGTGTTCCCACTTCGGTGCCGCATTGGATGGCGATGTCCTCAAGCTCCGAGACAGAGTAGCTGTCGTATACGTCGACCCCGCCGGAGATCGTCTCGATCACCTCTGGGGTGAGACGCTGGAGAGACTCGTCCGTGACACAGCTCAGGTACGCATCCCACTGCTCGGCTGTGATGCCCTGCTCGATGGCGGTGTCCTCGGTCAGGCCGGTGGCCTCGAGGATCTCTTCTAGGCCCTGTCGGAAGGCTGCGGGGTCCGCATTGGGATCACCATACTGGACGTCCTCAGAAGGTTCCTCAGAGGGCTCCTCCGACGCCTCATCAGTAGGCGTCTCTGATTCCGTCGTGGCAGGATCGGATGATGGTGGCTCGGTGGTCTCCGGCTCCGATGTGATGTCGTCCCGGTAGTCCGTGTTGTTGTCGTTCTCATCATCGCCCTGCGTGAGGAAGAAGATCACGGCACCGATGACCAGCAGGACGACGACTGCGATACCGATGATGATCGGGGGCTTCATGCCGCCGGACTTCTGCGGGGGAGCGGGATATCCGCCAGGGGGCTGCTGACCGTAACGATTCTGGGTGGAATCGGGATAGGGCTGTTGGTTGCCGGGTGGGAAGCCCTGCGGCTGATTGGAGGGTGGGAATCCCTGCGGCTGATTGGCGGGGTGTTGGGAATTGTGGGGATCCCATCCGTTGTTGTTGCCTGTCGTCATCGTCTCCACCTTCGTTCGAGTTGTCGGGTCCAAAGGCCCATGTCGTTCAGTTCAATGTGTGTTACTGAAACCTAACACTGGTGGGACAAACATCTGAAGGCCTCCCGCGGGGTCCTCCTACCCAGAGGCCGAAATCTTGTTGCCATGAACCGCTCCGAGTCCGGTAACAACGGCGGCGAGTCCTAGGTGGAGGGTACAGAAATGGGTGGCCGATATGATCGGCCACCCATTGCGTGTGTGTCAGCTACTTGACGATGACAGCCTTCTTGGCGTCGTCAAGACGTGCGGCAACGTCTTCCCAGTTGACGAGGTTCCAGAATGCCTTGACGTAATCGGCCTTGACGTTGAGGTAGTCGAGGTAGAATGCGTGCTCCCACATGTCCAGCATGAGAATGGGGAGAGTGCCGACGGGAACGTTGTTCGCCTGGTCGTACATCTGGAATGTCGTGAGCTTGCCCGCAACCGAGTCGTAGGCGAGGACGGACCAGCCGGAGCCCTGGATGCCGGTGGCAACCGCGGTGAACTGCTGCACGAACTTCTCGAACGAGCCGAAGGAATCCTTGATCGCTTCGAGGACCTCGCCCTCGGGCTCGCCGCCGCCGTTGGGGGAGAGGTTCTTCCAGAAGATCGAGTGGTTGATGTGACCGCCGAGGTTGAAGGTCAGGTCTCGCTGGAACTGGTTGATCGTGGCGAAATCGCCCGACTCCTGCGCCGCAGCAATGTTCTCAAGCGCCTTGTTCGCACCCGTCACGTAAGCGTTGTGGTGCTTGCTGTGGTGAAGCTCCATGATCTTGCCGGAAATGTGCGGCTCGAGCGCGGAGTAGTCGTAAGAAAGTTCGGGCAGAGTGTACTGTGCCATATCATCCTCCATGTATGCCCAATCACGTGATTGGGACCTTTGTCTATTCAGTCTGGCGCATGAGCGGGCTTGGTTCCACCAAACCCGCTCATGGCGAAATCAGGAATCGATCTGCTGCTGATCCGATGTGTCCAGGTGCGCAACAGAAACGGACTTGCGTCCTGATGCGTGATCGAGCTGATGATGTGACGCGTGAGCGGCAGCGAGCTCGCTCTTCGTCACCGGCTCAACGCGATCTTCGAAGAAGAAGCGAGAGACGGCCGAGCGGCGCTTGAGGCTCTTGTACTCGCGTCGCGGATGACCCTCGGGGGTCGTCTCCGGCCCTGCCTCAATCGGGCGGTGCACGTCGTGCTGGACGAGGGTCCACAGCTCGTAGTCGTCGAGGGGACGGTGGACGGAGTGGAACGCCCCATCCTCGGTCTGGACGACCTTGCCGGTGGCGCGCCCGTGCAGGGCGAGCTCGCGGTCCCGTCGCTGCAGGGAGAGACAGATCCGCTTGACGAGCCAGAACGTCACGAATGGTGCGATGAGGAATGCTATTCGAAGAGCCCACGTGATTCCGTTGAGAGACATCTCGAAGTGGGTGGCGATAATGTCGTTCGAGCCCGCGATCGCGAGGATGACGAACTCGACGACGATAATGCAGCCGATCGCTGTGCGCACGGGCACGTTCCGGGGACGATCGAGTACGTGATGCTCACGCTTGTCGCCCGTCGCATAGGCCTCGATGAACGGGTAGAGCGCGAGAGCCGTGAAGAGGATCCCGGGAATGACGACGCCCGGGATGAGGATCGACATCGAGAACGTGAATCCGAGCAGCTCGAACTCCCAGCCGGGCGTGAGCCTCAGCGCTCCCTCGAGGAACAGCATGTACCAGTCCGGCTGCGCGCCGGCCGACACGGGGGACGGGTCGTAGGCGCCGTAGCTCCACACATTGTTGATCGACAGTGTTGCTCCGAGGAGCGCGATGAAGCCGAACACGATGAAGAAGAACCCACCCGCCTTGGCCGCGTAGACCGGGAAGACGGGGAAGCCGACAACGTTCTCTTCCTTGCGTCCCGGGCCAGGGTACTGGGTGTGCTTGTGGATGACGACCATGAGGAGGTGCAGGCCGACGAGCGCGAGGATAAGACCGGGCACGACAAGGATGTGCATGGTGAACAGCCTCGGAATGATTTCCGTGCCCGGGAACTCGCCGCCGAAGAGGCCGAAGGACACCCAGGTACCGAGAAGCGGGATCGCCTTCGCAACGCCGTCTGCGATGCGGAGGCCGTTGCCGGAGAGCACGTCATCTGGCAGCGAGTAACCCGTGAAGCCAGCCAGGAGACCCAGGATGAGGAGCGTGAAGCCCACCAGCCAGTTGAGTTCGCGAGGCTTCCTGAACGCACCCGTGAAGAACACGCGCAGCATGTGGGCAACGATCGATGCCATGAACAGCAGCGCAGCCCAGTGGTGCATCTGCCGCATGAGAAGGCCGCCCTTGACCTCGAAGGAGATCTTCAGGGTTGAGGCGTATGCCTCGGACATGTGATTGCCCTGCTCTGTCACCGGCAGCGCATCCATCGGATATGTCACCGTGCCCATGGAGGGAACGAAGAACATCGCCAGGAAGATACCGGTGAGGATGAGGGTGATGAACGAGTAGAGAGCGATTTCGCCCAGCAGGAACGACCAGTGGTCGGGGAAGATCTTGCGAGCAAATCCCTTGATCACGCCAGACACGCCGACGCGTTCGTCGATGTAGTTGTAGGGGCCGCCAGCCTGCTTCGGCTGCTGCGAATACTTTGGTGTCGTCACTTCTTACGCTCCCAGTAGCTCGGGCCGACAGGCTCAGGGAAGTCGCCTTCCGCAATGATGTAGCCCTCGTCGTCGACGGTGATCGGTAGCTGCGGCAGGGGGCGCTTGGCCGGGCCGAAGACAACCTTCGCACCATCCGCCACGTCGAACGTGGACTGGTGGCAGGGGCACAGCAGGTGATGCGTCTGCTGCTCGTACAGAGCGACAGGGCAGCCCACGTGGGTGCAGATCTTGGAGAACGCGACGATCCCGTCGAGAGAGTTCTCCGGCTGCTTGAGGTCCTTCTCGTCCAGACGAATGAGGAGGACAACGGCCTTCGCCTTCTCCTCCGCATATCCCTCAGCATGCGAGAGGTCGTTGAGACCCTCGGGGATCACGTGGAAGACGGAGCCGATGGTGACGTCCTCCATCTTGATCGGACGCGACATGTCGTGCGGCCCGTCGGTCATGAGCCGCGTGCCCTTCGCCCACATCGTGTGCTTGAGCTTGCCGATATTCCAGCCGTCCTCCTGGCCAAGGTTGGCGATCAGCGGGACGATGAAGGGGAGTGGGACGAGCGCGAGCGCTCCGCCGAGTGCGGCGGTGATGAAGGGGCGGCGTGCGATGCCGGAGTCGGCAACGCCCTGGCGGAGAATCTCCATCGCCTCTGCCTGATCCTCGGGGGATGTGCGGGACGTGTGACGCTCCTCGACCTGCTCCTCATCGTTCATGAGTGCCTTCGCCCAGTAGATCGCAGCGAAGCCGATACCGCCGAAGCCGATGGCGAGTCCCAGTCCGAGAACGAGGTTTCCGAGCCGAATGTTGGCAAGGGTCGTGTAATCGGGGAGGACGAAATAGAGCACGACAGCCGTGAGAGAGGCAAGCGCGGACAGTGAGAATACTGCAGTCACGATCGCGGAGTCGAGCTTCTGCAGCCCGGGACGCGATTCGTTCTTCCGCGCGACGTGCGGAGGTAGGCCCGGGTTCTCGAACCGTTCCTCAGGAATGTTGCTCAGCGTTGATGCTGGCTGGATGTCCTTGCTCAAGACTTCTTCGCTCCAATCCATACAGCGACGAGGCACAGCCCGCCGATGCCGATGATCCAAATCCAGAGGCCTTCAACGACCGGGCCGATCGAGCCCAGATTGTTGCCGCCCACGGACTCCGCGTTCTGCTGATAGTCGATATAGGCGATGATGTCGCGCTTGCCCTGCGGGGTGATGTTCGCATCGTTGAACACCGGCATCGATTGCGGGCCGGTCACCATGGCCTCATAGATCTCGACAGGGGTCGAGTCCATGAGAGAGGGAGCGACCTTGCCTTCCGAGAGGGCTCCGCCGGCGCCGACGGCGTTGTGGCACATCGAGCAGTTCGTGCGGAACAGCTCCATACCCGACGCGGGATCGCCGAGCGCAGGATCGACCATGTCCGCTGACGGGATGGCGGGGCCGGGTCCGAGGGAGGCGACATAGGCCGCGACATCCTCGATCTGCTCCTCCGAGAACTGGGGCTCTTTCGCCTCGGCCTGGGGGGAGTTGTTCGCCATGGGCATGCGGCCTGTGATCATCTGGAAATGTACGGAAGCGGCACCGACACCTGTGAGTGAGGGTGCGATGTCGGTTCCTGCGGCGTCTGGGCCGTGACAGGAGGCGCAATTCGCCTCGAACAGGGCTTCGCCTTCCTGGACGTTCGCGGACGAGCTGCCAGACGTCGCGGTCGCACTGTCGGTGGCTACGACGGAATAGATTCCTGCCGTGCAGAGAAGAGCCAGCAGCAGGAGGACGAGCGGTGCATACCGGCTTCGTCGTGCTTGTGCGGTGATCACGATACTGTCCTCGCTTTATCGGTGATGGAAGAGATACGGGGTAGAAGAATCATCATTTGAGCACGTAGATAATGAAGAACAGGGCGATCCAGATGACGTCGACGAAATGCCAGTAGTAGGACGTGACGACAGCCGTGGAGGCTTCGCGGTGGCTGAACTTCTTCGTCAGCATCGTGCGGCCGACGATCAGGAGGAATGCGACGAGGCCGCCGGCCACGTGAATCGCGTGGAAGCCTGTCGTGATGTAGAAGACGGAGCCGTAGCTGCCCGAGCTGATCGTGACGCCGTGGGAGACGAGCTCCGCGTACTCGAAGATCTGCAGGCAGATGAAGATGGCGCCCAGGAAGAAGCTCAGCATGTACCACTCGGTCATGCCCCAGCGGCGAACATCGAGGATGCTTCCCTCGCGGCGGGGGATCAGCTTCTCAGCCTTCCACACGCCGAGCTGGCAGGTGATGGAAGAGATCATGAGGATCGTCGTGTTGACGGCTGCGAAAGGCACGTTGAGAACCTCCGCTGCTTCGCTCCACGCGGCCTGTCCAGCGACGGACCGGTGCGTGAAATACATGGCGAAGAGACCAGCGAAGAACATAAGCTCGCTGGACAGCCAAACGATGATACCCACCGAGAGGGTATTGGGACGCGTAATCTGTGGCGCACGATGGGCAGCCGAAGTTGCTGTACTCACATTGGACATTATGTCTTAAAAAACCCTGGAGTTCTGCATTTCGTAGGCTGAAAGTCCTACGTCGGGGTGAAATGTCCCATTAATAGAGGATTGTCGCGCTGTGATCTGGGACCTACGTGTCGCATCGTGGACGTCGCCCCCGCCTGTACGCGCCGCACATCCACCAGGAACACCGCCGCCGTCTGCGGTGGGCGAATCGCCACGTGGGCTGATCTTCAGGATAGGATAACACCCGTATATACCCAGTTCCGGATGGAGGACAGAATGTCGGATCTCGTACGATCCCAAGACGCCGCTGTCGCGCAGGTCAAGGACACCGCGAAGATCATGATCTACAGCGATGACAGGGCTACGCGCGCCGAGGTGCGGACGGCCGTCGGCCGGCGCCCCGGGAAGGGTGCCCCCACGATCGAGTGGTTCGAGGCCGCAACCGAGTTCGGAGTCACCGATCTCCTTGAGCAGGAGAACTTCGACCTTCTGATCTTCGACGGGGAGGCGGCCAAAGTCGGCGGCATGGGACTCGCGAAGCAGGTCAAGGACGAGGTCGAGGGATGCCCGCCCGTTCTGCTCCTCATCGCACGCCCTCAGGACGAGTGGCTGGGCCGCTGGTCGCTGGCCGAAGAGATGACGACCTTCCCCATCAACCCACGAGACATTCAGCAAAAGGTGACGAAGCTTCTCGGGGCGAAATGAGCGGCCGGACCTGGTCTGATCTCACGGCGCGTCTCATCGCGCGCGAAGACCTCGACCGTGCCGACACAGCGTGGGCGATGGACGAGGTGATGTCCGGGGCAACCTCCCCGGTCGTTCTCGCGGGCTTCCTCACCGCTCTTGCGACGAAGGGCGAGACAGTCGACGAGCTGCGCGGTCTCGCAGACGCCATGCTCTCTCACGCCACACCGATTGACATCGAGGGAGACACGGTCGACATCGTCGGCACCGGCGGGGATCGTCTCAAGACGGTGAACATTTCGACAATGTCATCCCTCGTCATCGCGGCGTCCGGAGTCAAGGTGGTCAAGCACGGCAACCGAGCCTCGTCCTCGGCCTCTGGCTCCGCCGACTGCCTTGAAGAGCTGGGCGTGGATCTCAACCTTCCGACGTCACGAGTGCTCGAGAACTTCCACGAGCTCGGTATCACCTTCCTCTTCGCCAATCTCTTCCATCCGTCGATGCGGCACGCGGCTGTCGCGCGACGCGAGCTGGCCGTAGGCACCGCATTCAACGTACTCGGGCCGTTGACGAACCCAGCGCGCCCACGCGCCGGGGCGATCGGCGTGTCCAGCGCCCACCATGCCCCGCTCGTGGCAGGCGTCCTCGCGGAGCGCGGACACAGTGCGCTTGTGTTCCGGGGCGAGAACGGCATGGATGAGCTGAGTGCGGTCACGCTGAACCACGTGTGGGAGGTGCGTCACCGTGCCGTCACGTACTGCGAGATCGATGCTGTAAGCGACCTCGGTTTGGCTCGCGCCACGGTCGATGATCTGCGCGGAGCGGATGCCGTCTACAACGCCCGCGTGGCCCGCGATGTCCTCAATGGTCGCGCCGGCGCTGCACGCGAAGCTGTGCTCCTCAACACGGCGGCCGCCCTCGTGGCAGATGGCAGCCTCACAGGAGTCGACCCGTCATCGGGAACCCTTGTCGAGCGTCTGCGCGCCGGCATCGGCATCGCAGCCGACACGATCGACTCCGGACGTGCGGCAGACCTCCTTGCGCGCTGGGTTGCTCTTTCCCGAGCGTAGAAGAAGGCGATTGCGCTGTGGTGGGTGGGGGCTGGTGATCGGCCCCCACCCACCACTCAGTCGAGGCCGATGTGGAAGGCCGCCTCGAGGTCGTGCTTCGAGTACGCACGGAACGCAATGTAGGTTGTCGTGTCGATCACACCCTCGACCTTGCCCATCTTGTCGGCGATGACATCGGCAAGCTTGTCGTGATCGGAGACGCGGACGATGGCGATGAGGTCCCGATCGCCAGTCGTCGAATAGACCTCGGAGATCCCGTCGATCTGGGTGATCTCTTCCGCCACCTCGGGAATGCGGCTGCTATCGGCGTCGATAAGCACAATTGCTGTCAGCATGAGACGTCCTTTCCTTATATGCCAATCCTACGCTGTGGCCGTTCTCGCGGGATCCTCAGCGCTCGACGTCGATAGAGAAGCGTTGAGGGGATCGGCGGGATACGGCGAAAGGCTCGGGAGGGGACGTGAGGAGGCGCGTGCCCGAGGAGCAGATCCAGTCGTAGAGGATCTCCATCTCCTCGATGGGGGCCGCGCCGCATGCCAGAACCGGCTGATCGACGGCCGGTGACGATGCGGCGAGAGTGTTGGCGGTTGACAAGACGTCGGCAATGGTCGGTGCGACAGCCGATCCGACGAGACGGCCCCAGCGGACGACGATGATCTCCCAGCCGTGGTCGACTGGGCGTGCCGCACGGAGCTCCGCATTGGTCGACAGGAGCGTGAGCTGTTCCTTCCGTCCCGCCGTCGTCACGAGCGCCGCAAGACGATCGCGCTCGTCAGCGGCACGCTCGAATTCTTCACGCTCAGCCATGAGGCGGAGGTTTGCCATCGTGTGCGAGACGGCGTCATCGACGAGGCCGGACAGGACGCGTCCAGCCCGATCGAGAGCCTCCTGCGGTTCCCCGGTGACACAGGGTGCGGAGCATCGTCCCATCTCGAGCAGGGAGCATGCTCGAGCGGATGGTGGCGGCAGGAGGGGGAGCCGTGGCGTGCACGTCCTCACATGAGTGACTCGTTCGAGGAGGTCTTTCGCTTTCTTCGCACTCTTCCACGTCGTGAAAGGTCCCAGTGCGTTCGGCAAGTCGTCCGCGGCGACTGATCGCACGATTGAGAGGCGCGGATGGGGCTCTTTCGTGAGGATGAGCCACGGGCGCTTATCGGGACGCTTCGAGCGCCTGTTGTAGGGCGGGTCAAAGGTCTGGATGTCGCGCAGTTCGAGGACTTGCGCTTCGAGCTTCGTCGCCGTCGACGTGGCATCTACCCGGACCGATAGATCCACCATCTCGCCGATACGAGTACGCTTCTCCGCTGCGGTGAAGTATTGCCGCACACGCTTGTAGACATTGACGGAGGTTCCCACGTAGAGCACCTCGCCGCTCGGCCCGATGAAGCGATAGACCCCGGGCGTTCTCGGCAGACCATCTGCCAGGTGTGCCTTCTTCCGCCTCCGGTAGGGCACAGCATCCGTGATCGTCTTGAGATCCTCGAGGTGACTGACCCCGAGGGGACCGAGGCGCCCGAGGATGAACTGCAGCAGCTCCTCGGTTGCCTTCGCATCGTCAAGTGCGCGGTGTGTCGGAGTGACCTCCGTTCCGATGACTCGGGAGAGGGTTCCGAGCTTATAGTTCGGTGTCTCGTCCTTGGAGATCGTGCGGCGGGCGAGCTGGACCGTGTCGAGCGACATGACTCTCGGGAAGGGAAGATCAAGCGCTGCCGCGGCCGCTTTGAGATGTCCGATGTCGAACCGAGCATTGTGGGCCACGAGCACCGTGTCTGGAGAATTGCCGACGAACTCGAAGAATGCGGGGAGGACACGAGAGATCCTCGGGGCCGCCATCACCATGGCGGTGGTGATGCCTGTAAGGACGGTGATGTAGGGCGGTATCGGCTGGTTGGGGTTGACGAGTGTGGCGAACTCGCCGACGATGGTCCCGCCGACGGACTTCACCGCCCCGATCTCGGTGATCTCTTCAGCTCCCGGTCGCCCGCCTGTCGTCTCGAGGTCGACGACGACAAACGTGACGTCACGCAGGTTCGTCCCCAGATCGTCGAACGACATCTGAACGTCGATCCCGTCCGGTGCTCTCCTCGCGTCCTCCAGGATCAGTCGTCCAGCCACTACACCCGCATCCCATCGTCGTCCTCGTGCCCAGTCGCGAACGATACGATCCACGCGACAGCCGCTCCCGCAGAAGCGATGACGACAACGATAAACAGGGTGGGTGACAGAGTGAGGACGGAAATCTCGGAAAGCACGATGAGGAGCAGGCCGAGCCCCGCGACTGCGAGGAGAACGTTCTCGAGGGTGGTGCGCTGGCTTTTTCCCTGGGCCTCGTACGTGGCGTCCAACACGTCGTCAGCGGACTCGGGGAGCTCGTCGTCGGCTGGTTCCGGCGCCCATGCCCGCGGGCGATAGGCCTCGGATTCGCGCGGTTCGAGGGAGATCGGCCAGTCTTCTCCGCCGCGTGCTTCCGACAGCTCGGCCGCATACTTCTCCCAGTCGGTCTCGTCGCCGTTTTCGTTCTTGCCCAGAGGAACCATGTTTCCGATGGTATGACAGATAGAATGGATTTCGTATTGTCCAGAATGGAAGGTTACTCATGGCCCTCAACCGTGTTGCTCTCTTGACCGCGGGTGGTTTCGCACCCTGTCTGTCATCCGCCGTCGGCGGTCTCATCGAGCGTTACACAGAACTCGACCCCGAAATTGAGATCATCGGATACCAGTACGGCTATCACGGCCTGCTGACCGGTAACAAGATCGTTTTCGATGAGGAGGCCCGCAAGAACGCTGGCCGCCTGCACGATTTCGGCGGTTCACCCATCGGTAACTCCCGTGTGAAGCTGACGAACGTCGATGACCTCGTCAAGCGCGGCCTCGTCAAGGAGGGCGAGAATCCTCTCGAGGTTGCCGCCGAGCGTCTCCGTCAGGACGGCGTCGACGTGCTCCACACGATCGGGGGCGACGATACGAATACGACCGCGGCGGATCTCGCAGCCTACCTCCACGAGCACCAGTACGAGCTGACCGTTGTCGGGCTGCCCAAGACGATCGACAACGACATCATTCCGATCGCGCAGTCTCTCGGCGCGCTGACTGCGGCCGAAGAGTCCGCGGAGTTCGCGATCAACGTGATCGGCGAGCACCGTTCCTCCCCACGGATGCTGATCATCCACGAGGTCATGGGACGCCACTGCGGCTACCTGACGGCACGTGCGGCCGCTGACTACCGCGCGTGGGTCGAGAAGCAGGAATGGGTTCCGTCGGCAGGCCTCATGAAGGAACGCTGGGACATCCACGCCGTCTACCTGCCGGAGATGGATATCAACCTCGAGACAGAGGCTGAGCGTCTTCGCGGCATCATGGACGAATACGGCAACGTCAACATCTTCCTCTCCGAGGGCGCCGGCATCGACGAGATCGTCGAAGAGCTCGAGAACGCCGGCGAGGAGGTGCCGCGCGATCCCTTCGGCCACGTCAAGCTGGACAAGATCAACCCCGGCCAGTGGTTTGCCGACAAGTTCGCCGAGCGTCTCGGTGCCGAGAAGGTCATGGTCCAGAAGTCCGGCTACTACTCCCGTGCGTCCCGTGCCCGGGCAGCCGACATCCGTCTCATCAAGGGCATGGTCGACTACGCGGTCGAGTCCGCTCTTCGCGGAGAGGCCGGCGTCATCGGCCACGACGAAGAGGACGGCAACAAGCTCAAGTCCATCGCCTTCTCCCGGATCGCCGGCGGCAAGGCCTTCAACATGTTCGTCCCGTGGTTCGAGGACGTCATGGACACCATCGGTCAGCCCCTCAAGGCCGACTAGTAGACAGTGTGAGTGACCACGTGGCGGACAGGATCCGCCACGTGGTCTTTGACGATTAGGATCGACCCGTGGACTCGCAACCTGAAAATGATATGTACCGCGCTCTCGAGAAGTGGCGCGAACTGCCGTCGAAGCATCAGCCTGCCTGGCCTGATACCGAAGAGGTGCGTCGAGTCGGGGAGTATCTGCGCTCGATGCCGCCTCTGGTCTTCGCCGGAGAGGCCGACACTCTCAAGACTGAAATCGCGAAGGCTGGACGGGGTGAAGCTTTTATCCTCCAGGGCGGGGACTGTGCGGAGACGTTCGCGGACTCCGTATCCGCCGCTCGCATCCGTGCCAAGATCCAGACGATTCTCCAGATGGCGATCGTCTTGACCTACGGCGCCGCTTTGCCCGTCATCAAGATCGGCCGCATGGCGGGTCAGTATGCGAAGCCGCGCTCGAATCCGCTCGAGGAGCGCGACGGGATCGAGCTGCCGTCGTACATGGGCGACGCTGTGAACGGCCACGACTTCACGCCGGAAGAGCGGATCCCGGATCCGCAGCGCATGATCGAGGCCTATCATCGCTCCGCGACGACGCTCAACCTCATCCGTGCGTTCACGGGCGGCGGATTCGCCGACATGTCCAAGGTCCACGAGTGGAACAAGGGATTCACGGAGAACCCGGCCTACAAGAAGTACGAGAAGATCGCGGCCGATATCGACTGGGCCCTGCGGTTCATGAAGGCGGCAGGAATCGATTCGCCCGCACTGCGCACGGTGGACATGTATTCCTCCCACGAGGCACTCCTCCTCGAATACGAGAATGCGATGACTCGCATCGACCAGCGCACCGCACACCCGTACAACACGTCGGCTCACTTCCTGTGGATTGGGGAGCGTACCCGTGACTGGGACGGTGCACACGTCGATCTGCTGTCTCGCGTGCGCAACCCCATCGGCGTGAAACTCGGACCGACAACCTCGGTCGATGACGCGGTCCGGCTCATGGACAAGCTCAACCCTGAGGGCGAGGAGGGCCGTATCACCTTCATCACTCGCATGGGTGCGACGAAGATCCGGGACATCCTGCCCGCTCTCGTCGAGGGCGTCACGAGGGACGGCCGTCCGGTGACGTGGATGACGGATCCGATGCACGGGAATACCATCACCGCATCAAACGGCTACAAGACCCGTCGGATGGAGGACGTGGTCGATGAGGTGCAGGGATTCTTCGAAGTCCACACGTCGCTGGGAACTGTACCGGGCGGTGTGCACATCGAACTGACAGGCGATTCCGTGACGGAGGTTCTCGGTGGATCGGAGGAACTCTCGGAAGAGATCCTGTCTCAGCGATACGAGACTCTCGTGGATCCTCGCCTGAATCACGGCCAATCGCTCGAGTTGGCGTTCCTCGTCTCGCAGATGCTGCGAGAGAACAGCTGACAACGATTGGGGCTGCCGGGCCGGGTCATCGACCTGTCCAGCAGCCTTTTTCGTGCCTTGACGCCACGACCGCTGTCTGATCCTCACGGTGGCGCGGCAATCACAGCACGGTGAGGACAATGACGGTGCCTTTCGGAGCGAGCTCGCCTGCCGGTACCGACTGGTCTCGAACAGTGCCGAACACCCCGCCGAGGAATGTCTCGATCTCGACGACGAACCCAGCATCGTCGAGCACTCTCGTGGCCTCGTCGCGCTGCCATCCGAAGACGTCGGGGACCTCGATGAGTTCGGGTCCGAGCGAGACGGTGAGCGTGACAGTATCGCCCCGATAGAGGGTTCCGGAGGCCGACTGGCTGACGATGTCCCCCTCTGGGACGGTATCCGAATAGGCGTCATCGCGTTCGACGGTCACACCTGCGTCCCGCAGGAGCTCTTCCGCCTCGGAGAATGCCAATCCCCGAACATCGATGACCTGGACGGGTTCCCTCCCGAGTGAGACCGTCACGACGACGACCGTCGAATGATCGGTCTCCGTATTGGGGGCAACCGACTGGCTGATGACGCTGCCCGGGGGGACGACGTCCGAGTAGGCTTCGGCGATCTCGGGCTCAAGCCGTGCCTCCCGCAATTGATACTCGGCCGTTTCCTGAGGAAGACCGACAACGGCGGGTACGATGACCTGCTCGATGCCCTGGGAGACTGTCAAGACCACGGTCTCGTCTCGGGACAGATCGGCTGGCACCGACGGATCCGTCGAGATGACGCGGCCTTCGGGCACATCGTCGGAATATTCGTAGCGTACATCGGGACTGAGACCCACACTGTCGATGATCGAGACGGCGGCTTCCGCGTCACGGCCCGTCACGTCGGGCAACGCTATCCGCATTCCCGGGCCAGCCGTGAAATACCAGAACGCTCCTGCGGCTGTGGCTGCGACAAGGATGATGGTGATGAGCAACCGCCATACCTTCGATGCCGTTGAGGACGGATTCTTGTTCGAGCCGGAGCGCAGTCTGGCCAGTTCGTGGCCCTTGCTCGACAGGCGCCGCTCCGGCGGGGCCGTGAGGCGCGCGGTCCGATGGGAGGGAGTGAACGCCCGGGTCGTCATACCATCGTCGGGACGCTTCTCGGCCGGATCGAATGCGGTTGGAGTGACAGCAATCCTGCGTTTGGCGACGATAGCGTCGAGATCCTTGAGCACTGTCTGCACCCGATCGCGCGCCTCGATACCGTCTGCGGGGCGATGCTCCGGATCTTTCGCCGTGAGGATTCCGATAAGGGAATCGACAGAGGAGGGGACCCACGGGGCGATCGTCGACAGTCTCGGCATGGGGTCGTTGACGTGCTTATAGGCAACGGCGATCGGCGTATCGGCAGTGAAGGGGACATCCCCGGCGATCAGCTCATACAGCATGATGCCGGCGGCGTAGATATCCGAGCGCGAGGTCGCCTCCTTCTCGAGGACCTCGGGTGCGAGATAGGCGACGGTGCCGAGAACGGTCCCCGCCGATGTTGAGCGTGCTGCCGCGACCGCGCGCGACAGGCCGAAATCCGTCACCTTGGCGGCGGGATTGTCCCCTCCCACCATCATGACGTTTTCCGGTTTGACGTCTCGGTGGATGAGGCCCGCGCGGTGGGCGGTGCCCAGGGCGGAAAGGACTTGGGCGACGATCTCGAGCGCGGTGCCGAGGGGAAGCGAGCCGCGCCGACCGAGTTCGGTGCGCAGATCCGGCCCGGCAATGTATTCCATGACGAGGTACGCGGTCGTCGGGGAGTTCTCCGTCTCGAAGGTTCCCTCGTCATAGACGGATACGACGTTCGGATGAGAGAGCTTCGCGGCGGCAAGGGCTTCACGATGGAAGCGCCGCACGAACTCGTCCTGGTCGGCGAGATGAGGGTGGATGATCTTGACGGCGACGTCGCGGTCGAGACGCTGATCCGTGCCCTTATAGACGGTTGCCATGCCCCCGCGCGCAAGACGCGCACGGATCAAGTATCGGCCGTCGATCAGCGTGCCGAGCATCGGATCAGGAACAGAATTCACGTCCTCAGCTTAGATGACTGTCCCCTGCCCCGCGTGGAAGCGGAGCAGGGGAGAAGAGTCACGACTCAGCGGAACTGAGCCATCGACGCCTTGACTCGCTGGACGTAGGTGACCGTGTCGGAGAACATGCCGTAGCGGCGCACGGATCCAAGGCCCTGATAGTAGGAGGCGATGCCCTCATCGATCGTGCTCGTCGATCGCTGCAGCTGTCTGATGATGACGACGCCGGCGATGATGTTGTCGCGGGGGTTGAGAAGATTGAGATCGCGGCCGATGAGATCGGATGCCCACTCTCCGGAGGTGGGGATGACCTGCATGGTGCCGATAGCATTTGCCGGTGACACGGCCCTCGCGTCGAAGCCGGACTCGCGGAACGCGTGTGCCTGAGCGAGTGCGGGATCGACGCCGTACTGGAGCGCAATCTCGCGCACCATCGCCT
This sequence comes from Flaviflexus equikiangi, assembly GCF_014069875.1. Lineage (NCBI taxonomy): Bacteria > Bacillati > Actinomycetota > Actinomycetes > Actinomycetales > Actinomycetaceae > Flaviflexus > Flaviflexus equikiangi. Next base: position 932,757 of record NZ_CP059676.1, read on the forward strand.
GGGTCTCTGCACGCGATGGGACCGAGATCGAGTTGAGGTATGCCTTGTTCTCGTTGGCTGACCGAACCGTCGCATCCGGGTATGTGTAGTGAAGGAAGGTGTTGGGGACGAGATTCTGGCTGCTCGACGTCGAGCCGGATGTCGAACCCGTCGAGGCCGTGCCCGACACCGTCAGCACCTGGCCGGGGTAGATGACCGTCGATGACAGGCCCGAGGCCTGCATGATTGCCGTGACGGATGTGCCGTACTTCGAGGCGATGCCGGACAGCGTGTCCCCGCGCACCACCGTGTGCTTCTTCGAAGCCGAAGTGCTCGTCGAGGGTTTCGCCGTTGATGAGGTGCCTGCTGACGATGTGCCCGTCGAGGGCTTCGCTGCCGACGTGGAGCCGGAGAGCTTCAGTACCTGACCGGGGTAGATGATGTTGGCGTTCTTCAGGCCCGAGGCCGAGACGATCGCCGATACGGTCGTGCCATGCTTGGCCGCGATCCCGGAGAGCGTATCGCCGCTCTTGACCGTGTAGGTCGAGGACGACGTCGCGGTCGACGATGTGGTCGAGCCGGTTGTCGTCGAGGACGGCTTTGCCGCAGCTGAGCCCGAGAGGGTCAGTTTCTGTCCTGGGAAGATGAGGTCGGATGAGAGTCCCGATGCTGACTTGATCGCCGCCACGGAGGTGCCGTGTCTGAGGGCGATGCCGGAAAGGGTGTCGCCCCTCGTGACTGTGTACGTCTGCGCGGACTGCGTCTGCACAGACTGCGGGGCAGTGGTGGCTGACGACGTCGTGGGGATGTTGAGACGCTGGCCGGGGTAGATGACGGCGTTGCTGCCGAGCTTGTTGGCGTCGATGATCGAGTTCATCGACACGCCGAATCTCTTGGCGATCTCCCAGACGGAATCGCCGTGGGTGACCTGATACGTCGCGGCAGGAAGTCGAAGGGCCGGATTATCCGCGGGCAGGTCCGCGGCTGTTGCTGGGATGGGAGCAAAGGCGCCAAGCGCTGCGGTGGCAGCGACGGTAGCACCGAGTGAGCGCCGCGAATACGACATTGATCCTCCGAGTAAACTCCATGTGATCCGTGTGCGTAATGTTTACGTTGCGCACCGTGATACGACTGTGACAGTTGTTTCAGATGTGACACTATCGCGTGCGGCGGCGTGTCGCCAACCGAATCCCATAATTGGTCTTAATATCCTTGTGTGAATTCACCTCTCCCAGACCACCTGTCCATTCCCGAAGCAGCGGAAGCCCTCGGCATTCGACTCCGTGACGTTCGCGCTCTGATCTCCGACCGGAGGCTTCTCGCGACACGTCGAACAGGCCCCCTGACAGTCTCGAGCGACCAGCTCATCGAGGTCGATGGCCGCTACGAGGTTCTCGGCAGCCTCCGAGGAACCCTCATCCTTCTCGAAGATTCAGGGTTCAGCGATAGCGAGGCCGAGGAATGGCTCCACCGCGAGAACCCCGAACTGGGGGAGGCGCCGATCGCCGCACTGCGCTCCGGCAAGCACCGCGCGGTCCGTCGCATCATCGCGAGTCTCGCGTTTTAGCGGGTCCCGGAGGGCCGGAGGCCTAGAACTGGCGGTTCGTCAGTGCCGACATGAGGCTGTCGAGCATGTCCTTCCCCGGGCCCTCCGGCAGCTTCTCCCATGACTGACGGGCACGAGACTCGCGTTCGTCAATGAGGTCCTCGTGCTCGGCCCACGCCCCGCTCTCGATGACGAGATCGGTGATGGTCCGCGCCTGCGCATCCGATACGTCCGTGCCGAGCGACTGGGCGATCATGTGCGCCTCAGGAGTGCCCGCGAGCCGGGCCAGGGCCGTCAGGATGAGAACGGTCCTCTTGCCCTCGCGTAGATCCCCTCCGGTTGGCTTCCCCGTCGCCGCCGGATCGCCGGCGAGGCCCAGAGCGTCGTCCCGCAACTGGAACGCCTCGCCGAGGGGCGCACCGATGCTGGTCAAAAGCGCGAGCAGGTCCTCGTCCGCACCGGCTGACTCGGCTCCGATGAGAAGCGGATCGCGCACCGAGTAGCGGGCCGACTTGTGCCGCAGCACAGCGAAGGCGTCGTCACGTGCGCGGAGCAGAGCCGACCTCGGGTCAGTGCTCTCGAGGAGTGCCATCAGGTCAATGTTCTCGGCGCGGATGTCGAGGAACTGACCGAAGGCGACCTCGGCGCACATGGTGTTGAAGCGGCGGGCCGACGGTGCGGAGCCGTGCATGACCATGTGAGAGCCGGCGAGTGCGAGAAGGAAGTCTCCCGAGCAGATCCCTGCATCGCGCCCGTAGTCGGCAGAGTCGCCGACAAGCGAGGACCGGTCGAAGTCGTGGGCGAATGCGACATGGACGGCGGGCTGCCCGCGTCGTGTCGGAGAGTCGTCCATGATGTCGTCGTGCACGAGCGCCGCACCCTGGAACAGCTCGATGGCGACAGCAACCTCAACATCGTCTCCGGTCGGCTGACTCCCGCGCGCGCACATCGCACCTGCGACCGAGAGCAGGCCTCGGATCCGTTTGCCCCCGGACAGAAGGCTGCGGGTCGGTGCGATGAAAGACTCGACGAGGGTGCGATCGGCGTCGGGGAAGGGCGGAGATTCAAGCGCTTCCAGCGTCTGCGCGGAGATGTGCTGGGCCAGGGACTCATGCATGGCCACAACTCTATCGCCAATGCTCAGCTTTGCCCCTACCGACTCTCGTCCACAGGCAGCGTTCCGCGCGGAAGACGGTGTCCCCTCACGGTGTTTGATCGTGAGCCATGAATACAACACAGCACAGCATCATTCCCCTTTCAGCCCTGGCCCACGCGGCGATGGAGGCGACAAACTATTCACCCGACGGGAAGACCGTCATTCTGTACTCCAACGGGGCCGGAATCGATGACATCACGATCCACGATCTCGCCTGGATCCACATGATCGGAGAACCCCGCCAGGCACGCACCGCGGTCGCACTCATCTTCCCGCCGCACCGCGACACCGAGGTCTGTCATGCTGCGCGCCAGCTCGATTCGCTCGGGGAGGCTCTACGTCGAGCGGGACGATCGTGGGACACCGTCGTCGCCCGGGGCGGGGTCCGGTTCCGGATCTACAGCGACCACGGCTGGTTGGACGAACCGGAGACAGACACGATGAACAACGATGACCTTGATCGTCTCATCGATGCTTTCGCCGGTTCGCCCGGGCGCTCCCGACAGTTCGACATCGCACGGGCGGTGGATGCTGGAGAGGCGTGGATCGAGGCCCTCCAGGGTCGCATGGCAGGTCGGCCGATCGTGTCGCCCCCGTCTGCCTCCCTCCAGGCTGGATCTGTGCGCGATGCCGTGATCGTGTGGGCGGTTGGCGAGACAGGCACGGACCGGCTCATGCCGGGGGAGCGGTTCGTGCCGCCGATTCAGGCGCCGAACCCCGAGCGCATCGACATCGCACTATCACTCCTGGCGGAGCGTATCGGCCAGCCGGACACGGTCCATGCTCTCGCCTGCGCCTCCTATCTCGCCTGGTGGAGCGGATATCGTCGGCTGGCGGCACACCTGTGCTATCGGGCCCGATCGACAGGACAGCGCAGCCGGCTCGCGTCGCTGGTGTGGACTGCCCTCGTGCGAGACATCGTCCCGCAGTGGATGCGCGAAACGGTGCGCCCAGCACAGGAGGATCGGGCGCGGCCCGGGAGGCCGTTCCCCGGTTCCGCCCACATGGGGGACGAAAAGCGGTCATAATGGCGCCATGAGCCTCAACGTGACAGCCCTCCATGACATCCACACCGGCCTCGGCGCGACGATGACCGATTTCGCCGGATGGAGCATGCCGCTGAGATATGCCTCCGACCGAGCCGAACATGCGGCAGTGCGAGAACGGGCGGGAATGTTCGACCTGTCCCACATGGGGCAGATCCGCGTCGAAGGCCCTGACGCCGGCAGGCTCCTCGACTATGCCCTCGTCAGCACACCCTCGACCATGCCGATCGGCAGGGCCAGGTATTCCCTCATGGTCAACGTGAACGGCGGGATCATCGACGACCTCATCGTCTATCGGACCGACGATATCGACTTCCTCATCATCGCGAACGGAGCGAACCGCCTTCGCGTCGGGGACGAACTGACCGCCCGCTCGGAGGGGATGAAGGTCGCGATCCAGGACAAGACGACGGCCCGCGCCCTGATCGCCGTCCAGGGTCCGGCCAGTCTCGACATTGTGTCATCGGTGATCGACGACGCTGACCGAGCGGCTTTCGTCGAGCTCGGTTACTACCGTCATGGGCTCTTCACCCTTCGCGGCATTCCCGTCCATATCGCCCGCACCGGTTACACGGGCGAACGAGGCTACGAGATCATGTCGGATGCGAACGTCGCCGTCGACCTGTGGAGGATCCTGTCCGAGGCGGGGGAGACATCCGGCGTCATCCCCTGTGGTCTCGCGGCGAGAGATTCCCTCCGTCTCGAGGCCGGCATGCCACTCTATGGACATGAACTGACCGAGGACCTGACACCGGCGGAAGCGGGCCAGGGGAGGGTCGTCAAACTCGACCACGACTTCGTGGGTTCCGCTGCCCTGCGTGGCCGCGGGGAGCCGGCGACGGCTCTCTACGGGCTGGCCGGTGAGGGCCGGAGGGCCGCCCGGGCCGGCGCGACAGTAAGCATCGACGGCAACGATGTCGGTACGATCACCTCCGGTATCCTGTCCCCAACCCTCGGTTATCCGATTGCTCTCGCGCTCCTCACCCCGGGGCTCGAGATCGGCCAGGTCGTCACCGCGAACGTACGCGGCAAGGAACAGCCCATGACGATCGTCCAGCTTCCCTTCTACTCCAGCACACACTAGGAAAGGCGCACCCGTGTACCCCAACGACCGTCAATACAGCCCAGACCACGAATGGCTCACCCAGGATGCGCCGGCCCGCGTCGGAATCACGCAGTTCGCAGCGACAGCCCTCGATGAGGCCGTCTATGTCGAACTCCCCGAGGTAGGATCCGAGGTCACGGCGGGAGAGGCCTGCGGCGAAATCGAATCCGTCAAGTCGGTATCGGACCTCGTGGCCCCCGCTTCCGGGACCGTCGTCGCCGTCAACGACGCCGTCATCGACGACCCGAAGCTGGCAACCGATGACCCTCACGGCGATGGCTGGCTCTACGAGCTCGAGGTCAGTGAACCGGACTCGAACCTCATGGACAGTGCCGCCTACGAGGCACTGACCGCGGAGACGCAATGACCAGTTTCGTTCCCCGCCACGTCGGTACGTGGGGTTCAGACCGGGAAGACATGTTAGCGGCCGTCGGTGTCGCCAGCCTCGACGAACTGACCGATGTTGCCCTCCCGGCGGGACTGTCCCGCCACGCCGTCGAGGGACTGCCGCAGGGACGATCAGAGCAGGAGGTGCTCGACCGTCTCTCCGAGCTGGCAAGCCGCAACACTGTCCGCACGTCCATGATCGGTCAGGGCTACTACGACACCGTCACCCCGTCCGTGATCCGACGCAACATCCTCGAGAACCCGTCCTGGTACACCGCCTACACGCCCTACCAACCGGAGATCAGCCAGGGCAGGCTCGAGGCACTGGTCACCTTCCAAACCGTCGTCTCCGATCTCACCGGGATGGATATCGCCAACGCGTCGATGCTCGATGAGGCGACAGCGGTCGCGGAAGCGGTGCTTCTTGCTACCCGGGTCACGAAGAAGCGCTCGACGGTCCTCGTGTCCCCTGACATCTTCGACGCCACTCGTGCCGTCCTCGACACGCGTGCGGACGCGCTGAAGATCACGCTTGAGGATCTGGACGCGGCCACGATCGACTCGGACGTCGCCGCAGTCGTCATCCAATACCCTGGTGCCTCCGGGCATGTGCCCGACCTGTCAGAGCTGACGGAGCTCGTCGATCGCGCTCACGAGGCGGGTGCTCTCGTCATCGTCGCAGCCGATCTCCTCGCTCTGACCCTGCTTGCCAGCCCTGGAAGCTGGGGTGCCGATATCGTTGCGGGAACGACTCAGCGCTTCGGCGTTCCCATGTCCGGGGGTGGCCCCCACGCCGGTTATCTCGCCGTCAAAGATATCCACAAGCGCCAGCTGCCCGGGCGCCTCGTCGGAGTATCGAAAGACCGTGACGGCGCTGTTGCCTACCGTCTCGCCCTGCAGACTCGTGAACAGCACATTCGCCGCGAAAAGGCGACGTCGAACATCTGCACGGCACAGGTCCTCCTTGCCGTCATGGCCGCGGCCTATGCCGTCTACCACGGGCCCGAGGGCCTGACGAGGATAGCTGAGCGGATCCACCGCCATGCTGTCGAACTCGCGACGAGGCTGAGCGCCCACGGCATCAGCCTCAGCTCGACCTCGTTCTTCGACACGGTGGAACTGACCGTGCCGGGTGGGGCGGATCGTGCACTGGCAGGGCTGCTGTCGCGCAACATCACGGCGTGGCGGGTCGACGATAAGCGGGTGCGGCTGTCGTGTGACGAGAGGACGACCGAGTCCATCATCGACGACATCGTCGACGCGCTCGTCGATACGAGTGTGTCGGGTTCCGAGATCGCGCCGGCCCTCCCACCATCGCTGGCGCGCGGCGACGAGTTCCTCACGCACCCGACCTTCCACCGCTATCGCACCGAGACCCTTCTCATGAGGTATCTGAAGTCCCTCGCGGACAAGGACTATGCGCTGGATCGGGGAATGATTCCGCTCGGCTCGTGCACGATGAAGCTCAATTCGGCAATTGAGATGGCGGCAATCACGTGGCCCGGGTTCGCATCGATCCATCCGTTCGCCCCCGCGCAGGACAGGGCCGGATACCGGGAACTCGTTGTCGAGCTCGAGTCGTGGCTGTCCGCAGCGACGGGCTACGACGGAGTGAGCCTGCAGCCGAACGCGGGCTCCCAGGGGGAGCTTGCCGGTCTGCTCGCGATCCGCGGATATCATCTCTCCCGTGGCGACACGGCCCGGCATGTGTGTCTCATACCGGCCTCCGCGCACGGCACGAACGCCGCGTCAGCCGTGCTGGCAGGCTTCACAGTCGTCGTCGTGGCAACAGCGGCCGATGGCTCCATCGATCTCAATGACTTGGATGCGAAGATCGCAGCCCATCGAGATCAGCTCGGCGCGATCATGATCACCTATCCATCCACCCACGGCATCTACGAGGATACCGTCGGCGATGTCTGTGCCCGAGTCCACGAGGCTGGCGGCCAGGTCTACATCGACGGCGCGAATCTCAACGCGCTCGTCGGCGTTGCCAGGCCTGGCGACTTCGGTGGAGATGTCTCGCATCTCAACCTGCACAAGACCTTCGCGATTCCTCACGGGGGCGGCGGTCCCGGAGTGGGACCGGTCGCGGCCAGAGCACATCTCGTGCCCTTCCTGCCCTCCCACCCGCTGAGCGACAACACGGTGACGGGATCCGCTTCACGCCATGCTCCCGGCTTCGGCGCCGTGTCGCAGTCACCGGATGGTTCCGCGGGAATCCTCCCGATCTCCTACGCGTACCTCCTTCTCATGGGTGGGGAGGGCCTCCGTGTCGCGACGCAGTCCGCGATCCTGGCCGCGAACTATGTGGCGGCGCGTCTCGACAAGTATCTGCCCGTGCTCTATCGGGGCCCAGGAGGACTGGTCGGCCACGAGTGCATCATCGACGTGCGTCCGCTGCGGGACGAGACGGGTATCACCGTCGATGACGTGGCGAAGCGGCTCGTCGACTATGGCTTCCACGCTCCCACCATGTCGTTCCCCGTTCCGGGGACGCTCATGATCGAACCGACGGAGTCGGAGGACCGCGGGGAGATCGACCGTCTCTGCGAGGCGCTGATCGGCATCCATGACGAGGCGCGCAGGGTTGCGGAAGGGGACTGGCCCGCGGACGACAATCCGCTTGTCAACGCTCCCCACACCGCCGCACACGCTCTCGTCGGTGAATGGACTCACCCCTATTCGAGAGAGCAGGCCGTCTATCCGTCGATCGGCTCCGATGTCCTGGCGGAGCCGGGCCTGGCAGCCGCCGCGGCGGCGGGCAAGTACTGGCCCCCGGTGCGTCGAATCGATGGACCGTACGGTGACCGGAACCTCGTCTGCTCGTGCCCGCCGATCGAGGATTACGTGTGACGGCATAGGGGTCGACGCAGAAAGTCACTGTTCCCATACCCGGAGTTTTCGGGTATGGGAACAAAACTGCGATGAATGGCGTTGTTCATTGACAGGTCCTCTAATAGTCGAAGACCGTCCTCTACTTTGGAAGGTAATCTGTGTCTGAAGCGACAACGGCAACCACCCCGTCCACCGACGATAAGGAGGATGTCGGCACCTCAGCGCGCCGTACCACCAGGAAGACCGCGAAAAAGCCTGCGACCGCAGCGACGAAGAAGACGGGCGCAGCGGCGAAGGCCGCAAAGCCCGCAGCGAAGCGGACAACCTCCAAGAAGGCGAAGCCGGCAGCGGAAGATATCGCCAAGCCGACGTCTTCCGACGAGATCGATTCCGCCGCAAGCCCCGATATCGAGGATGTCGACATCGTCGTGGAGGACGTTGTCGAGGTCGAACTCGTCGATGATGAGGACGTCGACGACGATATCGAGGTCGCCGATGCTGACGATGAGGACGAGGACGACGCCAAGTCGAAGGACGACGACGCCGCGACGCCTCGTAGCCTCCGTCACGCTGAGGAGCGTCCGGGCCAGTTCGTGGTGAAAGATTCCGACAGTGGGGATGAGCCGGCTCAGCGTATCCATGTTGCGGGTGCCACGGCGGACCCGGTCAAGGACTATCTCAAGCAGATCGGCAAGGTTGCTCTCCTCACGGCTGAGGAAGAGGTTGAGCTCGCTCGCCGCATCGAGACAGGCCTGTACGCGAACTATATCCTCACCGAGGTCCCTGAGAAGATCAAGGACAAGGCCTACGAGCGCAGGCTGAAATGGATGGTCCGCGACGGCCAGCTCGCCAAGAACCATCTCCTCGAGGCGAACCTTCGTCTCGTCGTGTCTCTCGCCAAGCGCTACACGGGTCGCGGCATGCTGTTCCTCGACCTGATCCAGGAGGGGAACCTGGGTCTTGTCCGTGCTGTCGAGAAGTTCGACTACACGAAGGGCTTCAAGTTCTCGACCTACGCGACGTGGTGGATTCGCCAGGCCATCACACGAGCGATGGCGGACCAGGCACGCACCATCCGCATCCCCGTCCATATGGTCGAGGTCATCAACAAGCTCGCCCGCGTCCAGCGTCAGATGCTCCAGGATCTCGGCCATGAGCCGACGACCGAGCAGCTCGCGAAAGAACTCGACATGACCGAGGAGAAGGTTATCGAGGTTCAGAAGTACGGCCGTGAGCCGATCTCCCTGCACACTCCGCTCGGAGAAGACGGAGACTCCGAGTTCGGCGATCTCATCGAAGACTCCGAAGCGGTCGTCCCGACTGACCGCGTCGCCCACATCCTGCTCCAGGAGCAGATCCACCAGGTCCTCGACACCCTCTCGGAGCGCGAGGCAGGCGTGATCACGATGCGCTTCGGCATCAACGATGGTCAGCCGAAGACACTCGACGAGATCGGCAAGAAATATGGCGTGACGCGTGAGCGGATTCGCCAGATCGAATCGAAGACCATGTCGAAGCTTCGCCACCCCTCCCGCTCCCAGGTCTTGCGGGACTACCTCGACTAGCGGGACTACCTCGACTAGAGGGAGGAGAGGTCAGCGACCTCGAGCCAATCCAGTGAACGCGCCGCACCTGCGGCGCGTTTCCATTCGGCAGGCAAGACCACTCGACCATCACGGTCCCTCGCCTCATCCGCGCACCGTCGGCCCGCTGTCTCCGCCTGGAGGTAGTGGGCGAGGAGGGCGGCCGAGCACCTCGCGTCGTCGATCGCGCGATGGGTGGGCGAGATCGTGATCCCGGCGCGGTCGACGCAGGCCGCCAGAGAGTGCCTGCCCGGAGGGAGATAGATCCGCGACTGGTCCATGGTGCACACCGCCGCGGATCGGGGAATGCCGACGGGGTAGAGGGAGCGTTTGAACTCGGCGTTGAGGAACTCCAGGTCGAAGGACACGTTGTGTCCGACAATGATCGTCCCTGCCAGGCGGTCGACGAGCGATGGAAGGGCTTCGGAGAACGTCGGCGCGTCCGCAACCGAGTCGTCGGTGATGCCGTGGATGAACGTCGCGCCGACGGGCCTTCCCGGATTGACGAGAGTCGACCACGTTCCGGTTGTCTCACCATCGGGGGTGAGCGTGAGGATAGCGATCTCGAGGATGCGCTCGGTCCACGGCGTCAGACCTGTCGTCTCAACGTCAATCACCGAATAGTCCACGCGCCCAGTCTCCTCCTGTCGGGTGCCGATCCTCAACTTGTAACCCCCAACCTAGGCCATCGCCCAGGCACAAGTTGGGCCACAAGCGAACTCTCGTGGACATGGGGAAGAAAACGGGTGCACCTGTGGTTGTATGGGAATGTGAGTACTACAGTCATTGATCCAGTCCAGCTGACCGCCAGCGATCGCTGCGACGCATGCGGGGCCAGGGCATACGTCCGGGTCGAGCTCGAGTCAGGCTCCCTGCTTTTCTGCGGGCACCACGCGAACCAGCATCTCGACAAGCTTTCATCGACCGCGAAGCACATTCACGATGAGAGGTCCCTCCTGTCCGAGGAGAGCGCGAGCTAACTCGCTCCACTAGCACGTCCACCGTACGGGCCGATCTTTCGATCGGTCCGTACTTTTTCACATTGGCGGGCCGATGAGCGGGTCGCGGCGAGTTCTCGCCTACTATCGAACGGTGCCTGAATATACAGCTCGACATCTCTCCGTCCTCGAAGGCCTCGAGGCGGTCCGCAAGCGACCCGGCATGTACATCGGGTCGACGGACTCTCGCGGCCTCATGCACTGCCTCTGGGAAATTATCGACAACGCCGTTGACGAGGCGCTCGATGGTCATGCCGACAGGATCGGAGTCACCCTCCTGCCCGACGGCTCTGTCGCCGTGGCCGATAACGGCCGCGGTATTCCCGTCGATGAGGTTCCCGGCGTGGGTCTCTCCGGCGTTGAGGTCGTCTATACGAAACTCCATGCTGGCGGCAAGTTCGGGGGCGGCTCCTACGCCGCCTCGGGCGGACTGCACGGCGTCGGCGCCTCCGTCGTCAACGCGCTCTCTCAGCGCCTCGACGTCGAGGTCGATCGTGATGGTCGTACGCACCGGATGACGTTCCGCCGGGGTGAGCCCGGCCGCTTCGCAGACGGCCGCACCCCGTCCCCAGAGAGCGAGTTCACGCCGTTCGTCACCGACTCCGAACTGGAGATTGCGGGCAAGGTGGCGAAGAAGAAGACGGGCACGAGGGTGCGGTTCTGGCCGGACCCGCAGATCTTCCCATCGACGACGGAGATGTCGATCGAGGCGATCCTCGGCCGCGCCAAGCAGACGGCGTTCCTCGTTCCCGGACTGACGATCGTCATCCGCGACGAGAGGACGTCCGACACGCTCGAGGAGACCTTCCATTACGACGGCGGTGTCGTCGATTTCGTCGATGACCTGGCTCCCGATGCTTCGATCACGCAGACCTTCCATATCGAGGGCTCGGGAACGTTCGTCGAGACAGTCCAGACCCTCGACAAGGACACCGGTCATCTCGTCCCAATCGAGACGGAGCGGACATGCCGCGTCGACGTGGCGCTCTCATGGGGCCAGGGATATGAGACGACGATGAAATCGTTCGTCAACATCATCGCGACACCGGTGGGCGGCACTCACGTGCAGGGCTTCGAAGCGGGCCTGTCCCGGGCGATGCGGAAGCTGATCGAGACGAACGCCCGCCGCCTGAAGATCACGGCGAAGGATCCGAAGATCGAGAAGGAGGACATCATGGCGGGACTGACCGCCGTTGTCACCGTCTCGCTCCCAGAGCCCCAGTTCGAGGGTCAGACGAAGGAGATTCTCGGTACCGGGCCCGTCCGCGGGATCGTCAACAAGGTGATCGGCGACGGTCTGCTCGAGGTTCTCAGTTCGACGAAGCGTTCCCAGCGGGACGAGACGAACCGTCTGCTCGAGAAGATCGTGGCGGAGATGAGGGCACGGGTCGCGGCCCGCATGCACAAGGAGATATCGCGCCGCAAGAATGCTCTCGAAACATCGACGATGCCGGCGAAACTCTCCGACTGCCGGTCGGAGGCCGTGGAGAACACGGAGCTTTTCATCGTCGAGGGCGACTCGGCTCTGGGCACCGCGAAGCTGGCACGGAACTCGGAGTTCCAGGCGCTGCTTCCGATCCGAGGCAAGATTCTCAACGTTCAGAAGGCCTCGCCTGCCGACATCCTCCGCAATCAGGAAGTGGCGGCGATCATCCAGGTGGTCGGTGCGGGCTCGGGACGAACCTTCGACGTCGATGCCGCGCGGTACGGCAAGGTCATCCTCATGACGGATGCTGACGTGGACGGCGCCCACATCCGCACCCTGCTCCTGACGCTCTTCTTCCGGTACATGCGCCCCCTCGTCGAAGCCGGCCGCGTCTATGCGGCCGTCCCCCCACTCCATCGCATCGATGTCATCGGCCGCGGCAAAGCCAAGAATGAAGTCCACTACACGTATTCGGAAGCGGAGCTGTCTGCCCTTCTCAAGAAGCTCGAGAAGCAGGGCAGGCGATACAAGGAGCCCATCCAGCGGTATAAGGGTCTGGGCGAGATGGATGCCGACCAGTTGGCCGAGACGACCATGGATCCGGAGTTCCGCACGCTCAGGCGAGTATCGATGGCCGATGAGGAGGCTATCAGGCAGGCCGAGACCGTCTTCGAACTGCTCATGGGCAACGATGTGGCCCCGCGCAAGGAGTTTATTGTTGAAGGTTCAGAAGAGGTCGACCGGGCTCGAATCGATGTCTGATTCCCCTGGTAGACTGGCGCCCATGGAATCGAACCGCGTCACCGCGCGCGCCGGATCGTTGAATGAGCGGCTACGCGTTCCAGAACAGCTAGATTTCCCGGGCTCCCACCTGGGCATGTCCTGGGCCCTGCTGACCGGGGACGATTTCGCGGACGTCGTCGCACTCGACGAACGGTGCCGCCCGCATGATCGCGGCTCAGAGCTGCGCCGGCCCGAAGTGATCGCCCCGATGCTGGGCCTGGCACCGACGGAGCACCGTTACGAGGTGCTGGGAGGACGCGACTCCCACGGGGAGCTACGTGCCGTGGGGAGTGTTGCGCTGCTTGCGGGCGTCGATTCTGAGCTGGTCACATACCTGGAAGCCTTCATCGATCCGACATGGCGCGGCCGCGGTATCGGCCGAGCCCTTATCGACTGGCAGGACGGTCGGGCCCGCCAGCTGATCTTCGACGATGGTCGCGACCTGCCCGTCTCGATCGAGTCCCGCGTCGTCGCTCATCTCACCGAGCGGCGTCGGCTCCTGGCGGCTGCGGGCTTCAGCCCCAGCCGCACGATCGACTATCTTGTTCGGACCGTGGAGGTCGCAGACACGTCGAAGGGTGTCATCGAGGCGAAGCTCTCCGCAGCCGATGTCGCTCTCATTCCCTACGACCGGGCCCTCAGCGAAGACATTCGGACCGTCTATAACCGTTCCCAGTCCCTAAGCCTGGGCGGGCGACTCATGCCGTCCAAAGATTTTGCCAGGATCGGTGACGAGATCGATCCCACGATCTCCTATGTGGCGGTCACGCGCGGCGAGAAGATCGTCGTCGGCTTTCTCCTCGCCCGGCGCGAGGAACGCGAGAGCGGCCTCGAATCGTGGATCGAGTTCCTGGCGATCGAGCGCGGCTGGCGCAATCAGGGCATTGCTGATGCTCTCATGGACCGCCACCTCACCGACTGCCACGCGCACGGCATCCGAGTGACGGGCACATCGATCGACACGCGTTTCAACGGCGCGTCGGGTTCGTGGCTGTCGCGGTGGGATTTCTTCCCACGATCGTCCGATATTGTCTACGCGATCGAGATGTGATGCGGATAGAGCTCACTCGCGACCGGCTGCCCGAACTGATCTCACTCGTCGAGGTCATCGAACGCCACGACCATGCACCCTTTCGGACGCTTCCATCCGAACTCGAGGACTATTTCGACTCGGGTATGGACACGGAGTCGATGGGACTGGTCGTCGACGGTGTCCTGGCCGGCTATGGGGTGCTCCGTGTACCGCGCGATGGGGGGCCGCTGCGGTGTTCCGGCGGAACGCATCCGGATTTCCGCGGGGCGGGCCTGGGCCGCCAGCTGATCGATTTCTTCAACGACGCATCTCAGCGCCTTGCGCAGGGCCGCCTCGACGCGATGATGGAGATCCATGTCGATGAGGGGCGGGACAGTCTCGTCGACCTGCTTCAGCGCGCGGGATTCACTCCCGGCGGGGGATATGTTCAACTCCGGCGGTCACTCTCAGACTCGCGGGTTGACGTGGAGCTGCCCTCCTTCTTCAAGCTTGTGCCGTGGAGCGACGTCCAGGACACCGAAGTGGGCAGGACATATCGTGACACGCTCAGCGGTTTGAGCGACGCCCTCGACAGCCAGTTCTTCGTTCCCGAATGGTCGTTCCTCATCGTCGACGGTCGGTCTGATCGTGCGAAGCTGGCCGCCTACCTTCTGTCCCACCGGTATGAGCAGGACTGGTCGGCATTCGGCTGGTCCGAAGGCTACACGGAAGAGCTTGTCGTCCTGCCCGACTACCGGGGCCTGCACTTGGCGACGAGCCTGCTCAATGCAGCCGCGGACGCCTACCAAGAAGCCGGAATGGAGTTCGCTGGCCTCGACATCAGTGTCGACAGCGAGGGGCAGTCCTCCATGCTCGATCTGTTCACCCATTTCGGCTATGAGCCGGTGCGCAACACGACGCTCTACACGAAGCGGGTCTACCCCGAAGCCTGAGTACCACCCGAGGACGGGGCAGCGGACCGCTCGATGGCGAGCAGCCCGCTCTCGTATCAGCCGATCCCGCCGACGATGTGCGTGAGGGGCGTCCCCGAGGCATCCCTGCGCTCGTTCGTATCCGGCAGGTCGATGGGCTGCCCGCCCGCTCCGACCGCGCGCGGTTCGAGACCGACCCAGGCGTGGGCAAGCATGTCCTCCCCGCGGAGGAACCGATGGCATCTCACACCGAGCGTAGCCCTGCCCTTGACAGGGAAACGATCGAGGGGGGTCACCTTCGCGGATCCTGTCTCCGTTCCTGGGAGAGCATCGAAGGAGCCCGTGATGGTGACGACCTGTGCTTCCGCCACCAGATCCTCCGCCACCACGCCGAGGGCACGCACGACAGCGTTCTCGGCGAGTTTGATGCCGGCCACGCCCTGCCCGGTGCGGCCCTGCGGGCGCACATGGGATGCGTTGAAACGGAGCAGGTATGCATCCGAGGTGACGATGATGAGCTGATTGTCATCACCTGCATGACCGACACCGACGACCGAGTCCCCATCGGCGAGAGAAACGATCGCCCACGATTCACTCTTCGGATGTGAGGGGATGACGCGCTTGATCTTGCCCTGGGCCGTGACGAGAACGATCGGATCAGCGTCCTCGTCGAGCGAGATCAGGCCGACAGGATCAGTGCCGGGTGGCATGAGCTCCCGCAGCGGCACGCCTCCCGCGAGGGAGGAGGAGCCGAGCGGCAGAGCAGGCGTGTCGACCACGTCTAGCCGGTGGACCTCGCCGGTCGCCGTGACGACGCCGATCTGGGAGCGTGTCGTCGCTGGGACAGTGGAGAGCGTCGCATCGTGCGATTGTCTCGTGCCGCGCGGGGGAAGCTCGGCTGCACGGGCGATGAGACCCGTGACAGAGAGGAGGACGTGGCAGGGATCGTCGGTGACCTCGACGTTCTGGATCGGGGCCTGTTCCTTCCCATCGGACTCGAGGAGGATTGTGCGCCTCGGGGTAGCGAACTGCGCCGAGACGTCGGCAAGCTCAGACGAGACAAGCTCCTGGAGCCGCGTCTCGGACCCCAGAATGTCTTCAAGGTCAGCGATCGTCGAGGCGAGCTCGTCCCGTTCGCTCTCGAGTTCGATCCGGGAGAACTTCGTGAGGCGGCGCAGACGCAGCTCGAGAATGTAGTCAGCCTGGAGCTCGGACAGATCGAAGACCGTCATGAGGCGATCACGCGCCGCCGCGGTGTCGTCCGATGTGCGGATCACGGAGATGACTTCGTCGATGTCGAGGATGGCGATGAGGAGGCCCTCGACCAGGTGCAGACGGTCCTTTGCCTTTGCCAGGCGGAAGGCGCTCCGCCGGCGCGTGACGGCGACGCGATGATCGACGAAGACTCGCAGGAGCGGCAGGAGGCCAAGCGTTTGAGGCTTGCCGTCGACAAGTGCCACGTTGTTGATGCCGAACGAATCCTCCATCGGTGTCAGCTTGAACAGTTGGGCGAGTATCGCGTCTGGGTTGACCGTGTTTTTGACCTCGATGACGAGCCGCAGGCCGTGATGACGGTCGGTCAGGTTCTGGACGGTCGTGATGCCCTGGATCTTCTTCGACTGCACGGCGGTCTTGATCTTCTCGATGACCTTCTCCGCACCGACCTGGTAGGGCAGCTCGGTGACGACGATGGCCTTCTTGCGGGCCGTCACGTTCTCGATTCTCGTCGTCGCCCGTGTCTTGAAGATTCCACGGCCCGTCTCGTAGGCCTCTCTGATCCCTGTCAGTCCGACGATCTTGCCGCCCTCGGGAAGGTCGGGGCCGGGAATGTACCGCATGATGTCATCGAGCGTGGCGTCCGGGTGTGCAAGGAGGTAGCGGGCTCCCGCGATGACTTCGCCAAGGTTGTGGGGCGGCATGTTCGTCGCCATGCCGACAGCGATACCAGCGGCGCCGTTGACGAGCAGGTTCGGGATCGCGGCCGGCAGTACATCCGGCTGCATATACGAATTGTCATAGTTGGGAACCATGTCGACGGTGTCCTCGTCGAGGTCCTTGACCATGGCCAGCGCGGCGGGAGTGAGGCGCACCTCCGTATAGCGGGAGGCCGCGGGGCCGTCGTCGAGGGACCCGAAGTTGCCGTGCCCGTCGACGAGCGGCAGGCGCTGCGTGAACGGCTGCGCGAGACGCACCATCGTCTCGTAGATCGCGAGATCGCCGTGGGGATGGAGCTTGCCCATGACATCGCCGACGACGCGCGATGACTTCACGTGGCCGCGGTCCGGACGCAGACCCATCTGGTCCATCTGGAAGAGAATGCGCCGCTGGACGGGCTTCATTCCATCCCGAGCGTCGGGTAGGGCCCGAGAATAGATGACAGAGTAGGCATATTCGAGGAAGGAGCCCTTCATCTCCTCCGATACGTCGATATCGACAATGTTCTCGACGATGTCGTTCTTCGGAGTGGTGCTCGTAGTTCTTGCCATGTCGCTATTGTCCCACGGACGGCCCGGCTCACGTCGCCTGCGGCACGCGGGATCAACGTGGAGACGATCACCCGCTAAGCTGGAACCCATGACCATCCCACCGAGATTGACGGACGTTCTTGCCGGAGCCGCAGGCGTCCTCGGATATGACCTCGATGGGTTGGACCCCGTCGCATCCCGGGCCAGGCTCGCGCTTCCAGGCGCCTCGAAAGCCATCGTCGTCCTCGTCGACGGCCTCGGATTCCATAACCTTTCCGCCAGGTCCGGCCACGCTCCCTTCCTGCGCCGACGCATGGCAGAACGCCCCGACCCTATCCGCACAGTCTCCCCGTCGACGACCGCGGCGGCAGTGACGGCGCTCGGAACGGGACTTCCGCCGGGCCAGACCGCCATGGCGGGCTACTCGCTCCGCGACCCGGGCACGGGGGAGCCGTTCAACCTCATCTCCTGGAATACGTCGCTTCGGGCCGAGGACTGGCAGCGGCAGCGCACCATCTGTGAACTGCTCGCGATGAGCGGTCGGGATATGGCGGTGGTGCAGCCCGCCAAGTTCCTCGGTTCGGGACTGACGAATGCTGCCTGGCGCGGCGGTATACCCGTTGTGGGGGAGTCCCTCGAGGATCGTGTGGACGGCGCGCTGCGCGCGCTGACACGCTCAGACCTCGTCTACCTGTATTGGGGCGAGCTCGATCACGTCGGCCACAGCAGGGGCTGGCAGTCAGAGTCGTGGACGGCGGAACTCGAGCTTCTCGACGCTCAGCTTGCCGACTTGGCGCGCCGCGCGCCCGCGGATACCCTCCTCGTCATCACAGCCGATCACGGCATGATCGACGTCGAGGAACGGATCGATGTTGCGGCTATCCCCGCCCTCTCCGAGGGCGTCGTGCTCGTCGCGGGGGAGGAGCGGGCCGCACAGGTGTACACGGATGAGCCGGAAGCGCTTGCGGGACGGTGGCGCGACTACCTCGGCGATCGTGCCCTCGTTCTGACGAAGAGCGAATGGATCGCCTCGGGGATGCTTGGCGATGTCACCGAGCAGACAGCCTCCGCGATCGGAGACGTTGTGGCTTTCGCCTCCGGCCGCCTCGGCATCGGAGATTCCCGATTCATGAGCTCCGGTGCTCTCAGCATTAGGGGCCTGCATGGCTCTCTCACGGAGGAAGAGATGGCGGTACCCTGCCTTGTGGAGGTGACGTCATGAGCGAACTCGTGTTCTTCTCGGGGACGATGGACTGCGGCAAGTCGACCCTGGCCCTGCAGCTTGCCTACAACCGGCAGGCGCGCGGCCTCGTGGGACTCATCTTCTCCCGCAATGATCGTGCAGGGGAGGGGCGTCTGTCGTCTCGCCTCGGGCTGGATGTGCCCGCGATCGAGGTTGATGCCGACACCAACATTTGGAAGCTCATCACCTCGCGGCGCATGAGCGGGGACCGGGTAGATTTCGTCGTCTGCGACGAAGTGCAGTTCTATTCGATCGAACAGGTCGAACAGCTGGCGCGAGTCGTCGACGAGATCAATATCGACGTCTTCGGGTTCGGCATCACGACCGATTTCCGCACAGCACTCTTCCCGGGATCGGCGCGGATGATGGAATTGGCCGACAGGGTGGAGCGTCTCCAGGTCGAGGCGCTCTGCTGGTGCGGGGCCAGAGCCACCCACAACGCGAGAACCGTCAACGGCCTCATGGTGACTGAGGGTGAACAGATCGTCGTCGGGGATACCGGGGTGACGGACACGGTCGGCTACGAGGTGCTCTGTCGCAAGCATCACATGAGGTCGATGACTGCCATGTCGGAGCATGCCGTGCAGCTGGCGGAGGATGCTCTGCCTCTCGGGCAGGGAGACGGGGAATAGGCTCCGGCTAGTCTTTCGGCTGCCCGAAGACGATCTCGTCCCATGAAGGCATGGCGGGACGGTTCCCGGACCGGCGGCGCTTGACAGGCTTCGGCACCGGCTGAGCGATCAGCGCATCGTCCGCCTCCCCCTCAGGCGAGTCTGTTTCCGAAACCTTTTCCGGATCTGTTTCGGCGACGGGTGAGGGCGCGGAGGGGGCGCTCTGGGAGGATTCTTCGCTCCGGCGTGCCCTGTCGGGGCGCGGCGGCAATGACAGGACTGTCGCATCGGTCGCTTCGTCGGGCTGGGATGCTGGGGGATGAGCGGCGGGCGGGTAGTCCTCGTCGTCCTCGAATGTCATCGGCTGTTTCGTGCCACGGCGGGCCGACAGGGAATCGAGCATGGATACGATGCGATCCGCATCCGGTTCTTCCGAGGCCGTCGCCTTCTCGTCGCTTGACGGCGCCGCGGCGGCAAGCGGCCGCCACGGGGAATCTTTGACGGGGATCTCTGTCTCCGACAGCCACCGTGCCTCATCGTTCTCGGCAAAGAGCGAATGCGTCTCCTGGTTGATCGTCCAGACCGCAGAGGTGTCGCGGCCTGCCACCGTATAGCTGGCTGTCAGCATCCAGGGCTTGCCGGGTTGGCGGGCTGCCGACCATTCGATGTGCCTCGGGTCGACATCGCGGGAAGCCAGTCGGGACGTGACGAGCTCCTCGACGGTGAGAGAACCGATTTCGTGACCGATCCTGTAGGCGCGTGCCTGACTCGCCGTGTATTCGCGCTCGGCAAGGATCGGGTATTCGTACGGGGAGAGCTGGGAGGCCGGCATGAGCGTCATGTCGGACAGTTCCTCGAGGGAGCGGCCGGCGCGGAAGTGTGCCTGGATATCTTTAGGGGACATCGGTTTCGGATCGTCTGCCGGGCTCACAGCGCGGTCACGGCGCAGGGAAGCGCGCAGCTCATCCGTAATGGGCAGCGAGTAGCGGTTTCCGTCTGAGTCGTTCAGCGTCATGTGGTTTCCATCGGGCTGTATCCCGAGGAACTCAAGCTCGAGCATGGGTGTCCTCCTAGATGACATCTTCTCCAAGCGTGCCAGCTGGTAGCGGTGAAGCGTGCCAACAACCTCGGAGTGTTGACCATTCTATACATCTGGCGTGACGGCTTTGAACCGGGACTTGCGCGAGGGCACCTTTTGTGGCAATAATGTCCCCGCAACCACACAGGTAGCGACCCGACTTTTATGGAAGCGTAGATATGGCGACTGATTACGATGCACCTCGCAAGCGCGATGAAGACATCGAGGAGGATTCCCTCGAACAGCTGAAGACCCGGCGCTCGGACCATCAGTCCGGCTCGGTGGATGTTGACGAGGCCGAAGCCGCCGATTCCTATGAACTCCCGGGTGCTGACCTCTCGAACGTCGAGCTCACAGTCTCCGTCCTGCCGGCCCAGGCTGACGAGTTCACATGCTCAGAATGCTTCCTCGTCCATCACCGCAGCCAGCTCGCCTACGAGAAGGACGGAATGCTTATCTGCTCGGAGTGTGCGTCGTAAGCACGTCGGCCAGGCGGCCGGGATGACGGGTGCAGACCACCCACGTCGATATGGGATCCGTCTCATCGACGTTGTCGATTGCGAGAGCCGTCTTCACCCACGGTGAGTAGCAGACGAAATCCCGGCCGGAGGCTTTGATCCCCATCCTGTCGTGAAGCTCAGCTTCCGACAGGATTTTCGCATCCCCCAGATAGGCCAGGTCGATGTGGGCGCGCCCGCATCGGAGCTCGATCCCTGAGGGTCCGTCACCGGCCGCGACGACGCGGACGGTGGGGGACATGCCCCAGAGGAGGGCGGGAAGGCCGAGGGCGAGAATGATCATCGCGATCAGGGTGGCCTCGAGAGAAAAGGCAATTCCGAGGAGGCTGATCGTCGCACCGAAGATGCCGGCAGAGACGATGACGGATGCTTTGGGGGTGAGCTTCTCTGAATACATAGTCACGCTCTCAGCATCCCATCTCCAGGCTTCTCCAACAAACGCCGCCGCTTGGTAGGGTGGTAGCGATCATTATCGAAAGGCTCGACCATTGGCTTTATTCTCGCGCAAGACGAAACCCGCCGCCTCGGAGCCCGAGGATGTGCAGGAGGTCGTCGAGACTGTTCCCGCACCCGAGGGTCCGTTCGATATCACGAGCGTCGACAGCGTGGACGACATGCATGATTTCGGTGTCCTCTACCTGCCCAAGGAGAGCGGCGTCCGCGTCCAGTTCACCATCAATAAGATCACGCGAGGTGCGATGGGGGCGCTCGTCCAGTTCGCCGGATCCGCACTGACCTTCAACGTCTATGCGGCGCCGAAGACGGCTGCCCTGTGGCCGGATGTTCGCGATGAGCTGGCGGAATCGATCACGTCAGGCGGCGGCACGGCCACGTTCCGGGAGGGACCCTTCGGGCCCGAAGTTGAAGCTGTCATCCCGAAGAAGGATGTCAACGAGCTCCGCCACGTGCGCTACGTCGGCGTCGATGGGCCGCGCTGGTTCCTGCGGGTCACGATCGAAGGGGAAGCTGTCACGAACCAGGCTGCCCGTGATGCTGCCTACGCCTACATGAAGCAGGCGGTGGTGGATCGGGGCTCCGAACCCCACCCCGTCAGAGACCTGCTCGAACTGACCATGCCGGAGGCCGCGAAGACGCGTGTCGAGGAGAAGCTCGGCAAGCCTGCCGAGCGCAAGCCCCGAGGCCCGGAACTGCCGGAGCTCGTGTGACCCGTTCCGGCGAAGTCGAGTTCACCGGCCGTATCGAGGCCATCACGCTTCCCTCCGTGGGTGGGCATCCCACATTCAAAGCCCAGGTGGGGACCGAGGATGGTCCTGTTGAGCTCGTATTCGTCGGCTACCGGACGCTCCCAGGATTTCGGGTGGGGCGCACGTTGACGGCGCGCGGCACGATCGTGTCGGAACCCCGCCCCATGATGTACAACCCCATCTACTGGTTGAAAGCAGAGACAGTATGAGCGAGAACGATCGCCCCGCCGAGAAGAAGGGCCTGGCCGCCGTTGTCGCGGACGATTTCTCTGTCTGGCAGGCGGTCGGGGGACTGCGCGGTCTCACGGAAACAGTCCTGCCATCGATTCTCTTCGTCATCGTCTTCACCGTGACCGGCGAGACCGTGCCCTCGGTCGCGACAGCTGTTGTGGTCGTGGCCGCCTGCCTCATCGTGCGCGTCATCCAGCGCATCGATCTCACTCCTGCGCTTGGTGGGGCCATGGGTGTGGCGATCTCCGCCCTGTGGGCGTGGCGCAGCGGAGAGGCAAGCAACTATTTCGCTATCGGACTGTGGACCAATGGCGCTTATCTCGCCGTTCTGCTGCTCTCCATCATCGTCACCTGGCCGCTGATCGGCGTCGGGGTGGCACTGTTACGCGGAGAGGACCAATCCTGGCGGACCGATCCTCTCCAGGTATCGCGTAAACGCCGCTACTATGCCGCAACGTGGCTGTGGGTGGGGCTGTTCGCGGTTCGCCTCGCTGTCCAGCTCCCGCTCTATCTCGCGGACGACCGCGTCGGAGCTCTCGGCATCGCCCGCATCATCATGGGCCCGTTCCTGTTCGGCCTCGTCGCCTGGCTGACATGGATGCTCTGCCGAGAACCGGCCAACCGCATCGTGCTCGGCGACGCCGAGAACAGCAAGGGCCGAGACTAGCAAACCGGCAAACATGGTCAGCCGGCAGGGGGACCAGCGTCGTCCGTGTTTCCCTAGTCCGAGGTTTCTCCCGCACCCATGAGGGCGCCGATAAGGTCGAGGTCCCGCTCCGCCTCATCCGAGACGATGATGATGACCTGGTCTCCCGTTTCGAGCGTGAGGTCTCGTTCGGCATGAAGGGGGACGCCGTCCCGCACGATGGTCGTCAGGACCGCCCCTGCAGGGAGCACGACCTCTCCGACCGAGAGCCCGACGGCTGGCGCCGATTCGGGCAGGTGCGTCTGGAACATCGACGTGCCGGAGCGATGGAAGCGTGCCATCCGGACAAGGTCTCCCTCCGCGAGCGCCTCCTCGACAAGCGCGGTCATGATCCGCGGCGTGGAGACGGGGACATCGACGCCCCAGTTCTCGTCGAACAGCCATTCGTTGCGAGGGTTGTTGACGCGCGCAATGACGCGGGGCACCCCGTAGACGAGCTTCGACAGCATCGAGACGACGAGGTTGGACTTGTCGTCTCCCGTCGCGGCGACGACGATGTCGCATTCGTCGATGCCGGCCTCGAGGAGGGCCTTCGGATCGCATGCGTCTGCGAGAAGCCAGTCCACGTTGGGGACGGAGGCCACTCTCATCGCGGCCGTCTCCTTGTCCAGGATCGTGACTTCGTGGTCGAGACTCGACAGCTCTCGTGCGATCGAGCGTCCGACCGAGCCGGCGCCCGCAATGACAACCTTCATTCTGTCTCCTCCTGGGGGCCCTCTGCGAGTACCGCCTCGATGAGGCTGAGGTCTTTGGGGCTGGCAATGATCCGTACCTCGTCGCCTCTCTGGAGGACGGTGCTGTCGCGGGGCAGGACGCCCTCGCCGCCCCGGACGAGGAAGGCGACGCGGAGGGGGAGATAGCTCTCCAGCTCCCGCACGGATCGCCCGAGCCACGGCACGCCCACCTGGACGTGATAGACGCAGAGGTCGGCGGTCGAATGCCGGAGCTCGACCTTGGCGGGAAGCGGGATGAGCCGCCGCAGCACCTGGTCTGTCGTCCACGACACGGTCGGTACCGTGGGGACGCCGAAACGTTCATAGATCGCTGCTCGTTGGGGGTCGTAGATGCGGGCGACAACGTTGGACACGCCGAATGTTTCGCGCACGACGCGTGCCGCGATGATGTTCGAGTTGTCTCCCGAGGACACTGCCGCGAAGCCCGCGGCCTCGGTGATGCCCGCCTGTTCGAGCGCTTCTCGGTCGAAGCCGACGCCGGTGACCTGCTGGCCCTCGAACGAATCGGGCAGGCGCATGAAGGCCGCCGGATCCTGGTCGATGATGGCGACTGAATGTCCGCGTTCGCTGAGGTCGGTCGCGAGCGAAGCGCCGACCCTCCCGCATCCCATAATGACGTAGTGCACGGTACGTTACGCTACCGTACCCGGCGCCGTGGCGTAGCCTGAATCCATCATGACCGCTACACGTACACCCGGCGACTACCGCAACCTGCGAGTAGCCGCGACAGCAGGCCTCGCACTGCTCCTCCTCGTCCAGACGCCGCAGTCCATCATCCAGGCGGGCGGCGGCGCGAGCCTGGACAGGGAATACGGTGCCTCCCTGCTCATCGGGGCGACCGTTCTTCTTGCCGTTGCACTCGGCTACAGGCTCCTCACGCGCATGGTGCCCCGCACGGCCGACCACCAGCTTGTCGCGCGATACATCTCCGAGCCGTTCTCGGTCGTCGCCGCCGCCGCGAAACTCATGTCGTATGCCCTCATCGTCGCCATCGCGGCCGGTTTCGCGGTGCGTTCGCTCTCACCGCTTATCGACCTCGGCAGCCTCGACCTGCCGTTTGTCCAATCGATCGCCATTGTCGTCCTTGCCGTGCCGACCCTGCTGGAGTGGCAGCCCGGGCCGCGCACTCTCATCGCCACCATCGCACCCGCCGCCGCCAGCATCGGCGTCATCATCGTCGGCGGTCTCATCATCGAGCTTGCGAGCGGGCTCAAGACTCTTCCCGAGGCGGGAGCGATCGACAGCCCGGTGGGGGTGACGTGGCTCCTCGGGGGCGGCGTACTCGGCGCCTGCCTGCCGGCCGCGGTTCTCGGGCTCATGACGGAACGCTCGTTCGGGGAGGAGACATCCCGCAGGATCGAGCCCCGGTCCCTCCTCACCGTCATGATCCCCACGATCCTGGGGATCGCCGCCCTCCTCTATCTCAGCGATGTCGTCTCGCTCCCGCCGAGCACGAAGGCACCATCGGTGATTGCACTCGCGGAGGTGTTCTTCCCCGACGCGGTCGTCGCGATCATTGCCGTGTCTTTCAGTCTTGCCGGTCTCGGGATCGCTCTCGCGGCCTACTGCCAGCTGATCCTCCTGCTGAGACTTCTCGCGACCGATGGCATCCTGCCGCGCCATGTCGCGGCCGCTGACGCCCACGGCTCCCGCAGGGCTGTTTTCGGCGTGATTGCACTCACGTGCGCTGTCGCCGTCTATCTCATCGCCAGCCCGCTCGGCGGGTCGACGATGGTCGTGACGATCATGTTCGTGGGATTCCTGCTGACGATGGTCGCGCTGCTCGCGCGGGCGAGAAAGCTGCGACGAACGTCGACGGACCTGCGGGAGCGCCAGAATGCCAGCCGTTCGACCCGCACCGCTCTCGTACTGGGCCTTTTCGTGCTGAGCATCCTGGCGATCAGCACATTCGTCCAACCGGTCTTCACGGTTGCCGGACTGACGATCCTTGCCATACCGAGTGTGGCGCTGCTCGCCCTGCGGCGCGGCATGGGGAAGATCGGTGCCACGCTGGCGGCAAGCGACCTATCGGCCGGGAGGTCCCTTCCGACCAGGGTTCATGCGATCGTGCTTGTCGAGAAGCTCGACCGCCCCACGCTGCAGGCAATCTCGTATGTTCGTGCGACCCGGCCGTCGACCATGACGGGCCTCGTCGTCGACGTCGATCCACAGGTGACGGAGGCTCTGACACGGGACTGGATGGCGGCGGAGCTGCCGGTCGAGCTCCGTATCCTCGGCACTCCGCGGGGCGCTGCCCGCCGTCCCGTCATCGAGCACGTGCGCTCCCTGCGCCGCGCGTCGGCACGCGACATCGTCATCATCTATGCCCCCCGGGTGGTCTCGCCGTCGGCGACATGGCAGAGGTTCTTTGTCAGACACTCCACTCCGGCACTACTGTCAGAGCTTAAGCTTGAGCCCGGTGTGATCGTGGCTGAGGTTCCCTACCAGATCGAGGACGTCGAAGAGCAGTGAAAATACAACTAGAGGCAGGCAGCCCGGTTCACGGAGGCTACACGCTGGGGCGGGTCGACGGTCGCGTCATTCTCGTCGACGGTGCGATCCCGGGGGAGACCGTCGAGATCGAGGTCGATGACTCCGAGAAGCTGTGGAAGGGTACTGTGACGCAGGTTGTCACGCCGTCGCCCGATCGTGTCGAGCACGTGTGGGACAGGGCAGGGGGCGCCGAACTCGGCTACATGAAGCGTTCAGCCCAGCTCGAGTGGAAGACCGCCGTCATCGAGGATGCGATCTCGCACCTCGGCGGATCGCTCAAAGCACACCTCAAGGACGCCGGCCTCAACATACGCGTTCGTGAAGTCGGCCCCGGGCTCGGCACGAGGACCCGTCTCGATGTCGACGTCGACGACGAGGGCCGGTTGGCAATGCACGAGAGGGGATCGGACGCCCTCGTACCGATCGACTCCATGCCTCTCGCGGCCCCTGCCATCAACGACATCCTGGCCAACCAGGATGCGTGGGCGGGGACCTGGAAGCCGGGCGATCGTGTCCGTCTCATCGCACCGACAGGGCAGGGCCCCGTCGTCGCCATCGACAAGGACGTCTATCGGGCGCCCGGGGAGAAGACCGGCAGCCGCGTCCTCGAACGCGCCGCTGGCTATTCGTGGGAGGTGACGGCCAGCGGTTTCTGGCAGACCCACGAAAAGGCTCCCGTGACCCTGCTCGATGCGGTGCTCAAGGGCGCCCGTATCCGGCCCGGTGACAGGGTTGCCGAATTCTATGGGGGATCCGGTCTCTTCACGCTCCCGATCTCCGAGAAGGCGCGTGCCATCCGCATGTTCGAGGGCAGTGCGGGCGCTGTGCGCGATGCTCGGCGCAACGCCCCGAAGGCCGAGATCGCACAGGCGGCCATCAACCCCCACCTGCTCGCGACAGGCTCCGAGGGCGCGGATGTCGTCATCGCCGATCCGTCGCGGGCCGGGCTGGGCGTCAAGGGCGCACTGGCGCTCGCGGCCTCGGGCGCCCAGGCGATCGCCCTTGTCTCGTGCGACCCTGCTGCGATGGCACGTGACGTGTCGACGATGGTGGAGAACGGCAGGTCTGTCATGTCCCTCGCGGCTTTCGACCTATTTCCGCACACGATCCATACCGAAATCGTCACGATTCTCAGCTGAGAAAGCACACCCCGCTGCCCTGCCTCAGCCTAGAATGGTGAGGTAGGCAACGAGGTTGATAGACTTGTGCCAGTGAGATATCTTGAAATCGAGATATTTGCGGTCCCTGGCCGCACGAATTGAGGAGTACAACGTGAGCGTTGATAGTTTTGGAGCCCGATCTGCACTCGAGGTTGGGGATAAGACCTACGACATCTACCGTTTGGATGCGGTTCCCGGGCTCGAGAAGCTGCCCTACAGCCTGAAGGTGCTGGCCGAGAATCTGCTGCGCACCGAGGACGGCGCAAACGTCACGGCCGAGCACATCAACGCTCTCGCGACATGGGATGCGAACGCTGAACCGGACAAAGAAATCCAGTTCACTCCCGCACGCGTCGTCATGCAGGACTTCACCGGCGTGCCCTGCGTCGTGGACCTGGCCACCATGCGCGAGGCTGTGGCAGAGCTCGGCGGCAACCCCGAGTCCATCAACCCCCTCAATCCCGCAGAGCTGGTCATCGACCACTCGGTCCAGATCGATGCCTTCGGCTCGAGCCAGGCTCTCGAGATCAACATGGAGCGCGAGTATGAGCGCAACGGGGAACGCTACCAGTTCCTGCGGTGGGGCCAGGGCGCCTTCAAGAACTTCAAGGTGGTCCCCCCGGGCACCGGCATCGTCCACCAGGTCAACATCGAATACCTCGCACGGGTGACGATGGCGGCGCAGGACAACGGCGCCATCGTTGCCTACCCCGACACGTGCGTGGGAACAGACTCCCATACGACGATGGTCAACGGTCTCGGCGTTCTCGGCTGGGGCGTCGGCGGCATCGAGGCTGAGGCCGCCATGCTCGGACAGCCCATCTCCATGCTGATTCCCCGCGTCGTCGGCTTCAAGCTCAAGGGTGAAATCCCGGCAGGCACCACGGCGACAGACGTGGTTCTCACGATCACGGAGAAGCTCCGCAACCACGGCGTCGTCGGCAAGTTCGTCGAGTTCTACGGTGAAGGTGTGGCCGAGGTGCCACTCGCCAACAGGGCCACGATCGGCAACATGTCACCCGAGTTCGGGTGCACCGCAGCGATCTTCCCCGTCGACGACGTCACCCTCGACTACATGCGCCTCACGGGACGCAGCGCAGACCAGGTCGCACTCGTCGAGGCCTACTCCAAGGCACAGGGAATGTGGCACGATCCCCAGGCTGAACCCCTGTTCTCCGAATACCTCGAGCTCGATCTCTCGACCGTCGTCCCCTCCATCGCCGGCCCGAAGCGCCCCCAGGACCGCGTCGCGCTGACCGAATCGAAGGCCTCCTTCGCGGGCACCCTGCCCGACTACATCTCCGGTAAGGGTGTTGAACCCACGGAGCTGGACACCGAGGTCGAGATGACGATGGACGCATCAGACCCGATTGTTCCCACGGGCCACGAGGCCGAAGACGACCAGCGCGCCGTCGCGCCCAAGGCATCCTCGCGCCCGCACCGCACCGTGCCGATTACGATGCCGGACTGGACGAAGACGACGCTCGACCACGGCGATGTCGTCATCGCCTCGATCACCTCGTGCACGAACACGTCCAACCCGTCGGTCATGATGGCGGCGGCCCTGCTCGCGAAGAAGGCCGCCGATCTGGGCTTGACGTCGAAGCCGTGGGTGAAGACGTCGATGGCGCCGGGCTCGAAGGTCGTCACGGACTACTACGAGAAGGCGGGCCTGTGGCCGGCTCTCCAGGCGCTCGGCTTCGACCTGGTCGGCTACGGCTGCACGACCTGTATCGGCAACTCGGGCCCCCTCCCGGAGGACATCTCCCGCGTCGTCAGCGAGGAGGACCTGACCGTCGTCTCGGTCCTCTCGGGCAACCGCAACTTCGAGGGCCGCATCAATCCCGACGTGAAGATGAACTACCTGGCGTCCCCGCCCCTCGTCATCGCCTACGCTCTCGCGGGCACGATGGACTTCGACTTCGAGACTGAGTCCCTCGGCAAGGACCACCTCGGCAACGATGTCTATCTCGCCGACATCTGGCCGTCCCAGCACGAGGTGGAAGCAACGATCGATGCCACGATCGACTCCGACATGTTCACACGCAGCTACGCGTCCGTGTTCGACGGCGACGACCGGTGGAAGGCGCTGTCCACACCCGAGGGCAACACGTTCGAGTGGGAAGAGGACTCCACCTATGTTCGCAAGGCCCCGTTCTTCGACGGCATGACGGCTGAGCCGCAGCCCGTCGAGGACATCACCGGCGCCCGCGTTCTCGCGAAGCTCGGCGACTCGGTCACGACCGACCACATCTCTCCGGCCGGTGCGATCAAGGCAGACTCCCCGGCGGGACGCTACCTGAGCGAGCACGGTATCGACCGCAAGGACTTCAACTCGTACGGTTCGCGTCGCGGCAACCACGAGGTCATGATTCGTGGAACGTTTGCGAACATTCGCCTGCGCAACCAGCTCCTCGACAACGTTGAGGGCGGGTACACGAAGAATCTTCTGACGGGCGAGCAGCAGGCCATCTTCGATGCGTCGGAGGCCTACCAGGAGGCAGGCATTCCCCTCGTCGTCCTCGGCGGCAAGGAATATGGTTCGGGATCGTCGCGCGACTGGGCTGCGAAGGGCACTGCCCTACTCGGCGTGAAAGCTGTCATCACCGAGTCCTTCGAGCGCATCCACCGCTCGAACCTGATCGGGATGGGAGTCCTTCCCCTCGAGTACCCTGCCGGTCAGACGGCCGACACACTTGGCCTCGACGGAACCGAGACGTTCTCCATCTCCGGCATCACCGCTCTCAATGAGGGCACCACGCCGAAGACGGTCGAGGTTGTCGCCACGAAGGAGAACGGCGAGGAGATCACCTTCGACGCGAACGTCCGCATCGACACGCCCGGCGAAGCGGATTACTTCCGCCACGGCGGAATCCTCCAGTACGTGCTCCGTTCGCTGGTAAAGGCCAACGCATAGCCGACATTGACGGTCAGGGGCGGGATCACCCGCCCCTGACCTCTACCCGCCCCAAACCTGTCGAATCGAGAACCCATGGCATCACCATTCACGTTGGCCGTCTGCGCTCACATGCAGTTCGTGGACCTACCCTTCCTTGACCGCATCACGACCATCGGCAGCTACGGCGTGGCGGTCGAGCTGTGGGATTGGACGACGCTCGATCTCGACGCGATCGCGGCGACGGGCGTCCCGGTCGAGTCGATGACGGGGTACATCAGGGGGAACCTCACCGACGACGACGGTATCGAGGAGTTCCTGGCGACAGCCGAGGAGTCGGCTCGAGCATCGACGATTCTCGGCAAACCCAGGCTCAACATCCACGGGACGGGATTGGGGGAGGGCGGCCTACCCGTGCGCCCCGTGGGCACCGTGACGGGCCCCATGTGGGCCCGTGCCGCTCTCACTCTTCATCGTCTCGCGGAAATAGCTGAGAAGTACGACGTCGTGTACGAGATGGAGAACCTCAATCTCGCCGTCGACCATCCCGGTACTCCGTTCGCTGGTCCTGACGATATTCTCGCGCTCATCGAGGCTGTGGACTCGCCCCGGCTCAAGCTCAACCTCGACCTCTATCATGCTCAGATCGATCAGGGGGACCTGACGGAGACGTGCCGACGGGCCCTTCCCCATCTCGGTGAGATCCAGGTGGCTGACGTGCCTGGACGATGCGAGCCGGGTACCGGAGAAATCAACTACCATCACATCGCCCGTGCTCTCGACCAGATGGGATATCGCGGCACGATTGCCCTCGAGGGCTGGGCCCGCACCGATTCCCATACCGCGATCACCACCTTCATCGAGACGTTCTCAAACCTCGAACGGACCGATGGAGTGCTGCGGTAGCGCTTCTGGGGAGGGATCTCACGTCCATGTCCGCTATGTCGTGCGTGTTTGCCCGGCGGGCGACAGATAGACTGTCCCGGTGATTATCGGCCAGAACGTGTCCATGCGCATCGGAACCCGCGAGCTTCTTCGAGATGCGAGCTTCCGCATCGACAAGGGCATGAGGATCGGTCTCGTCGGCCGCAACGGTGCAGGCAAGACCACGCTGACGCGGCTTCTCGCCGGTCAGGGCGTCACCTCCGACGTCATCGAACATTCCGGTCAGATCACGAGGAGCGGCGAGGTGGGTTACCTCCCGCAGGATCCCCGCACCGGTGACCTCACGGTCCTGGCCCGTGACCGCGTGCTCTCCGCCCGCGGCATCGACGACACGCTCCGCCGGATCGCCAAGGCCGAGGTGGAGATGGGGACCGCGACCGGGGTGAAGCAGCAGAAGGCCATGGAACGGTATGTGCGTCTCGATGCCGAGTTCACGGCGGCGGGCGGATGGGCGGCGAGCTCAGAGGCCGCCACGATCATGGATGCTCTGGGATTGCCGTCACGAGTGATCAACCAGCCGCTCTCGACGCTCTCGGGCGGTCAGCGCCGACGCGTCGAGCTTGCCCGCATTCTCTTCTCCCAAGCAGACACGCTCCTTCTCGATGAGCCCACGAACCACCTCGATCACGATTCGATCGTCTGGCTGCGCGACTACCTGCGAACCTATGCGGGTGGTTTCGTCGTCATCTCCCACTCCGTTGATCTGCTTGAGGACACCGTCAACACCGTGTGGAACCTCGACGCGAACCGTGCCGTCCTCGACGTGTACTCGATGGGGTGGAAGCTCTATCTCAAACAGCGCGAGACGGATGAGACGCGCCGGAAGCGTGAGCGCGCCAATGCGGAGAAGAAGGCTTCGACGCTGATCGCGCAGGCGGACAAGATGAAGGCGAAGGCGACGAAGGCCGTCGCGGCCCAGAACATGGCTCGCCGCGCACATCGCATGCTCGAAGGCCTTGAGGATGTTCGTGCGGCGGATCGGGTGGCCAACCTCCGCTTTCCCGAGCCTGCGCCCTGCGGCAAGACTCCGCTCACGGGCCACGACCTGTCGAAAACCTACGGGTCCCTCGAAGTGTTCACGGGGGTCGATCTCGCTATCGACAGGGGATCCAAGGTTGTCATCCTCGGACTCAACGGTGCGGGCAAGACCACGCTGCTGCGGATCATGGCAGGGATCGAACAGGCTGACACGGGCGTCGTCCAGCCAGGCCACGGCCTGAAGATCGGTTACTACGCCCAGGAACACGAGACGATCAACACGAACGAGACCGTCTACCAGAACATGAGGCGGGCAGCGCCAGACCTGGACGACACGCACGTCCGGAACGTCCTCGGTTCCTTCCTGTTCTCGGGCGATGACGCCGACAAGCCTGCAGGCGTCCTCTCCGGCGGCGAGAAGACGCGCCTGGCCCTGGCGACTCTCGTCGTATCCGCCGCGAATGTCCTCCTGCTCGACGAGCCGACGAACAACCTCGATCCGGCGTCGCGCGAGGAGATCCTGCGGGCCCTGCGAACGTACGAGGGCGCGGTCGTCCTTGTCAGCCACGATGAAGGGGCCGTCGAGGCGCTCAATCCGGAACGCGTCCTCCTGCTCCCCGACGGGGACGAAGACCTGTGGTCGGAAGACTACTTGGAGCTGATCGCGCTCGCCTGATCGAGGATGTCGTCCTCGATGTCCTCATCGCTCGGTGTGCGCCTCTCGGGCGCACGCTTGGGTGCGAGGCCGAGGTCGCGCTTCTCCTCGTCCGTCAGATCCAGCTCCCGCAGATCCACCCCGTCGATAATCCACGCATTGTCCTGCGCTTCCCTCCGCGCGAGTATGGGGACGACCGCGAGCGCGGCGAGTGCGAAGAATCGCCACTCCCACGAGTAGGCGAGATGGCTGCCGAGAGTCGTGGACGGCTTGGGGTAGGGCTGGGGTGCGCCTGTCTCGTCACTGTGCTCAGTCATGGTGAAACGACCGTCGAACACGGGCGGCAGTCCCTCGGTCACGTCCTGCGGGATACCTGCGAGAACCTGATCGGGGTTGAGGGTGTAGATGTAGCCCTCGGGCGGGGTGCGGTCGAATGCGTCCTCGGAGGGCCTCATGCGGGCCTCGATCGTCATCCTCCCGGTGGGCGGCGGCTGGACGAAGCCGTCGGTCTGTCCGTCACCCTCGGCCTGCTCCTGATAGACCCAGCCGCGGTCGACGACCACGGTCAGCGGCTCGCCGCCGCGCTCCGTCACGAAGAGAGCGATGACGTGCACGGCGGGGAGTGAGTTCACTGATCTGCCGCGCAGGAGCACCTGGGAATCGGGAACGAATTCACCCGTGAGGGACGTCAGCTGCCATTCGTTCTCATCGCCCGTGATGTCCTCGAGGGGCACGATCTCCCGGTCCCATGTCTGCGTGAGCTGCGTCGCGGCCGCGACCTTCTCCTGATATCGCCCGTACTGCCATTCGCCGAGGAAGAGACAGGCGATCGAGGCGATGAGCATGAGGACGATGAGGCCGATCCATCGGGGTGTGGCCAGGAAAGAATACTGAGCCATTACCGTAGGAACTCTCCGTGTCCGAGTGACGTGGGGCGGTAGATCTCGAGCTGCCCGGATTCTTCGACCACTGTCGGCGCCTCGCCTTTCTCTCGCCCCGCGTTGGCAACGAGGACAGCGACGGCTGGGATGATGACAGCGCCGATTGCGAGGGCGATGCGGATGGGCCATGAGGGGATGATGAGCATGAGGACGAAGCAGATGATGCGGACGATCATGGAGAACATGTAGCGGCGGCTGCGTCCCTCGATGTCCTCCGTGAGGGCACGGCGCACCGACGTCACGGAGACGATATTCGCTGCCTTTTTCCTCATGCGACCAGATTACGCCACCCGCTCGTGAACGCCAGCTCCCGGCACGTAGACTGATCGGCATGAGACTTGTCCTGATGCGCCACGCGCAGGCCGCCGATGGTTCCCCCGATCATTCCCGCAGGCTCTCGCAGCGGGGCCGCGACCAGGCGAAGGAACGGGGCCGTCAACTGGCCCAAGCACAGTTCGATCTCGCCCTCGTCTCGGATGCTGCCCGGACCATGGAGACGTTCCTGACTCTCGGCCTCGACGTTCCCGAGGTCAGGTATGAGGCGGAGCTCTATTTCGGCTCACACCACACCATTGTGGACCTGGTGCGAACCATGCCGGCAGAGCTTTCGACCGTTCTCATCATCGGCCACGAGCCGACCGTGTCCCACGCGGCCTCGATTCTCGCCGCACAATCACAAAGGGTGGTCGAGGTGCGCCCGGGAGTATCGACATCGACCGCGATCGTCATCGACTTCGATCGGTGGGACGGTCCCGGGCAGATCACCGACATCTACCGGTCGTAGCCCGGCGCGCTCTCACCAGCCGACGAGCGTTGCCGCGGCATCCAAGCGCGGGAATGACAGCGTGACATCAGCCTGTTCGCGCACGATCGGCTTCGCCTGGAAAGCAATACCCGCCCCGGCGATGTGGAGCATGCCGAGATCGTTCGCGCCGTCTCCGATGCAGACGGTTCGATCCAGGCTCACGCCGAACTCACGTGCCCACGCCTTCACCTGTGCTGCTTTCGCCTCACGGTCGACGATGGGACCGATGGTGCGGCCCGTGAGGACACCATTGTCGATCTCGAGTTCGTTCGCGATCCAGCGATCGATGCGGGTGCGGCGTGCGAGGGGATCGAGGACTGTCGTGAAGCCTCCCGACACGAGACAGAAACGTGCCCCGTGAGCGTGCGCGATCTCCACGAGCCGCTCCGCCCCGGGCGTCGTCTCGATGTCTGCTGCGACATCGTGGATGACGGTCTCGGGCAGTCCTGCGAGGGTGGACACCCTCTCCCTGAGTGACTCGGCGAAATCCAACTCGCCCCGCATGGCCCGATCCGTGACCGCGGCGACCTCCTCTTCTCGGCCTGCTCGGCGGGCGAGAAGCTCGATCACTTCGGCGGTGATGAACGTCGAGTCGACATCGGTGACGACGAGCTCGGGCCCGTGCTCGGCGAGTGCACCCCATGTGAGTGCGGCATCGATGAGGAGGGCGGTCGCGGGTGACACGAGTTCGTCGCGCCATCCCTCGAAGGATCCGGTCGCGGTGCCCGTGAGCGAAACCGCGAAATAGCCCTCGACCGGATGCTCAACGGTCTCCAGGCTCGACGTCCGCGCGGACAGGTAGGCGTGTGCGTGGCGCAGGTAGGCGGGGGACAGCGGTCGGGGGGACACGAGTCCGAGACGAACCGTGCCCCCCTGGATCGGATTCATCACTTCGTGACGACCGCGTTCTTCGGTACGACGACGATGCCGGACTCGGTCACGTGGAAGCCGCGGGCGCGATCATGGTCGGCGTCGATGCCGAGCTGTGCACCTTCTTCGACGCGCACGTTCTTGTCGAGGATTGCCCGTGACACGGTCGCGTTGCGGCCGATCGTGACGTTGTCGAACAGGATCGAGTTGCGCACGGATGACCACGAGTTGATGCGGACGTGCGGGGACAGGACGGATCCGATGACTTCGCCGCCGGAGATGATGACGCCGGGGGAGATGAGGGAGTCGAGGGCGTGGCCGAGGCGTTCGTGATGTCCGTAGACGAACTTGGCGGGCGGCAGGCCCGTATATCCCGTATAGAGGGGCCACTTGTCGTTGTAGAGGTTGAAGACGGGGGACACGGAGATCAGATCCATGTTCGAGTCATAGAAGGCGTCGATGGAGCCCACATCGCGCCAGTAGTTGCGGTCCTTATCGGTTGCCCCCGGGACTTCGTTGTAGGTGAAGTCGTACAGTCCGGCCTGTCCGGCATCTACGAAGAGCGGCACGATCGATCCGCCCATGTCGTGCGACGAATCATCGTCCTTAGCGTCCTGCTTGATGATCTTGAGCAGAGCGTCCGTGTTGAAGACGTAGTTGCCCATCGAGGCGAGAACCTCGTTCGGCGAATCCTTGAGGCCCACCGCATTGGTGGGCTTCTCGAGGAAGGCCTTCATCTTCACCGGGTTATCCGGATCCGCTTCGATGACGCCGAACTGGTCGGCCAGCTCGAGCGGCTGGCGAATGCCGGCGATCGTCATCGGCAGGCCGGAGTCGATGTGCGACTCGACCATCTGGGAGATATCCATGCGGAAGATGTTGTCCGCTCCGAGAATGACGACGATGTCCGGCTTCTCATCCTCGATCGTGTTGAGCGACTGGTAGACGGCGTCTGCGGAACCCAGATACCAGTTCTTGCCCATGCGCTGCTGTGCAGGCACCGGGGCCACATAGTTGCCGAGCAGGTTCGACATCCGCCAGGTCTTCGTGATGTGGCGGTCGAGAGAGTGGGACTTGTACTGCGTCAACACGACGATCTTGAGATAGCCGGAGTTGACGAGATTCGACAGGGAGAAGTCGATCAGGCGGTAGATGCCGCCAAAGGGGACGGCGGGCTTTGCTCGCTCGGCGGTGAGCGGCATGAGGCGTTTGCCTTCCCCTCCGGCGAGCACAATGGCGAGGACACGGGGATTAGATCTCATAGTGGTGACTATACCCAATAGCGTGATCGCGGACACCGGGACTCGGGAAAAGTTCACGGTCCACAGGTACGATGATGGTAGTCCTAGATGCTTTTGAAAGGTGCCTCCCATGAGGGTTGATCTGCTGACACGTGAATACCCGCCGCACATCTACGGCGGTGCCGGGGTTCATGTCGACGAACTGTCGCGCGTTCTCGCGGCGCATGCGGATGTCCACGTCCATGCGTTTGATGGTCCAAGGTCCGCGGAGGAGAGCGTGGAGAACGTCACCGTCAACGGCTACGACTATCTCGACGGCCTGGACGGCAACGACGCTCTTCGCACGTTCGGGGTCGACCTGCAGATGGTGTCGGGCACCGAAGGCGCCGATATTGTGCACTCCCACACGTGGTATGCGAATCTCGCGGGGCACCTGTCCGGGCTGCTCCATGGCATCCCGCACGTCGTCTCCGCCCACTCTCTCGAACCGCTCCGTCCATGGAAGCGCGAGCAGCTCGGTGGCGGATATGAGCTGTCGTCCTTCGCGGAGAGGACAGCCTATGAAGGTGCCGCTGGTATCGTCGCCGTCTCGGAGGCGATGCGGGACGACATTCTGCGCAGCTACCCGAACGTCGACGAGGCGAAGGTCGAGGTCATCCACAACGGGATCGACCTCGCCGCGTGGAAGCGACCAGCCTCCCTCGACGCAGCTGAGGAGTACTTCCGTTCCTACGGACTCGACCCTGCTCGCCCGACCGTCATCTTCGTCGGCCGCATCACCCGCCAGAAGGGCCTGCCGCACTTCCTGCGCGCAGTGGGTCAGCTTCCGCCCGAGATCCAGGTCATCCTCTGTGCGGGCCGCCCGGATACTCAGGAGATCGCGGACGAGGTCAAGGGCCTCGTGACTGCCCTGCAGGAGGAGCGTGACGGGATCGTATGGATTGATGAGCATCTCTCGCGCGAGAACATGATCAGCCTCCAGGCGATGTCGACGACGTTCGTCACCCCCTCCGTGTACGAGCCCCTCGGCATCGTCAACCTCGAGGCGATGGCGTGCGGTCTGCCCGTCGTCGGCTCGGATACCGGAGGCATCCCCGACTGCATCGTGCATGGCGAGACGGGTCTCCTCGTCCCCATCGATCAGCTGGATGACGGGACGGGGACCCCGAAGGACCCTGAGCGCTTCGAGGCCGACCTTGCGGCGGCCCTGACCGAGATCTGTGCGGACCCGGAGCGGGCGAAGGCGATGGGAGAGGCTGGGCGTACCCGAGTGGAGGAGCATTTCTCCTGGGAGTCCATCGCCGAGAAGACCATGGACTTCTACAGTCGGGTACTCGACCGTTTTGATGGTGGACTAAGGTCATAGACATGGGAGATGTACTCGAACTTCAGCACGTGACAGTGCGGCGTGGGGGCCGCAATATCGTCGACCGGATCGACTGGT
Source organism: Flaviflexus equikiangi (assembly GCF_014069875.1). NCBI lineage: Bacteria > Bacillati > Actinomycetota > Actinomycetes > Actinomycetales > Actinomycetaceae > Flaviflexus > Flaviflexus equikiangi. The sequence continues at coordinate 970,767 of NZ_CP059676.1, forward strand.
CGGTCGACGAGGGCGAGAGGTGGGTGATTCTCGGCTCGAACGGCGCAGGCAAAACCTCTCTCATCCAGCTCGCGGGAGCGCGGCTCTTCCCCACGACGGGCCAGGTCACGATCCTCGGGCACACGATGGGGAGGACGAACGCCGCCGACCTGCATCCCCTTATCGGCCTGACCTCCTCCGCTCTTGACGCGCGGATCCCCTCCGTCGAGAAGGTTCACGACGTGGTCCGCACCGGTGCGTATGGTGTCACCGCGCACTGGCGGGAGGCCTATGACGAGGAGGACGACTCGAGGGCGCGCGGTCTTCTCGATGCTCTCGGCGTCGGATCTCTCGCTGACCGCACGTTCGGGTCGATCTCCTCGGGTGAGCGCAAGCGTGTGGGCGTTGCCCGCGCTCTCATGCCAGATCCGGAGCTTCTTCTTCTCGACGAGCCGGCATCAGGCCTCGACCTCGGCGGACGGGAGGAACTCCTGTCGTCGTTGACGGCTCTCGCCCGTGACATCTATGCTCCCGCCATGGTGCTCGTCACGCATCACGTCGAGGAGATCCCGGAGGGCTTCACGCACGGCCTCGTGCTGCGAGGCGGCGGCGTGCTCGCCTCGGGCCTGCTCGATGACGTTCTGACGGACGAGATCCTCAGCGAGTGCTTCGGCCTTGCCCTCGAGGTGGAGAAGACTGGGGAGCGCTACACGGCAAGGGCGAGCAGGTCCTCGCTCGACCGGAGTGCCTAACCCCATATACTGGATTAGCCCGATCAACGGTAGGAGAAATCATGACCTGGATGGCGTGGCTGATCATTGCGATCGTTCTCGGCATTATCGAAATGCTGACGGTCGAATTCACGTTCCTCATGCTCGCCGGAGGGGCCCTGGCGGCCGCGGCTGTCGGAGGATTGACTGACAATGTCGCCATACAGATTCTCGTGTTCTGTGTCGTGTCGGTCGTCCTGCTGTTCACGGTTCGCCCGTGGGCACGTCGACTCGTCGACTCGTCGACTCCGGAGTCGAAGACGAACGTGAACTCTCTGCCGGGCCAGATCGCGGAGGCTCTCACCGATGTGACGGCCCGTGGCGGCCGCATCAAACTCGATGGCGAAGTGTGGTCCGCGCGCACCTATGACGCCCCGATCCCTGAAGGCTCGATTGTCATCGTGTCAAGAATCGATGGCGCGCACGCCATCGTCGAACTGAGGTAAGGAACCATGACAGATCTCGAACCCGGCCAGCTCATCCTATGGATTCTCCTGCTCGTCGTCATTCTCTTCATCGGTGCGGCGCTCTTCCGCTCCGTCCGTATCGTCTCGCAGGGCGAGGCGCAGATCGTCGAACGCCTCGGCAAATACCATCGCACCCTCAGCCCCGGCATGCACTTCCTCGTGCCCTTCATCGACCAGGTCCGCCAGCGCGTGGACCTGCGCGAGCAGGTTGTGCCATTCCCTCCCCAGCCCGTCATCACGTCCGACAACATCGTCGTCAACATCGACACCGTCATCTACTACCAGGTGACCGGCCCGGAGGCTGCCACGTACGAGATCGCCAACCCTATGGCCGGTATCGAGCAGCTTGCCGTCACGACGCTGCGTAACATCATCGGTTCGATGGATATGGAGCAGGCGCTCACGGGACGCGACCAGATCAACGGCCAGCTCCGCGGTGTCCTCGACGAGGCCACGGGACGGTGGGGGATCCGCGTCAATCGCGTCGAGCTCAAGGCGATCGACCCGCCGGCAACCGTCCAGTCCGCGATGGAGCAGCAGATGAAGGCGGAGCGTGACCGCCGTGCCGCGATCCTCACGGCTGAAGGCATCAAGCAGTCCGCGATCCTCACGGCCGAGGGCGATAAACAGTCCGCGATCCTCCGCGCAGAGGGTGACGCGCAGTCCACCATCCTCAAGGCGCAGGGCGACTCTCGAGCGATCCTTCAGGTTTTCGACGCGATTCACCGCGGCAACGCGGACCCGAAGCTCCTCGCCTACGAGTACATCCAGATGCTTCCCAAGATTGCAGACTCGCAGTCGTCGAAGATGTGGATCATCCCGACCGAGCTCACGGAGGCGCTCAACTCTGTGACGAAAGGCTTCGGGGGAGTTCCCTCGGGTCCGACGGTCGAGACGGAGGACCGTCCCGAAGTCGATTTCGGCGACGGTGTCGATGGTGTAGCCGCCGCCCTGAGGGAGACCTCTCTCCCGGATATTGATGATGCGCTGGCTGCCGCGAAGGGCGAGGCCGCTCGTGCCACCGACGAGGCGTCGGAAGCAGGAGAGCAGTCCGGCCGTCCCGCGCGGCGCACCGATCTTTCGGGCCAGGGGCCGAACGCCCCCCACCGAGAAGACTGACCTATGGAGGGAGCGGCGGGTGCCTGCACCCGCCGCTCTCGCGTCGAAAGAACACAATGTACGTAGAACTTGACCGAACCGACGATAGGCTCGCGGACTATACTTCGTTGACTGATGTGAGGCTTCGCAAGACCCTCGAGGCTGACCGTGGCCTCTACATGGCGGAGTCGACGAATGTCATCATGAGAGCGGTCCAGGCGGGCCACAGGCCGCGATCCTTCCTCACGGCCAGGAAATGGCTGGACTCGCTGACGCCGTGGATCATCGAGTCGTGCGGTTCTCCAGATGGCGGGGAGACTCCCGTGTACGTGGCGGACGAAGACGTCCTCGAGTCGATCACGGGTTTCCACATGCATCGGGGAGCCCTGGCCGCCATGCATCGGCCCGCGCTGGCGGATCCGACTGAACTCGTCAAGGACTCCAGGCTCATCGCAATCGTCGAAGACGTCGTCGACCATACGAACATCGGCGCCATCTTCCGATCCTGCGCGGCACTGGGTGTCGATGCCGTGCTCGTCACGCCCTCGTGTGCTGACCCTCTCTACCGGCGTTCGGTTCGCGTCTCGATGGGCACGGTCTTCCAGGTCCCGTGGACTCGTCTCAGCCGTTGGCCCGGGAGCATCACTGATCTGAAAGAGCGTGGATGGCAGGTTGCCGCGATGGCGCTCTCCGAGGACTCGGTCAGCCTTCCCGAGTTCTGCGCCGCCCTGGCGGAGGACTCCAAGGTCGCGCTGCTCTTCGGCACCGAGGGTGACGGTCTGACGCGGCGCGCGATCAGCGAATCAAGCGTCACAGTGCGTATTCCGATGGCGGGCGGCGTCGACTCTTTGAACGTGGCCGCGGCGTCGGCCGTGGCCGCGTATGCGGTTTCGCAGGCCCTCTCTAGGTAGAAGGTCACACGGAATACCGGTTATAACCTGTTGATGGTGGATTGGCGGCATGGTGGGTTAGAGGAATGAAGAATTCCTCTGTTCCCGACAACGTCTACGTCCAGGCGCTGGGGCAGGTCTGCATCCGTCATCGCAAGGATCGAGGATTCAGCCAGCAGGCTTTCGCCCTCGAGATCGGTGTCGACACGAGCAATTATCAGTGCATCGAGTCGGGGCACAACTCCAGGGGCGAGATGACCAATCCGCAGACGAAAACGCTCCTGGCGATCTCGCGAGGCTTCGGTATCAGCATCGCCGACCTCATGTCGGAAGCCTGGGATCTCGCACTCACGATGAACTGAGTACACGTTCTCTCTCACGCCCCCTGTTTCACAGGGGGCGTTCTGCATGTCCTGTGCGCGCCGGTCAATCGGCAGATTGTTCTCGATAAGCGGGCCGAGCCCGAAATCTGAGAGAGGACAAACATGTCGACCGTGACCACAACCCCGGACCAGCCGATCATCCCGAAGGTGAGGGCTCACCGTGGATAGCTACTGGATTCCCATTATTCTCCTTGTTGTCTGTGCAGCTTCCGTGACGCTCCTGATCGTCAGGAGGCGCAGATGAAGGCGGCACTGGCTGCACTCGGAGCCGTTGCCCTGCTCTCTGGGGGTGTTGCTCCTGTCGCCCAGGCGGAGCTCATGGCTACCCTCGCCGCCTCCTGGGACAGCCCTCCGGAGGCGGTCGAATCCGGTATGGAGGTCGCTGCGAGAATCGATTGGGATGCGAACTATGCCCACGGATTCATCGATGACGTCGAGGAATCATCTGCGGTCTTCGATCTGACAGTCGAGAACGGGCGTTTCCTGGCTCTCCCGGATCAGTGCGCTGACGGTTCCGAGTGGGCGCCGACATCGATCCGCTGCGTGTTGGACACCCCGGATGACAACGGTATAGCGGGTCACCTTTCGGTGCCGGTGCGGGCGTGGGGATCATCGGGAGATGAGGTCAGCGTGACCGCTGTCGATGCTCACAGAAACACTGCCGCAACACCGAAGCTGGCGATAACGGCCACCGCGGGGATCGATGTGGCGCTCAATGCGTCGGGTGTCAATGCGGCCAGCTACCGGTTCGACCCCGAGCTACTCGCCGAGACGACGATCCCCATCATGGTGTCCGTCCCGCATGGCGGGGAACCGCTGACGGATACGGTGACGATCGATCTGGAGTTCTCGACAACCGTCGGTCCGTCCATCGTCGACAACTATGAAGAGCTCGAGGTCGTCGCTGTTCCAGCGAGCCGCAGCATTATCGGCGTGGCGGCCAACGGGCCCAACTTCGAGGTGCCCATGGTGGAGACGGAACGTCTCGACGAGAAGACATTGCGTGTCGTCGCCCAGGTTCCCGACAAGGCCGTCGGTCCCGCGGTCGACGCCGCCGGAAATATCCTCGACACGATACCCGTCATGTCTTTCGGTCTGGAGCTCCGGTATCCGGTGCATTCTCCCAGTCTCAACAACCAGGTCATGTCATGGACTGCGCGAGTGTCGGGAGTGGCTGCGTCGACAGTATCGGGGCCGTTGACCGAACAGATCCGGACGACGAACGACATCATTCAGACGTCGCTGATCGACGAAGGGTCGGTGAGCGCGAAATTCGTCAACGGTCACGCGCCCGCCGAAGGCGGAATACTCGCCGTGCCCGGTGATGACCCCGCACAGCTGCCGCGCGTCCACCGCGAGGTGTGGAATCCCGACCTCGGGACGGGAGTGCTCTCGGCAGGTGCGTCCAACTGGTTGGGGCGCGGCCCCATCCTTCCCGAGGACCAGATGGTCGGCACGGTCGACGCCGCCCACTATGTGGGGATGGAGCCGAGTGACTACGTGCCCGGCACAACACACGGATACTGTCTGATCTTCGACACGGAACGAGGCTCGACATCGTACAACGGCCGATATTCCGTCACACAGCTCACCGACTATCGGCTCGAATATTTGACGGGCCCGATTCCCGGCGGCTTCATGTCGCCCGACTGCGGGGCTGGCACGTGGACGACAGAGCAGCCGGCTGACGTGACGGCCATGAGAATCCTCTTCGACCCGGCAGAGCAGGATGAGATGTTCACGAGCCGACCCATCTTCGGTGCAGGCTATCTCGCGTCCGCGGACTTGAGCGAGGGCGCCCGTGCGTGGATGGCGGGAGGACATTCAACCGACATCGGGTCTGGCTGGAACATGGACGGGACCGTGGTGATAGGGCCACAGCCGATCCTCGACCAGGTGACACCCCTCTACGACAGTACGACCACCTTCAGAGATGCCGTCGAAGTCGTTCCCTATCGCACCTCGGTAGGCCTCGAAGCCTCGGCCGACGCTGTGAAGCCGGGGGAGTCCGTGACATGGGATGTCACCACTATGGTGTCATCGGCACCGTTCGCGAATCGTGGCATCCATGCCGTCGAGCATCTGCTCATCCTCCCCCTGGGGGTCGAGTACGTGGATGCCAGCGTCGACGCGACCGTCAGCCGTGAGTCCGGCCGCGACATTGTGTCGTGGATATCGGATGTGACCGTGGGTGAGCCGCGCACGGAAACCATCGAGACGGTCTACCGATCGGGCACAGGGACACTCCTCGCGCAGGTCGCCGTCGATAATACGATGACTGAAAGGCTCCGCACCGACTCCGACACCGCTGAGATCGTGGCCTTGGCCAGCGCAGGCACATCGCTGCAGAAGTCCGCCGCATCTGACGAGTTCGCCCTCGACGGATCAAACCAGTGGACCGTCACCCTCGCGAACCGCGACGTGTGGCCCGTGAGGCTTGCCGACACGATTGACATCCTGCCGTTCGACGGTGATGATCGATCGACACTCACATCAGCCCGCGTGACGATCGCCGACGTGACGGGGGCAGAGGTCTGGGTGTCGACGGCTGATCCTGCCACGATCGATCCCGATCCCCTTGCCGCGTCGAATGGTGCTGTCGGGGCGCCGTCGTCCGTGTGGCAGGTCTGGGACGGACAGGACGATGTGACTGCTATCCGATGGATCACTCGCGATCTCGGGCCCGGCATGACAGTCGACTACACAATCGACTACACGGTCGAGGGTGCAACCAACGGCGATGTGCTCGTCAACTCGGCGCAGACTCGGACGACCGGTGCGATGACGACGATGATCAACTCCAGTGCGGCGACAGCCATCGGCGAACCCGCGGACCTCCAGGTCGACAAGCGACTGATGGGATCCGATGCTGTTCTCGCCGACGGTGAAGAGCTCCTCTTCGAGATCACCGCCAGGGGGAGCCGCCCCGGTGTTGTCCGCGATGCTGTCGTGGCCGACATCCCCGTTGCAGGTCTTCGGGACGTGACATTTGTCGACGCGACCCACGGAACAGTCGACGCCACCATGTGGCGTATCGGAGACCTTCCCGAAGGTGAGATTGCCACCGCAACCGTGCGTGCGATCGCGACCGGCGGCACCGTGGAGAATGCTGTCGTGGGTGAGACGTGCATCGACTGCGTCCCGGTGATCCCGCCGGAGTGCGTGCCCAATGTCGACGTCTTCGCCGATACGGACCGGTGTGATGTCGTCACCATTGACGAGCAGCCGATCCTCCAGGTCGACAAGGCGCTCCCTGAGGCGATGCCGGCTGAGGGCGGCGTGACCTATAGCATCACCGTCCGGAACGGCGCCACCCCAGAGGATGGGACGGTCACGTCCGCGACACTCGTGCAGGCTATCGACCTGCCGGGCATCGGACTGGAGACAGTTGCCTTCGAGAACGTTTCGCAGGGCGCCGCGGAGGGAGAGACCTGGGCCATCGGAACGCTGCGAGCCGGAGAGGAGGCAACCGCCACGGTCACGGCCACACTGCAGCCTGATGCGCAACGGATCGTCAACGCAGTGTCGGTGAGCAATCCGGTTCGGCCGCGCGAGCTGACCGATCCGAGTGATGCGATACCGAACGACGACGTGTACTCGGACACCGACCAAGCCGACGTTGTCGATGTCAGCAGGGATGGCAGACTCGCTGTCAACAAGGAGCTCGATACCGTCGACGGAGACACCATTCGGTACACGATCGAGGTCGGCAACCTTGGCGGCAAGCCGATATCGGGAGCAGCCGTGACCGATATCCCCGGGGATACCCTCTCCGATGTCGTGCTGAGCGATGCGAGTGCGGGCACGGTCGATGGGCTGACCTGGAGCGTGGGGGATCTTCAACCAGGGCAGGTCGAGACCATCGTCGTGACAGGGAGAATCTCTCCGACAGCCAACCGCGTAGTCAACGAGGTCTTCGCGGAGGCGGATGGATTCCCCCACGGCGGCACCTTCATCCCCAATCCGACCCTCGAACTGGACACCGATCAGGGGGACATCGTCGATGTCGACGTGCCAATCGCCGACCTTCGTCTCAACAAGACGGTCATCGACGTCACCGACCGTCATGCCATCTTCGAGATCGAGGTGTGCAACGTCGGGCTTGCGCCCGCCACGGCCGTGACGGTGACCGATCCAGGAGGGGCGAACATCGTGTCCCTGTCATCTGATGACGAGAGGTTCGCCGATGGAGTGTTTGCCATCGGTACGCTCGACCCTGGGGCCTGCGAGATACTGAACGTGGTCGCAGACATCACGGGTTCCGGTGACAACGTCGCCTTCGTCGATTCTCCCAACGATCCCCTCGAAGACGGTGCAGACCAGCCCAACGACACCATCGAGGATGACATCGATGGGTGGGATATCGTCCGCTTCGAGAAGGCAGACGCCGGCGCGCCTCCCTCCACCGGCAGGCTTCCCTCAACGGGGGCCTCCACCGGGATGCTGGCGCTTGGCGCGCTGCTGCTCCTCGGCCTAGGATCCGGCGCTGCCCTCGCGGCGCACAGGAGACGACACTAGAAACAGGATGGGTTTGTCGGGCTAGACAGCTCCGGCAAACCCATTCTGGCGCCATGCCTCATAGACGGCGATCGATGCGGAGTTCGCCAGGTTGAGGGAGCGGATGTGAGGCTGCATGGGAATGCGAACAGCATGTGTGATAGCGGCATGGCCGAGAATATGGTCGGGCAGTCCAGTGGGCTCGGGCCCGAACAGCAGAACATCCCCCGGCTCATAGGCCACATCAGCGAACGAATGCGTGGAATGTCCGGTAAAGGCAAAGATGCGGCGACCCTCCCCGAGGGTCGAGAGGAGAGCATCAAAATTCGGGTGCACGATCATCGAGGCAAGATCGTGATAATCCAATCCCGCACGACGCAGATTCGCATCGCTGAAATTGAACCCAAGCGGCTCGACAAGGTGAAGCGTGACCCCGGTACAGGCAGATAGCCGGATCGCGTTGCCCGTATTAGACGGGATGCAGGGCTCAAAAAAGACGACATCAAACACGAGGCAAGACTACCTACTGTTGATAGGTCACTTCCAATGTGGCGCGGGCAAGCGTGTGGAAGAGAGTCATGAACGAGACGGCGGCCGCCGACACTTCTTCGGGATCCAACTCCAGCGTCGGAACGTCGATCGCATGGACGGCGAAGATGTAGCGATGGGCACGGTCACCAGGGGGAGGGGCCGCACCTTCCCAGCCGTACAGCCCGCCGTCTGTTCGGACATGGGATGCTGCGCCGGGTAGGAACAGGTCGGACTCGCCCTGGCCACGATCCAAGAACGTGACATTCGAATCAAGATCGACGATCGTCCAATGCCAATAGCCCGAAGGCGTCGGCGCATCCGGATCGAAACAGTTGAGGACGAAACCTTTCGTAGCCTCGGGGAAACCCCGCCAAGACAGGTGCGGAGACACATTGTCATGGGCTTTCGCGTGCAGTGCTGGCATCATCTGGCCGGCGACAAGATCATCCGACTCCAGAATAAACGACGGAACGGCGGGCAGAAGCTCGTACGGGTCTGGCGCTGCAGGGCGATCAAGGTTCATACCAGCATCCTAGACACAAGCGGCCACCAGAAGAATAGCGGGTCGATTTTTGTCGAACACGGACCTACACTGAATATCGAACAAACGTTCTAAGAATGGAGGGGTCGTGAACCACGCACAGCGGCTCGCACACGCACGCGACGTGCTCCATCGAGCCGAAACGGCAAGCGGACTGAGCAAGACGGAAGACAAGGAAGGGTGGCAGACCCCAGAGGTTCTCTCCACCGTCCTCCCGGCACTCACGCCCGGAGTGCTCGCTGTCGTCGGCTCATCAACAATCCTCCTCGCACTCGCGGGACACGCCTCCTCACAGGGCGCCTGGGTCGCCCTCGTGGGACTGCCGCTGATCGGTTGGGGAGCGGCAGTCGACCACGGACTGGACCTGACGCGCACCGCACACATCCCTGCACCGGGAGCGCGAGCCGCGGAGGTTCTCACCGCGCTCGCGGATGGCTTTGACATTCTTGTCGTCGGGGATCTTGCCTTGACGGCTCGGGACCAGAGGGCGCTTGCTCAGAGAGTGCGAACACGGGACACGACTATTCTCGCAGCCGAATGGTCTACCGGAGCGTCCGTTCTCCGCGTCGAATCGGCAGGATCGAGCGGATACGATGCGGGCGTGGGACATCTCGCCTCAACGCGTTTCACCGTGTCCTCCGGATCCCGTCACGCAACATGTCTGTGGACTGCGCACGGACTCACGTCCGCACCTCGCCTCCTGCGGGCGGTGGCTTCATGCTAGGCACGCTCAGGGGAGCCCTCTGGGTGCCCGACTGGCCGGTTGCGGCGGCAATAACAGCATCTTTAGCCACTCCCGATGCGGCGGTTGCCGTGTGCGACAGCCGGGTGCAGGCTGCTAGTCCCAGTGCGCGGCGTCAAGGCGTTCGGCGTGGGGACACCCGCCGTAAGGCACTCTCTCTCGTGCCGGATCTCGTTGTCGTCCCGCGTGATACTGATCGCGACCATCGTGTTTTTGCGACCGTGTTGGATGCGCTCGATGATTACGTTGCCTCGACGGTGATCCTTCGTCCGGGCCTCGTCACCTTTGCGGCCACGGCGCCCGCACGGCTCGCGGGAGGCCTTGATGCCTTGGCGGCCGGACTTATCTCCGCCGTAGCCCGACAGGCGGAGGAATCCCAGGTTGGTTATGGGTGTGGGCTCCTCGCGAGTGTGCTCGCCGCTCGCCAGGGACGTCACATTCCCGCGGAGGAGACCTCCGTCTTTCTTGCTCCGTTCCCGCTCACGGCAACACTGACGGTTGCCCCGACCGATGGGGTGCGGCGCGAATGGGAGGAGACGATCGACGTTCTGTCCTCTCTGGGAATCCGGACGATCGGCGACTTCGTTACCCTCGAACACGCTCAGATAGCGTCCCGTTTCGGACTGGTCGGCACGATCCTGTGGCGGCTCTGCCAGGGGGCCGACCATGCGGTTGCGCACACGACCGCACCCGCCGGCGAGATCGCGGTCAGACGGCATATTGATGGGATCGGCAACGAAGAACAGGCGGCCTTCCTCGCGAAAGAACTGGCTGATGAGCTGGCGGCCAAGCTTGGGGATCGCATGCAGGTTTGCGGCCAGCTCACCGTTCAAGCAACCTTCTCCGATGCCGGGCATCGCAGCCGAACATGGTCAGTCGACGGCGTGAATCGGGCGCGTGACATGACGGACCGGGTGCGGTGGCAGATCTCTGGCTGGCTCGATCAGCGCCACGAGCATCCGTTGGGTGAACTGACCTATCTTGAGCTTGCCGCCACCGATCTGGCGCCAGCGGGTACTCGACAGGCCACGCTGTGGGGCGACAGACGTCGTGGAAAGGAGCAGGCTCAGCGCAGTGTTCTTCGTGTCCAGGGTATGCTCGGCGATGCTGCGGTGCAGTCGGTCCGGCTTGTGGGAGGACGTAGTCCAGATGCTGCTGCAGAGTTAGAGAACTGGCAGGTTGGCGCCGTCAAAGAGGATGTCGATAGGCCCTGGGTGGGTGCCGTTCCCAAACCGTGGCCGTCGATCGTCTTCCCTTCCCCGCCTCGCGTGACCCTCCGCTGTGACTGTGGCGAATTCCTCTACGTGGACAGCGGCATCCAGCTTGCCTGCGTCGGATGTGACGCGCCCCGGCCGGTCTCCCTCTCCTTGGTGAAAGGTGCAGGCCGTCCAGACTCGAGCTATGCGCATGCGTCCTGCTACTACTCGCGGGGTGTGCGCGTGTGGAATCATGCCGGCCCGTGGAACGTGTCGGGACGATGGTGGGCCCAGGACGCCTATCGTCGCGCCTATCTGCAGCTGGGCGTGGAGGGGCCTGCGGCCCTCATCTACCGAAGCGGAGCGAACTGGTTCCTTGAGGGGATCTACAGCTGATGGGTCACCGCTACGCTGAACTCCACGTCCACTCGGCGTTTTCGTTCCTCGACGGTGCATCGCTCCCAGAGGATCTTGTCTCTCGTGCGGTCGAGCTTGACCTGTCCGCGCTGGCTCTCACCGATCATGATGGTCTTCCCGGTGTTGTCCAGCTGGCGACTGCCGCACGTTCGGTAGGCCTGCCGACGGTGATCGGGGCAGAGCTGTCGCTCCCGCTTGATGGACAGGTGTATGCCCCGCGGCGGGCCGGCGATCGTGACCCGGACGCGAACCATCTCCTTGTTCTCGCCCGCGGCGTCGATGGTTATCGCAGGCTCTCTTCAGCGATCGGCCGCGCTCAGCTTTCTACCGGGATGAAGGGATGTGCGGACTATAGCTTGGAGAGTCTCGCCGAGGCCGCTGACGGGCAGTGGGCCATTCTCACAGGCTGTCGGAAGGGTCACCTCCGCCGGGCTCTCGCCTCCGGGGGAGAGGCCGCGGCTCGTAGCGAGCTGGATAGGCTCGGCGCCTTGTTTGGTCGGGAGAACATCGTTGTTGAACTCACCGACCTGGGGAGTCCCCTCGATCGTGAACGCAACAGCATTCTCGCGGGCTTGGCTCGCGAGGCGGGTCTGCGTGCGGCCGCGACTGGCCAAGTCCACTACGCGACGGCACGGGAACGGCCGCTTGCAGATACGCTCGCTGCGATTCGCAGTCGAACAACTCTTGAGGACCTTGATCCATGGCTCCCTGCGTCCGGGGCATTTCTGCGGTCCGATGAGGAGATGAGGGCGATTCATGCCAGACACGAGTACGCGGTGGATGCTGCGGGTGAACTCGGTGCCGAGCTTGCCTTCGACCTCGACCTCGTTGCGCCCCGACTGCCGCCTTTCCCGGTGCCCGATGGATACACGGAAGCGACCTGGCTCCGTGAACTGACCTATCGCGGGGCGGAGCGACGCTACGGAGTCCGTGGTTCAACGGCTGGCGCATGGGAGCAGATCGACCATGAGCTGTCCACGATCGAGGACCTGGGGTTCCCCGGATATTTCCTCATCGTGCACGAGATCGTGGACTTCTGTCGAAGCCGCGGTATTTTCTGTCAGGGTCGGGGCTCTGCCGCGAACTCCGCTGTCTGCTATGCCCTCGGCATTACCGCCGTTGATGCGATCCGACACCGGATGCTCTTCGAGAGGTTCTTGTCGCCGGGCAGGAGCGGTCCGCCAGACATCGACATCGACATCGAGTCGGGCCGCCGTGAGGAGGTTATCCAACACGTCTATTCTCGCCACGGTCGAGAGCATGCCGCCCAGGTTGCGAACGTCATCAGCTATCGGCCGAAGATGGCCGTGCGGGAGGCTGGTCGGGCTCTCGGTTTCGAGCTGGGCCAGGTTGATGCGTGGGCCGCGTCAGTCGAACGATGGGGCTCTCTTACGGGAGAAGAATCGGACATCGATCCCACGGTCCTCACGATTGCGGAACAGATGCTCCGCCTGCCCCGCCACTTGGGGATCCATTCCGGCGGCATGGTGATGTGTGAGGGGCCCGTGATAGACGTCTGCCCGGTGGGTTGGGCCACAGCCCCCGGTCGGACTGTCCTCCAGTGGGATAAGGATGATTGCGCGGAGGCGGGGCTGGTGAAGTTCGATCTGCTCGGTCTCGGCATGCTGACAGCACTGCGACTCGCCTTCACCGAGATCGCGCGCTACGGGGCGGTGGATGAGAACGGTCAACCCTACGAGCTTCACACGGTCCCCGAGGAAGACCCGCTCGTCTACGATCTGCTCTGCGCCGCCGACACGGTCGGTGTCTTTCAGGTCGAATCCCGCGCCCAGATGTCGACGCTGCCGCGTCTGAGGCCGCGCGTGTTCTACGACATCGTTGTCGAAGTCGCTCTCATCCGGCCAGGCCCGATCCAGGGCAACGCAGTCAACCCCTATATCGCCCGCCGTCGCGGACGCGAACCGGTCACCTATCTTCATCCGCTCCTCAAGCCGGCGCTGGAGAAGACGTTAGGTGTCCCGCTGTTCCAGGAGCAGCTCATGCAGATCGCGGTTGATGCGGCGGGTTTCAGCCCCGCGCAGGCGGATCAGCTGCGCAAGGCCATGGGCTCGAAACGTTCGAAGCAGCGCATGGAGGCCCTCCATGTCCTCCTCGTGGCTGGAATGATGGAGCGCGGGATCGACGAGAGCGTTGCGGAACAGATCTATGACAGTCTCAAAGCCTTCGCTGACTTCGGCTTCCCCGAATCGCATTCGTTCTCTTTCGCCTACCTTGTCTATGCGAGTGCATGGCTGAAGGTCCATCACCCCGAGGCGTTCTATATGGGGCTTCTCGGTGCGCAGCCGATGGGCTTCTATTCTCCCCAATCACTTGTCGCGGACGCTCGACGCCACGGTGTGCGGACTGCTCGGGCCGATATCAACTATTCCGACGTCGAGGCCAGCCTGGAGCAGAGTGTGGACCGCGTCCCGGGGGAAGATGCCCCGCCCCCGCGGGCACCGGTCGCGCACGTCCGGCCGCGCAGCGATCGCGTGCTGCGTCTCGGTCTATCCGCCATTAAAGGTCTCGGCGAGGGGGCGAGTCGTATCGTTGCCGCACGCCGCGAGCGGCCTTTTGTGTCGATGGCGGATGCTGCTCGACGGTGTCGGCTCAACGAGCGAGACCTGAGGATCCTGTCCGAGGCGGGTGCCTTGACGTCCCTCGGGGTGGGACGCCGTCAGGGCATGTGGGCCGCCGGCCCGCTGGGGAGTGAAGAGACGGTGGACAATGGCTGGATCCAGCCCACGATTCCCGGCACCGAAGTGGGTATCGTTGCTCCCGACCTGCCGGACATGACCCAGGCTGAGGTGATCGTTGCCGACGTGACGCGCACGGGTGTCTCAAGCACGTATCCCACCGTTTTGGTGAGAGACAGGCTCAGCCAGCGGGGAGTGCTCTCGGTGGCAGACATTCTCACCGCTCCGATCGGCACCAGGCTCTCCGTGGGAGGTATCGTCACCCACCGGCAGCGTCCGCACACGGCCCGAGGGACACTCTTCTTGTCGATCGAGGATGAGACGGGATTGCTCAACGTTGTCTGTTCGGCGGGGCTGTGGGCGCGTCACCGCGATATTGCGCGACGTTCTCGTGCTCTTATCGTTCGAGGCATGGTCGAACGGGCGGATGGGACCGTCAATTTCGTTGCGGATGGTTTCGAACAGCTCCCGCTCTCCCTGCCTGTTTCTTCCCGAGATTTTCGGTGATGTTCGCCCTTGGCATCTCATCCAGCGAAAACACGTCGGCAACGATAGAGTTGGTGCGACATGAGGAGGACAAGACATGGCTAAATTCATCACTCTGATCCGATGGGCCGTTCTATCGGGACCTGTCGTCGTGCAGACCGTCCAACGCTACGGGCCGATGATCAAGAAGCTCGTCGACTCGAATCCCGATGCGATCTCGAACTTGACCGGCAAGCTGAAGTCCTATCAGAACGCGAAGGCGAAGAAGGGTCTCCCGGGTGCGTCGGATCGTCTTGGGGTCCTCCGCGATCAGGTCGCCTACCTCTATGCGTCGGCCAACAGTCCCGAGATTGCCGAGCAGGCTGTCGCCTGGAAGTCCCAGTTGGCGAAGATCGAGGCGAGCCTGCCCCTGATCGAGGTGATGACTCCGAAAGAGCAGCGGCGGAAGCTCAAGGCTATCAACGCAAAAATCGACAGCATTTCCAGCGATATCTTGGCGGCCGTTGTCGAGGACGATATCCAAGATGCTGAGGTTCTCGACGACGACCGGTGAATACGAAGCAGCCCGATGATGGTTCAGAGGACAGGACGATCCTGCCGTCTGCAGCGACCCCGGAGCCCGAGGTCGAGCCGGCGGATCTCCCTGCCAGCCCGCAGCCGATTCCGCCGCTGCCCGGATGCTCTCGGGTCAATCCGCACGGGGTGCGACGCTCTGCCAACGGCGGTGCTGCCTGGCATCGCAGGGGACAAGGTTCTGCACGTCCACCGCAGGTGATGCCGATGCGGGGGCCGCAGGGCCTCCCATATGCCATGCCGACTCCCTCGCTTCCGAGCCCTCGGGTGACGCAGCAGCCGACAGTGGGTCTCGTCGGGGGAGGGCTCTCCCTTTTCGGTGTTGTGCTCGCTGCTGCTGCGCCTTTCGCAACGTTCCTCTCGGTGGGCGGAGAGATCAGGCTGTGGGGTGCCGCCTCCGGAGAGGGCAACGCCTACGTCATCCTGGCGGCCGCAGCTCTGGGTTTCGTCGGCGGGATGATGATGGTGGCCCTCGCGGGAGCAAAGAGCGCCCTTCGCGGCGCAATCATGAGTATGGTTGCGGGTGGAACGGTGGGCGCCATGACAGCCTATCTTCTGACGAATTCCGATCATCACGAGATCATCGCCCAGGGCGGGTCTTTCGGTGCCGCGGCCTATCTCCTGATCGGTGCCACGGGAGCTCTGCTCATCGGCGGCATTTTGGGTCTGGTCCAGGGCCTCCACACGGAGGGCCGGAAGGGAAAGTCGTGAAGGACATCGCCGCTCCTGCTGTGAAGAAGATGCGGGAGGCTGGTGCGGGCGATCTTGCGACGCGAGTCTTTCGCCATCATCTCGAGACTGTTGCGCGTGGCGATGCAGGTTTCATCCGCGAGACCGAGATCCGTCCCCTGGAGAACCTGCCCCGCTTCGGTGGGGGAAACGCGGGGGACGCAATCGCACGTACGGCGGTGATCAAGCTCAACGGCGGGCTCGGCACATCTATGGGCTTGGCGCAAGCGAAATCACTCCTCCATGTCACGCCCGAGAAGACCTTCCTCGACATTATCGTCGCGCAGGTCATGTCGGTGCGCAAAAGTTTTGGTGCGACGCTTCCCGCCGTGTTCATGAACTCGTTCCATACCGAACGCGATACGGCGCACTACCTGGACAGGTTCGAGGATCTTGCTGTCCCTCGCATTCCTCTCAGCTTCCTCCAGAACCGTGTACCGAAAGTCCTGCGCGACGACCTGACGCCCGTCTCATATCCCGCCAACCCTGATCTTGAATGGTGCCCGCCAGGACACGGAGACCTGTTCACCGCTCTGCCCGAATCCGGCGTTCTAGGGGCGCTTCTCGAACAGGGCTACCGCTACGCGATGGTGTCGAACTCGGATAATCTCGGTGCTTTCCCTGATCCTGGCCTCGCCCAGTGGTTCGCCGATAGCGGCGCGCCGTTCGCGATGGAGGTGTGCAGGCGGCAGTCGAGCGACCGGAAGGGCGGCCACCTGGCGGTACGAGCCAGCGACGGCACGATCATTCTTCGTGAAGTTGCGCAGACAGCGGTGGAGGATCTGGCCGATTTCCAGAACATCGAGCGGCATTCGTACTTCAACACGAACACGCTCTGGCTCGACCTGCGCGCCCTGTCTGATGAGCTGGACAGGCGCGGCGGGTTCCTCGGCCTGCCCGTGATCCGCAATGCGAAGACCGTGGATCCGACCGATCCGACGTCCGCGGAGGTCTACCAGTTGGAGACGGGGATGGGATCCGGGATCGAGATCTTCGAGGGTGCTCTCGCGATCGAGGTCGATCGTTCTCGATTCCTCCCCGTGAAGACGACAAACGATCTGTTCCTCCTCCGCTCGGACGCCTTCGATGTCGACGAGACCGGTGTCATCGAGCAGACCGTCGGCACGCTGCCGCGCATCGATCTCGACCCATCATATTTCGGTCACATGCGTGGTTTTGAGGCTCGATGCCACCACATTCCCTCGCTTCGGGCAGCGCGCAGCCTGACGGTCGTCGGAGACTACACGTTCCGTGAGGGCCTCGTCGTCGAGGGGGACCTTACGCTCGGTTGAGGCTATTCGGATGCGAGTCCGAGAACCCTGTCCACACGGGGTCTGAAGTAGTCGGGTCCTTTGAGAACCTTGCCGTCTTCGCGGTAGATGGGTCGACCATCGGCGCCGAGCTTGGACAGGTTTGCGGCCTGGACTTCACGCAAAACCCGGTCGAGCGGTATCCCGGTCTCCAACGCCATGCCGTAGATGACATAGACGAGGTCGGCCAGCGCGTCCGCGGCCTCGACGGTGTCTCGCGATCCGTCATCTGCTTCGAGGGCATCCTCGTAGGCCTGTGCAACGATCTTCCCTGCGGCAGGGCCGTAGACGGCGGTCACGAGCTCGTGGAACTCTTCGGCGATAAGCGCCATGCGCATCCCTGTCCGGTCCCGATCGACCTCTGGCCCGTCCTGCGCGATGGGCATGCCGTACGTCTCATGGAACTCGCGGACGAGGGCCTCGGGATCCCTCGGATTCCATACGGCGCGCCGTCCCTGCGATGGGCCGAACCAGTCGACTGCGGGCTCCATGGGGTCGCCCGCGACGAGTGTCGCCACGAGGTGATCGTGGACGCGGCCGTTGTCGAACGCGGCGGCGCGCCGGATGCCATCCACGATGAAACCGTTGCGCCATGCCACACGCGCACTGGCCCAGTTCGCTTCCTTCCCCGCGACGAGGCAGGACCACCCGATCGCATAGCAGCCTTGGTCGAAGGCGAACTGGCACACGGCCCGCACGGCCTCTGTCATGTAGCCGTTTCCGCGGGCATCGGGGTGCGCCCAGAAGCCGATCTCGGTCCGCTTGTTCTCGCCGACGGGGAGGAAGAGGTCGACGATGCCGACGAACATCTCTCCCGCATAGATCGCCCAGATGGGGCAGTCCTTCTCCCACTTCTCCGCCGCCATCCCCAAGAACTCCTCGGCTTCTGCCGGTCCGTAGGCTCGCGGCACCGTCGTCCATCGTTGAGTCTCGGGATCAGTGCAGGCGCGTACAACATCGTCGACGAGGTCGAGTGTCGGCATGGTGAGCCGCAGTCGGGCAGTGGTGAGGGGAACTGGCTTCATGACGTCCAGGGTACTCGGTTCGGCAGGCTGGCTTCTCGTCCATTCCCGTCGTCTCGACGCGTTTCGCTCGCATCGGATGTTCAGCGATAGACGTCACACTCGAAAAGGGCGGCGCAATTGGCCACGCTCCGGTTCGGCGTGATAAATTCTTATCTGTTGCTTCGGCCTCGGTCGAGTCACCTGCGCGGGTGGCGGAATAGGCAGACGCGCTAGCTTGAGGTGCTAGTCCACGTATAGTGGGTGGGGGTTCAAGTCCCCCTCCGCGCACAGAACCCCCTGTCCAATCGGACAGGGGGATTTTGTTGTCCACCGGCCGGCCTGCCCGGCGCTATCCCCGGAGGTGATGATGCTTGCTCTTGGCGTGGGCCTTCTGATCGGCATTGTCGTCGGCCTCTTGGGAGCTGGCGGCGGGATCCTGTCCGTTCCAGCCCTCATGTATCTTCTCGACCAGACACCCTACTCGGCGGCATTGGGTTCCCTGATCGGGGTCGCACTGACATCGCTCGGTTCCCTCATCGTGCACGCGAGGGCGCACAATGTGCGTGGTCGAGCCGCCCTGCTGTTCGGTTCCCTCTCCATCGCAGGAGCCGTCGCGGGTGCCCGCGTGTCGCTTCTTCTCGATGATGAGCTGCTCGCCCGAGTCT
This sequence comes from Flaviflexus equikiangi, assembly GCF_014069875.1. Lineage (NCBI taxonomy): Bacteria > Bacillati > Actinomycetota > Actinomycetes > Actinomycetales > Actinomycetaceae > Flaviflexus > Flaviflexus equikiangi. The sequence continues at coordinate 989,741 of NZ_CP059676.1, forward strand.
TCGCGATCTTCCTCATCGTCGTCGGTCTCGGCTTCGTCGTCCGCACGGTGACGATGGGAGGGGACCGCGAGGGGCCGGTCGAGGCCATGACGCGGCGCGACCTCGTGGTGCTGTGCGCGGCGGCCACCGCGACGGGTCTTCTGACCGGAGTCTTCGGTGTCGGCGGAGGCTTCATGATCGTGCCCGTTCTCGTGTTCGTCATGAAGGTCCCGATGAGGCAGGCGGTGGGAACGTCTCTCCTCGTCATGGTCGTGACCTCTGCGGCGGGGATCCTCGGCAGGGCACCTTTTCACGGGGATATCGATGTTCCCCTGCTCGCTCTCTTCGTGACCGGTTCGATAGCGGGCGGCCTGTGCGGATCAGTCGTCTCGAAGAGGATCCCGCCGCGCGTCCTGACCGGTATCTTCGCCCTCCTCGTCCTCGTCGTCGGCACCTATTCGGCAGCCATCAGCTGGGGGTGACCCGCGACCTCTGACGCGAGCAGCCGATCGTGCTGTCGGTGTCGAGCCCCGGGAGGCCGATCGTCGGAGCGGGCGTCATTGGGCCCGAGCTCTTCCCGGCATGTTCCCTCCAAGCCGCAGTCCGGTGCCTGCTCGGAGCCGCCTGCTGGGGATGAGGTCTCTCGCTGCTTTCTCGCCGCCGGGGAGATCCTGGGGCGGCACCGATCATTGTGGACTGCCTGCCCAACGGATGTGCGAAGGGGCCGGATATCCGTGTTGGAGCGGCAGACGACGTTGTCGACACGGTCGCGTACTGGGTACGTCGGTGGGCATGGAGATGCCCCCGGCAGCGTGGCTGCCGGGGGCATCATCTGTTAGCGGCGCAGGCCGATCGAGTCGATCCCGTCACCGTTCCAGTCACCGACGAGGACCTCATCGGTGTCCCGGCCCAGGGTGTGAGCGGCTTGAGCCGCGCCCGAGACGAGGGAGTTGGAGACGAAGAAGACGTTGCCGCGGCGGACCGTGATCGTGTCCTTCAGGTCACCATCCCAGTCACCGACCAGAACATCGTCATTCTTGCGACCATAGTTGAACGTCGTGTCTGCAGCGCCGCCCGAGAGCGTGTTGCGGACGAAGAAGGCGTTGCCGCGGCGCACGGCGAACGTGTCGCGCGTGTCGCCGTTCCAGTCGCCCGCGAACACTTCGTCACCGGCGCGTCCGTAGTTGAACTGGTTCTCAGCATTGCCGCCCTTGAGCTCGTTCTGTGCATAGAACGTCGTGCCGCGGCGAACCGCGAACGTGTCGACGCCGTCACCATCCCAGTCTCCGACGAAGACCTCGTCGCCGAGGCGTCCGTAGTTGAACTGGACTTCGGCGTTTCCGCCGAGAAGCTGGTTCTGGACGAAGAACGTCTTGCCGCGGCGGACCGCGATCGTGTCGATGCCGTCACCATCCCAGTCTCCGACGAAGACCTCGTCGTTCACTCGACCGAACCGGAAGGAATGGTCGGCTGCGGAGGTGAAGTCGTTGTAGAGCAGGAATCCGCGGTCGATCTCTTCATCGATCGAACCGTCGCCGGGGCCCGTGCCGGGAGCATCGTCACGGTCGATGGTGAACGCCGGTGACGTCCACACCTCGACGTCGTCCGGGTTGTCGATCGAACCGACGCCCTTCACTGCCGTGACCTCGATGATGTAGTCACCATCGAGTGCGGTGAGGAACTGGTCGGATTCTGCGGAGCGGCGGAAGGTGCCGTCCCACTGGAAGACCTGGATGCCGGGGGCGGCGCCCTCGCCGTACGACTCGTAGACGAGGTTGTAGTCGGGGCTGACGGGAGCGCCCTTCGTTCCATCCGCTGTGGCGTGGAACGCCTCGATCTTCATGTACGACACGGGGTTCTGGATGTGGAGGATCGCGTACGGGGTGTCCCCGTCCTCCATCGTGTAGAGGTACTCGTCGAGGCCCCACGAGTAGTAGCCCTCGGAGACGCATTCACCCTCGAGGAGGACGCCGCAGTCTTCGAGAACACCGAGTCCGGGCGTGGAGTAGATCGGCTGGTTGGGATCCTCGCCGCCGAGATCCTCCGCGGTGAAGCCGTAATCGGCGTACGTCCACTGTTCGATGAAGGCGACATCGGATTCGTAGTTGCCTGCCATGCCCGCGTAGGGAACGACGTTGACGACGTATTCGCCCGCCTCATCCAGCATATACACGTGGCCCGAGTAGATCGCGCCGGGGAAGTCCGGCTCGGTGATCGAGACGTTGATCGTCGCGGATCCGCCTGCGGGGACCGTCACGGACTCGGCCGAGAACGTCACTGTCGCGAAAGCGCCGTAGAAGCCGGGGATCTCGTTGATTCCCCATGATGCGGGGGCGGGGTCGTGGACGGGGACGAGAGTCATCGGCTCCGTTCCGCGGTTCGTGATCGAGAGGGTTGTGGTCTCAGTCGGCCCGTTGTCCGCGTCGCGCAGGTTGATCTCCGAGGGAGAGATCTGGGTGCCCTCCCAGGCGTTGATGACGGAGCGCAGGATGTTGATCATGCCGGCACCCTGACGGTGGACAGGCTCGGAGAAGGACTCCGCCAGTGTCCACGGGATCGGATCAGCGTTGTTCTGGAGATTCGTCAGAACCTGGGCGGGAGTCAGCTGAGGGCTCGCCTCGAGCAGCAGAGCGGCAGCTCCGGCCACATGCGGGGCGGCCATCGACGTTCCCGACAGGGTTGCGTATCCGGAGCCGTCGTCATCGACCGCGTCGAGCGGGTATGCCGAGTTGATGAGGCCGCCGGGGGCCGTCACCTGCGGCTTGATCGACAGATCAGCGGCAAGGCCGAAGGACGAGAAGTCCGAGATCAGGCCGCCGGTCGCGATGAGGGACACCGTCGTCTGGTCGGTCCACGTGATCGTGGGTGCTTCAGCGTCAGCGATTGCGGCGCGTATCGCGTCGCCGTCGTCCATGGAGATCGTCACCGTCGGGATCGTGATTGACGGATCGCCCTCAACGGTTGCGCTGATCGCTCCGGCCACGTTGTTGTCGATGATGACACCGGCAGCGCCGGAGTCCTGGGCGGCCTTTGCCTTGTCGTAGAAGGACGTGACGCCGCGGCGGACGAGAACGACCTTGCCCTCGGCTCCCTCGATGGGCACGGCGCCCGTCTCGGAGCCTGCAGGGTAGGCGATGATCTCGAGCTCGGTGTTGTCAGTCGGGGGCTGCGGTGCACCCGTTGCGGGGGAGTAGCCGATGAGGCGATCATCGAGAGCGGACACGGAGAGTGCCTTCGCCTCGGACGCCACATTGTCGGCGGAGGCGACCGAGATCACCTTCGAGGCGACGGCAGGAGCGCCGCCCGAGAAGATGCCGGAGTCGCCGGAGTTGCCCTGCGAGACCGTCACGACGACGCCCTTGTCGACCAGGTTGTCGGCGGCGACAGCCGTCGGATAGTTCGGCCACGTCATGAAGGATGCGCCGATCGACATGTTGACGATGTCGGCGCCGTCAGCGGCGGCCCGCTCCATCGCCTCGATCATGATCTCGGAGTCAGTCGACCCGTCGCAGCCGAAGACGCGGTAGGCGAGAATGTTGGCCTCGGGCGCGACACCGGCGAAGCCGGCTCCTTCATCGTTGCCTGCGGCAATGCCGGCAACGTGGGTGCCGTGTCCGCCGCAGTCGTCCGGATTCTCATCCGGTTCGGGGATCGGGTTGTAGTTCGGCGAGCTCGGGTCAGCATCGTATGCATCGCCCACGAGGTCCCAGCCGCCGATGATGCGGCTGCCGTTGCCGGTGACGGGCGACCAGGGTGTCGTGTCTGATACTCCGGTTCCGCCGAAGGCGGGATGGTCGATGTCGACGCCGGTGTCGATGATGGCGATGGTCTGACCGGCGCCCTTGTATCCGACCTCCTGGAGGAAGCCTGCCCCTGTCATGCCGTTCGCGAACGCCATGTCGGGTTCAGCGCCCTGGTCGAATGTCTCGGGGGCGTCGACGATGAGGACGGGGAAGACTGCGGCGACATCGACGCTTTCGCGCAGCTGGGCGAGTTCGGCATCATCGGCGCTGACGACTGCGCCAGCCCACAGCTGGCTGTAGGACGAGGAGACCTCGATATCGAGGTCGTCGGCTGCGGCCTGCAGGTCTTGCAGTTCTGCGTTGAGGCGGCTTTGGGTGCCTCCCTGCGAGATGGGGAGGCTACGGAATTCCACGAACCATTCGCCGGTTGCGCGGGATCCGAAGGCGGATCCTGCAACTGACGCCTGGGACGTGGACGTGCCTACGAGGACGGATGGGTCGGGATCGTTCAGGGGTTCGATGCTCGGTGCGGCGGCTGCGGGGACAACAAGTGCCCCAAAGCTGACCGCACCTGCGCCGAGCATGGCGATACAGGTGCGGAATGTTCTCCTGCGGCCCGTAACATGGCTCGTCATGTGCTCTCCTCTTGTTGACAACATCGCCGCAACATCGCGACGAAGGTTACTAAAGTATGCTCTATATCACCTGGCGTGTCATTCGTTCTCACGAATTTGAGATCACGGTGCCTGTGGACGCACGGCCGCAAGCACAGGCGGTGAGTCCGTCCGACTGGCACGATTGTCGACCCATCCCCGATTTCCCATGCTGGTCACCGTGGACCGCTTTCGGGCTTCACGATAGGGTTTCGCTATGACTATCGACCCTGCCGCCCTAGATACGTCCGCTGTTGCCGAGCTGTGCGCCGCGCTCATCCGCATCGACACGTCGAACTTCGGCGATGATCCGCGGACGAAGCCGGAGCGTCCAGCGGCCGATTTCGTCGTCGACTACCTGCGCGGATACGGCTATGACCCGATCATCATCGAGTCCAAGCCCGGACGGGCCAACGTGATCCTTCGAGTGCCGGGATCGAATCCGGACCTGCCAGCCCTTGTCGTGCACGGGCATCTCGACGTCGTTCCGGCGATACGCGAGGACTGGACCGTCGATCCGTTCGCCGGGATCATCAAGGACGGTTACGTGTGGGGCCGCGGCGCGGTCGACATGAAGAACATGGACGCGATGATGCTGACCGTCCTTGGGGATATGAGTGTGCGCGGGTGGCAGCCGGAGCGTGAGCTTATCGTGGCATTCTTCGCCGACGAGGAGGCCGGTGGCGTGTGGGGTGCCCAGTGGCTCGTCGACCATCATCCCGAGCTGTTCGAGGGAGCAACGGAGGCGATCTCCGAGGTCGGCGGTTATTCCGTGACAGTGGGGGAGCAGACCGTCTACATGCTTCAGTCGGGGGAGAAGGGCATGAACTGGTTGACCCTGTCGGCCAGCGGCAGGGCCGGCCACGGCTCCCAGGTCAACAACGATAATGCGATCACGAAGCTGGCGTCTGCGATCTCCCGCATCGGCGCGAAGGAGTGGCCGCTCCACCTCACCGACACGGTGACTGCCCTCCTCACGCAGGTGTCCGAACTGACGGGCCTGCCGTTCACGGAAGATCCAGACGATCTTGCCGCTCTGGTGGCGGCCCTGGGGCCGGCTGCGCCGTTCGTGGGCGCCACCTTGCGAACCCAGGCCAATCCGACACAGCTGTCGGGAGGATACAAGGCGAATGTCATCCCGGGCGTTGCGAGCGCCGTGGTCGACATGAGGCCTATTCCCGGGACGGAGGCAGAGGCTCACCAGACGATCGTGGATCTTGCCGGGGAGGGGATCGAGGTCTCTTCTCTCGTGATGACGACGGGCTATGAGGTGCCGTTCGATGCGCCGATCGTGGGCCGCATGGCGGATGCTCTCCTCGCGGACGACCCGACCGGCATCATCGCTCCCTACCTCCTGTCGGGGGGAACGGACAACAAGTCCCTCATGTCTCTCGGCATCACCGGTTACGGCTTCGTGCCGCTGGCACTGCCCGCGGACTACAACTTCTCCGCCATGTTCCACGGCAACGACGAACGCGTTCCCGTCTCGGCATTGGAGTTCGGGACGCGCGTCCTGGCTCGTTTCCTCGCCAGCTGAGGAGAAAACCTCGCAGATATTCATCCTATGTGTGCGAGGTGCTTCACGGCCCGGATATTGTGATGCTATGCTGGCACAAACAAAATATTCCATCGGGATGGTCATGAAGGCTCGTTGCAACAGTGTTGCGCGGGCCTTCTTGTCGTTTCACCAATAATTTTCGGCATATCGCTTCAAGGGAGAAGAATGAAGACACGTAGGATGAACAGAATTTTTGCTGCGGACGGGAAGTCCGTGTCACTCGCTCTGGATGGTTTCGGCTTCAGCGAGAAGACCGCCGGGGTCGATGCTGCGGCGCGGAAGGTTCCCGAGATGGTCGAGCACGGCCTCGACAACGTTCTCGTCACCTACGGCCAGGCCCGAAACTTCGCACAGTATTTCACGGGCGCCGGTCTCACTCTCCGGGTGGATACGACGACCGCCGTCTACGACGGCTCGGTCCCGGACAACATGCCGGCCTTCGACATCCTGGACGCCGTGAAGCTCGGTGCCGACGGAGTCGTCATCATGAACTTCCCCGGGGCCCACAATGAGCGGGCAACCAACGAGTTCGCGGCCCGCCTCACACGCCAGTCGGCCGAGTGGAACGTTCCGTTCATGTGCGAAGCCCTGCCCTACGGGTATGCGGTCACCACACCCGAATCTGCCGACCCGGAGAAGATTGCCACGGCGGCCCGATTCTCGGAGGAGCTCGGCGCCGACATCATCAAGACACGCTTCTCGGGGACCGACAGGGACAGACTGATCGTCGAGAACTGCACCGTGCCCGTCCTGGCTCTCGGCGGGCCCAAGTCCGATCACGAAACCTATTTCGGATTCGTCGCGCACGTCATGGCGTGCGGAGCGAAGGGTGTCGCCGTGGGGCGCAACGTCACGCAGGATCCGAAGCCGCTGGCGATGGTGTCCGCCCTCGGTGCGCTCGTCCACGAGGATGCGACGGCAGCGCAGGCCATGGCGCTCTACACGCAGATCGATGATTGAGATCCCCGAGCGGACCGTCATCCCCTCCGTCCGCCATCTGAAAGAACTCGAGACCGCACTCGACAGCACGTCACCCTACGTGCTTCTCACGAACGTGCACATCGGCAACCTCGAGGCTCTCGCGGCCAAGTGCATCGAAGCCGATCATCGCGTGCTCGTGCACTGTGATCTGATCGGCGGCTTCAAGCCGGACAGGGAGGGCATCCGACTCCTCAAGAACATGTTCGGCGTCAGCGGCGTCTTCACCCAGAGCGCCCAGGTTGTCAGCTATGCCCAGAAGGCCGGCATGCTCGGCATCCTCCGCGTCTTCATCATGGACTCCCGATCCCTCGAGAAGGGCATCCAGATCCTCACCGAGGTCCGGCCCGACGGCATCGAAGTCCTTCCCGGCGCCCTCGCCCACCGCTACTGGGACGAGTTCGAACCGTTCCGCGAAAGCACCACCCTCATAGCCGGCGGCATGATCGTCACCGGCAAAGAGCGAGACATGCTCTTCGACCGCGGATACCGCGCCCTCACCGCCAGCAGTCCCGGCCTGTGGGACATGGCCTAAGCCTCTCTTCCAACGACTTAAAGGAGTCAACGTTGACGCCTCACTACGTTCTCGGCATCGATAACGGCGGGACGGTCACCAAGGCCGCCCTGTACGATATGGCCGGCAATGTCTACGCCATCGCCCAATCCCACCTCGCCACACAGGTCCCACGGCCGTTCTTCACCGAGCGAGACATCGACCAGTTCTGGCAGGCCAACGTCACCGCCATCAGACGCGTCCTCGAAACCTCCGGCATCGACCCCACCACCATCGCAGCCCTAGCAGTCACCGGCCACGGCAACGGCATCTACCTCGCACGGAAAGACGGCAGCGCGCCCCGCCCCGGCGTCGTATCGACCGATACTCGTGCACAGAGCATCGTCGACCAGTGGCTTGCCCACCCGGACTACGACAGGCGTGTCAGGGCGAAGACAGGATCGACCGTGTGGGCGGGACAACCGCCCGCCCTGCTCGCCTGGTTCGACCAGCACGAACCGCACCTGTTCGACGACACGGACTACGTCCTTTCCGCGAAAGACTACATCCGGTTCCGTCTCACCGGACGAGCAGCCATGGAGATCACCGACTCCTGCGCCGTCGGCATGGCCAACGTCGTCACGAAAGAGCCAGACGCAGACCTGCTCGACTTCTACGGCATCTCACGATGGCAGGAGAAGATCCCCGAGTTCTGCCGCTCCACCGAGATCGCCGGCCACATCACGGCCGACGCGGCGGCCGAGACAGGACTCGCCGTCGGAACGCCCGTCGCGGGAGGTGTCATGGACGTCGTCGCGGGCGCCCTCGCGGCTGGCCTGGTCGAAGAGAACGAACTGACCGTCATCACAGGCACCTGGTCGATCAACGAAGTCCTATCCCGGACCGTCACCGACGAGGGAAAGGTGTGGCTGACCGTGCCCTACCCGATCGAGGACACCTACCTGTTCCTCGACGCCAGCCCGAACGGCGTCGCCAACCTCGACTGGTACATCAACTCCGTCATCCGCCCCGCGCTCGCGGCCTTCGGGCAGGAACGGTCGGATGCCGATGTCTTCGCAGCATGCGAGACCATGATCCGGGACGTCACCCCCGACGTGGAGGACCCCTTCTTCCTTCCCTACATCAACGGCACCGACATCATCCCCGACGGACGCGCAGGTTTCGTCGGCCTCACGTCCTACCATGACATCCGCCACCAGGTGCGTGCCGTCTACGAGGGCGTCATCTTCTCCCACCTCTACCACATCGACCAGCTTCGAACCCACGGGGACTTCGCCGGCCACGCCCGATTCACGGGAGGGGCAGCAAACTCGACGATCTGGCTGCAAATGTTCGCCGATGCCATCGGCATGCCACTCGATATCGTCGACGCGACAGAGTCCGGCACACTCGGCACCGCCATCTGTTCCGCCGTCGCAGCAGGCCTCTATCCCGACGTCCGCGCCGCGGTGTCCGCCATGACATCCGCCCCGCGCACCACAATCCACCCCGATCCCGAGTTCACCGCGCTCTTCCGGGCACGCTACGCGCGCTTCATCGCGCACATCGACTCGCTCCGCACACACGAAGGACACCATGCGAATCCTTGCCATCGCTGACGCCTACATTCCCCTCGACATGCTGAAGGAGGGCACGGCCGCTCTCGCCGAGCACGACATCACCTATGTCGAGTGGGAAACCGAATCCATCGAACAGCTCCAAGAAGTCAACCTCCTCGTCGAACAGAACGGCCCCAACGGTGTTCCGCTGCCCGACGACATCGCCGAACTCGCCGCACAGTCGGACATCATCATCACCCAATTCGCGCCGATCGGTGCGGAGCTCATAGCCGCCAGCCCCCACCTCTCGATCATCGGCGTCCTTCGAGGAGGCACCGAGAATGTCGACGCCGAGGCCGCCGAACGCGCCGGCATCACCGTCCTCAACACGGCCGGACGCAACGCCCGAGCCGTCGCTGAGTTCACGGTGGGCCTCATCCTCGCAGAGACGCGCAACATCGCCCGCACACATGCGGCGATGCGGAACCACGTCTGGCTCAAAGACTTCCCGAATGGGGACGCGATCGGGGAGATGGAGGGCCGGACGGTCGGACTCGTCGGAGCCGGCGCCATCGGACAACTCGTCATGAGGTTCCTTCGCGGGATGGACGTCAACTGCCAGTTCTACGACCCCTACCAGGACAGCGACTACGGGACGAGAGTCGACTCCCTCGAACAGCTCATGGCGACATCCGATATCGTCAGCCTCCACTCGCGCCTCACGAAAGACACCCACCACCTCATCGACCGCCCCATGCTCGAACTCATGAAACCGAATGCGGTGCTCATCAACACGGCACGGTCCGGACTTGTCGACGAGGCGGCACTCCTCGACGCACTCCGCACCCGCAGCATCCAGGGCGCCGCAATCGACACCTTCGACGAAGAACCACTTCCCGAAGGCTCGGAATGGATGACGCTCGACAACGTCACCATCACCTCTCACCTCGCAGGATCGACCCGCGACGCCTTCGCCAAGACACCCATCATGCTGAGCCAGCGAATCCTCGCACACCTCGCGCACTGACAGACAAGGACACACACAAGTGGATCTCAAACTCACGGGAAAACGGGTACTCGTCACCGGCGGGGCGTCTGGAATGGGGGCGGCCCTCGTCAAGACGCTCGTCGACGAAGGGGCCCGAGTCGCCCTCAACTACCGGAGCCGCGCGGAGGACGCACAGGCGCTCGCGGACTCCCTCGATGGGGATGTCGTTCCCATCCATGCCGATCTCGCTGACCGGGCCCAGGTGATGAACCTGTTCCACGAGTCTGTCGCCGCACTGGGCGGGCTCGACATTCTCGTCAACAATGCCGGGCTGTGGTTGACGACGGGAATCGGGGAGGTGACGGAGGACGTGTGGGATCGATCGATCGACGTCAACCTGACCGCCCCCATGTTCCTCTCCCAGGAGCTCATCAAGCACTGCACGGGGGAGGGCCGTCCCGGCCGGATCCTCAACATCACGTCCCAGGCAGCATTCAGGGGATCCTCCACCGGTCACGTTCCCTACGCGACAGCGAAGGGTGGTCTCGTGACGATGACGCGATCTTTGGCTCGGGAGATGGGAGGCAACGGGATCACCGTCAACTGCCTCGCGGTCGGCACGATGGAATCGCCCATGATCGCCCAGGCATTGGAGGAGAAGCGAGAGTTCTACGAGTCCCGCATCCCCATCGGATATGTCGCGACCGCAGACCAGATCGCGGCAGTCGCGGCGTTCCTTGTCTCCGATCAAGCCTCATACATGACGGGCGCCACGGTCGACGTCAGCGGCGGTCAGCTTCTGCACTAGGAAGCGAGATCTGCGCCGGGCAGGGCTAGGGGCCACACCTGCCCCGCCCGACGCAGACTCCTCCTCACCGAGGAGACCTGGTACGAATCCATACTGATCGCGGCAAGCCAGTGTGCCAGTCGCGTCAGCCACGAAGCGTTCTGTATCCAGATGTGAACAGTGTAGATCAAATGAGTGACAGAATATCCGGGATTCTACCGTTACAGCTCACATGACCATAGGTGACCCTAAATTTCGTTGACCTGCAACGATGCTGGGGGTTTCCAGCTCGGGGAAAACGTCTCGCCCGTTGACGTCGCGCGTGGTGTGCCTCCGCCCCCTTTTCACGATAGGCTCTAGACATGGAAACTGATCCGCGCACTGCGCTTGACCGCCTGATTGGGGCCTTCGAGGCTTTTCACGACACCGCCTCGCTGACCCGTGATCCCGATGCCGACTCGGTGCTCGAGGCGACGGATCACCTGCTCGACGCGTACACGATCTATGACGACGCGGTGTTCACGAGCTACGGCATCGAGCTTCCCTTCGACATTTTCGTCGATGACGATGACGACGATGATGACGATGATGACGACATTGAGGTTATCGACGAGGACGACGACTACGTCTTCGACGAGGATGACGACTGAGCGGACCACGCCAGTACTGAAGGCATAGAAAAGCGGTGGACGGGTTATTCCCGCCCACCGCTTTCATCACATCACGTGCCGTAGCCGAGGATGGCGGGGCCGATGAACATCGTGAAGAGGGTGATGAGGACTATTCCGATGAGGTTGAGCCAGATACCGACCTTGATCATCTGTCCGATCTTGATGTAGCCGGAGCCGTAGGCGATGGCGTTCGGCGGGGTTGCGACCGGCAGCATGAAGGCACAGGTCGCTGCGAGCGCCACGGGGATGACCAGGAGTTCGACATCGACTCCCATGCCGATCGCGACGCCTCCGATAATCGGGAGGAATGCGGCCGCGGTGGCCGTATTGGATGTCATCTCCGTGAGGAAGATGACGAGCGTCGTGATCGCGAGGACGATGACGATCGTCGGCAGTCCGGCCAGTCCGCTAGCCTGATCGCCGATCCACAGGGACAGGCCCGAATAGCCGAAGGCCGCCGAGAGCGCGAGACCGCCGCCGAAGAGCAGCAGCACGTCCCACGGCACGTTCTTCGCCGTCTCCCAGTTGAGCAGCCCGATGCCTTCCTTCGGCTTCGCGGGGACGAGGAAGAGCACGAGAGCGAGAATCATGGCGATCATCTCGTCCGTGATCGGCAGGTCCTTGAAGAGTGTCGGGACGAGAATCCAGGAGAGCGCCGCGGCGATGAAGATGATCATGGTCATCTTCTCCTGCAGGGACATGGGGCCGAGCTTCTCGTGGTGTTCGGTGATGAGCTCCTTGCCTCCAGGGATCTCATCGATCTCCGGCATGTAGATCTTTGTCAGCAGCCACCAGGCGATGAGGAGGAATCCCCAGGCCAGCGGGGTGGCGAACAGCATCCACGTGCCGAAGCTCAGCGTGATGTCGTGATTGTCCTGCAGGTAGCCGCGCAGGAGCGTGTTGGGGGGAGTGCCGATCAGGGTCGACAGGGAGGCGATCGAGGCCGCATAGGCGATGCCGAGCATGAGGGCAGTGCCGAACTTCGAGTCCTTGCCCACGCGCGAATCGAGGGTGCCGACGAGAGCGAGGACGGAGATGCCGATGGGGAGCATCATGACCGCGGTCGCCGTGTTCGAGATCCACATCGACAAGAAACCGGTCGCGACCATGAACCCGAGGATCAGGCGTTTTGGCTTCGTGCCGATCAGGAGCACGGTGCGCAGCGCGATACGGACGTGCAGGTTCCATCTCTGCATCGTCAGCGCGAGGAAGAATCCGCCCATGAAGAGGAAGATGGTGGGGGAGCCGTAGGATGCGCCGACGGTTCCCATCGGAGCGATCTCCATGAAGGGGAACGCGACAAGGGGGATAAGAGCGGTTGCGGCGAGAGGGATGGCCTCCGTCATCCACCACACGCCCATGAGGACCGCGATTGCGGCCACGAATGCGATCGTGTCGCGATCCGTCTCGATCTCGGCGTCTGTCAGAGAGGATAGGAAGTCGGCGGACAGCTCCGCCGGGAAGATGTTGTACATGATGACTGCGCCGACGACGCCAGCCACCATGCCGATGAGTCGAATATTTCTGATCCGGGCGGGTACGGGAGCATCGGATGCTCCTTCCGCTTCCGGAGTCACCTTGTGGATTTCAGGGGTACTCACGCGAACTCCAATCATCGTCACAGCTCAGGGCCGTGACTTGGTCCATGAACAGCTCTGTTCACTGGGAGCCTAACGACTCACAAGCGGTATGTCTCGAAATTGAGATATTTGTTTAGGGGCATTTTCATGCCCACAGTGACGTCTGATGACTGATGGGAAAATTCTGTCGAGCCAGCTTCTGAGAGAAATGCCCGCCGTTCAACGATTTCGGCCCGGCCACTCCACCATGGATGCTCGGGCCGCGAGCCTTCTCGTAGACTCAGAAACGTTCGGGATATCCCCACGACGGGGCGGTGACCTCGGTCAACGCACCCAGGACAGCATCTGGAATGTCCTCGGCGAGATCGTTGAGGATCACTCCCAGCTGGGCTGAGGTCCGTGGACCGACGAGAGCACATGACACGTGCGGCCGGGACAGCACCCAGGCGAGGGACACGGTGGCGATATCAACCCCGAGACCGTCTGCGGCGGTGGCGATGGCCTCGACGACCTGGCGCGATTGCGGATCGAGATAGGGCTCGACGAAGCCGCCGAGATGTGGGGAGGCGGCCCGAGAATCGGGCGGGATCGAGTGGCGGTAGCGGCCCGCGAGGACTCCGCGTCCGAGAGCCGACCAGGCGATGATCGCGGCCCCCTCATAGTCGGCGAAGGGGACGATCTCGCGCTCGATGCCGCGCTGGAGAAGGTTGTATTCGACGTGGAGGGCGGACAGTCTGATCCCGCGCTCCGCCAGGTGCCTGCTCATCACCCCCGCATACCAGCCCGGGCAGTTGCCGAGCCCGACAGCGTGGACGAGGCCCCGGTGCACGAGAGCCGCGAGAGCGTCCGCCGTCTCCTCCATCGCCGTATCGCGATCCGGACCCGCGAGGACGAGCGTGTCGATCCACTCCGTTCCGAGGGTGGCAAGCGATGATCGCACGCTCCGTTCGAGAGAGGAGCGCGAGGCGTCTGCACCCTCGTCTCCCAGTCCCGCTCGTGACACGAGGTGGAGGGAGTCGCGATCGACTGCGGCCCGCAGGAGCTCTCCGAGGACCTCTTCGCCGGTGCCGCCTCCGAAGTAGGGGGAGGTGTCGACGATCATGCCGCCGGCGTCCAGGAACAGGCCCAGCTGCTTCTCTGCTTCGTCGGCCGGAGTGTCGCGGCCCCACGTCAGCGTCCCCAGCCCAACCCGGGAGATCGCTGTGCCAATCTTGCGTTTTCTCACACTGTGAGCCTACTGCATGCCCCCGGAGGTGGCCCTATGGTTGCCCTATGGGATTTTTAGAAGCGATCATCCTCGGCCTGGTCCAGGGCCTGACGGAGTTCCTGCCGATTTCGTCGTCCGCTCACCTGCGGATCGTCGGGGAACTGTTCCCGTCCCTCGGGGATCCGGGGGTGACGTTCACCGCGGTCGTCCAGATCGGCACCGAGCTCGCCGTCGTCTGGTATTTCCGTGAGGACATCTGGCGCATCATCAAAGCCTGGTTCAACTCGTTGCCGTTCGGACCGTGGCGCGATCGCACCCCGGGGGACATGCACGACGCGAAGCTCGGCTGGATCGTGATTATCGGCACAATCCCGATTGTTCTTCTCGGACTCCTCCTCGAGGACGCGATCGATTCCGTGTTCCGCAACCTTTACCTCACGGCTCTCATGCTTGCCGTCTTCGCCGTCTTCCTCGGCCTCGCGGACCGCTTCTCGAAGAAGACCCTCGCCGTATCCGACCTGTCGCTGCGCGACGGACTCATCCTGGGTTTTGCCCAGTCTATGGCGCTCGTTCCGGGCGTTTCCCGATCGGGCGGCACGATCACGATCGGACTGCTGCTCGGGTACACGAGGGAGGCCGCCGCCCGCGTCTCGTTCCTTCTCGCGATCCCTGCCGTACTCGGTTCGGGACTGTATCGACTCGTCTCGGACGATGGCACGGGACCCCAGGCGGGGGCGCTTCCCACGCTCGTCGCGACTGTGGTGTCCTTCATTGTCGGTTACATCGTCATCGTCTGGTTCCTTAAGCTGATCTCGACGAAGTCCTATCTTCCATTCGTCATCTATCGGTTGCTGCTCGCCGGCGTCGTCGTCGCCCTCCTGGGTGCGGGCGTTCTGGCCGCCCAGTGACACACGGAGAGGTTTCTATGCGTTCTTGGCCGTTGCCGCACCTGCCTGCATTGCCGGGCCAGGCACCAGCCCTGCGGGTCCGAGACACTCGCACGGGCGAGTTCGTGACCGCGCCCGGCCCGAAGGCCGCGCTGTACGTCTGTGGCATCACGCCCTACGACGCCACACATCTCGGCCATGCCTTCACGTATGTCGCGTTCGATATGCTCGTGCGCGTATGGCGGGATTCCGGCCTTCTCGTCGAGTACGCGCAGAACATCACCGACATCGACGATCCGCTGTTCGAGCGGGCCGAGCAGACGGACGTGGACTGGCGCGAGCTTGCCGACTCCCAGATCGAGCTGTTCCGTTCCGATATGGAGACGCTCCGCGTGATCCCGCCCACGGACTGGGTCGCGGTATCCGACTTCCTCGATCCTCTCGAGACAGCCGTGCGCGATCTTATCGCGAGCGGCCGAGCCTATGGTGTGACCGGCGATGATGGCAGGACTGACTACTATCACGCCACGTCTGATGCGGACTACGCCTCCGAGCACCTGGCCGGAATCGATCTCATCAAGGTCTTCGGCGAGAACGGCGGCGATCCGGAGCGCCCCGGCAAGCGTCATCCGCTCGACCCGATCGTGTGGAAGGGCGTTCTCGGGGATGATTTCCGCGCCGAGGGTGCCAAGCCCGGCGTGTGGCGTCCCGGCTGGCATATTGAATGTGCGCTGATCAGCCGCGACTATCTCGGCACGACGATCGATATCCAGGGCGGGGGTTCCGACCTTGTCTTCCCCCACCAGGAGATGACATCCACCCATCACCACGAGCTGGACGTGACCGTCCGGGGGCAGATGAACACCGGCATCGTCTCCTACGAGGGCCACAAGATGAGCAAATCCCTCGGGAACCTCGTCCTCGTGTCGAAGCTCGTCCAGCGGGGCTTCGAGCCCATGGTTGTCCGACTCGCACTGCTCAACCACCGCTGGGACAGCGATTGGGAGTACACGGATGATGAGCTGAACCTGGCGGAGCGCCGCGTGACGCGCTGGCGTCGCACCCGGCACACCGGCGGAGCGGGAGCATCCGAACTCCTCGAGACCGTGCGCCGTCATCTCGCCGACAATCTCGACACGCCGAAGGCCCTCGAGGCGATCGATGCGTGGGCGGAGGCGAACGAGCATGCCGATGATCGCGAGGGTGCACTGCTCTTCGACGAC
Organism: Flaviflexus equikiangi; assembly: GCF_014069875.1. Taxonomy (NCBI): domain Bacteria; kingdom Bacillati; phylum Actinomycetota; class Actinomycetes; order Actinomycetales; family Actinomycetaceae; genus Flaviflexus; species Flaviflexus equikiangi. The sequence goes on from NZ_CP059676.1 coordinate 1,006,047, forward strand.
ATGTGTAAGACGCTTCTCGGCCTCTATCTCTGATGAATCTGGCGGCGCTGCTGTGGGCGGGCCTGCTCGCCTACTCCGCGGCGACGAAAGTGCGCGGCATGCCGCACAGCATGCTCCGCGCCATGAGAGACCTGGCATTGCCAGCCCCCCTCATGCGTCCCGCCGTCGCCTACGCCCACCTTGCCGCCCAGATCATTGTGGCGCTCGGTCTCACGCTCGCACCGCAACCGTTCCAGGGTGTGTGCGCGACCGGAGGGGTGCTCCTCGCCCTCGCCTATCTCGCTGTCATCTGGCGGGCACGGGGACGATCCTGCCAGTGCTTCGGCACGACTGCCCGCCCGATCACGTCTTGGACTCTCGTCCGCTCGATCCTTGTCGTCGCTCTCGCCTGCTGGGCCGCCGCGTGGGGCTCCGTCGCCCAGTGGCCCACCATCCCACTCTTCCTCAGCATCCTCGCCATCGAGCTCGCCTCGGCGGCTAGGACTGGACGCGCCTGAGCTTGGCGGCGCCCTCCTCGACCATCGGCGGCTCCTCCCCGCCGAAGGCGGGGCAGATGCTCGTGAAGGAGCACCAGTCGCACAGGCGGGATGTGCGGGGCTCGAACGTGCCGGCCTCGAGCCGGTCAAGGATCTGTGACCAGATGGTTGCGACTGTTTCCTCGATGATCGCGTTATCAGCCGCGTCGGCCCAGTACGTGAGGGTCGAGTCTGATCCCAGGTAGATGAGCTGGGATTGGACCGGCAGCTTCCCGTCGGCTCGGGCGAGCAGCAGGCCGTAGGCCCTGACCTGGAAGAGCGCCTCGTTCTGATAGTTGGGGTTGGGCATCTTCCCCGTCTTGTAGTCCACGACTCGCAGATCGCCTTGAGGTGACACGTCGATCCGGTCGATGACGCCGCGGAATCGAATCCCCGAATCGAGTTCGACGGTGATCATGCGTTCCCGGTTGGCGCGTGCGGGATGGAGCTTGACGGGGTTCTCCCGGCGGAAATACGTGTGCACGAGTGTGCGTGCGGACTCCAGCCACGCCTCGAACGGCTCGTCCTCGAACAGGTTCTGGACAGCAGGATCCCGCTCCACCATGGCAGCCCACTGCGGTTCGAGAAGGTTCGTGGCCGCACTGACCGTGCGCTGTTCTGCCGGGAGGTCGTAGAGGTGCTCGAGGACGGCATGGACGAGGGTGCCTTTCGTCGCCGCAGACGAGGGCGGCTCGGGGATGCGATCGATGACGCGATAGCGGAACTTCAACGGGCACTGCTTGAAGTCGTTGATCCGGGATACCGACAGGGCTGGCTGGTAACGCATGCGACAACCCTACCCAACGGGACGGGCAGGCTTTGCCGGTAGGATGGGGGACTGTGACTCAACATCCCGCAGGACCAGACCGGCGACGCGGCCCCTTCCGGGCCGGTGAACGCGTGCAGCTCACGGACGTCAAGGGCCGTAAATATACGACGATGCTGACTGTCGATGGCTATTTCCAGTCGGCACGCGGCAGGCTCCGCCACACCGATATCATCGGCCGCGACGAAGGCTCGGTTATCGATACTGATGATGGCCACCGCCTCCTGGCCCTCCGCCCACTGATCTCGGACTACGTCCTCTCGATGCCCCGCGGGGCGACACCGATCTACCCGAAAGACGCCGCGCAGATCGTCTCGATCGCCGATATCTTCCCCGGTGCCCGCGTCGTCGAGGCAGGACTTGGCTCCGGTGCCCTGGCACTGTCCCTCCTCGCCGCGATCGGACCGAGCGGGCACCTGACGTCCGTCGAGCGCCGCGAGGACTTCGCGACGATCGCGATGGCGAACGTGGAAAGCTGGTACGGGGATGACATCCCGCCGTGGACGGTTCACGTCGGCGATCTCAACGACGTCATGGAGGACATGGAGGACGGCAGCGTCGACCACGTCCTGCTCGACATGCTCGCGCCCTGGGAGAACCTCGACGGTGCGATGAGGGTGCTGCGTCCGGGCGGGGTGATCCTCGCCTATGTGGCGACGACGACTCAGATGTCCCGCTTCGTCGAGGAGCTCCGAACGACCTACACGTTCACCGAGGTGGAAGCCTCCGAGACGGTCGTCCGCACCTGGCATCTCGAAGGCCTCGCGGTCCGCCCCGATCACCGGATGGTGGCACATACCGGTTTCCTCGTCGTCGCACGCCGCCTCGCGCCCCTGAGCGAGCCGCTTCTGGAGAAGCGCCGCCCCGCGAAACTCGCCTATTCGGACACGATGCCGTGGAATGACGAGACCCTCGCTCCTATCCAGGAGCACGAGATCTCACCCAAGAAGCTCCGGAAGGTGCTTCGCGACGTCAAGCAGCGCACCCACATGGAACAGACCGGATCCTCCCACGTCAGCACGGAGGGGACGCCCGGATCCTGACGGTGCGGCCGCGATGTGCGGGAGAGTACTTCGACAGGTCGGGATGCCTGCGGGATACTGGGAGGAGAGGAGAGGAAGCGAATGGGCTCTGTAAGCAGCGTGACCGAGCAGATAACGATACTGGCCAGGCAGAACGAGAGACTGTCGGCGGCTCTCGCGAAGGCTCGCGATGAACTGGCGGCGATGGACGAACGGCTGGAGGCTCTCGCCTCCCCGCCGAGCCCGTACGGGATCTTCGTGCAGCCGGGACACGACGGCACGGCCGATATTCTTCTCTCCGGCCGGTACATGAACGTCACGGTCGACCGCGGGGCGGGAGCATTGAAGCCCGGCCAGCTGGTCCGCATGACGGAACAGCTCGTCCTCCTCGAGGGCCTCGGCTTCCCCAAGACCGGTGACGTCGTCACCGCGAAGCTTGTCATCGGCGATGATCGCGTCCTCGTGAGCGCCAACCAGTCCGAGCAGATCCTCCGGATCGCGGACCCGCTTCTCGCCTCGGGAGTCCGCCCCGGCGATTCGCTCCGTGCCGAGCTGTCTTTCGGTTTCGCCTACGAGCTGCTCGAACGTCCCGATGTCGAGGAGCTCCTCCTCGAAGAGATCCCCGACGTCTCCTATGCAGACATCGGCGGCCTTGGCTCGCAGATCGAACACATCAAGGACACGCTCGAGCTCCCGTTCGAACATCCGGGACTCTACCGGGACCACGGGCTGAAGCCGCCGAAGGGTGTCCTTCTCTACGGCCCTCCCGGGTGCGGCAAGACGCTGATCGCGAAAGCGGTTGCCACGTCCCTCGCCGCGACGTCCGGGGACGACCGCGCCTACTTCCTCAACGTCAAGGGACCCGAGCTCCTCAACAAGTACGTGGGGGAGACCGAGCGGCAGATCCGAGAGATCTTCGAGCGTGCCAGGGAGCGCGCAGCCTCCGGCCATCCCGTCGTCGTCTTCTTCGACGAGATGGAGGCGCTGTTCCGCACTCGAGGCTCGGGAGTGTCCTCCGATACGGAGACGACGATCGTGCCCCAGCTTCTCGCCGAGATCGACGGCGTCGAGACTCTCGACAATGTCATCGTCATCGGCGCCTCCAACAGGGAGGACATGATCGACCCGGCCATCCTCCGCCCGGGACGTCTCGACGTGAAGATCCGTATCGAACGCCCGGACCATGCAGGCGCTCTCGATATCATCCGGAAGTACCTCACTCCGGCCTTGCCGATCCACGAGGACGAAATCGCGGCACACGGCAGCGCCGAGGCGGCGGTGGAGGCGATGGCGCACGCGACGATCGACGCACTGTTCGCACGGAAAGACAGCACAGCCTATGCGGAGATCACCTTCGCGGACGGTGGGAGAGAGATCCTCTACCTGTCCGACTTCGCATCGGGGGCCATGATCGCGGGCCTGGTCGACCGAGCGAAGACCTACGCCATCAAGGATCTCATCGCGACCGGGGTTCGCGGCCTGTCGACCGATCACCTCCTCGAGGCACTCGACCAGGAGATCAGACAGAACGAGGACATCGCCGGCGTGACGAATCCTGACGAGTGGGCACGGATCAACGGCCAATCCACCACCCAGCGGGTCGTGTTCGTCCGCTCCCTTTCAGGCAAGCAGCCTGCACCCCGGACGATCGATACTGCTCCAGTCACGGACTTCGGGGGGAAGCTGTGAGCGTCAAGCGTGTCATCGGGACAGAAACAGAGTTCGGGATCCTCTCGGCGACACAGTCCAATCCGATCCATCTATCGGCCGCCCTCGTCGACGCATATGCCTCCGCTGGGGCGGGCAGCCCCTCCGGCCCGATCCGCTGGGACTATCGGGGCGAAGATCCGCTCAACGATGCTCGCGGCTTCCGCCTCGAACGAGCCTCCGCCGATCCTTCCCAGCTGACGGACAACCCGGAGGCGATGGCACCGTCCGGTCCCGTCGCGGTGCGGCGGCCGAGCGAGGCCGAGATGAGCATGCCGCGCGCGTCCAACACCGTGCTGTCCAACGGTGCCCGCTTCTATGTCGACCACGCTCACCCCGAATACTCGGGGCCAGAGACACTCGGACCCCTTGACGCCGTGCTCTACGACAGGGCCGGGGAGCATATCGCGCGCGATGCGATGGAGATCGCCGGCCGCGCGGGCACCGAGTACATCGTCTACAAGAACAACGTTGACGGGAAGGGTGCGACCTACGGTTCGCACGAGAACTATCTCGTCGATCGTTCCGTCGATTTCGACGATCTTGTCGGAGCCCTGATCCCGTTCTTCGTGACCCGGCCCGTCCTGTGCGGGGCTGGCCGCGTCGGTCGCGGGCAGCGTTCGGAGGAGCCGGGCTTCCAGATCTCCCAGCGGGCCGACTATGTCGAGAACGATATCGGCCTCGAGACGACGTTCAACCGTCCCATCATCAATACACGCGACGAGCCTCATGCGGGGACCCGGTGGCGGCGCCTCCACGTCATCGGGGGAGACGCGAACCTGTTCGACATCTCGAACTTCCTCAAATTCGGCACGACCGCAGCGGTCCTGTGGGTGCTCGAGAACAGCGGGGTCGGCCTGGAGCTCGACTCGCTGGCGATCGCGGATCCCGTGTGGGAGACGCAGGAGGTCTCCTACGACCTGTCGTTGACGCACCGGATCGCGCTGCGGGACGGATCCTCCGCGACAGCGCTCGACATCCAGGCCTCCTACGCCAGGCTCTGCCGGGACGCGATGACGGCGGCAGGGCCCCTCGATGACGAGACCCGTCTCCTCCTCGACACGTGGGACGAGGTGATCGAGATGCTCCGCACTGACATGTTCGCGGCCGCACGGAAAGTGGAGTGGGTGGCCAAGTATCAGATGCTCGAGGCCATGAGGGCGCGCGGCAGTATGACATGGCGCGACCCCAAGCTTGCCGCATTCGACCTGCAGTGGCATGACCTGCGTGCGGGACGATCGATCGTCGACAGGCTCGACCGGGCCGGGCGTATCGACCGCCTGTTTTCACTGTCCGAGGTCGTGCAGGCCGCCACCGTCCCTCCCGAGAACACGCGCGCCTTCGTACGGGGCTCCCTCATCACCGCCTTCCCTGGCGATGTCTATGCGGCGGCCTGGGACTCCGTCACGGTTGATGCCGGTGGGGAGTCGCTGCTGCGGATCCCCACCCTGAACCCGCTCGCGGGCACGCGAGATCTCGTCGGGGACGCGCTCGAGGCGCCCGACATCTCGACTTTTCTTCACCGATTGAGAGGATGATCATGCAGGAACGCATATCGAAGCAGGCTCAGAAGCAGACGTCAGCCCCGCAGGACCTGGCCGTTGGACAGCACGAGCATGAGGGTATCGATTCTCTCCTCGACGAGATCGATTCGGTGCTGGAGACGAACGCGGAAGCCTTCGTCCAGGGCTTCGTCCAGAAGGGCGGCCAGTGATACCTCGGCGGGTCATGGGAGTCGAGACCGAATACGGGTTGACGACCGCGACGATCACGGGACAGCCCTCGACTCTCACACCGGAGGACGCCGCGCAGCGGCTCTTCCGACGGGTGGTCGAATGGGGCAGGTCGACGAACACGTTCCTGACGAATGGTTCGCGCCTCTACCTCGACGTGGGAGCACATCCCGAATATGCGTCCGCGGAATGCGACTCGATCGTGGATCTGGTGGCGATGGACAAGGCGGGCGATCGCATCTTCCAGTCCATGGCGGACGAGGCGAACGAGGGCCTGATCGCGGAGGGCATGCCCGAGCGGATCCACCTCATCAAGAACAATGTGGACACGTCCGGGAACTCGTATGGCTGCCACGAGAACTATCTCATCCGCAGGCGCCGCGACTTCCGGGCGCGGGTCGATTCGCTCGTGCCGTTCTTCATCTCCCGTCAGGTTCTCACGGGCGCCGGCCACATCCGCAACCAGCCCATGGGAGCATCGTTCGAGATCTCTCAGCGTGCCGACCAGATGTGGGACGCGATCTCGTCAGCCTCGACACGGTCGAGGCCGATCGTCAACACTCGGGACGAACCGCACGGCGACATCGAGAAGTATCGCCGCATGCATGTCATCGTGGGGGACACGAACATGTCGGAGGTATCGACCGCGCTCAAGTTCGCCACGACAGAGATGCTTCTCGTGCTCCTCGACGACGGCGTTGTTCTCCCGAAGCTCAAGCTGGTCGATCCGATGCGGGCGATCCGGGACATCTCCCACGATATCGATCTGCGCGAGACCGTCGAGCTGGAGGATGGTCGTCGGTTGACCGCGCTCCAGATCCAACGCGAATATGCGCAGGCCGCGCACAGCCACTACGAGTCACGCGGCTACATGGCGGAGATGGATCCGACGAGGCGGCGGCTGGCCGCGCTCTGGATGTCCGCGATCGACGATCTCGAGGCAGGCGATCTCGACAAGCTCGATACCACCCTCGACTGGGTGGTCAAGCGGAAGCTCCTCGACAGGTATCGGACGAAATCGGGTGCCGGGTGGGATGATCCCCGCCTGCGCAGGCTCGAACTCGCCTACCACGATATCTCTCCGACCTCTGGCCTCTATCGGACCATGACATCGCAGGGTCTCCTCGACTCGCTCGTCACGGACGAACAGATCGACCATGCCGTCGCCTCCCCGCCGGCGACGACGCGTGCCGCTCTGCGCGGACGCTTCGTCAAGGCCGCGAGCGAGGCCCGCCGGGACTTCATGGTGGATTGGATGAACCTGAGGCTTCTCGAAGCGGATGGAGCGCGGAGCGTCATCCTCAAGGATCCGTTCGCTGCCGTCGACGAGAGAGTCGATGCTCTCCTGGAGCACGTGTGAAGCCCTACCTTCTCGCCCTCGTCCTCGTCCTGTCCGCCTGCCAGTCGCAGCCGGAAGAGCCGGCACCCGTGCCGTTGACCGTCGAGGTCGATGGTGATCTCGGCAGCCCCCGCCTGTCGACCGTGGGAGGGGACCTCCCCGATGGTCAGACGACCCTGACCGACGTGGAGGGTCTGGGACGCGAGCTGACAGCAGAGTCACCGATTCTCTATACCGTGTCCTCGTTCAACGATGACGGCGAGCTCCTCGCCGGCGGGGAGGCTCCCATCCTCGCGTCCGTCGGGGATGCACCGATCGAGGCTGAGGGAATGCGCGAGGGTTCGAGGGTTCTCACGATCAATCCGCAGGAGGGCGGGGCCGAGATCATCGTCGTCGATATCCTCCACACGTCGGTTCAGGGCCAGGCGAGAGAGCTCTCCGGCCCGCTGACGGTGACGGTCGGTGACGACGGTACACCACTCGTCACCGGAACGGTCGAGATCTCGAGGCTGTCCACCCAGGTCGTCGTCCGAGGGGATGGTCCCCAAGTGGGGGACGATGACGATGTGTATGTCCAGTACTCCGTCTACCGCGATGGTGAGCTCGTCGACAGCACGTGGGGGCAGGGGCCGATCCTCCTCGACCTCAACGACACGTTCGAGGGCGTCCGGACGAGCGTCACCGAATCCTTCATCGGATCGAGGCTCCTCATCCAGGTGCCGGCCGCGCAGGCGCAGGGCACGGCCGACCTGGTCGTCCTCATCGACCTTCTCGCCATCGGCTGACGCGACTTCTCGCCATCGGCTGACCCGAGCGAGTCGGCGCTTCAGGCGATCCTCGTACGATCAGGGTTCTCCACCCGCATCGTACGAGGACAGCGGCCGTCTCGACCGCTCCCGCTACCTGCTGGCGGTGGGGGAGCGATCGAGGGCGTGGCTGCGGGGATGGAGGGAGGCGGCTGCCCGAGTGACGGCCGTGACGAGCAGGGCTGCGAGGAGCATGTGGATGATGACGAGGGCCTCGGGAAGGTTCGTTGCGTGCTGGATGTAGCCGACGAGACCTTCGAGGAGAGTCACCGCGAGAACGGCCGCGAAGGCTGACATCGCGGCCTTCTTCTCGCCGGTCTCGTCCTGGAGCCGGTTGAGGAGCACGAGCCCGGTGATGGTGATCGCGGTGAACAGCCACGCCGCGGCGGAATGGACGCGGGTGATCATCACCGTGTCCATCGCCCACCGGTAGGGCTCCTCCACATCGCCCGAATGAGGGCCGGCACCCGTGACGATGACACCGAGGACGACGAGCAGCGTGGCAGACAGCGCGAGTGCGATCGTCAACGGACGTGCGAAGGACGCGAGGGGACGGGGCGGAGTATCGGGCCTCACGATCCGCCACAGCAGGTAGGCCGAGACGGCGACGAGGGCGAGAGAGATCAGCATGTGGCTTCCCACGACGGCCGGATGGAGATCGACCCAGACGGTGATGCCGCCGACGAGAGCCTGGATGATGATCCCGATAAGGGGGAACCAGGCAAGCTTCTTGATCTCGGGGCGAGACGCGGTGGGTTCGCGGCGATAGACCGACCAGATGAGTGCGATGGCGATGATGCCGAGCACGCCCGTCAGCGTGCGGTTGCCGAACTCGATGTAGGGATGGAGGGAGGACTCTTCCGTGAACTGGGGAGTGAACTGCCCCGGTTCGCAGAGCGGCCACTGGGAACAGCCCAGCCCTGAGCCGGTCAGGCGGACGAGGCCGCCCGTGACGATGATGCCGATCTGCGCGATGAGGTTGGCGATGGCGAGTGTGCGGGTTCTACGGTCGACGTACATGAGTTCCTATTTCGAGTCCCAACGGAAACGTGATGCGGCCAGAAGACCAACACCCACAGCCCATCCTCCCAGAACAAGCAGGCTGATGGCGACACTGTGGCCCGTGGCCAGCGCCCGCAGGCCCTCCCCGAGTGCGCCTGGAGGGGTGAATCGGACGAGCGCGGCCCACCAGTCCGGATAGGCGGAGGCTTCGACGAGGATTCCGCCCAGCCCCGCCATGACGATCCACAGCAGGTTGGCGACAGCCAGCACGGCCTCGGGCCGCAGCGTCCCGCCGATGAGGAGGGCGAGAGCCAGGAAAGCCGCAAGCCCGAGAACGAGGAAGGCAAGCCCCGGCAGGATAACGGCGGCAGACACGCTGAGTCCGAGGGGGAGTGCGACGAGCGTGAGAATGATGGTCTGGACGAGGGCGACAAGACCGACAGCGCCGAACTTGCCGGCGAACAGGCCGCGCGGGCCGAGCGGGGTCGTGGCAAGCATGCGGAGCACGCCCCACCGCCGATCGAAGGCGACGGCGATCGCCTGGGAGGTGAAGGCGGTCGACGCCCAGGAGAGGGCAAGCGCCGAGGCATAGGCAAGGCCGACCGGCATCGGATCCGAACCGCCGATCGGCACCTTCGCAAGCGCGACGAGAGCAGCGACGGGGAGCAGGATGTTGAGGGTGGTCTGTTCGCCGTTCCGAAGGATCGTGACAGTTTCGAAACGGGTCTGGGCGAGAGCGGTCACCGTGCCTCCACGAGATCGAAGTAGAGATCCTCGAGGGATCTCGGGCGGAGCGAAACACTGACCGAGTCGATGTCGAGCCGAGTCAGCGCATGTGCGAGGAGGGCAAGATCTGCCGGGGTGGCATCCGTGCCCGTGCGCACCTCCAGCTGGTCCGGCTGTGCCCGATAGGTGAAGCCGGGGAGCTCAGCCGCCAGGCGCTCCTCGAGAGAACCCGCCCCTGGGCCCTCGAGCCACATGGAGCGGCCCCCGAGGAGGCTCGCGGCCGGGCCGTCCGCGAGGATCGTGCCGGAGCGCAGGACGACGACCTGGTCGGCCAAGGCCTCTGCCTCCGTCATGAGATGGGTGGTCAGGACGACGGTGGTGCCGTGACTGGCAAGGTCCCGGATCAGCTCGTGCATATCACGCCGGGATGCTGGGTCGAGGCCGGCCGATGGTTCATCGAGGAAGACCAGCTCGGGATTTCCCACGAGAGCGCAAGCGAGTGCGAGGCGTTGGCGCTGGCCTCCCGACATGTGTCGGACACGGGTGCGCCCGTGCGGAGTGAGTCCGAGGATGTCCATGAGCTCCCCCACATCGCGCGGCCTCTCGTGCAGGCGGGAGACGTGCGTGAGAACCGCTGAAGCCGTCGGTGATTGGGATAGTCCGCCGTCCTGCAGCATGACGCCGACGCGCCTTCGCAGCTCAGCATCATCTGACTGCCGGTCGAGGCCGAGCAGTCGAATCGTGCCGCTGTCGGGGGCACGCAGGCCTTCGCAGCATTCGACCGTCGTGGTCTTGCCGGCGCCGTTGGGCCCGAGGATCGCGGCGACGGTGCCGGGGGCGACAGCGAAGGACACGTGATCGACGACCCTGCGGCCCGCATAGGACATGACGAGGCGATCGACCTCGAGCGCGTGGGGGATCATGCAACCAGTGTAGTGTGCACGGGCGCCCTGTCGGGGAACCCCTGCTGGGAATACGTCCGGAACGTCCCAGATCGGTGCGATACCGGTATTGAGGAGACTTGGGCCACCCTGTCGATACTTGCAGAACACCAAATAAGAAAGGACAATGTTGTGTAAAGGTGTGAGCGGGAAAGGAGGAGGTCATGGCGGAAGCAAGGGAACCAGAATCCGGTACCCGAGAAACCATTCTCCAGCTCATTATTGAACGAGGGCCGGTCACGGCCGCTAACTTGGCAAAGATCCTCTATCTCACCCCGGCAGCGGTGCGGCGTCACATCGGCGTCCTCGAAGAGGACGGCCTCATCGACGTGCACGAGACGCTCCCGGCGACGCAGGCGAGGCGGGGCAGGCCGGCACGCCACTATGTGGCGACTCTCGAGGGCCAGTCTGTTCTCAAGAACCAGTATTCTGCGATCGCCAACGACGCTCTCGGCTTTATCCGCGACGAGCTCGGCTCGGAGAAGATCGAAGCGTTCGCGAACCGTCGCGTCGAGGCCTTCGAGCAGCGCTACGCGGCCGAGCTCGATCGTGCCGGCGACGATCCGACGACCCGGGCCCAGGTACTCGTGAAGAAGCTCTCAGACGACGGCTATGCGGCCTCGCTTCGAGCCGTGGGGCCGCGCGGCTTCGCGCTTCAGCTCTGCCAGGGGCACTGTCCCGTCCAGCAGGTGGCGGGAGAGTTCCCGGAACTGTGCGAGGCGGAGACGCAGGCCTTCTCGAGGCTGCTTGGCGTTCACGTCCAGCGACTCGCTACCCTTGCGAGCGGGGACCACGTCTGCACCACCCACATACCACTACTGATCCCATCCCGCCCCGCGGGTACACCATCGCGTGAGAACGCTACGGAAGGAAATCAATGACACAGACACGGCCAGACGCCGGTGTCGGCGAGCCGATGACTCAGGATGAGACGATCGCGTCGATCGGTCATTACAAGTTCGGCTGGCACGACTCCGATGAGGCGGGCGAGAAGGCCCGTCGCGGACTGAGCGAGGATGTCGTACGCAACATCTCGGCGATGAAGGACGAGCCGGAGTGGATGCTGGAGCGTCGACTCAAGGGCCTGTCGCTCTTCGACAAGAAGCCGCTGCCGATGTGGGGCGCGGACCTGACCGATATCGACTTCGATCGGATCAAGTACTTCGTGCGCTCGACGGAGAAGCAGGCGACCTCGTGGGAGGATCTGCCCGATGACATCAAGGAGACGTACGACCGTCTCGGCATCCCCGAGGCTGAGAAGCAGCGTCTCGTCGCAGGTGTGGCCGCCCAGTACGAGTCCGAGGTGGTCTACCACCAGATCCGCGAGGACCTCGAGGAGCAGGGCGTCATCTTCCTCGACACGGACACCGCGCTCAAGGAGCACCCGGAGCTGTTCCAGGAGTACTTCGGCACCGTGATCCCGGCCGGCGACAACAAGTTCGCCGCGCTCAACACGGCCGTCTGGTCGGGCGGCTCCTTCGTCTACGTCCCGCCGGGCGTGCACGTCGAGATCCCCCTCCAGGCCTACTTCCGTATCAACACGGAGAACATGGGCCAGTTCGAGCGCACGCTGATTATCGCCGACGAGGGCTCGTACGTCCACTACGTCGAGGGCTGCACCGCGCCGATCTACCAGTCCGATTCGCTGCACTCCGCCGTGGTCGAGATCATCGTGAAGAAGGACGCCCGCGTCCGCTACACGACGATCCAGAACTGGTCGAACAACGTCTACAACCTCGTGACGAAGCGTACCGTCGTCGAAGAGGGCGGCGTCATGGAGTGGATCGATGGCAACATCGGTTCCAAGGTGACGATGAAGTACCCGGCCGTCTACCTCATGGGTGAGCACGCTCGCGGCGAGACGCTGTCGATCGCTTTCGCCGGCGCAGGCCAGCATCAGGACACCGGGTCGAAGATGGTGCACATGGCACCCCACACGTCGTCCTCGATCGTGTCGAAGTCCGTTGCCCGCGGCGGAGGCCGCGCCTCCTACCGCGGCCTCGTCCAGGTCATGCCGGAAGCCGTGCACTCGAAGTCCACCGTGCTGTGCGATGCGCTGCTCGTCGACACCGAGTCCCGCTCCGACACCTACCCGTATGTCGATGTGCGCGTCGACGACGTGGAGATGGGCCACGAGGCCACCGTCTCCAAGGTGAGCGAAGACCAGCTGTTCTACCTCATGTCGAGGGGCATGGAGGAGGCTGAGGCCATGGCGATGATCGTCCGCGGCTTCGTCGAGCCCATCGCACGCGAACTCCCCATGGAGTACGCCCTCGAACTCAACCGCCTCATCGAGCTTCAAATGGAAGGAGCCGTCGGCTGATATGACGACGAATCTGTCTACCGATCATTCACAGGCCACGCTGGCCACAGACGACCCGTCGTTCACGCCCGTCGTCGGTACCTCCCGAGGTGACCGTTCCTCCTCGTTCAACCTGTCAGACTTCCCCGTGCCCACCGGCACCGAGGAGGACTGGCGCTTCACCCCCGTCCGCGACCTGGCGGGCTTCTTCACGGAGCTGACCGGCACGCAGCCGCTCGTCTCCGCCCAGGGAGTGGAACTGGAAGTCGTCGGCCGCGACGACAGCCGTCTCGGCACCGTGCAGGCCCCAGGCGACCGGTCTTCGGCCGTTGCCTGGAACTCGTTCGAGAAGGCTTACGTCGCCACGCTCACGGGTGTCGGCACGGAGGGTCTCATCACGGTCACGGGGCAGGGCGGAGAGCCCGCACCCCTGCACCTGCTCATCGTTGCCGAGGAGAACTCGGAATCGACCGTCGTCCTCTCGCACGGTGGCTCCGGCCAGGTGTCGGAGACGATCGAGATCGATGTCAAGGATGGTGCGCAGCTGACCTTCGTCACGATCCAGGAGTGGGAGGACGAGGCGATCCACCTCTCGAACAACCGCCTCCGCCTCGGCAAGGACTCCTCGATCCGCCACATCGTCGTCACACTCGGCGGCAAGATCGTCCGCATCACGACCGACGGCGAGTACGCCGGAACGGGCGGGGACATGGAGCTGCTCGGCGCGTACTACACGGATGCTGGACAGCACCAGGAGCACCGCCTGTTCGTCAACCATGCAACCCCGAACTGCCGCTCGAACGCCACCTACAAGGGTGCCCTCCAGGGCACGGACGCGCACGCGGTGTGGATCGGCGATGTCCTCATCACGCCGGACGCGACGGGAACCGACACGTACGAACTGAACCGCAACCTCGTCCTCACTCAGGGAGCGAAGGCCGATTCCGTGCCGAACCTTGAGATCAAGACCGGCGAGATCGAGGGCGCGGGCCACGCGTCCGCGACGGGCCGCTTCGACGACGAGCAGCTGTTCTACCTGCGTGCCCGCGGCATCCCCGAGGATGTTGCGCGTCGCCTCGTCGTGCGCGGCTTCTTCGCCTCCCTCATCAACCAGATCGGTGTGCCCATGGTGCAGGACAAGCTCATGGAAGCGATCGAGCTCGAGCTGGACCAGACGATGGCCAGCGTTCAGGCATGACCTACCAGGTGGCGTGCCTCGAGTCCGATCTCGAGCCGGCGGACGTCATGCAGGTGACCCTCAACGGGGTCGACCTCGCCATCGCCCGCGACTCGGACGGCTCGTGGCACGCGATCGATGATCTGTGCACCCACGGCAACGTGTCCCTCTCCGACGGCGACGTCGAGGATGGTGGGATCGAATGCTGGAAGCACGGCTCGGTCTTCGACCTGAAGACGGGCAGGCCCCGTCAGCTCCCCGCGATCCACCCCGTCGCCGTGTACCCCACTAAGCTGGAGAGCGGCTCCGTGTGGGTCGACGTCGACAGCCCGATTCACTGACAACTTTTAGAACGAAGAAAGGGACCCCCGTGTCCAAGCTGGAAATCAAGAACCTCCACGTCTCCGTCGAGACGAACGAAGGCGCGAAGCCGATCCTCCACGGCGTCAACCTCACGATCAACGCCGGCGAGATCCACGCCATCATGGGCCCGAACGGCTCCGGCAAGTCCACCCTGGCCTACGCCCTCGCAGGCCACCCGAAGTACACGATCACCGAGGGTGAAGCGTTCCTCGACGGCGAGAACATCGTCGAGATGTCGACGGATGAGCGTGCTCGCGCGGGCCTGTTCCTTGCCATGCAGTACCCGGTCGAGGTTCCCGGCGTGACCGTCTCGAACTTCCTCCGCACGGCGAAGACCGCTGTCGACGGCGAGGCGCCCGCACTCCGCACGTGGGTGGGAGAGCTCAAGGAGTCGATGAAGAAGCTCCGCATGGACGACGATTTCGCCCAGCGCGACCTCAACACCGGTTTCTCCGGCGGCGAGAAGAAGCGCAACGAGATTCTGCAGATGGAGCTTTTGAAGCCGAAGTTCGCGATCCTCGACGAGACGGACTCCGGTCTTGACGTCGACGCGCTCCGCATCGTCTCCGAGGGCGTCAACCGCGTCCACGGCGAAACGAACGTCGGCATCGCACTCATCACCCACTACACTCGTATCCTCCAGTACATCACCCCCGACTTCGTGCACGTGTTCGCGAACGGCCGTGTCGTCGAGTCCGGTGGGCCGGAGCTCGCTACGCAGCTCGAAAACGAGGGTTACGACCGCTTCCTGTGAAAGACAACGCCCACACCCCAGTACCGGTGACGGACTTCCCGATCCTGGCTCGCCAGGGTCGGGAGGGCCATCGGCTCGTCTATCTCGATTCCGCTGCGACGTCGCAGCGGCCCGTCCAGGTTCTTGACGCGGAACGACAGTTCCTCGTCTCCTCGAACGGGGCGGTCAAGCGGGGGAGCCACATGCTGGCGGAGGAGGCGACGGAAGCGTACGAGAACGCTCGAGAGACTGTCGCCGAATTCATCGGCGCCCAGGCGAACGACGTGGTCTGGACAAAGAACTCGACAGAGGCTCTCAACCTCGTCGCGTATTCGCTCGGCAACGCGTCGGATGGTCCGTACGCCATCGGCCCCGGGGACGAGATCGTCGTCACGAGGGCCGAGCATCATTCGAACCTTGTTCCCTGGCAGCAGCTGTGCGCACGCACGGGTGCTCGTCTGCGCTGGCTCGATGTCGTTCCCATGGGTGGCGATGATCAGGGCCGCATCGATCTCGCGACGCTCGATGTGATCAACGCGAAGACGAAGGTCGTGGCCTTTGCCCACGTCTCGAACGTGACTGGCGCGATCGCTCCCGTCGACGAGATCGTCGCGGCGGCACGCTCCGTGGGGGCTCTTGTCGTGCTCGACGCCTGCCAGTCCGTTCCGCACCTGCCGGTCTCGATGACGGATCTGGGTGTGGATCTGGCGGTGTTCTCCGGACACAAGATGCTCGGACCGACAGGGATCGGTGCGCTGTGGGGCAGGTCCGAGGTGTTGGACGGCCTGCCGCCCTTCCTCACGGGCGGCTCCATGGTCGAGGTCGTGACGATGGAGGAGACGACGTTCCTCAAGGCACCCGCGAAGTTCGAGGCCGGCACCCCCATGGTGTCCCAGGCCATCGGCCTGGCCGCCGCCGCGGACTACCTGACGAAGGCCGGGATGGTGGAGATCCACCGCCACGAGGTCGAGCTGACCGACCATCTCCTCACCGGCATCGCCAACATCCCGGGTGTGCGCGTGGTCGGTCCGACGAGCAGGGAGAACCGTCTCGGCTCGGTCGCGTTCGTCGTCGAGGACGTTCATCCCCATGACGTGGGGCAGGTCCTCGACTCGCGCGGGGTCGAGATCCGTGTCGGCCATCACTGCGCCCAGCCGATCCACCAGGTGTTCGACACCTTCGCGTCGTCACGGGCGTCGATCGGGCCCTACAATACGGGTGCGGACATCGACGCGTTCCTCGACGCGCTGTCCGGCGTCCGTTCCTACTTTGGAGTGTCATGAGCAATCTCGACTCGATGTATCAAGAGATCATTCTCGACCACGCGAAGACTCGCCACGGCCAGGGAATCATGGCGGACCCGGATGGGGAATCGTTCCAGGTCAACCCGACGTGCGGGGACCAGGTCACGGTCCAGGTGAAGATGGTCGGGGATGTCATCTCCGAGCTCGTCTGGGACGGTAAAGGATGCTCGATCTCGCAGGCGTCGATCTCGGTCATGACCTACCTCGTCGAGGGCAAGACTCTCACCGAGGCGGAGGACCTTCTCGGCCTCTTCCAGGAGCTCATGAATTCTCGCGGCAAGGGCTTGGACGATGAGAAGCTGGATCGTCTCGAAGACGCATCCGCCTTCGTCGGCGTCGCCCAGTTCCCGGCACGTATCAAATGCGCACTGCTCGGCTGGATGGCGATGCGCGACGCAACTATCAAGGCCAGCTCAACGGAAGGAGAAGGCCAATGAGTGACATCACTGTCGCCGAAGTCGAAGAGGCGCTGCGCGACGTCATCGACCCGGAACTCGGTATCAACATCGTTGATCTCGGCCTGCTGTACGGCATCACCCTCGAGGGGAACGCCGCGATCATCGACATGACGCTGACGTCGGCGGCATGCCCGCTGACGGACGTCATCGAGGACCAGGCGGTCCAGGCGCTCGAGGGCCTCGTGACAGAGGTCCGTATCAACTGGGTGTGGCTGCCGCCGTGGGGTCCGGACAAGATCACGGTCGAGGGCCGCGAACAGCTTCGCGCACTCGGTTTCAACGTCTGACAGGTGTGGGGCGGAGCGGCATACGCTGCTCCGCCCCATTCTTTTCTGCGGGACTATTGCCGGAGTCGCGGGCACTGACGATGGTAGGCTCGTAACCCAGGGAGGCGAGCAGTGAACATTCTGTCAACAATCCATTCTCCGGCCGACGTGAGTCGTCTCGACGAGAAGCAGCGGGCCGCGCTTGCGCAGGAGATCCGGACATTCCTTGTTGAATCCGTCTCCCAGACCGGCGGTCATCTCGGTCCCAACCTGGGAGTGGTCGAGCTGACGATCGCCCTTCACCGGATCTTCGATTCCCCGCGGGACACGATCGTGTTCGACACGGGACACCAATCCTATGTGCACAAGATCCTCACCGGCCGCCAGAATTTCGCGGGTCTGCGATCCGAGGGCGGTCTGTCGGGTTATCCGTCCCGCACCGAGTCCCCTCACGATGTGGTCGAGAATTCTCATGCCTCCACGGCTCTCTCCTGGGCGGCCGGAATCGCGCGCGGCTATCGGCTTTCGGGCGATGATCGGTGCGTCGTCGCTGTCATCGGCGATGGTGCGCTGACGGGCGGCATGGCCTGGGAGGCGCTCAACAATATCGCTGAGGACGACTCCCTCCCGATCGTCATCGTCGTCAACGACAACGATCGCTCGTACGAGCCCACGATCGGCGGCATGGCGCGCAAGCTCGACGTCACGGGTATGACCCGCCGGCTCGACCAGGTGCGCGTCTCGAAGGACTACGAGAACCTGCTCAGCTGGGGCAAGAGAACACTGCGCCGCTCCGGCCCGCCGGGACGCCTCGCCTATGATGCGATCCACGGCTTCAAGAAGGGCGTCAAGGATATTTTCGTCAATGCTGGGATCTTCGACGCCCTCGGACTGAAATATGTCGGCCCGGTCGACGGCCACGATATCGACGACCTCGAGAGCGCTCTCCAGCTTGCTCGTGACTATGGCGGTCCCGTCGTCGTCCATGCGATCACCGAGAAGGGCAGGGGCTACCAGCCGGCCCTCGACGATGTGGCGGACCGCTTCCATGCCGTCGGCCAGATCCATCCCGAGACGGGACTCCCGATCGTCCAATCGGGATTCGGGTGGACGTCAGTGTTCGCGGATGAGATTCTCGCGGCGGCGGAGAAAGACCCGAGCATCGTCGCCCTGACGGCGGCGATGCTCCGCCCCGTCGGACTGGGCCCCATGAGGGACCGTTTCCCCGACCGTGTCATCGACATCGGCATTGCGGAGCAGCATGCGCTCACCACGGCGGCAGGCTTGGCCTATGCGGGGTATCATCCCGTTGTCGCGCTGTACGCAACCTTCCTCAACCGCGCCTACGACCAGCTGCTCATGGATGTCGCCCTTCATCGGGCGCCCGTCACCGTCGTGCTCGATCGCGCCGGGATCACAGGCAACGACGGTGCCTCCCACAACGGCATGTGGGATCTTGCACTGGCCGCGATGATTCCGGGGCTTCGAGTGGCGGCTCCCCGAGACGAGAAGACGCTCCGCACCGAACTGAACGAGGCCCTCGCGGTCGATGACGGTCCGACGATGATCCGCTACCCGAAGGGCACGGTTGCTGATTCGATTCCTGCGATCGACCGTGTCGGGGACATCGATGTTCTCGGCCGCAACGAGGGTGACGGTCATCGTATCCTCGTCGTCGGGGTGGGAGCGATGGCACCGGCGGCCCTGGATGCGCTATCCGTCGAGACAGCGGATGTGACCGTTGTCGATCCCCGGTGGGTTCTGCCCGTCAGCCAGGAGCTTGTCGACTTCGCCGAGGGCTTCGATGCGATTGTCACGATCGAGGATGGTCTGCGGGAGGGCGGGGTTGGCCAGCAGATCGCTGGGCTCGTCGACTGCCCGGTCACGGTCCTCGGTGTCTCACGGCACTTCATCGACCATGCCAGCCGTTCCGATATCCTCGTGCGCGAGAACATGACCGGCCACGATGTCATCACGGCCGTCCGCGCCGCGGCAGGGCAGGGACCAGCTCTCTCAGTCGCCCAGAACGCGTGAGGGGCCCCGGCCGGCATACCTGACCAGCATCTGTCGGCGCTTTGGGATGGAGGCGCCGGAACTGCTCTTCGCTAGGCGTCGTCCGCGCTGCGGGGCAGTGCGAGAGCGACCTCTTCGATCTGCCAGGGGCGTGCCCCTGCCCGGTAGAGCACATCGACCATGCTCGTGATCGATGACCATCCTTCCCACGCGAGCTGACGCTGCACGGTGGGCTTGAGCAGGATGTCCTGACGGATTCCGAGGACATCGGCACGCTTGAGGATCGCGGGACGGACGAGATCCCAGCGGGCGGCCGCCCCGGGATTGCGGTTCTTCCAGTTGCGCACGTCGGGCAGACCATCTTTCGAGGGAGCCTGACGGGAGGGCAGATCTGTCGTGTCCCAGCCGCGTTCGATCGCGGACCACCAGTTCGTCGAGAGATCCTTGCGGGAGCGAGAGCGCAGCGAGGATGAACCGCGGGTCTCGTCGAGCGAACCCGGGAGGGAGGCGGCCAGAGCGCCCAGTGCCTTCCCGGGAAGGACCTTCTCCGGCCCGACATCGCGTGCGCGGGCGATCTCGTCGCGCTCGAGCCAGAGCTCGCGCACGATCGCGAGGGTGCGGGGGTCTCGTATCCGGAGGGAGGTGGCGATCTTCCGCCACGGTTCCGGCTTGGGATCCTTCGGGGGAGCGGCGAGAACGTGCTCACATTCCTGGATCATCCAGTCGAGCCTGCCCGCCTCCTCGAGGCGTTCGCGCTGGACCTCCCTCAGTTCGATGAGGAGTTCGACATCGAGAGCCGCGTAGGACAGGAGCGCCGGGGCGAGCGGACGGGCCGACCAGTCCGAGTTCGAATGCTCTTTCGCGAGCTGCACATCGAGGTCATCGTTGATCACTGCCTGGAGGGAGACGCGCTCGTTGCCGAGCAGGAGGGCCGCGATCTCCGTGTCCCACAGGGACGGGGGGAGGAGGCCTTCGCCTCGCAGGCACGGCAGGTCCTGATCCGCTGCGTGCAGGATCCACTCATCGCCCCGAAGGACTTCCGCGAGCTCACCCATGTGATCCGCAAGCGGGGGCGGGTCGAGAAGGAACAGGCCCGATCCTTCTCTCTTGATCTGGATGAGGTAAGCACGGCCCGAGTAGCGGATGCCCTGGGCGCGTTCCGTGTCGATTGCGAATGGCCCGGTCCCTCCTCGGAGTGCGGCGACAGCGCCTGCCAGGTCGGAGGGCGTCGAAAGGAGGGGTGGGATGCCACCCTTTGGTTCATCGAGATTCACAGGCGATCCAGGGGAGTGATGGAGGGAGCATGGGGGTCGAGCCCGGCCGTTGTGCAAGCGAACTCAGCCCACGCATCCAAATGATCGGACACGTCCTCGGAGGAGGGGGACCAGGAGGCCCGCACCTCGACCGTGACGCGGCTACCGTCCAAGTCTAGACCACGGAACGTCTCATCGATCTGTCGGGTCACCGTGCCGTTGAGGCTGTGATATGCGGCATTGTGTCCGGAGAGAGCCTCTGTCAGCCACGACCAGGCGACCTCACCGAGGAAAGGATCCCCACCCAGGTCGGATTCGATCGGTGCAGAAATGTGGCAGACGATCCGAAACGTCGAATTCCATGCCGGTTGGCCGTCAGGGTCGTGCAGGAGGACGAAGCGCGCTTCACCGCGATAACCATCGGGGTCCATGTCCGCACCGGTCGTGTTGATCTCCGCCGCGAGAGCCGCCGCCCAGGGCGCGATCTTCTTGGGCGCGGGAATCTCCTGGAGACGAAACTCCTTGCGGAACCGGTGGTTGCGCAACGAGTCCAGACTCGCGAGGAACAGCGGCGGTACTTCTGGCACACGATCACACTAACGACTCGTAAACTACGGGGATAGCAGGCGCGCCGTTAGACTGAGCCTGTCCCGTCCCCAACCCGTGAGGAACCATGCCTACCTCCCGCCTCGTATCCCGACAGTCCGATGACTTCGTCCGTCGTGCGGGCGCCGCAGGTCTCGACCTGCCGCTCGAACAGTCCCCGCATTGGGATCGCTACGATGAGGCCGTTCCCGGCCGACAGCCCTACGGCCGATACGTGTGGCAGGTCGATGGGGAGGACCGTGCCTTCATCTCCCTCACGGCCTTCGAAGGCCGAGGATTCCACTACCTGTGGGCGAAGGAGGGACCCGTCTGGGTCGAGGCGCCGAGCCCCCGGGAAGAGGAACAGTTCCTGTCCGATCTTGCCAGGGCGCTCACGGTGGACCGCCGCTATGCGTTCGTCCGCCTCCACGCACACCATCCGTCGGATGCTCTGCACGACCTGCTCCAGTCCATCCCCGTCGACCGCACCGTCATCCTCGATCTGAGCCGCGACGAGGATGAGATCCTTGCCGGAATGAAGAAGCGCGGACGCCGCGACGTCCGCAAGTCCCTGCGCAGCGAACATCTCGAAGCAGCCGAGGAGACTGACCGGGCGGCCGATGTCTTCGACGAGCTGTATGCCCTGCTGCAGGAGACAGGGGATCGGGACGGTTTCGGCATCGCCCCCAAGTCCGCCTACACGACGATGCTCGAATCGCTCGGTGCCGAGCATGCGAGACTGTTCACGGTCCGCAGCGAAGGAGAGGTCTACTGCTGGGGCATCGTCACCGTCAACGGGCCCCTCGCAACCTACTATTATGCTGCCTCCTCGGCCGCTGGTAGGAAGGCGGGGGCCCCCGACCTGCTCGTCTGGCACATGGTGCGCGAGCTCCGCGCCTGCGGCGTCACGACCTTCGATCTCATGGGCATCGATTCCGACCGCGCACCCCAGCTCGCCGGAGTGCGCGGGTTCAAGACGAAGTTCTCCGAAGAGATCACGGACGTGGCGGGGGCCTGGGACCTGCCCCTTCACCCACTCCGTTATCGGGCGCTCACGCTTGCCCTGCGGGCCAAGCGCTATGCCGCCTCAACGCTCCGGGGGATGTCCCGGTCTGATAGCGCAGGCTGATCGGGGCGGATGGTCCGATGGGGTGGGGACACGCCCCACCCCATCCATGTTCCTGCTGCGTGTGTCAGCTCGTCCGACGTTCGATCGCAGCCCCGATAAGGGCGGCGAAGAGCGGGTGCGGGCGGGTGGGCCTGCTCCGGAACTCGGGATGTGCCTGAGTCGCGACATAGTAGGGGTGCTGTTCCCTGGGCAGTTCGACGAACTCGATGAGCGACCCATCGGGGGACGTTCCCGAGAACACGAGGCCGGCCTGCGTCAAGCGGTCCCGGTAGGCGGCGTTGACCTCGTACCGGTGACGGTGCCGTTCCACAGCCTCGGTCGTGCCATAGGTCTGGGCGACAACGCTTCCAGGTTCGAGGACGGCAGGATAGGAGCCGAGTCTCATCGTGCCGCCGAGATCTCCCTCGCCCGCCACGATTCCGCGTTGCTCGGCGAGAGTCGAGATGACGGGATGTGGGGTTGCGGGATCGAACTCTGTCGAGTTCGCCTCCGGCAGCCCGCCCCTGCTGCGGGCGAATTCGATCACCATGCACTGCATGCCCAGGCACAGCCCGAGGGTCGGAATGCCATGGGTTCGGGCGTAGCCGAGTGCCGCGATCTTGCCGTCGATGCCGCGCACCCCGAACCCTCCGGGGACGCAGATCGCGTCGAAGCCCGACAGCGCCTCCTCGGCGTCCTTCTCGCAGTCATCGGCAGCGACCCAGTGGACGGCAACTTTTGTCCGATGAGCGTATCCACCGTGGCGCAGGGCCTCCCGAACAGACAGGTAGGCGTCGGGAAGGTCGATGTACTTGCCGACAACAGCGACCTTGAGGAACTGGGTGGGATTGTGGACGCGGTCGAGGAGATCGTCCCACGTCGACCAGTCGACCTCCCCGTACTCGAGCCTGAACCGGTCGAGGACGTAGCGGTCGAGATTCCCTGCATGGAGGACCTTGGGCAGCTCGTACAGGGTGGGAGCATCGACGCAGGAGATGACGGCCTCGAGGTCGACGTCGCAGGCCGCGGAGATCTTTTCCCGAATCGACTCGGGCAGCACTCGGTCGGATCTGAGGACGATCGCATCGGGCTGGATGCCGAGCTGGCGCAGCGCCGCAACGGAGTGCTGCGTGGGTTTCGTCTTGAGTTCTTTCGAGGGGCCGAGGAAGGGAATGAGAGACACGTGGATGAAGAGCACGTTATCGCGCCCGATATCGTGCCTCATCTGGCGTGCCGCCTCGAGGAACGGCAGGGATTCGATGTCTCCCACCGTGCCGCCGATCTCCGTGATGATCACGTCCGGAGGCTCCGGGAGTGCGGCCTTCAGCCTCATCCTGGCCTTGATCTCGTCGGTGATGTGGGGGATCACCTGAACGGTATCGCCCAGGTAGTCGCCCCGGCGTTCCCTCGCGATGACGGAGGAATAGACCTGCCCGGTCGTCACGTTCGCCGACTCATCGAGGAATGTGTCGAGGAAGCGCTCGTAGTGGCCGATATCGAGGTCGGTTTCCGTGCCGTCCTCCGTGACGAAGACCTCGCCATGCTGGAACGGGTTCATCGTGCCCGGGTCGACGTTGAGGTAGGGATCGAGCTTCTGCATCGACACCGTCAGACCTCGTGCTTTGATGAGGTGTCCGAGTGAGGACGCCGTCAGGCCCTTGCCGAGGGAGGAGACGACGCCGCCGGTGATGAAGATGTGCTTGGTTTGTCCCGCAACCGGGTTATTTTCTTCCACGGAGCTTCACCCTACCAACGGGTAGCCCGGTCAGTAAACACTGCGGCCCTGTTGTCTCAAGAACAGGCGGTGATGTCGTGTGCGTTCGGTCAACGACGCGCACGTCGAGGCCAGTCGATGTTGGCTATAGAATTCCCCGGTGACCTGTCACCGGGGAATCCAGGATCTGTGCTCCTAGCGGATCACAGCGAGGGAGCCTGGACCCACCGTGATGTCGGAGGATACGTCGCCGTAGGTGAGAAGGAGCTCACCGGCCGGGACGCTGACGGCCTCATCGGACAGGTTGATGACGAGGCGGGACGAATGCCGGTGGAGGACGAGCTGACGCTCGCCGAGGCTCTCCAGGCGCGTTGCTGCCCTGTCGGGGGAGGCGAAGGACGGTTCACCCTTGCGGATCTGGATGAGGTGTTTGACGAACTCGAGGACGGGCCCGTTCTCTGCCTTCTCTGCCCAGTCGAGCTTCGAGCCCGTGAACGTCTCGAGAGCCTGCGGGTCGGGAACGTGGAAGTCCTCCCCGTAGATGTCTTCCCAGCCGTGAGTGGCGAACTCGTTGAGCCTGCCCTGCGAGACGAGCGGGCCAAGCTCGTCGTTGTGGTCCGTGAAGAAGGCGAACGGGGACGTCGAGTTCCATTCCTGCCCTTGGAAGATCATCGGGGTGAAGGGGGAGAGGAGGACGAGCGCGAGAGAGGACAGAGACTCGACCTCGGTTAAGCGCGGGCGATCTCCGACCGCACGGTTGCCCACCTGGTCGTGGTTCTGGTCGTAGACGACGAAGGCGTGACCGTCGATCGAAGCAGGGACCTCATGTCCCCAGGAAGATCCTCGGAACGTCGAGTGGGTCCCGTCGTGATAGAAGGCGCCGCGGTAGACCTTCTCGAGAGCCCCCTCATCATCGAAGTCCGCATAGTAGCCGTGCGTCTCTCCCGTGAAGTAGCTGTGGAGGGCGTGGTGGACGTCGTCCGCCCACTGCATGTCCATACCCCAACCGCCCTCGTCGACGGGGGTGATGACGGCAGGATCGTTGAGATCCGACTCGGCGATCAGGCGGAGGGGACGGCCCAGTTCACCAGCCAGCGCCTGCGTCTGATTCGCAAGCTCGGCAAGAATGTGGATGGGGGAGTCGTCCATGATCGCGTGGACGGCATCGAGCCGGAGAGCATCGATGTGGAAGTCAGTGAACCAGCGCCGTGCCGACGCGAGGATATGCTCCCGGACGCCCTCGCTCCCGTCGTCGTCGACGTTGATTGCCGACCCCCACGGTGTGTCGTGCTTGTCGGTGAAGTAGGGACCGAATTCGGCAAGATAGTTGCCGTCCGGGCCCAGATGGTTGTAGACCACGTCGAGGCATACGCCGAGCTCGCGCGCATGGCAGGCGTTGACGAACTCCGCCAGGCCGGCAGGCCCCCCATAGACGTCGTGGACGGCTGTCCAGCTCACGCCGTCATAGCCCCAGCCCCGATCACCCGGGAAGGGAGCGATGGGGAGGAGCTCGATGATGTCGACGCCGAGCTCGACCAGGTGGTCGAGGTGCTCGATCGCGGCATGGAAGGTGCCGTCCGGCGTGAACGTCCCCACGTGCATCTCATACAGCACCGCGCCCCGAGCATCGACACCCTCATAGCCGTGATCCGTCCACGCCAGAGTCGACGTGTCGAAGACACGGGAAGGCCCGTGCACACCCCAGGGCTGCTCCGCGCTTACCGGATCGGGCCGGAGCGGCCCGCCATCGATCGAGAATCCGTACGCGGTGCCGTGCGGCAGCTCGGGAACATCCCACTCATCACCATCCCTCGTGAGGGGGATGCGTTCCATCGGCTTTCCCTCAGCCCAGTCGGTTCCCCCGACGAGCAGGTCCAGCGTTGTCGCTTTCGGTGCCCAGATTCTCACGCGTCTTCCTTTCTCAGGACGGCGGCGGGAAGCACCGCCAGCAGGTCTGTCAGCACAATGCTTCCGCCCTCGTACTCTTTGCCGGTCAGGATGTCGGTCCACGTGCCGTCCGGGAGGACGACCGTGTGGTCCCCGCCGGAGGTGATCCCCGTGTGGAGGCGTTCCGTGACGACCGCGACCTTCGGGTCACCCCCGAGAGTGCGAGCGAAGGCGAAGGCATGTCCGGTCGTGACAGGCAGCGGCTGGTAGCCGACGCCGGGCCCGACGAACACCTCAGGCATGTCTCGGCGCAGGCGGAGGATCCGGGAGACGAGCCACATCTTCTCCTCATCGAGGGACGCATGGCTGCCGCGGCCGTGCTCATCGAGCTTCTCGAGGAGATCGCCGAGCTCCCGATAGTTGACGGGCCTGCGATTGTCAGGATCGACGAGGGAGTTCTGGAGAACCTCTTCGCCCTGATAGTTGTCGGCCACACCGATGAGGGTGAGTTGGATGGTCTTCGCCGCGAGCAGCGCGGAGCGGAACGCGGGAGTGGTCAGGTCATAGAACTCCTGGATCTTCGCGATCAGACGCTCATCCGTGATGATGTATCGCGCGAACATGAACAGGGCCTGCTCGGCGTCCTCGTCCGGTTCCGTCCACGTCGTCCACATCTTCTGCTCGCGGGACGCCTTCTCCAGGTACTGGACGAGACGCTCATGACCGATGGGACCCTGATCGGTCCATGTGCCGAAGATCGTCTGCCAGAGCAGGTTCTCGATGCGGCCGTTGAGCCCTGCGGGTCTCTGACGTGACGCGATCTCGCGCAGCTCGTCGAGGAGCTCCTGCCATTCGGCTGCGAACTGGGAGAGGACGCCGATGCGGGCGCGGACGTCTTCCCCGCGCTTCGTGTCGTGGGTGGTGCCCGCCGCCATCGTCACCGGCCACGAGGGCATGGTGCGCTGGACCCAGTCGTGCATGTTGTCAGCCGAATAGGTCGGCATGGCGGCGTTGGACCCGACCTCGCAGGACGAGACGAGAAGAGTCCACCGATAGAAAGCGGTGTCTTCGATGCCTTTCGCCATGACGGGGCCGCAGGCCTGCTGGAAACGAATGATGAGCTCCGCGCGTTTCGCCTCGTGGGTTCTCCCCGCTGAGCCGATCTCGGCACCGAGAAGAAGCTCCACGACGATGTCGAGGGTTTCATGCCGGTCCTCCTGCAGGCGCTTCTTCGCACGGTCCGCCGCCTCGCGCAGGGCACGCTCCGCCTGGGGTGCGGGGCGCTCCCCGGGCACGACGTAGGCCCGATACCTGTCCATCTCCAAAATCAGGGCGACGAGGCATTCGCGCAGCGACCTGAACGTGTGGTCGCGCAGGCGCACGTCGGAGCGGCACAGGTCGGACAGGATCTGGGCGAGACGGTCCACCTCGGTGAAGAGGGACTCCGCAATGATCTGTTCCTTGCCCTCCATGATGATCCGCGCCAGGTCTCCTCCCGAGTCGCCCGTGATGTCCTCAAGGATGCTTCCGAGAGTGACAATGCCGGCCGGGTCTGTCTGGAGGGCCTGGATGCGCCACGCCGAGTCGTACCCGGTCGTCCCGGCAATCGGCCAGTCCCCGGGCAGCTCTTCGTCCCCGTCGAGGATCTTCTCCCCGGCGATCCATGCACCGTCCGTCGCATCGGACAGCTGACGGAAGTAGCCTCGCGGGTCGGCAAGACCGTCGGGATGGTCGATGCGGAAGCCGTCGATGTGTCCCGAGCGGAACAGCTTGAGCAGGAGCCGGTGCGTCTCCTCGAACACCTCGTCGCGCTCCACCCGGACGGCGGCGAGAGTATCGACGTCGAAGAACCGGCGATAGTTCAGCTCCTCGTTGGCGACCTTCCAGTAGGCGAGGCGGTAGAACTGGCGCTCGAGCAGGTCAGCGAGCGGAAGCGCTTCGGTGGCCTCGCGCACGGGGAAGATGTGATCGAAGTAGCGCAGCACATGCTGTTCGCCCTCGTCCTCGAAACCGGGAACGACGACCGTGTCGAGCGTGATCGTGCCCTCCGCGAGAGCGGTGCCGATCCTCGTGCCCAGGATCGGCATGAGAACACCCTCGCCGTCCTCCTCGATCTCGATATCGAACCAGTCCCGATATTCGGAATCCGGGCCCTCTTTGAGGACGGACCACAGTGCCTTGTTGAGATAGAGGGGAGTAGGCACCGCCATGTGGTTCGGGACGACATCGACGATCACTCCCATCCCCAGCTCGTGTGCTTCGTCGGCGAACCGCTTGAACGATCGCTCTCCGCCCATGACATCCGAGATCCTCGAATGGTCGACGACGTCGTATCCGTGCGTCGAGCCGGGCGCAGCCTGGAGGATCGGGGAGCAGTAGACGTCCGTCACGCCGAGACGAGACAGGTAGGGAAGAATCTTCCGTGCCTGCGAGAACGGCAGGTCCGGGCCGAGCTGGAGCCGGTAGGTGGAGACCGGCTGGCGCCTGCCCTCCCTCGGGGTGTGGGAATGATTGTGGCGATCAGGCATCGAGCTCGCCCTCCGTCTCCTCGCCGTGCTCCGTCACCGACGGGGCTGTCACTGCGTTGTCCTGCTTGGCTTCCGTGCCGTGCTCGTCGAGCTGGGCACGCTCCTCATCGCGCACCTCGGCAGGGCGGCGCAGGATGACGATCGATCGTCCCGTCACCGTATAGGTATCGCCGGGCCCGTAGACACGTTCCTCGACGACGGGGTTGGCCGTGTTGATCGCCTCATGCCACGTCAGTCCGTAGCTCTCGTTCGGGATCGTGAAGTCGATATCGGAGGCGTCGGCCGAGATGAGGACGAGGAGATCGTCATCTTCGACCTTCGCCCCGCGCTGGTCGGGTTCCGTGATCGCGGCCCCGTTGAGGTAGATCATGACGGACTTCGCGAACCACGTGTTCCAGTCCTCGTCCTCCATGCGTTCGCCGCTGGGAACCAGCCATTCGATCTCGCCCAACTCGGACTCGCCCCCGTGGCCGGAGTCTCCCGCGAAGAAGCGGCGCCGTCGCAGGACGGGATGGTCGTGGCGGAAGTTCACGATCGTCTTCGTGAACTCGAGGATCTCGGTCTGCTCCTCGGACAGGTCCCAATCCACCCAGGACAGTTCGTTGTCCTGGCAGTACGTGTTGTTGTTGCCCTGCTGTGTCCGCCCCAGCTCGTCCCCGTGCGAGATCATGGGCACGCCCTGCGAGATCAGGAGCGTGGTGAGGAAGTTGCGGATCTGGCGGATGCGGAGATCGCGCACCTCCGGGTTGTCCGTGGGGCCCTCTTCGCCGCAGTTCCACGACCGGTTGTGGGATTCGCCGTCGGCGCCGCCCTCCCCGTTCGCTTCGTTGCGCTTCTCGTTGTACGTCACGAGGTCCCTCATCGTGAAGCCGTCGTGGGCGGTCACGAAGTTGATGGAGGCCATGGGACGGCGGCCCGAATGCTCATACAGATCGGAAGAGCCGGTGAGGCGGGAGGCGAGCTCGGACAGGACGGACGGCTCTCCCCGCCAGAAGTCGCGGACCGTGTCGCGGTATTGCCCGTTCCATTCGGTCCACAGGGGCGGGAACCCGCCCACGTTGTAGCCGCCCTCGCCGACGTCCCAGGGTTCGGCGATGAGCTTGACCTGGGAGATCACGGGATCCTGCTGGATGATGTCGAAGAACGCGGACAGCCTGTCGACCGCGTGGAGCTCGCGGGCAAGCGTGGAGGCGAGATCGAACCTGAACCCGTCCACGTGCATCTCCGTCACCCAGTACCTCAGCGAATCCATGATCATCTGGAGCGAATGAGGGGAGGACATGCGCAGGGAGTTGCCTGTGCCCGTCGTATCGAAGTAGTGCTCCTCATCGCCCGGGACGAGGCGATAGTAGGAGGCGTTGTCGATGCCGCGGAACGACAGGGTGGGGCCCATGTGGTTGCCCTCGGCCGTGTGGTTGTAGACGACGTCGAGGATGACCTCGATGTTGGCCTCATGGTAGGCCTTCACCATCGCCTTGAACTCATCGACCTGTTCCCCGCGCGTCCCGTACGAGGCGTACGTGTTATGAGGGGCGAAGTAGCCGATCGTGTTGTAGCCCCAATAGTTCGACAGTCCCTTGTCTTGAAGGTTGGTGTCGTTGACGAACTGGTGGACGGGCATGAGCTCGATCGCAGTCACACCCAGATCGACGAGATGCTCGATGACGGCAGGATGTGCGAGGCCGGAGTACGTGCCCTTCATATCCTCCGGGACGTCCGGATGAAGCATGGTCATGCCCTTGACGTGGGCTTCGTAGATGACCGAGTTGTGGTATTCGTGGGCCGGGGGACGATCGTGGCCCCAGTCGAAGAACGGGTTGACGACGACAGACACCATCGTGTGCCCGAGAGAATCCTCCTCATTGCGCTGGGACGGATCGTCGAAAGAGTAGGAGAACACGGCCGACGAGTTCTCGACGTGACCGTCGATCGCTTTCGCGTACGGGTCGAGGAGCAGCTTCGACGGATCGCACCTGTGGCCGTTCGGCGGATCATATGGCCCGTGCACACGGTAGCCGTACAGCTGGCCGGGGCGGATTCCCGGGACGTACGCATGCCACACGTAGGCATCGACCTCGGTCAGTTCGAGGCGCTGTTCGTTCTTGTCGTCGTCCAACAGACACAGTTCGACGCGTTCAGCGACGGATGAGTAGATAGCGAAATTGGTACCCGAGCCGTCATACGTGGCTCCAAGGGGGTACGGATGTCCAGGCCAAATTTCCATGGTCCTAGAATGTCATGAACGGGCAGGCGGTGCCGACTTGTTGTGTTCTCGGCGTAGCGCCGGTGCCATCTCCCCAGGTGAGAAGGCGGCGGGAAGACGGCTGTCGCCCTCCCGCCGCACGTTCTCAGGACTGCGCCATGATCTCCTGGGCGACCTCCAGGTGATCCATGACTGCTGCTCCCCGCCGCTTCTTCCCGAACGTCTGCAGGATCGCATCCTCCAGTTCCCGCTCGGTCAGCTCGGGATGGCGGGTTCGGATGAAAAGCCCGGCATTGGCGATCTCGACGGGGCTGATCTGGAGGAAATGCCGGCCTGCCTCGTTGTCGTTGGGACGGAATTCCGACCAGCTGTTCGGATCGATCTCTCTCGGCCACACGAACCTGTCCTCATCGATGTAGAGGCCGGCTTTATGGACCTGGTGGGCGATCTGCCTCTGCCTCTTGACCGTCAGCCTCTTCATCCCGAACGAGTATCCCGTCAGGCGCGTCAGCCTATTCATGTGGATCGGTCCCTCGAACGTGACGATCTCGGTCGCGACAGACCTCACCTGCTGGTAGGCGCGCCGCGTGCGCAGGTTGTCGAGGACATCGCTGTGACCGACGGGCACCACCGTCCACGGCTCGTAGATGGCGCGCGTCGCACCGAGGATCTGCGACTCGTGGCCGGGTGCTCGATGGAGCACATCCTCGCTCGGAGTGACGGGCCCGTCCTCCAGTTCCTCGTCCTCGTCTCCCGTATCGAGCGCTGGAAGCGCGGCATCCTCCGCTGCCTCGGAGACGGAGACTCCCTCCTCCGCTGCGAGTGCCTGCAGCGCCTCGCGGCGCAGGCTCTCCACCTCGGCGGCGCCGTCATGATCGCGGAAGAATTTGAGCAGCTCGACCGCGTCGTCGCTCGCGCGGAACGCGTCACCGACCGAGAGCTCGCCGTTGTGCGCGCTGACGTTCCGGATGATGCGGAGCTTGCTTCCGGTGGTGCTCACGAATCGTGCCGTGTCATCGAAGGGGTACCCGAGCGTGCCCAGCCGTTCCGTCAGCATCCGAAGCTGCGCGTGCAGGTCGTTTGTCTCGCACCGGAACGTCCGAGCATAGTTCCGCTGATCATCGAGAGCATCGAGAGCATCGAGGACCGCCGTCCACGGAAGCCCATTCAGGTGCGGAGCCAGGCGCCTGGCGATGATGGGATCGAGGCGCCGTGAGAGATGATCGAGCGTGGCCTTGACGGACAGGCTGGGGTTGAAGCTCATATGTTGTCCGTGGATCACGGGCACCTTTGCCTGTGACTGGTCCCCCTCAGGATAGGTGGAGGGCCGGACACTCTTTGGGGGCGATACGTCAGTCGTGTGAATGGGCGACGATGTCACTTTCGCGGATGACATGCTCGTGATCGTGCTCGTCATCCCTCCCGGGGGCGTGGGCGTGGAGGTGGGAGTGGAGAACCTCCACCTCGTGGGTGTGCCTCATCGCGCCGTGGGAGTGCTCGAGGATCGCGGTGTGGGTGTGCGAGTGGGAATGCTGGACGCCGACCGTGTCGGTGACAAGGAAGTAGGTTGCGCCGACCATGAGGATCATCCCGATCCATAGGCCGGACTCGGGGGCCTGCCGGAAGATGACGAGAGACAGCACGACGCCGATGAAGGGAGACACCGCATAGAAGGCGCTCGTCTTCGCGGCGCCGAGATCGCGTTGCGCCGCGATGTAGAGGGTGATGCTCAATCCGTACGAGACGAACCCGAGGAGAGCGACGGGGATGACCATGGGGGAGACCGCGACCGAACCCGTGGCAGCCAGTCCCACGAGGAGGGCGCCCAGTCCCGAGCCGAAGCCCTTGACGATGACGAGATTCGTACTCGAATAGTGGGAGAGCCTGCGCGTGCAGTTGTTCTCCAGACCCCAACACGCTGCAGCGGCAAGGACGAGGATCGAACCGGTCGAGAACGACAGGGAGCCCGCGTCGAAACTGAGCGCCGCCGACGCTGCGAGGATCAGGCCGATGGCGATCCACAGCCGCCGGCTGATCGCCTCCCCGAAGACGACGAGAGCGATCATCGCGGTCGCAACGATTTCGGCATTGTTGAGCAGGGAAGCGTTCGCTGGATGTGAGCGCTGCAGCCCGAAGAGGAGAAGGAGCGGTGCGGCGATGTCGAGGACGACCATGGCGACGAGGAACGGTAGGTCGGGGGCCGACACTCTCTGTCTTGCGCGGGAGCCGCCGCTGACCGCACGGACCACCATCATCCCCGCGCCCGCGCCCAGGTAGAGGAACGCCGAGATCGTGTAGGGGTCAAGGTGGGAAAGGAGCACCGCCGAGACCGGGATGCTGATCGCATAGAGCGCCGCGGCTGCGAGCGCAAAGATCTGGGCGCGCCGCATGCTCTACGCGGCTTCGTCTTCCGCGAGAACCTTCTGGACGCGCTGACGTGCCAGCGTCTGGGGATTCTCCCGGTAGCGGAGGATGACGATGAGCATGACGGTGCCGACGATGCTCGACACCGTATTGGCGATGATGAGGGGCGCGGAACCGCTCGCGATCCCATACGAGAACCAGAGCAGGTAGCCGATGACGAGGATGATCATCCAGACGAGGGACACGCTCGAGGAATCCTTCGTGCGAATCATGAGACGGATCTGCAGGATCGGCGCGAGCGCCATGACAAGACCCCACACGGTCGTGGCAACCGTGAGAAAAGACAACATAGTGAGACTCCTTCGAGAACCGAATGTAGGCTGGTTCTTCCCGGCATACGTCCGCGAGAGCCTCAGCCACGGGACGGGCTCCTTCGCAAACCATCAATCGATTCCTATCGTATCTTGACAGGGCCGCGACATGGTGGTGTGTCTGCCCACAGCGCCTGAGGCGGCCCCGCTATTCGATGCCGAAGTCGAAAGAGTTCGTGCGGTGGCCGAAACGGTCCCTCAAGAAGTTCCCCGTGGTCGACAGATCTGCCGAGGTGCTGCCGTGGCGTGCCTTGTAAAGAGAGTCGGCTTGCCCGTCGAGTAGCCGGAGCTGCTCGATCAGCTCCTCATCGGGTGTCCGTCCGTTCGGGAGTGGGGTACCCACGAGATCGGCAGGTATGGCCAGATAGTTGCGCAGAACCGTCGGCAGGTAGTCACGGACGATCGCATTCAGTTCGTACTCGAATCGGGCGTCCGGAACGGTGCGGTGGGCTTCGGCGTCGACGATGCTGTCGAGTGTCTGGCAGAGCTCGAGGATCGTCACGTAGGCGTCTCCCGGCAGACGATGCTTATTCTGCTTCGCTCGTGACACCACCCAGGTGAGAGCCGAACCGAGGTCGCGAGCGGTGTCGGTGGCCTGAACGGGAGGCTGGGCCGACACGGGAGGCTGGGCTGGGACCGGCGTCGTCACTGTCGGCGTCACGTACCGGATCGGCTGGGGAGGCGTGACCACCGGGCGGACCACGGGGCGCCTGTGGCTGGTCAACCACAGGTGGCGGTACTGGTAGGACCTGATTCCCGCTGCCGCCATCGAACCCAGGCCGATAAAGGCGGCCGCCGTTCCGAGGACCTGCAGGGTCGGCAGGCTGACGGCGACGAGGAACACTCCGGCATAGAGCGCGCCCTCAGCCATGATCTTGCGATCCTTGGCAACGACTCCGACGAAGAGGAAAGAGAACGCGGACAGCGGCCACAGGAACACTGCGGCCATGGCCTTGAGCCCGGTCTTGAGGGACGCCATCATCGCGGCGCCCTCCGATCTGTCGCCACGTCCGTGGCGTGGCTCCTCTCGAGCTGCGAACGGGAACGATTGACCTGATCCTCGAGCGTGGCAGTCGTGATCTTCATCGACTTCGTCGCCTCGACCTTGAACCGGTCGATCTCGTCGAGGGCCTGGAAGACGTTGTCGAAGGCCTGCTGAAGCTTCGCGGGATCGATCGTCGCCTTCGCCGCCATCTCATGCAGGGCGGTCCCCTGGGTGCGCAGCATCTCGGACGTCGACACGATGATGTTCGATGTCGTCGAGTTGAGCGCCTCGATCTGGGAGAGCACGATCTTCTGCTGCGCGAGAGCCTGCGCGACGATCACGGCGACACGGAGGGCCGACAGGGTCGTATCGAGGGCGCGATCCACGCCCTTGATGAGTTCGGCATTGTTCTTCTTCACCACGTCGAGCGCCAGGTAGGCCTGGACTGACACGGCGAGCTGAGTCATGAGGTCCTGGTGGCGCTGGCGAACATAGAACAGGGCTTCCGTCTCCAGCGTCGTCGCCTCGTCCGTCTTCCCGCTCCGGCGCAGATCGTCGATGCGTCGCTCCATGTCCGTTCCGAGATGACCGGCGAGAACCGCATAGTTCGCGAGATAGCCCATCGATTCCCACAGGGCGTCGCGCTCCGTCTGGATCTCGGCATTGTCATGGCGCAGCTCGTCCTGCCCACCCTTGAGGGACTTCGTGATCGCATCGAGGTGGGACTGTGCTGACTCGTACTTCAAGAAATAGCGTTCGACCGAGTTCCCGCCAGGCAGGAACTTCAAGATCCTTTTCGCTCCCGTCAGGTCGTGGCGCTGCGGGTCGAGATCCGTGACGATCTGGCGCAGCTCCTCGATCGTGTTGCCGGTGCGGGACGCCGGGTCGTTGCCCGATGAGCCGAAGGCTGCCGGCCGGCTGAGCATGCGCGAGGCGGAGGCGGATGCCTGGCTCATCGTGCCCTCACCGAGCCTGGTGAGCTGATCCAGCTTCGCCTGGAAGTCGGGGCTCTGCAGATCAGTCGACAGCAGGTCGTCGACGAACCGCTGTGCCGTATCCGCATGCTTGGCCTGTGCGTCGGCGTCGACAAGGATCAACCCGCCGACCTTCTCGGGCTGATGGACGGCGACATCGGTGACGGGCGCGGGAGCCTCCAGCACGAAGGGCCGCTCCGCAGCCGAGTTCGGTTCACCAAGGTCCAGGGGATTCGACATGCCGTCATTCCTTCCGTTCGAGCAAGATAACTCATTTTCTCATTGTTTATCACGCACGGAGGACGCTTTGATGGTCGAGATCGTGGCCGGCGACAGAAGCAAGCGTGTAAGCGCGGCGCTCGGATCCGGAACGTTCTCGTATTCCATATGTCCCACCCGCGTCCTCATGTCCCACGCGCGTCCGCGCCGCGCCGAAGGAAAACCCCGACTCGCCAGGGCGAATCGGGGTGATGGTGGGCGATACTGGGTTCGAACCAGTGACCTCCTCGGTGTGAACGAGGCGCTCTACCACTGAGCTAATCGCCCGAGGCCCGCTGTGGGCCGCGACTTGTAGGATAACGAATTCTTCTCTCGTTAACCAAACCAGAATCGGCTAAAGTGGGGAACTGGAGGGTGACGCTTGCTACACCCCGCCAGTTGGACATTGGCACGGCGCTCTGGCTATATTTATTGAGCACCGCCGGGAAGCCGGAAGGTAACGCGGACGTAGCTCAGCTGGTAGAGCACCACCTTGCCAAGGTGGGGGTCGCGGGTTCGAATCCCGTCGTCCGCTCCGGGAAGCCTGTGAAGGCTTCACACGGTGGGTTGGCCGAGAGGCGAGGCAACGGCCTGCAAAGCCGTGTACACGGGTTCGAATCCCGTACCCACCTCGCAAGCGAGGGCGATTGGCGCAGCGGTAGCGCGCTTCCCTGACACGGAAGAGGTCACTGGTTCGATCCCAGTATCGCCCACCAGGCAGGCCCCGAGAGAAATCTCGGGGCCTGATCTTTTTATGCCGGAGGGTTGTTCCGGCACTCCCGTTACAACAAGTGTTTCGCGTAGGCGCGATTGAGAATCCACCTGTTGACGTCCTGGATGACCTCGTCGCGGGCGTACTCGTTGAAGATCTCGTGGAAGAGATTCCCGTAGATCTTCAGCTGGCGGTCCTCCGAGGAGATGTTCTCGAACATCGTCATGGAGTCTCGCGGTGACACGAGTGAGTCCTTCTCGCCATGGAGGAGGAGGATCGGCTCGCGATAGGATCCGATGTTCTCTGCGATGTGGGCGAGACCGTCTCTGATCGCATAGCACAGGCCCACCGTGAACGTCGTCGAGTTGTGATCGTCGGCAGCGTAGGCATCCTTGACTGCTTTGACGGAACAGACTCCGTCTCCGAGCTCGTTGGGGAGCCTTGTGTGCGGATCCTGCCCGCTCGGCATGTTCGCGAAGAAGCGGAGATGATCGTAGACGACGGCGCCGGAGGTGACGACGCCGTCGACCCGTCCGGGATACTTCAGGCCGTGCCCGGCGACAGCATATCCGCCCATCGAGTGTCCGATGAGGAAGATCGGCAGGTCCGGGTTCTGCTCGATCGCGAGATCGAGCACGGCGTTCGTGTCGTCGATCGGCTCATCCCACGACGCGAAGTAGGTGCGTTCGCCCTCCGAGCGGCCGTGGCCGCGGTGGTCGAAGCGGTAGACACCGATTCCGGTGTCATTGAGGGCCCTGACCATGTCGTCATAGCGGCCCTGGTGTTCGCACAGGCCGTGGACGATGAGGACGATCGCCTTCGGCATGTCGGGGATATCCCGGCGCACGAAGAGCTTCGTCCCATCGAACGACGGGTGCATTCGTTCTGGCATGTGATTCTCCTTTGAATCGCGTGGGCGGGCGCCTGAATCGCGTGGGCGGGCGCCCTATTCGTCGAGCGTCGACAGGTCGCCTTCGTCCTGTCCCAATGCTCGTGCCCGAAGGACGCGCCGCATGATCTTGCCCGAACGCGTCTTCGGGAGCTTGTCGACGAACTCGATGTCGTCCGGTTTGGCGATGGGGGAGAGGTGCTGGGCGATGTGGGCCCGCAGCTCCTCGATGAGGTCGCGATCCCCGCTGTATCCCTGATTGAGGACGACGTAGGAGTGGATCGCGTTGCCCTTCACCTCGTGGGGGATGCCGATGGCAGCGGATTCGGAGACGGCGCGATGGGAGTTCGTCGCAGCTTCGACCTCGGCCGTGCCCAACCGGTGCCCCGACACCTTGATGACGTCGTCGGTGCGGCCGATGATCCAGAAATAGCCGTCCTCGTCACGCTTGGCGGAATCCCCGGTCATGTAGCGTCCCGGATAGGTCGACCAGTAGGTGTCGATGAACCGCTGATCGTCCTTGTAGAGGGTGCGTGCCATCGCAGGCCACGGGTTCTTCAGCGTGAGGAAGCCCTCCGTGCCGTCCGGGACAGGATCGCCGTGCTCGTCGACGATCTCCGCGTCCTGGCCGAAGACTGGCATGCCCGCAGAGCCGGGCTTCTGCGGCATGGCAGGGACGCCCGTGATCTGGAACATGCCGGTCTCGGTCTGCCACCACGTGTCCATGATCGGCGCCTTCCCGCCGCCGACGACGTCGTAGAACCATTCCCATGCCGCCGGGTTGATGGGTTCGCCGACAGAGCCGAGCAGTCGCAGGGACGACAGGTCGTGCCGGTTCACCCACGCATCGCCGAACCGCATGAGGGAGCGGATCGCGGTGGGTGCCGTATAGAACGTGGTGATGCCGTAGTGCTCGATGAGCTCCCACCAGCGGTCCGGATGAGGGTAGGTGGGGCCGCCCTCGTACATGAACGTTGTCGCGCCCGTCAGGAGGGGACCGTAGACGACGTAGGAGTGGCCTGTCACCCAGCCAGCATCGGCCGTGCACCAGAACCTGTCCTCTTCGCGAATGTCGAAGGTGTGCTTGAGGGTCGTGTAGGTTCCCACCATGTATCCGCCATGCGTGTGGAGGATCGCCTTCGGCTTCCCGGTCGAGCCGGACGTGTAGAGGATGTAGAGGGGATGCTCGGAGTCGAGTTGGACCGTCTCGCAGGCCCCGCGGGCGATGGGGAGGGATTCAAGATCGTGATACCAGTGGTCCCGAGTATTGTCCATGTGCACCTCGGAGCCGGTGCGGCGGACGACGATGACGTTCTCGACGGTGGGGGAGAACCGCACCGCCTCATCGACGATGTCTTTGAGGGGGAACACGTTGCCGTTGATCCACGATCCGTCGGCCGTGATGACGAGCTTCGACTCCGAGTCGTCGATCCGGGACGACAGAGCATCTGCTGAGAATCCGGCGAAGACGACCGAGTGGACGGCCCCGAGCTTCGCACAGGCCAGCATGGCGAAGACCACTTCGGGGATGCGGGGGAGATAGATCGTCACCCGATCGCCCTTCTGCACTCCCATCGCCTTGAGGATGTTCGCCATCTTGACGACTTCCCGGTTGAGTGAGAAGTAGGAGAACGTCCTCGTCTCCCTGTTGTCTTCCGAACGCCACAGCAGGGCAAGCTTGTTCTTCCTGGGCCCAGAGATATGACGGTCGACAGCATTGGTGACGATGTTTGTCTCCCCGCCGACGAACCATTTGAAGAACGGCTTGTTCGAGTCGTCGATGACTCGGTCCCACGGCTTGGACCAGACGAGCTCCGATGCTCGCTCCGCCCAATATCCCTCGAGATCGTGTGCCGCATGATCGTGCAGCGCTTCCCAGTTCTCTGCCCACGATCCTGTTGAAGATTCGGGTGAGGGCTCGTAGATTTCGCGTTCGTTCGACATTGAACTCCCTTCGTTGTTGGGCTCTACAATGCCAGATCATGTGACCGATGTCTCCACATCGAGCAATTATTTCTCGGCCGTCGGACAAACCGTGCCACTCCTCGCAAAACGGACAGCCGAGGAGTGTGGCGGCACCCGCCACGAACTGGTGAGGACAGGGCACGGGCGGAGGCGTGGCCGCGGGGTGTGGCGCTCACGCGAAGCCCATCCCCCGGGCATGGGTATGATGATGACCGTGCGTACCGCCGTATGTGCGCACACAATCGAATGGAGAATAACCGTGCCCAAGCTCGTTATCGACGGCTCACCGGAACAGATCGACGAATCGACGTCAGGACTCGTCCGCTACCAGAAGCAGAGGACCATCGTTGCCCTGCGCATCGACGGAGAGTTGAAGGACCTCGACACGGACCTGGCCGCGCTGGCCGAGGGCACGGTCGTCGACGGTGTCGATGTCACGGAAGAGGACGGCCTGAACATTCTCCGCCACTCGGCCACCCACGTTCTCGCCCAGGCCGTGCAGCAGCTCAACCCGGACGTCAACCTCGGCATCGGCCCCTTCATCACCGACGGCTTCTACTACGACTTCGGGAACATCGATCCCGTGACGCCCGACGATCTCAAGGCGATCGAGAAGATCATGAAGCAGATCGTCAAGGAGGGACAGTCGTTCCGCCGCAGGGTCGTCACCGAGGAGGAGGCGCGCGCGGAGCTGGCCGATCAGCCCTACAAGCTCGAGCTTCTCGGCTTCGCCGACGCGGAGGACGCTGCCGAAGGCGCATCGATCGAGATCGGCGGCGCCGAGCTCACGATCTACGACAATGTGCGCAGGAACGGGGACGTCGCGTGGAAGGATCTGTGCCGCGGCCCCCACGTGCCGACGACGAAGGTTCTCGGCAACGGATTCGCCCTCACCCGAGCTTCCGCCGCCTACTGGCGTGGAGACCAGAGCAACGATGGCCTGCAGCGCGTGTACGGGACGGCATGGCCGACGAAGGATGAGCTCCTCGCCTACCAGAATCGCATCGCCGAAGCGCAGAAGCGCGATCACCGCAAGCTCGGCACCGAACTCGACCTGTTCTCGTTCCCCGACGAGATCGGATCGGGGCTGCCCGTCTTCCACCCCAAGGGTGAGATGGTGCGGATGGTCATGGAGGACTATTCGCGCAAGCGCCACCTCGAGGCAGACTATTCCTTCGTCCACACTCCCCACATCACGAAGAAGAACCTTTTCGAGACGTCGAAGCACCTCGATTGGTATGCGGATGGCATGTATCCGGCGATGCACATGGATGAGGAGCGCGACGCCGAGGGCAACGTGACGAAGCAGGGCCAGGACTACTACCTGAAGCCCATGAACTGCCCGATGCACAACCTGATCTATCGCTCGCGCGGGCGGTCCTACCGCGAACTGCCGCTGCGCCTGTTCGAGTTCGGCACCGTCTACCGCTACGAGAAGTCGGGCGTCGTGCACGGTCTCACCCGCTCGCGCGGCTTCACCCAGGACGATGCTCATATCTATACGACGCGGGAACAGATGAAGGATGAGCTCGCGAGCCTGCTCGGCTTCGTCCTCGACCTGCTGCGCGACTACGGGATGGACGACTTCTATCTCGAGCTCTCGACGCGCGATCCCGAGAAGTCTGTCGGCGATGAGGAGACGTGGGAGGAGGCGACCCGCACCCTCGCAGAGGTCGCGGCAGAATCCGGTCTCGAGCTCGTGGCAGACCCGGGCGGGGCCGCATTCTACGGCCCGAAGATCTCCGTCCAGGCGAAGGATGCGCTGGGTCGCACCTGGCAGCTGTCGACGATCCAGCTCGACTTCTTCGAGCCGGACCTGTTCGAGCTCGAATACACGGCCCCGGATGGAAGCCGTCAGCGTCCCGTCATGATCCACCGTGCGCTGTTCGGTTCGATCGAACGCTTCTTCGGTGTCCTCGTCGAGCATTACGGCGGAGCGTTCCCGGCCTGGCTCGCGCCAGTCCAGGTCACCTGCATCCCCGTCGCAGAGGCCTTCGAGGGCTACCTCGAGGGCGTGGCCGCGAAGCTTCGCGCCGAGGGCATCCGTGTCGAGATCGACCGGAGCGATGATCGTTTCGGGAAGAAGATCCGCAACGCCGCGAAGGAGAAGGTGCCCTTCGTCCTCATTGCAGGAGGGGAGGACGCCGAGAGCAATGCAGTGTCGTTCCGGTACCGTGACGGCTCCCAGAACAACGGCGTGCCGATCGATGAGGCGGTCGCGGAGATCGTCCGCCAG
Source organism: Flaviflexus equikiangi (assembly GCF_014069875.1). Lineage (NCBI taxonomy): Bacteria > Bacillati > Actinomycetota > Actinomycetes > Actinomycetales > Actinomycetaceae > Flaviflexus > Flaviflexus equikiangi. The sequence continues at coordinate 1,047,312 of NZ_CP059676.1, forward strand.
GTCCGCGATCGCGTCAACCAGTAAGGTCGCTCATGCTCAGTCGTTCAGGGCGGCCGCTCGGCCAGCTCCTCTTCGGTCCCATCGCACGTCTCTTCGTCCGTCTCGGCATCTCAGCCGATACGGTGACGATCGTCGGCACGATCGCGTCCTGCACGGTCGCTCTCTGGCTGATTCCCACCGATCACCTGACGGCGGCCGCCTGGACGACGTTCGCGGTGGTCGTCTTCGACAATCTGGACGGCCAGATCGCCCGCCTGACGGGAACGCAGTCGACGTGGGGTGCGTTCCTCGATTCGACGATGGACAGGTTCGCGGATGGTGCGATCTTCATCGCCGTCGCCATCTGGGCCATCTGGCACGCCGACGAGTCGATCGCGCACTGGATCGCCCTCGGCTCCATCGTCGCACTGCTCATGGGCGCGATCGTGCCCTACGCCCGGGCACGCGCCGAGTCCCTCGGGTACAGCGCGAACATCGGCATCGCCGAGCGTGCTGACCGGCTCGCCGTCATCCTGACCGCGACGTTCTTCGTCGGCATGGAGTGGGGGGACTGGTGGCTCCTGGTGGCCGTCTGGCTCCTCTCCGCGGCCGGTTTCGTCACGGTGATCCAGCGCATGGCGACCGTCTACCGGCAGGCCAAGGGCGAGGCTCTCTGATGGACTTCTACCGGCTGTTCACTCTTGCGCAGCGCTTCGTCGAGAAGGCTCCCGAGCCGCTGGGGCGGGCCGTCTTCGACGTGGCGGGCACGTGCGCCGCGCTGGCCAACGGCGGCGGTGTCAGGCAGCTGAAGAAGAACTATCGGCGCCTCGACCCTGACCTGTCCGGGATGAAGCTGCAGGCAGCCGCTGTGACGGGGATGCGCAACTATATGCGCTACTACTACGAGATGTTCGCAGCCCCCACGATCCCGCAGGAGAAGCTCTCCCACCGCGTTCGGCTCGTCCCCGACGATTATCTGAGGTCCGAGTTCGCGGGCGGACGGGCCGTGCCCGCGGCCCTCATGCACACGGGCAACTGGGACGTGGCCGGTGCCTGGTCCGAGAAGAATCTCGCCCACGTCGTGACGGTGGCAGAGAAGCTCGCAGACCCCCGCATGGCGCAGGGCTTTCTCGACTATCGCACCAGCTTGGGCATGACGATCTATCTTGCGGTGAAGAACGGGTCCGTGTTCGAGTCCCTCGTCCGCGAAGCATCCGAACCCGTTCTCTTGCCGCTCCTCGCGGACCGTGACCTCACGGCCTCGGGCGTGGAGGTCACCCTTCTCGGCCACCGCCTCCTCATCGCCCCCGGGCCGGCTCTCCTCGCGGTGCGGACGGGACGCCCGTTCGTACCGATCATGATGCGCCACGTCAAGGTGTCGGGCGAGGAGCGCTCCCGTGCCGGGACTCCCTGGATCAGCCATCTCGACGTGTTCGATCCGATCGTTCCCACGGTGGGTCCGGATGCGAGCAGGGCGGAGCAGAGCGCCGATGTGGCCCGCATGTGCCAGGAGTGGATGGATGCGGTGGGGCCGTGGCTGCGCGAGCACTACGTCCACTGGCACATGCTTCAGAAGGTCTATGTTGATGATGTGGACATGGACCGTGTGAGAGCGAAACGAGCGGAGACAGCGTGAAGATCGGTATCGCCTGCCCCTACTCTTGGGATGTTCCCGGCGGAGTGCAGTTCCATATCCGTGACCTCGCGGAGGAGCTGATCGGCCGCGGGCACTCCGTGTCCGTCATCGCACCCGCGGGTGAAGGGACGGACCTCCCGGACTTCGTCGTCCCCACGGGGGCCGCGATCCCGATTCCCTACAACGGTTCAGTTGCCAGGCTCGCGTTCGGGCCCCGCATGAACTGGCATGTGCGCAAATGGCTCGCCCACGGCGAATTCGATGTCCTCCACGTCCACGAGCCGTTCGTGCCGTCACTGGCGATGCTGGCGCTCATGAACGCTGAATGTCCCGTCGTCGCCACCTTCCATACGGCGATGGACCGCTCGAAGGCGCTGTCGACCGCCTCCCCGCTGCTGGTTCCCGTCCTCGAGAAGACACGCGCTCGTATCGCGGTCTCCGAGGAGGCTCGACGCACCGCCGTCGAACACCTGGGCGGGGATGCCTACGTGATCCCGAACGGTGTGAGCGTCAAGAACTTCCTCGTCTCGGACAAGGACGAACGGTTCACGGGAACGCCCGACAGTCCGACAATCGGGTTCCTCGGCCGCATCGACGAGCCGCGCAAGGGACTGCCGATCCTCGCGGAAGCCGTCGCACCGATACTCGCCGCCTACCCGAAGGCCAGGTTCTTCGTCGCGGGGCGGGGAGACAACTCTCGCGCCCTCGACATTCTCGGCGAGAACGCGAGTGCGGTGTCTTTCCTCGGGTCGGTGTCCGAAGAGGACAAGGCCGCCATGCTGTCCTCGGTCGACGTCTATGTCGCCCCCCAGACGGGCGGGGAGTCTTTCGGCATCGTCCTCATCGAGGCGATGAGTGCGGGCTCCTTCGTCGTGTCCTCCGACATTCCCGCCTTCCAGGCCGTGCTCGAGCACGGAGCGTACGGCGATCACTTCCGCAGCGAAGACCCGCAGGATCTGGCGCGTGTCATCGTGTCCGCTCTCGATGATCCCGACAGACGCGCAGCGGTGGTCCGGGAGGCGGGGAAGGCCGCGTGGCGGTACGACTGGTCGACAGTCGCGTCCCAGATCCTGTCCGTCTATTCCATCGCCGTCAAGACTGCCGGATATCGCATCGAAGGGTGGGGCCGATGATCTGGGAATCCTTGCTCGTCATCGTTGTCATCGCGGTCCTCATCGCAGGACTCGTCTGGATCGTCAACGCGCGCAGGCTCGACCGCCTCCATCGCACCGTCATCCAATCTCGCCTCTCCCTCAACGAGGCCCTCACCCAGCGCGCGAATGCGGCCACGGAGTTCGCGGCCTCGGGCGCTTTGGATGTGGCCAGTGCGATCCTCCTGGCGAACGCGGCGCAGCTTGCCCTGGCGGAGTCCCACCGTCCCGTGGCCGTTGACGGTCTCGAAGACGGTCCCGGACATCGCAGCCTCTCCCAGGGTGATCGAGCAACAGCCGAATCGAACCTGTCCCGGACGCTGCGCCTGGTCCTCGACGGCCTGGAACTCGAGGATCTGACGGAGGAGCAGAGGGCCGGTCACGAGGCCCTCGAGGAGAGTCGAGCCGCCGTGAAGCTGACGCGGCGGTTCCACAACGCGTTCGTCGACCAGGCGCGTCGCCTGCGATCGAACAGCATCGTCCGCCTGGCTCGGATGGCGGGGGGCGCTCCGCTGCCGCAACCGGTCGACATGGATGACGAGTAGGTCGATGGGGGCGATGCCGGGCGGGAACCGTCCGTGGATACCGGGCCCGAACCCGCGCCCGGTCGCGACCCACATGCCGTGGCGGCTGCCCAAGCGTCACTCGCGCGGTTTCATCATCATGGTGAGCGTCCTTGTCGTCCTCGGGGTGGCGGGCTTCCTCATCGTCTTGCCGCTGCTGACCGAATCGCAGGGTGCCCGTGCGGCCGCCTGGTCCGGGCTTCTCGCACTTGTCCCCGTCACGATCGTCACCGCCATCATCTGGTGGATCGACTCGTGGGAGCCCGAGCCCAGGTGGCTCATGGCAGCGATGTTCCTGTGGGGCGGGGGAGTGGCCGTCGCGATCTCCGCCTGGCTCAACACCGCATGGACGGAGTCCTTCTATCTCGTCACCGGCAACGCGGCGAAGGCCTCCGTGTGGGGCAGCATCGTGTCCGCCCCTCTCGTCGAGGAGGCTGCCAAAGGCCTCGGGGTGGTCTTCGTCTTCATCGCCTTCAAGAAGTACGTCAACGGCCCCCTGGACGGGATCTGCTACGGGGCGATGTCGGGGCTCGGCTTCGCCTTCACGGAGAACATCCTCTATTTCACCCGGTATTACGATGTCCTGTCGGATGTGGCTGTCGCCAGGTTCTCCTCACCCCTCCTCCATCCCCTCTGCACGGCCGTCATCGGCATGTTCCTCGGTTTCGCCGTCTACATGTCCTCCCGCTGGTGGGCGCTTCCCCTCCTCATCCCGGGCTTCCTCATCGCCGCCTCGATCCATTTCATGCACAACGGCTGGGCCACGATCGCGGCCTACGGGGACGGCTCCATGGCCTTCAACTACCTGGCCGTGCAGGTCCCGAGCTATATCGCGGCCGCGATCCTCATCGCCTGGTTCCGCCACGACGAGTCCCTCATCATCCGCGATCGCCTCCTCGAATATCAGCGGGCGGGCTGGTTCGCGCCGCACGAGGTGGAGATGCTCGGTTCGTTGGCGGGACGGAAGCAGGCGCGGGCATGGGCCGCCTCGCGCGGTCCCCTCGCGAAGGATGCGATGAGCCGTTTCCAGCACGAGGCCACACATCTCGCGCTCAACCGCCAGCGTGCCGCCCTGCGCACGATCTCGATACCGCAGGCGCAGCGGGACGAGGCGGAGACTCTCGCGACGATCGGGCAGGCGAGGGCGATCTTCATGGCGGGCGCCAGGTGAGCGAGGAGTGGACTCCCGGGGCCGATGGTCTCCTGGAGCGCAGTGCCGCCAGGATCGTCCTCCTCGACCCGGAGGGCCGTCTCTTCCTCATGAAGGGCCACGATCTCGAGGATCCCGATCATGCGTGGTGGTTCACGGTGGGCGGCGGGATCAACCCCGGGGAGGATCCCCGTGCCGGGGCGATACGGGAGCTGTTCGAGGAGACCGGTCTCGAGGTCGATCCTCGACGGCTGATCGGCCCCGTCCTCCAGCGCACCGCGCTCTTCCGCTTCACCTACGAGAACCGGCGCCAGTACGAACAGTTCTTCCTCCTCCATGTGAGCGCGGAGGAGGCGGCCGAGGCGGCCTCGTGGAACACGGCCGGCCTGACGGACCTCGAGAAGGACGTCCTCGACGGTGTCGCCTGGTGGCAGGTTGAGGAGATCGAGCGCGCCCAGGAGGCCGGAACCCACATCTATCCCCTCAGCATCGGGGCACTGGCCCGCCGCTGGCGCGGCGGCTGGGACGGGATCGTCCACACGGTCCGCGAGGAGTAGGGGAAACTCTCTGCCCGTGTCTGCAGCGGCTGCTCGCTCTCCCGGGACCCTGAGGCGCTACACTGGTGCCGTACTACCATCTGTTGACGAGGAGAACACACCCGTGTCGGGACATTCAAAGTGGGCAACGACCAAGCATAAGAAGGCGGCGCTTGACGCGAAGCGAGGCAAGCTGTTCGCCCGCCTGGTGAAGAATATCGAGGTGGCCGGGAGGACCGGTGGCCCCGACCCAGCGGGAAACCCGACCCTGTTCGATGCGGTGCAGAAGGCGAAGAAGAACTCTGTCCCTGCCGACAACATCGAGCGTGCGCTCAAGCGTGCCGCCGGTGAAGGCGAAGACGGCGTCCAGTACGAGTCGATCATGTACGAGGGCTATGCCGCCGGCGGCGTCGCCCTCCTCATCGAATGCTTGACGGACAACCGCAACCGTGCTGCCTCCGACGTGCGCGTGGCACTGACCCGCAACGGCGGCAGCCTGGCAGACCCGGGTTCCGTCTCCTACATGTTCCACCGCAAGGGTGTCGTCGAGGTCGCGAAGACAGACGGCGTCACCGAGGACGATATTCTCATGGCGGTTCTCGATGCTGGTGCGGAAGAGGTCAACGACGAGGGGGAGACGTACGAGATCCTCTCCGACCCGAAGGACGTCGTCGCCGTGCGCAGCGCCCTCCAGGAGAACGGCTACGACTACGATTCTGCCGAAGTGCAGTTCGTCCCGACCATGAAGGTCTCTGTCGACAAGGACGGAGCCCAGAAGGTTCTCAAGCTCATCGACGCACTCGAAGAGGTCGATGACATCCAGAACGTGTTCTCGAACCTGGATATCCCTGACGAGGTGGCTGCACAGCTCGACGAGGACTGATGTCTCTTCCAGCGCTCGCGCTGCTCGTCGCGGCCATCATCGCCGGCGGAACATCCCAACGAGTGTCGGGCATGGGCATGGGCCTCATCCTGGCCCCTGTCCTCTCCCTCATCCTCGGAGCCGCCGTCGGCGTCACCGTGACGAACGTGACGACGGTCTGCACGGCCCTCGTCATCGGCTTCGTCCTCCGCGCCGGCATCGACTGGAAGAAGTTCGCGATCATCGCGCCCTCAGCCCTCCTGGGGACCATCCCGGGAGGGCTCGTCGTGGCGTACATGGACGGGGCCTGGCTCTCCGTCCTCGTCGGAGCCCTCATCCTCCTCGCCCTCGCCATCACCCTGTGGGCCAATAGGCAGCAGCACCTGCCCCATCTCACCCACCCCGCCTGGATCATCCCCTTCGCCGCCGGGGGAGCCTTCATGAACGCCACCGCCGGCGTCGTCGCACCCGTCCTCATGATCTACGCGATCGCATCCCGGTGGGACCACCGGTCCTTCTCAGCCACCCTCCAACCCACCTTCGCCTGGATCGGCGGACTCTCCATCATCGTCAAGGTCTCCCTCGGCGCCACCCCCATCGACTCCCTCCCCGACTGGTGGGTGCTCCTCGTCATCCTTGCCGCTATCCCCACCTCCGTCCTTCTCGGCACACTCGTCTCCAGGCACGTGAGTACACAGACCGCGAAGAAGATCGCCCTTGCGGTGGCGACCCTCGGGGCCGTGTCCACCCTCCTGCGCGGCCTGATCGATGCGCTAGGTTAGTCACCGGAGGGACAATGCGAATCATCGGAATCGACCCGGGTCTCACCCGGTGCGGCATCGGCATCATCGACGCCGACGGGCCACGGCACGTCAGCTACGTCGACGTCGTCGTCGCACGATCACAGGCGGACATGGCGCCCCACAAGAGGCTCGAGATCATCGCGGACGCGATCGACACCATGATCGGGAAGCACAACCCCGACGTCATGGCAGTCGAACGCATGTTCGCGGAGGACAATGTCCGCTCCATCATCAGCACCGCTCAGGTTGCCGGAGTCGCCATGCTGGCAGCCTCCCGCTCGAACCTCCCTCTCGCCCTCCATTCACCCTCCGAGGTGAAGGCCGCCGTCACGGGAGACGGACGCGCCGAGAAGAAGGCCGTCCAGTTCATGGTCCAGCGGATCCTCCGCCTCTCGGAACTGCCCAGGCCCGCGGATGCGGCGGATGCTCTCGCTCTCGCCATCACCCACGCATGGCGCGGGGGCGCCATGTCGCCCACGGCGCAATCCGCCCAGCACGGCGGAGCGGCCCTGCCCAATCCGACGACACCCGGACTCACCTCCGCCCAGCGCGCCTGGGCAGAAGCCGAACGCAGCACCCGACTATCCGGCGTTGTCGCCGCGCAGTCGGCCGCCAAACGATTCCGCTGATAGTATGGAACAAATGTTCGGTACCGGGGAGGTTTCATGATCTCGCTCCTGAGGGGCACAGTTCTCGCCACATCGGCACAGCACGTCATCCTCGACGTCGGCGGTGTCGGCTTCACGATCTTCGCGACCCCTGCGACGATGGCGGAGCTCCGGATCGGCCACGAAGCCACCATCCCCACCTCGTTCATCGTCCGTGACGATGCCATGATGCTTTACGGCTTCGCGGACGACGACGAGCGAGACACCTTCAACATCCTCATCTCCCTCTCCGGGATCGGACCCAAGATCGCGCTCGCAGTGCTCTCCGTCCACACCCCCGATACTCTCCGCTCCATCGTCGAACGCGACGATGTGGCGGGTCTCGTCCAGGTTCCCGGTATCGGCCGCAAGGGCGCACAGCGGATCCTGCTCGAACTGGGGAACAAGCTGGGCCCTGCCCGCTCGCAGGTCGAGGCGGCCGCCCCGTCAACCGTGTCTGCGGATGTCATCACGGCCCTCGTCGGCCTCGGATGGAATGAGAGTGTCGCGGCCGATACGGTCGCGGCAGTCGAGGCGGATGCTGGGCCGCTGCCGGTCTCCCACATGCTGCGCCTGTCGCTGCAGAAGCTGGGAGGCAAGTAGATGGAAGAGGAAGACTTCTCGATCGTCGACACGGCGGCGCCGTCCACCGAGCGTGCAGCCGAGGCCGCTCTCCGGCCCCGCGTCCTCGACGAGTTCGTCGGGCAGGAGACCGTCCGCTCCCAGCTTTCCCTCGTCCTGCAGGCCGCTGTCGCTCGCGGCGCCACGCCCGACCACGTGCTCCTCTCGGGCCCGCCGGGCCTGGGCAAGACGACACTGGCGATGATCATCGCGGCGGAGGTCGGGGGAGCGCTGCGCCTCACGTCCGGTCCCGCGATCACCCATGCCGGTGATCTTGCCGCCGTGCTGTCCTCCCTCCAGGAGGGTGACGTGTTCTTCATCGACGAGATCCACCGTCTCGCCCGCCCGGCCGAAGAGATGCTGTATCTGGCGATGGAGGACTTCCGCGTCGACGTCATGGTGGGCAAGGGCCCGGGTGCGACGTCGATCCCGCTGCCGCTGCCGCCGTTCACCGTCGTGGGTGCGACGACGCGAGCCGGTCTCCTGCCGGCCCCGCTGCGGGACAGGTTCGGATTCACCGGCCACCTCGAGTTCTATTCCCCCGGGGAACTCGCCCAGGTCGTCACCCGCTCGGCGCGCCTGCTTGGCGTCGAGCTGACGGGTGATGCCGCGATCGAGCTCGCGAGCCGTTCGCGCGGCACCCCTCGCATCGCCAACCGGCTGCTGCGGCGCGTCCAGGACTGGGCGCAGGTCCACGGCACCGGCATCCTCGATCTCGCGGCCGCACAGGCCGCCCTCACGGTGTTCGAGGTGGATGATCGTGGCCTGGACAGGCTGGATCGCTCGGTCCTGGAACTTGTCTGTACGCGTTTCGGGGGCGGGCCTGTGGGATTGACCACCCTGGCGATCTCGGTCGGGGAGGAGCCGGAGACGGTCGAGTCGGTGGCGGAACCGTTCCTCGTCCGCGAGGGCCTGCTGGTTCGTACCCCTCGGGGGAGGGCCGCGACGAGGGCGGCCTATGAACATCTGGGTCTCACCCCGCCCGATGGGACTCTCTTCGATACGTAGGCGATCTGCCGTATACTCAACGCTGATTGTCCAATTGAAAGAGAGTATCCCGTGGAACTCGTAATCCTCGTCGCAGTCTTCGGCGGCTTCATGCTGCTCATGACCCGAGCGAACAAGAAGATGGCACAGAAGGTCGCCGAGCAGCGCGAAACCGCGCTCGAAGTCGGCAACACCGTTGTCACAGGCTCCGGCATGATCGGTGAGATCGTTGACATCGACGGTGGCGTGGTCACCCTCGAATCGCCCTCGGGCGATGAGACGCAGTGGCTGACAACAGCGATCTCCTCCGTCATCGAGCCCCCGTACGAGCACACGTACGAGGCGACGGAAGCTGAGGAAGCAGACTTTGACGGTCTTGCTCCTCGGGATTCCGATCTCGACCGCAACTCCGACCGGTAGGTGAGCTCCACCGAAGAGGCGACCGAGAGGTCGCCTCGCCCGCGTCTGATCGTTTTTGCTCTCGTCGTCTTCGCCCTCGTGGCGTCTCTCGCGGCGGGTTCTCTCACCGGCTCCACGTCCCGCTGGTCACCCGACCTGGCGCTGGACCTCGAGGGCGGTACACAGATCATCCTCACTCCCGTCACCGATGACGGCTCGGAGATCACTGAAGAGGATATTACCCAGGCTATCGAGATCATCCGTCAGCGCGTCGATGCCTCCGGCGTCGCGGAAGCCGAGATCACGTCCCAGGGGGGCTCGAACATTGTTGTCGGCCTGCCGGGCAGCCCCTCCGAGGAGACGCTCGATCTGGTCCGCACCTCGGCCGTTCTCCACCTGCGTCCCGTCATCGACTACGCCGGCCAGGTCCTCCTCAACGAGGGACTGACCGCAGCCTATGGCACAGACGGCACCGTCACCGATGTGGAGCGCGAACGCGCCCGTACCGATGCGGATCTGGACGGCGATGGAGAGCTTTCCACCGAGCCCGTCGAGACGCCCGAGTCAGCATCGTCCGATTCGTGGATCACGGAGGAGATGCTGTATCAGGCGATGACGGTGAGCTGCGTGGACGAATCGTCCCGCGTCCAGAACGCCTACAGCGATCCTGCCCTGCCCGCCGTCGTCTGCGACCCATCGACCGGCCAGGCCTACATTCTCGGCCCGGCCGAGCTCGACGGCTCCGATATCGATGATGCGAACTCGGGCCCGCGGGTCAACGAGCTCGGTCAGACCGTCGGCGGCTGGCAGGTCAACATGGAGTTCACGAGCGAAGGCGGGCAGAAGTTCGCCGACGTGACGACACGTCTGGCTCAGTTCCCGGAGAATACGGCGAAGAACCTGTTCGCGATCGTGCTCGATGGTTCGATCATCTCCGTCGCGTCGCTGAGGGAACCGATCACGGGCGGTTCCGCCTCGATCTCCGGCTCGTTCACGGCCCCCGAGGCCGCAAGCCTTGCCAACCAGCTGTCCTTCGGATCGCTGCCGCTGACCTTCGAGGTGCAGTCCGAGGAGCAGATCTCGGCCACTCTCGGCTCGGAGCAGCTCGTCAACTCCCTGATCGCCGGCGCGATCGGTGCGGGCCTCATCGTCCTGTACCTGCTGTGGCAGTATCACGGTCTCGGCCTGCTCGCGGTCGCATCGATCGTCATGACGATGGGGCTGTCGTTCTTCACGATCTCTCTCCTGTCCTGGCTGATCGGCTACCGCCTCTCCCTGCCGGGCGTGGTGGGCCTCATCATCTCCATCGGCATCGCAGCCGACTCCTTCATCGTCTACTTCGAACGCATGAGGGACGAGATCCGGGAGGGCCGCACACTCAAGGGGGCGGTCGAATACGGCTGGGATCGAGCCCGCCAGACGATCCTCGTGTCCGATGCCGTGAACTTCGTGGCCGCCCTCGTGCTGTACTTCCTCGCCGTCGGCGGGGTGCGGGGCTTCGCCTTCACGCTCGGCCTGACCACTCTCATCGACGTTCTCGTCGTCATGCTGTTCACCTACCCGGTCATGCAGCTCCTCATCCGGACGAAGTTCTTCGGCGAAGGCCACCGCTGGTCCGGCATGTCAGCCGCCTCCCTCGGGGCTGACCCGGTGTATGCGGGGAGGGGCAGAGTCCGCGACTCCGGCATCCCCAAGTCCCAAGCGAAGAAGAACGCCAAGAAGAACGCCGCGAAGAGCGGGAAGAAGAGCGCGAAGAAGGAGCCGGTCGATGGTGCGGTTCTCGTCTCGGCAACCGCTCCCAAGCCCGCGGAACAGCCCTCTGGCGAGATGACGCTGGCGCAGAGACGAGCGGCCCAGCGCCGCGCAGAAAGGGAGGAGAACTGATGTCCATGTACTCCCTCGGCAACGACCTCTACACGGGGAAGAAGAGCTACGACATCATCGGTCGTCGCAAGACCTGGTACACGATCGCTCTTGTCTTCATCGGGCTGACGATCGCGCTGCTGCTCGTCAAGCCCATCAACTTCGGCATCGATTTCCGGGGCGGTTCGCAGTTCACGATCTCGGGAACCGCGAACATCAGCCAGCAGGACGCGATCGATGTCGTGGCCGAACAGACCGGTGATGATTCGGTGCGCGTCTCCGAGGTCGGTGCGGATTCGATCCGCGTCCAGACCTCCGAGCTGACGAACGAGCAGACGGCCCAGGTGAGGGCAGCCCTCGCCGAAGCCTATGATGTGCCTGTCGACGATGTCGCATCGACCTTTATCGGGCCCTCGTGGGGTGCGGACGTCTCGGGGAAGGCCATCCAGTCCCTCGTCATCTTCGTCATCCTCATCTCCCTGATCCTCTGGGCATACTTCCGGACGTGGACGATCGCGGTGGGTGCCGTGGGGGCCCTCCTCCACGACCTTGCGATCACTGTGGGGGTCTATGTGGCCTCCGGTTTCGAAGTTACTCCCGCCACGGTGATCGGCCTCCTGACGATCCTCGGATATTCGCTCTACGACACGGTTGTCGTGTTCGACAAGGTGCGCGAGAACACGCGCGGCTTCCTCGACCAGAACGACCACACGTACGCTGAGCAGGCAAATCTTGCCGTCAATCAGACACTGATCCGGTCGATCAACACGTCGGTGACCGGCCTCCTGCCGGTCGGCGCGATTCTCGTCATCGGCGTGCTCTTCCAGGGCGCGGGAACCCTGCGCGACCTGTCTCTGGCGCTTTTTGTCGGTATGCTTGTCTCGGCAATTTCGTCGATCTTCCTCGCGGCACCCCTCGCGGTGACGCTGGGAGAGCGGCAGACAGACATCAAGGAACACACGGAACGCGTCCTCGAAGCCCGCGGGACGACGACCGACAACCAAACCACTCGGAAGAAGAAGGCATGACAGAATACCCGTTCCCCCAGGACGTTGTGGAGCTTGTCGAATCGCACGTGCGTGAGGTCGAGGACTTCCCGGCACCGGGCGTCCTGTTCCGTGACATCACACCGCTGATCGCCGATCCGGTCGCTTTCGCGTCCCTCATCGAGATCCTGGCCGACCGCTACCGCGGCAAGGTCGATGCTGTCGCGGGCCTCGAGTCGCGCGGCTTCATCCTCGGCGCGCCCCTGGCCGTCGCCCTCGGTGTCGGCATGGTGACCGTCCGCAAGGCGGGTCGCCTGCCCGGCCCCGTCGTAGGCATCGACTACGACCTCGAGTACGGGTCCGCCCGCATGGAGCTGCAGCCGTTCACAGTCAAGGACGGTGACCGTGTGCTCGTCATCGACGATGTGCTGGCCACCGGCGGCACTGCGGACGCCGCCTTCCAGCTGATCGAGGCGGCCGGCGGTGTCGCCGACACGCTGTGCGTCCTCCTCGAGCTCGTCGATCTCGGCGGGCGCGGACGCCTCCACGATCGCACCGTCGATTCGGTTCTCACCTACTGAGCACCGTTCGTCATGTTCTGAGGCCCGTGGCTGCAACCACGGGCCTCGACGTTTCCGTTATTCCTGTGAACGGTCGTACAATGTGACGTATGGCGGAGCTGGAGAATGATGTTCCCCGCATTAAGTCCAGGTTGGCCTGGCTGAGCGGGAGGGCGCAGCACGTCCCGACGGCGCTCGAGCCGCTCATGGCGGCTGTCGAGGGCCGCAATGTCGACAAGGCGAAGGTGATCCACGCCTACGAGATCGCGGAGCGCTGCCATCAGGGCCAGATGAGGAAATCTGGCGAACCCTATATCACCCACCCGATCGCGGTCGCCACGATCCTGGCCGAGCTGGGCATGGATACGGACACGCTGGTCGCGGCGCTCCTGCACGATACGGTCGAGGACACGGGTTATTCCCTCGAGTCGTTGAAGGCCGAGTTCGGCAACGATGTCATGCTCCTTGTCGATGGTGTGACGAAGCTCGACAAGGTCGAGTATGGGGAGGCGGCCCAGGCCGAGACCGTTCGCAAGATGGTCATCGCAATGTCGAAAGACATCCGGGTCCTCCTCATCAAGCTCGGGGACCGGCTCCACAACGCCCGCACGTGGAAGTACGTGCCCTCCGCCTCGGCCCAGTCGAAGGCGCGCGAGACACTCGAGATCTATGCCCCGCTCGCTCACCGCCTCGGGATGAACTCGATCAAGTGGGAGCTGGAAGACCTCTCGTTCAAGACTCTCTACCCCGATGTTTATCGCGAGATCGAGCGTCTCGTGTCCGAACGCTCCTCCGGCCGCGAGGCCTACCTCGAGTCCGTCAAGGACGAGCTCACGAAAGAGCTCAAGGCCGCCCGAATCAAGTGCACGATCACGGGCAGGCCCAAGCACTATTTCTCCATCTACCAGAAGATGATCCTGCGCGGCCGCGACTTCGAGGACATCTACGACCTCATCGGCGTCCGCATCCTCGTCGAGTCCGTCCGGGACTGCTATGCGGCTCTCGGCGTCGTCAACACGCTCTACACGCCGATCCAGGGCCGCATCAAGGACTACATCACCACCCCGAAGTTCAACCTCTATCAGTCGATCCACACGACCGTGATCGGCCCGGAGAAGAACACGATGGAGGTGCAGATCCGCACGTACGACATGCACAGGCGGGCCGAATACGGCGTCGCTGCGCACTGGCGCTACAAGGAGAACCCGAACGCCACGAAGGCGAAGAAGGATGCTCCGAGCGAGCAGGAGACGCAGCTGAACTGGCTCCGCCAGCTCGTGGACTGGCAGCGCGAGACGGCCGACCCGACAGAGTTCCTCGACTCGCTGCGGTACGAGATGTCGGGCAACCGTGTCTACGTCTTCACCCCCAAGGGCGAGGTCATGGACCTGCCGGCCGGATCCACTCCCGTGGACTTCGCCTACGCCGTCCACACGGAGGTCGGCCAGCGCACGGTCGGCGCGAAGGTCAACGACCGTCTCGTCACCCTCGATCACAAGCTCGAATCGGGCGATACGGTCGAGATCATCACCGCGAAGGGCACGGATGCCGCGCCCAGCCAGGGCTGGCTCGAGTTCGTCGCCTCTCCGCGTGCGCGGGCGAAGATCAAGTCGTGGTTCACGAAGAACCGCCGCGACGAGGCGATCGAGGTGGGGAAGGAGCGTCTCGCGAAGGCGATCCGCCGGAAGAACCAGCCCGTCCAGCGCCTCATGACCCACGACACCCTCAAAGGTGTCGCGGATGATCTCAACCGCACCGACGTGTCCGATCTGTATGCGGCGATCGGTGAGGGCCACGTGTCCGCCGAGAACGTCGTCCGCAAGCTCATCGCCTCGCAGGGCGGCCAGGCCGGGGTGGAGGAGACCCTCGCGGAGGCCGTCACACCCACCCGTATCCGTGCCCGCCAGACCGGCGGCAGCTCCGGGATCGTCGTCGAGAATCTCGACGATTCGGACGTGCTCGTCAAGCTGGCCCGATGCTGCACGCCGCTGCCTCCCGACAAGATCCTCGGCTTCGTCACGCGCGGCAACGGCCTCTCCGTCCACCGTGTCGACTGCCCCAATGTCAAGAGCCTCGAGCGGGAGCCGGAACGCTTCCTGCCCGTGTCCTGGTCCGATGAGGGCGGCTCGATCTACCTCGTCCAGGTCCAGATCGAGGCACTCGATCGCAACGGGCTCCTGGCCGATATCGCGCGCGTGCTCTCGGAGCACGGGGTCAACATGATCCAGGGCAACATGAATACGTCGAAGGAGCGCGTCGCGAAGTCACGGTTCACGTTCGAGATGGCGGACGCGCGCCACCTGCAGCAGGTGCTGCGGGCCCTGCGGGAGATCGAGGGCGTCTACGATGCGTACCGTGTCACCGGCTCGAGCGATGCCGTGCGACAGTCGCACCTAACTGCTCAATCAAGCGACTAGCATCATCGGTGGGGTGCCCGCGGAAGCGTTCTCCCATGAATTCGATGACATCCCCCGGATCGAGGCCGACTCGCAGGAGCGGCAGGATGCTCGTCACTGCCCGCAGGGGCGGCTGGTAGAGCAGGTCCGCCGCCGTCCGCACCATCGTCGTCACCGGCACCTCCCCGAAGAATACGATGTGGTCGTCTTTGAGGAGCCTGCGGTCGCTCGTCCACCGAGTCGACCTGCCCGGCAGGGGAGCGGTGGGGAGCTGGCGGATCACACGCGGGTTGATCGTCCACACGCCCGTATAGACGAAGACGGCGGCCTCGTCGACGAGGACGGCCCTGCTCCGGACGTGGGCGTAGACGGCCCGCGCCCTCATGGCGGGAGTCTGGCAGAGGTCTCGGGGCACCGCATGGTCGCGGGAGACGACGACCAGGTCCTCTCGTGGATCGTGGTAGAGCGGATCATCCAACGACACTGTGATGATGGGGGAGCAGTCCATTCATCCAGCACACCACCGTCACTCGTTCTCCCAGGGCCCAATGCCGAAGGTGGGGAAAAGTCTGATGCCCCGTCCTGGTGGGGACGGGGCATCAGCACCGGTGCTCGATAACCGGGTGATCTACTTCAGCTGGTCGAGCCAGGCGCGACGAGCATCGAGTGCTTCCTGTGCCCTCTTCGCGGCCTGCTCATCGCCCCTCGCGCGGGCCTCCTCGAGTTCGGCCTCGTGCTTCGCGATCGCTTCCTCGAGCTGGGCGGCGAAACCAGTCGCGCGTTCGATCTTCGCGGGATCGGTCTTGCGCCACTGCTCATCCTCCGCCGAGCGGACGGCTGACTCGATGTCGCGGAGCCTGCCCTCGGTGCGCCCGATATCCTTGCGGGGCACGAAACCGATCTGCTCCCAACGGTCCTGGATGTCGTGCAGCTTCGCCTTGGCCGCCTGGATGTCCTTGATGGGGAGGATCGCTTCTGCTTCCTTCACCAGGTCGAGCTTGGCCTGCAGGTTCGCGGACTGTTCGTTGCTGATCGACTCGCGATCCGCCTGCCTCGCGTCGAAGAAGACCTGCTGCGCAGCCCGGAAACGGGCCCACAGCTTGTCGTCTTCCTTGCGGGTGATCCGCCCGGCCGACTTCCATTCGTCGAGAAGATCCCGGTACGCGGCAGAGGTCGCGCCCCAATCGGTCGAGGTCGACAGCTCCTCGGCACGCTTGATGAGGGCCTCCTTCTTGGCCGTCACCTCGTTGCGGTTGGACTCGACCTGGGAGAAGTGCTGGCGGCGGTGACGATCGAACTCGGTGCGGGCGCGCGAGAAGCGCTTCCACAGCGCCTCCTCGGACGGACGATCGATCCTCGGCCCGGACTTCTGGGCAACCTTCCACTGATCGAGGAGGGCCGTCAGTTCGTTGCGGGAATCGCGCCAATGAGTCTTCTCGGGATCCTGAGCGGCAATCGCTTCAGCGCGCTCGATGATCGTCGTCCGCTCGTTCAGCGCCTGGAGCTTGGCGATCTTCCGCTCTTCTTCGAACTCTGCCTGGCGCACCTTGAGACGTTCGCGAATCGCCTCGACGCGCTTGCGGAGCGAATCGACATCGCCGACGACCGCGGGCTCGACGAGAGCCTCCTCGAGGGACTTCAGGCCAGGAGCGATCTCCTGCGGGTTGACGAACTCGAGGCGCGACTCGAGGAGAGCCGTCTGGGATACGAGATCGAGGTAGCGGCGCACGTACACCGACAGCGCATCGTCCTTCGAGTCTCCGATGGCGTACTGGCCGACGAGACGCTCACCCTCATCGCCCGAGGCGCGCAGGTAGACGTTGCCCTCCTCGTCGACACGTCCCCATGCGGCGGCTTCGGCCGCCGCCTTCGGATCGACCGGTGGAGCGGGGGGAACGATGGCGGGCTTGCCGGCGGGCTTGTTGGGGACCGGCGGCGGCTTCGGGCCACCCTTGGGGGGCTTCGGCGCGGGCCTGCCGGGGCCGCCCTTCGCCGTGCCGTGCGGGACGGGCTTCGCGGCAACAGTCGTATCCTCGGCTGCCGCCTGCTCGGGGACATCGCCCGAGGATGATGCTGGTTCCTCCGTCGAGACCTCGGCCTCGGGGGTGGAAACGGGTTCCGGGACGACGTCGGCAACCGGGTCCGCGGACGGGGAATCCGTCACGAGCTCCTCGGCGTGTGCCTGCGGCTCCTCTGCCGGGTCTGCATCGACTGCCGGGTCTGCTTCGACCTCGGGAACGTCTGTCGGCTCGTTGTGCTCGGCAGGAGCATCGGTCCCCGGATGAACAACGGGGGGTGCCGATTCTTCCTCAAGCTGGCCGTTCTCTCCCTCGGCGGACGCAGCCGCGGGCGCTGCCTGCTCCTCGGTCGAAGGGTCGTCGTGGGTGGTGGGTTCGTGACCCTGCGGTGACTGCGTCATGGTGCTCCTTGGGACGGGGTCGGCGAGTGCGTGACCGTTCTCGTGTTCGGACTTAAACATTGTACGATGTTCTGCCTCACATCGGGGCACCGGAACAGAAGTTCATGGTGTTGGAAAGTGTGCTGGTCCAGCGATACCGTAGGGTCATGCGTTTGTTCATTTACACAGAGACGGCCCTTGAGGCGAACTGCTACATCTGGGAGAACACCGAGACCAAGCAGGCCATGGTCGTCGATCCGGGCGCCGGCAGCGCCGGCTGGGTCGAAGAGAAGCTGGCCCAGGAGGGCCTGGAGCTTGCGGGCGTGCTCCTCACCCACGGCCACCCGGATCACGTGTGGGATGCTGCGAAGGTTGCGGGAGACAAGCCGGTCTTCATCTCCAAGCCGGATCTCTACCGCCTCGACGATCCCCAGGCGCATGTCCCCACCACACTCCATAACCTTGTCAACCGCTACGGGGAATGGGTGAAGCCAGCATCGATCGAGATCATCCCCGAGCTGTGCCTCCAGGGATCGGGAGCCCAGATCCTTCCCGGTTTCCCCGTCCGCGCCATCATGGTGCCCGGCCACACGGAGGGCTCTGTCGGCTACCTGACGGCGGGAATCCTCGAGGACGGGGAGAGTGCGATCACGATCTCCCAGGACGGCTGCGGGGGCGGCTGCGATGGCTGTGACTGCGGGGGCGGCTCGAGCGAGCCGGAACCGACGGCGATCCTCTTCCTCGGTGATGTCATTCTCGGCGAATCGATCGGCCGCACCGACCTGCCGGGCGGGGACGATGCTGAGATGAAGTCGACGCTGCGGATGATCACGGTCTCCATCAACCCGGACACGGTGCTCTGCACGGGCCACGGCCAGCTCTCAACCCTCGGCTACCAGCTCCAAGCGAACCAGTATCTGCGCAACGCCGCCATGGCGTCTGCTTGATCAATTCCACACATTGGGCTTGGCATGACGGCGGGTTTCTCGCCGTCATGCCATAATAGCGCCCATGGCACGTCACTTTTCTCTGTCCGGTTTCCCCGAATGGCTCCCCGAGCAGCGGCTCGTCGAGCAGCATGTTCTCTCGACCCTGCAGCAGACGTTCGAGCTGCATGGGTTCTCCGGGATCGAGACCCGGGCGGTGGAACCCGTCTCCCAGCTCCTGTCGAAGGGCGAGACGTCGAAAGAGATCTACCTGCTGTCCCGCCTCCAGGCGGAGGCGGGCTCGGATGATGCCGAACTCGGCCTGCACTTCGACCTGACAGTCCCGCTCGCCCGCTACGTGGTCGAGAACGCGGGACGCCTCATGTTCCCGTTCAAGCGCTACCAGATCCAGAAAGTCTGGCGCGGGGAGCGCCCGCAGGATGGTCGGTTCCGTGAGTTCGTCCAGGCGGACGTCGACGTGGTCGGACAGGACACCCTGTCCCAGCATCACGACATGGAGCTGCCGCTCGTCATGGTCGACGCGCTCTCGAAACTCCCCATCCCCGCCGTCGTCGTCCGCGCCTCGAACCGGAAGGTCGCCCAGGGCTTCTACGAGGCCATCGGACTGACCGACGTCGAGGGGGCCCTGCGTGCGATCGACAAGCTGGACAAGATCGGCGAGAAGGCCGTCTCCGAAATCCTCGTCGCGGAGGGCGCCACAGACGAGCAGGCACGCCAGGCGCTTGCTCTCGCACAGATCCAGGGCACCGACGCATCGGTCGCGGACCGTGTGCTGGCGCTCGGGGCGCGCTCCGAACTGCTCGACGAGGGACTGCACGAACTCGTCTCCCTCATCGAGGGCGCCGGCGAGCTCATGCCGGGCGCGATCATGGCGGACCTCAAGATTGCCCGCGGTCTCGACTACTACACGGGCACCGTGTACGAGTCGACGATGATCGGGCACGAAGATCTCGGCTCCGTCTGCTCGGGCGGCCGCTACGATTCCCTGGCCACAGACGGGAAGAAGACCTACCCGGGCGTGGGCCTCTCCATCGGCGTCTCACGCGTGCTCGCACGCGTGCTCGGCACACCCCTCGTCGAGACCTCCCGGAAGGTGCCCACGGCCGTCCTCGTGGCTGTCATGGACGAGGAGCATCGCCGAGCATCGGATGTGGCGGCGATGAAGCTGCGGGCCCGCGGGATCGCAACAGAGGTCTCCCCATCGGCCGCGAAGTTCGGCAAGCAGATCCGCTACGCGGATCGCCGCGGCATCCCCTACGTGTGGTTCCCGGGCAGCCCCGACTCGGTCAAGGACATCCGGTCCGGCGATCAGGTCGATGCTGATGCTGGGGTGTGGATGCCGCCGCTCGAGGACTTGACCCCGACCGTTCGGAAGCTCCCGTGAGAGCCCCCGCCGGCATCGGCCCCTCGGCCGCGGAGGTCGCCTCGCTCCTCGAGGATCTCCGTCAGACGCTCGATGCTCTGCGCTTCCCGCTCGACCTGCCGCAGGCGCCGGACGCACGGGAGGAGGCGGTCGACCTGCGCCATCAGCTCGATGACTATATTCTTCCCCGCTACGCGAGCCTCGATGCTCCGCTCCTCACGGTCGTCGGCGGATCCACGGGGTCCGGCAAGTCTGCCCTCGTCAATGCTCTCGTGGGCAGGAGCGTCGCCCAGTCCTCGGCGATCCGCCCCACCACGCGAACCCCTCTCCTTGTCCACCACCCCGATGATCGCCGCTGGTTCGACGGCCCCCGCATCCTCCCCGAGCTGGCCCGGGTGCGTGGCCGCGGCGGCGACTCTCATACGGAACTCGGCCTCGCCGAGGCCGACACTCTTCCGCCCGGGCTGGCACTGCTCGACTCTCCCGACATCGATTCGATCGTGGAGGACAACCGGAGGCTCGCGGCCCAGCTGCTGTCCGCAGCCGACCTGTGGCTGTTCGTCACGACGGCGGCACGCTACGCGGACGCTATCCCCTGGGCCATGCTCGACGAGGCCGCGGCCCGCAACATCGTCGTCGCCATCGTCCTCAACCGGGTTCCGTCCGGCGTAGGTGCCGAAGTCCGCTCAGATCTCGCCAGGCGGCTCACGGAACGGAATCTCGATCATGCCCCGCTCTTCGTCATCGGCGAATCCGACCTGGGGGAGGGCCTGATCCCGGAGCCCGATGTCGCCGGGATCCGTGCCTGGCTCGAGGGCCTTGCCCACGATTCTTCCGCCCGCACCGCTGTCGCCCGCCAAACCCTCGGCGGCGCGGTCGATGGGGTGACGGCACGAGGCCAGACCCTTCTCCCGGCTCTCGATGAACAGCGGTCCGCTCTCTTCACCCTGGCCTCCCAGGTTGATGATGCTTTCGCTCAAGCACATGCCAAGGTCGTCTCCGCTGTCGACGACGGCTCGGTTCTGCGGGGCGAGGTGCTTTCCCGCTGGCAGGACTTCGTCGGCTCGGGTGAAATACTCCGCCAGGTCGAGGCAGGGGTGGGCAAGGTGCGTGACAGGATCGCGGCCTGGTTCCGGGGCGATACCCAGGCGCAGGCGGAGCAGGTCGAGGAAGCCATCGAAGACGGCATCGCCCGCATGCTGATCGGCGAGACCGAGTCCGCGATCGCCACCGTCGAACGTGCCTGGGCTCGGGGCCTGGGCGGGGAGCGCCTCGTCTCGAACGCGGCAGAGCGCCTGCGGTCTCACGAGGAGCGAGTCGAGGCGGCCACAACACTCGTCCGTCAATGGCAGGCGGACCTGACGGATCTGATCCGGGAGGAGGGGAAGGACAAGCGTGCCGCGGCACGCGTGCTCTCCCTCGGTGTCAACACGGTCGGCATCGCCCTCATGATCGTCATCTTCGCCTCGACCGCGGGTCTCACCGGGGGAGAGGTCGTCGTCGCGGGCGGCACTGCTGTCGTCGCGCAGAAGCTCCTGGAAGCGATCTTCGGCGATGAAGCGGTGCGCCGCATGGCGCAGTCGGCGCAGAAGAACCTGGGCCGGCGTGCCGGGGAGTTCATGGTCGATGACGCAGAGCCGTTCCGCGACGAGCTCGCAACGCTCGGAGTAGATGCTTCTGCGGGCGAAAACCTGGGCGAAATACTAGCGCTCCTCACGGCCGCTCGGCGAGGGGAGCAGGGGGAGTGACTACTCTGAACGAGGGCCTGCACGATCTGAGTCGTGCCATTGATCTTGGCGCAGGGAGAGTATCTCCCGAGCTGCTGCGCAGGGCGACTGAGCTCCGCGACGCTGTGGTGGAACGCCAGGCGGCCGGCCTCGAGACGACAGTCGTTGCCCTCTTCGGCGCCACAGGATCGGGCAAGTCATCCCTGTTCAACGCCCTCGTGGGCGCGGACGTGGCCACGGTCGCCGCACGGCGGCCCACGACGTCGGCCCCGCTCGCGGTCTCCGAGCGGCCCGCCACGGCGGTGCTCGACTGGCTCGAGGTCGCTGACCGTCACGTGAGAGATGGAGTCTTCCCCTCCCACGGGGATCGGATCGTCCTGCTCGACATGCCAGACATCGATTCGACCGAGGAGTCGAACCGGGAGATCGCCCAGCGGCTGTCGGCCGTCGTCGATGTCCTCATCTGGGTTCTCGATCCCCAGAAGTATGCGGACGCCGTCGTGCACGAGGACTACCTGCGCACCATGAGCGAACACTCCGATGTCACGCTCGTTGTTCTCAACCACATCGATTCCGTCGAGCCGGCCGAGCGTGCGGGTGTCATCGCCGACGCTCAGCGGATCGTCCGCGAGGACGGAGTGTCCGCCACCATCATCCCGACCTCCGCGAGGACGGGGGAGGGCGTCGACTCGCTTATGTCGCAGATCGTCGCTGTCGCAGGCACCCAGCAGGCCGCCTACGATCGCATGACGGCCGATGTTCGGTCGATCGGGCATGATCTCGCCTCCGAGGTGGGCACGCCCGGTGCGGGCGTGTCGAAGAAGGATCGGGAGACGATCTCGCGCGCGATCGCGTCGGCGGCCGGGGTCGATCAGGTGGCCAAGGCCGCCGCCGGTTCCTACACGTACCGGGGACGAAGGTGGGTGGGATGGCCGGCGCTGCGCTGGCTGCGCGCCGTCCGCATCGACCCGCTCAAGGGCCTTCATCTCCTTCCCGAGAAGGGGGAGGTGCCTGCTCTCACGGGGGTGCGGGCCACTCCCGCGAAAGAGTCCCACGTGCGCGGCATCGTCCGCTCCGTCGTCACCGACGCCACCGAGGGCCTGCCGGCTGCCTGGCGCAGGGACGCTGTCGAAAGCGCCGAATATCGGACGGGGAACGTTCTCGACCATGCGGATCGTGTGATCGCCCGGGCTGATCTCGGCTACGACAGGAAGCCGGGATGGTGGTCCGCGTGGAGTCTCCTCCAATGGGTGTTCCTCCTCGTCGCTGTCGCAGGTCTTGTCTGGATCGGCGTCCTGTGGGGACTCGAATCCCTGGCCATGCCGCTCCCGGACACACCGACGCTCGGCGAGATCCCGATCCCGCCCCTCCTGTTCCTCGGCGGGCTCTCGGTCGGACTCCTCCTCACCGTCCTGGGACGCATCTTCCTCTCCTCGGGAGCGAAGGCGACGGAACGCCGGGTCCGCAAGAGCCTGACGAAAACACTCGCACCGATCGCGGAGGAGCACATGCTGGCAGGAATCGACAGCGTTCTCGAAGAATCACGCGAACTCGTCGACATCGCTGGAAGGCTCTCGACCGTCGGACGGAAGTCGAAGAAGCGCTAAACCCAGCGTTCCGATAGGCTCGGGACTCAACTCGCAAGAGCGTAGACATCGTTGTGGCCTCGTGACGAAGGAGCCTGAGCCGGAACCGACGACAGAGACAGCCGAACCAGCTCAAGACGTCGAAACGATGTAAGCGGCATCCAGTGATGCAGGCGGCACCCACTGAGGCCGCTGTTATCGATCAGTGGAGTGAGGGTCCGCCCACCATTCCCGAGCCCACAGTCGAGCCGCAGTTCGTGCCTGCGCCTGCTCCAATGGCAGAACCCATCGCCACTCGCACTGAGGATCCGATCGTTGCGCCCACGGATCCGTCGCAAGCCGATATTGATGATGCCATAGCGGAACGCGATTATCTTGGGGATCAGATCCTACAGTCTGACGTGTACATTGCCCGCATGACATCAGCATTGGAGATGTCGCAGTATCACCTCGCCGAGGACTATGGCGGTACTCTTCGGGGCCGTGAGCTGAGAGCCCTCAAGGCTGATTATCAACACCAAGCGGCGATGCGCTCCGCGCAGAGCTCCAAGCGCTGCCCGGCTGGTAGCAGGTGCGGAGGCTAGCCTTTCGACAACTGCCATGTTTGCCATGAGCTCCGAGAGCGGTGACGGATCGGCGACATCAACGGAGTGTTCGCTGCCCTGAGCACGAGCTCAGCGATACCCATCCTTCCCCAGCCCACATAGGCGCCAGCGGGAACAGCAAAGAGGTGGGCCCCTCCGAAGAGGGGCCCACCGGTGTCACTCAAGAGTGACGTGTCGCTCCGCTGTCTCAGTAGTCTCGGCGACGCTTGGGACCGCCGCTGCGACGCTTGTCGAAACGGTCACCCCCACGCTTGAATCGGTCTCCGCCGCCCATGCGATCCCCACGGTCTCCGCGGTAGCCGCCACGGTCACCGCCGCCTGAACGCTTGGGACCATCATCGGGGCGGATCTTCAGGGCGCGCCCTGAAACTTCAGCATCGTAGATACGGTTGGTGGCCTCCGTGGAGAGCTCACCGACGATCTCGACGAGAGAGAAGGAGGGGTAGATGTCGATCTTGCCGAGATCGCTGCCGCGAAGGCCGCCTTCACCGGTGATCGCACCGACGATCGCTCCCGGCTTGACGCCGTCACGGTGGCCGACCTCGACGCGGTAGCGGCGTGCGCCGCTCATGGAGCCGCGGTCGCGGTCGCGGTCACGGCGGGGACGGTCACGATCATCACGGTCGCGGTCTCCGCGATCCTCGCGGACGGAGATGCGATCCGGCTCGTCGTCTGCCTGCGGGCCCGGGTCGCGGACGCCGAGGGCGAGGAGAGCATAGACGAGGTCATCGACTGACATGTCGGTCTCGCCGGCTTCCTGGGCGGCCTTGAAGCCGGCCAGGGTTTCGCGGTAGACCGAGAGACGGCCTGCGGCGTGGCGTTCGATGGCCTGCTTGAGAAGCTTGTCGGCACGAAGCTTGGACACCTCTGCCGGGGTGGGGAGATCCACTTCCTCCATGTTTGCCTTCGTGGCCTGCTCGATCTTGCGAAGGCGAGCACGCTCACGGGGCGTGACGAAGGACAGTGCGACGCCTTCGCGTCCGGCGCGGCCGGTACGGCCGATACGGTGCACGTAGGTATCGATCTCCTTGGGGATATCGAAGTTGATGACGAGGCCGATACGCTCCACGTCGAGGCCGCGGGCCGCGACATCGGTGGCGACGAGGACGTCGAGGAAGCCCTCGCGCAGACGGTTGACGAGCTTCTCGCGGTCACGCTGAGCAACATCGCCGGAGAGCGCCGCAGCCTGGACGCCGCGAGCATTCAGCTCGAGAGCGAGCTCCTCGGCGGAGGCGCGGGTGCGGACGAAGACGATCGCGGCGTCTGCTTCCGAGGTTGCGAGAACGCGGGCCAGGCCGCCGATCTTGTGGCGCGAGGGCACAACGGCGAAGGTCTGCTTGACCGTGGAGACGACCGAGCGGGGGTTGGAGACGGAGATGTGCTCCGGGTTGTGCATGTGATGCTCGGCGACGCGGCGGATCTGTGGCGGCATCGTGGCCGAGAAGAGAGCCGTGACGCGGTTCTCGGTCGGCAGGGAGCCTGCGATCGTGTCGACGTCTTCGGCGAAGCCCATGCGCAGCATCTCATCGGCCTCGTCGAGGACGAAGTAGGAGACGCGGGACAGGTCGAGGGCACCCTTGTCGATGAGGTCCATGACACGGCCGGGGGTGCCGACGACGACCTGGGCGCCACGCTCGAGGGCGCGGATCTGGGGCACGTAGGAGGAGCCGCCGTAGACGGCGACGACCTTGATGTCGCGGGAGACCGCGGCGAAGTCCGAGATCGCGTCAGCGACCTGCATGGCCAGCTCACGTGTGGGAGCGAGGACGATGGCCTGAACGCGACGCTTGTCGGGATCGATCTGGGCCAGGAGGGGCAGGCCGAAGGCGGCAGTCTTGCCGGTGCCTGTCTGCGCGACGCCGACGACGTCGCGGCCGCCGAGCAGGGCAGGAATCGTCTGCTCCTGGATCGCGGTGGGGGTGGTGAATCCGAGTTTCTGGACGGCGTCCAGGAGATCATCGGGCAGGCCGAGCTCGGCAAAGCCGTGGGCCAGTTCTTCGTGTGCTTCTTCGGGGGTGTTCAATTCAGGCGTATCCGCCATGTTCTTCCTCATCTGCCAACCTGCCCGAATCCCAGAAGATGGCAGCGTCAGCTCTCTACAGCGCCCGTGTGGCGCATTCTCGGCGTCTCGTGACGCCACCGGCGCATGGTGCGCCTTGACAACTTTAACGAGTCGGAGCCGAATTCGTGAGCCCTGGGGAGGTGACCTTCGGCTCAACTCGGAACGAGACGAGGAAGGCAAAGGCCGCGAGCGCGGTCATGACCGTCAGGAGTGTGACGAACGCGGCTGTTCCCTGCCCCGAGACGAAGGCGAAGACGATCCCGGCAACCGCGATCGCGAGGGAGGCTCCGAGAGTGTCGGAGAGCTGCAGGGCGGACGATGTCTTCCCCTGGCGCTCGATCGGTGTCAGCGCGAGTGCGTGGGTTGCCATCGCGGGGTAGGCGATGCCGATGCCGAGGCCGGCCAACGCCCACGAGACGATGAGGATGACGGGGGAGACGGAGGACCAGGCAACCGGGATCGTGCCTGCCGCGCCGAGGAGGAGGATTCCCGAGCCCCACGTGGCCAACCGTTGGCGCTTGCCCGGATCGATGACACGCGCCTGGACGAATGAGCCCATGGCCCAGGTGATGGAGCCGACAGTGAGGGTCAGTCCCGCCTCGAACGGGTTCCAGTCGTGCACGCGCTGCAGCATGAGGGGGAGGTAGACCTCGATCCCGAGGAACGTGCCGTTGATGATCCCGCGGAACGCGACTGTGGACGGCAGGCCCCGTGCCAGGGTGATCGTCTTCTTCGGCAGCAGGGGGCGGATGAAGGCCATGGCCGACACCATGGCGACACCGATGATGATGAAGGTGAGCGGGGTGAAGGAATCGGATTCGGTGCCGGACATGACCTGGAGGACGATCGCCGCCCCGCCCGCACCGATGGCGATGACGGCCGTGCTGCGGATCGTCGACAGGGAGCCCGTGAACTCCATTCCAGGGAGCATGGAGAGGACCTTGATGATCGCGGGCAGGATGACGATGAGGAGGACGGGGACGATCGCGAAGACCCAGCGCCAGTGGGCCTGCTGGACGAGGAACCCGGAGATCGCGGGGCCGATGAGGGAGGGCACGACCCAGGCGGCCGAGAAGAAGGCGAAGAACTTCGGTTGGCGCGGTGCCGGGACGAGCCTGCCGACGAGCACATAGAGGGGCACGACACACAGGCCCCCGCCCAGGCCCTGGATGAGGCGGCCGATGGTGAAGATCTCGATCGTGGGAGCGGCCGTGCAGACGAGCAGGCCTAGGGCGAACAGCGACAGTCCGAGGAACAGCGGTATCTTCACGCCCTTCGCATCCACCCATTGGCCCGCCAGGGCGGTCGTGATGAGCTGGGCGGCGAGGGTGATGCCGTTCGCGAGGGCGAACAGGTGCTCCCCGTCCAGTTCCCGTGTCACGGTCGGCATCGCCGTCGTTACGGCGAGCGCCTCGAAGGCGATGCAGGTGATGATCGCAGTAGCGGTCCACAGAAGCCACCGCTGGGCGTTTTCGGACGCGGTGAACTGCTTGCGGGGTTTCTTGGCCATAATGGGCATTCTCTCACCGTTAGCTCGCGGTCCTCTAGCTACGGGGCGGTGATCCGTGTCCTAGACTGGTTCCTGGCGTGGGCTCGTTTCGCCCCCGCCCGGGTCCGCCTGTCTCGCGGACTAGAACCGAAGACGAATTGAGGAACAGTGCTGCGTACGCATAACACGGGAAGCCTTCGCGCCTCCCACATCGGTGAGACCGTCACCCTGGTCGGCTGGGTCGATCGTCGACGCGACCACGGCGGGATCGCCTTCATCGACCTTCGCGACGCCTCCGGCATCGCACAGATCGTCATCCGGGAGGACGTCGCGCACGAGCTTCGTGCCGAGTACGTCATCAAGGTCACCGGCACTGTCGGCGAACGCCCCGAGGGCAATGCCAACGCCTCCATCCCCACCGGTGAGATCGAAGTGATCGCGGACGAGGTCGAAGTTCTCAACGCCGCGGCGCCGCTACCGTTCCAGGTGTCCGAACATGCTGAGGATTCCGGGAAGGTCGGCGAGGAGACTCGCCTCAAGTACCGTTACCTCGATCTGCGACGCAAGTACGAGCAGAACGCGATCCGCCTCCGCGCGAAGGTCAACCGTGCGGCACGCACTGTGCTTGACGATGCTGACTTCGTCGAGATCGAAACCCCGACGCTGACCCGCTCCACCCCCGAGGGTGCACGTGACTTCCTTGTCCCCGCGCGTCTCGCTCCCGGCTCGTGGTATGCGCTTCCGCAGTCGCCCCAGCTGTTCAAGCAGCTCCTCATGGTGGCCGGCATGGAACGCTACTACCAGATCGCCCGCTGCTACCGCGATGAAGACTTCCGTGCGGACCGCCAGCCCGAGTTCACCCAGCTCGACGTCGAGATGTCCTTCGTCGAGCAGGATGATGTCATCGAGATCGCGGAGAAGGTGCTGAGCGAGATCTGGAAGCTCATCGGCTACGACATCAACCTCCCGATCCCGCGCATGACGTTCGCGGATGCGATGGCGCGCTACGGCTCCGACAAGCCAGACCTGCGTTTCGGCCAGGAACTGGTCGATCTCACCGAGTACTTCAAGGACACGACGTTCCGTGTCTTCCAGAACGAGTACGTCGGCGCTGTCGTCATGCCGGGCGGCGGCTCACAGCCCCGCCGCACCTTCGACAAGTGGCAGGAGTGGGCGAAGGCCCGCGGGGCGAAGGGACTCGCCTACGTCACCATCGCCGAAGACGGCACCCTCGGCGGCCCTGTCGCGAAGAACATCACGGATGCTGAACGGGACGGCCTTGCCGCCGCGACTGGCGCGAAGCCCGGCGACTGCATCTTCTTCGCCGCGGGTGACACGACGTCCTCACGCGCCCTCCTCGGCGCCGCACGTCTCGAGATCGGCCAGCGCTGCGGTCTCATCGATCCGAAGGAATGGGCATTCGTGTGGGTCGTCGACGCGCCCCTCTTCAAGCCCACGTCCGAGGCTCAGGCCGAGGGCGACGTCGCGGTCGGCGGAGGATCGTGGACGGCTGTCCACCACGCCTTCACCTCCCCGAAGCCGGAACACCTCGACACGTTCGACAAGGATCCGGGCAACGCTCTCGCCTACGCCTACGACATCGTCTGCAACGGCAACGAGATCGGCGGCGGCTCGATCCGTATCCACCGCTCCGACGTCCAGGAGCGTGTCTTCAAGGTCATGGGCCTGTCCCAGGAAGAAGCCCAGGAGAAGTTCGGCTTCCTCCTCGACGCCTTCAAGTTCGGTGCACCCCCGCACGGCGGCATCGCCTTCGGATGGGACCGCATCGTCGCCCTGCTCGTGGATGCTCCCTCGATCCGCGACGTCATCGCCTTCCCCAAGTCGGGCGGCGGCTACGATCCGCTGACCGATGCTCCCGCACCCATCACCCCCGAGCAGCGCAAAGAAGCCGGTGTGGACGCGAAGCCGAAGGCTCGCGGAGAGGAAGAGGCCGCGGAGGTCGATGCGTAGCATGGGGATGGATCGGGCCACCGAAGTCTTCTGGCAGACAGGAGCACACCGGTGGGACACCCTGGCTGAGAACGGGACAACGATCGTCTTCGAGCGCGGCGATGACTACGCAATCATCGCCGCCTCGATCGAACCCGTCACCGACCTGGACGAGCTTCGCGCCCGCGAGCACGAAGAGGGCTTCTTCAGGATGACTGCCATCGGCAACCCCGATTCCATCAACACCGTCCTCGACCGCCTCCAAGAGCAGGCACGGGCCGGCAGTCTGGGCTCCCTCCGGGGGAGCGGAGAGCTGCCGGCACCATCGCGTGCCATGTTCCAGGGGGATACGATGGCGGGGCTTGCGCAACGCCACCGTCACTGGCTGGGCAAGCACGAGGGCCACAGGTGGGACTTCTTCTACAGCGAGAACCCGCTTCCCGTGCAGCCGGGAGACGACATGATCCAGCGCCTCGACCTGGGGACATGGCGGGCGGAGATCGAGAGAGTCATCTCCGCCTCCAACCCCATCACGTCAGCGCTCGAAGATCTCGACAGTCTCACTTGGTACGGGTATGTCGACGGAGAGCTGCTGGGCGGTGCGATGGGAGTGGAACGGCGAGTCGATCTCGACGGTATCGAAGGTTCCCACTTTGCTGGCCTTGGCACAGACCCCGCCCTCCAGGGGCGCGGCATCGGCGGTGCGGTCATGTCCGGCACGATCAACCGTGAACTGGAAGAGACCGCGATCGTCACCTTCGGCATGTGGAGCTGGAACGATCGGGCCCGCAAGCTCTATCACAAGCTCGGCATCACCCAGGGCCACAGCTACAGCACCCTGGCACGCACACCCTTGCAGGAGTACGCGTAAGGATCAGGAACACTTCTGAACAGGAGTGAAGGGGCCGGGCTCGATTGAGCTCGGCCCCTTCACTGTGGACGGGAGAACGTGGGGAGCGTCCATTTAGTCGGAATGGGTAGGCCTGGAGCAGGCTTCTTCAGCACACCTCCCGTTTGTCGCGCGAACAAGAGTCAACAGTCGAGGCACTGCGGACTCGACCGACAGCAAGGACTGGTCATCAACCAGTGCATCACCAGGGGACTCTCCATGGCTCAGATTCCAACACCGCGCGGCGTGCTCAGCGGAATCGATGCCACGCATCCGATCAGTCAGGGAAACACAACTCCTTGATTAGCGGACTGTACGGTTGATGGCAGGGGTGTCCATGCCGTCACCATCGAAGTCGCCTGCCAAAGCCATATCGGTCGCGCGACCATAAATGCAGTGGATGTCTGCTCTCCCAGCTCGAAGCGCATTGGAGAGATAGAAGGTGCTGTCGCGGCGGACACCGATGGTGTCGATTCCGTCTGTAGTCCAGTCTCCAACCAAACTGTCATCGCTGGCCCGCAAGCGTAGCTCCAGGCGACACTCCATCAAGCAACCGGGATTATCCGTCGATAATTAGAACACATTCGAGCGCGAGCTCGAGGCAAGTCTCTTTCATCCATTGTTCTTCACCATCGGTCTCACCATCTTGGGAACCGGTCGTCTTCGCCCGTGGCCGAGCAGGCTTTACCCCGCCCCGCCATGTTGAGAGACTGAGGTTCGTTGCACAGTCTGTGCAACGATCGAGACGAAGCGGGGTCACCATGAAAGGCAACAATTCGGGAGCTGGCGCCATATGTGTCTATGACACCGACTGTGTCTTCTGCACGAAACTCGCCCGGTGGGCGAGCGCCCGCACTGCGGTGACGTTCACCGGCCCCGCCGACCTCAGCCACCGCGGAGTCGATGAGTCCGAGTACGAGAAATATCTTGTGTTTGCGGGGGAGACAGTCCAACGCGGCCATCGCGCAGTCGCCGCCGTCCTCAAGACCATGGGATCGCCCTGGCGCGTTATCGGGCACATCATCGACTGGGCTCCGGTACGCCCCGTGGCCGACGTTGTCTACCGCAAGGTTGCAGAATCCCGTTCCTGCACGGTCAACAACCGTGGCCCTGCAGGTCAATGCTAAGCAGGCCGAACCGCTGACCAAGCATCAAAGGTTCGTTCGTAGGGCGCCACGCGTCGCGTGCGTGCCCTGCTCTCAGCAGATCGAATCCCCATATTCGCTGCTGCGCCGAGACGATAGGCGTGCGATTGGCCTCCATGCCCCCACTGTCCAGGCCCGGGCTCGGTGTTGTCGGGTGGGGAGGCCGGGTGCTGACCTAGTGCTTGATGCCGAACCGCTCATGAAGCTTGACGAGCGGCTTGGGAGCCCACCAGTTCCAACGGCCGAGAAGAGTCATCGTGGCGGGGACGAGAAGCATGCGCACGAGGGTCGCATCGAGTGCCACGATGATGGCGAGAGCGACACCGAT
Source organism: Flaviflexus equikiangi (assembly GCF_014069875.1). Lineage (NCBI taxonomy): Bacteria > Bacillati > Actinomycetota > Actinomycetes > Actinomycetales > Actinomycetaceae > Flaviflexus > Flaviflexus equikiangi. The sequence goes on from NZ_CP059676.1 coordinate 1,078,940, forward strand.
CTGTTTGATCATGATGAGATCACCGAACACGAAGCCCACGAACACGGCGATGATGATTGCGGCGGCTGAGGTGATAATCCTGCCCGAGCGCTGGAGTCCGCGCTCGACCGCCTCATCGTTGGAGTAGCCAGCATCCCAGTACTCTTTGATCCGCGCGAGAAGGAACACTTCATAGTCCATTGCCAGACCGAAGCCGAAGGCGAGGGCGATGGCCACGACATAGGCTTCAAGGCCGGCAACCGGGTTGAAGCCGAGGTATCCGTTCTCGAAGATCCAGATCGTCAAACCGAGCGAGGCAAGGAGAGACAGTCCGTTGAGGAGGATCGCCTTGAGGGGGACCATGAGCGATCCCGTCATGAGGAAGAGCAGAACAAAGACGGCAATGACGATGATCGTGAGTGCCAGCGGGAGGCCTCGTGCGAGAGAATCATTGAAATCAACCTGAAGGGCGGCGCTGCCGCCCACCCAGAACTCGACATCGCTGTCCATGGCACGAATATCGCTGACAATCCCCTCCATCTCCGGACCCACCGGATCATCGATCGGGAGATCAATGCCGATGAGGGACTGAGCGCCATCGCCCACCGGGCTGACGGTGATGAGGGCGTCGGGATAGGCATCCTCGAGAGCGCTCACTAACGCTGAAGCCTCTGTGTCAGATGCAGGAGCATCGGCCAGGATCTGCACCTCGGGAGTGCGCAACGACGGGTATTCGTTATCGATAATGTCGATGCCCTGACCGACCTCGGAGTCGACCGGCACGTACTCATCGTACGAGGACCGCAGGTGCATTCCCGAGACAGGGATCGTCATGACAAGGAGAAGCGCTGTGACGGCGATAAGGATTGGCCAGGGCCGGTTGTGGACGAGCCTGGCAAGCCGGGAGAAGAACCCGTGATCGGTGGCAGAGTCACCGACGCCTTTCGCAACCCCACGAAGCAGCGGGACGCGCGTGAGGACTGAGGGTCGCAGGAGCCGGTTCCCGAGCGCCATGATGAGAGAAGGGATGAGGGAGATGGAGGCGATGACGGCGAGGAGGACCGTGAAGACGCCGCCAAGCGCAATCATTTGGAGTATCTGAGCATCCATGACCAGCAGGGCCGCAATCGAGACAGCAATCGTCAAAGCTGAGAAGAAGACCGTACGGCCCGCCGTTGCGACCGTTGTCTCGACCGCTGACATCTGAACCCGTTTCAGCTCGGCCTCTTGCTGATCCGACAGGGACTTCGGAATATCGCTGCCATCGGCCTCGAAGCCGATCGTGGGAAGAAGCTCTTGGATCTCTTCCCGATATCGGGACACGATGAGGAGGCCGTAGTCGATCGAGAGGCCAAGACCGATGATCGAGATGATGTTGAGAACGAAGGAGTCAACCGCTGTTGCCTGGGCGAGAAGCCAGATGGCACCCATGCCGACGGCGATAGTCGAGAGAGCCCCGATGAGGGGAAGACCCGCGGCGAGAAGACCGCCGAACACGATGATCATGATGAAGAGGGCGATAGGCAGACCGACAGACTCGCCAGTGACAAGGTCAACCTGAACCTGATCGATGATCGCGTCCGTTGCGAGGATGACTGACTGGGAGAACGTCTCGATCCCAGCATCGATCCCTTGAAGCTCGGCCGTGGCCCGCTCCAACTCTGACACGACGATGTCGTGGGCGCTTGTTCCCGCTCCAGCATCGAGGCTGTCCTTCAGTTGGACGAGGACAACGAAACCATCGCCCTCCGAGGAGAGCAGGCCCTTAACATCCGAGCTCGACAGCAGAGTATCGAGCTCCTCGTCAACGCCCGCGTTGAGAGCAGAAATCGCTGCTTCCCGCTGCGCATCAAGCTCTGCCTGTGCGACCATCCCAGCATCGGGATCCACCTGGCTCAACGCGTCGATCTCAGCCTGGGTCTGGGCGAACTGCTCTTCGAGCTCAGTCAGAGCCGATTCCCGTTCACTCTCAACCGATGCCGTGATGGCGCTGACAACGCCCGGGTATGAGGTCACCTCGGAGACGACACCAGTCTCGTCAAGCCTCGAGGCGAGCTCCAGTATCGACGATTCTACGTCGGTGCTTCCGCTGCCTGGAATCTGGTCCTCAGGGATCTGATCGACAACGAAGAGGACACTGCCGCCATCCTCCTGCGTCCTGTCGTAGACCTCGGCCGACTCAGTGCCTGGAATAACAGGATTGCCCGACTCGAGTGCATCGAAGAGTGGCTTCCCGCCGAAGCCAGTAAATGTTGCCGTGAGGGCGACAATGATGAGGATCAACCAGCCAACGATGGTGGTTCGGGGACGGTGGGAGATAGAGCGGCCTAGGCTTGTGAACACCTGTTCATTGTCTCCCAATCGGCAAGGGCGCACCTGCTCGTATTGTCAAGATCACCACCGCGTCGAAGGAGATGAACAGCGATGGTCACGCCGTCGGTGTGACCATCCAAGGGAAAGAATGGAGCATCATGCAGGCCATGCTGGCGAGAGCGATTCTCCATCTTGCTCCACCGGGAGAGGTGGGTCGATAGGGCGCCCTAGGGTGCGGGCACCCACCCATCCGTTGCAATGCGCCCCGGAAGCCCTGCATTGGCCGGTTCGAATGAGATCTCGGATTCGCCCTGCTGCTTCTCGTAGTCTCGCAGTGCGGCAGTGACCCACTTCGAGAGAGCGATGACACCGACGAGGTTCAGGAGGGTCACGACTGCCATCGCGCTGTCCATGAGAGTCCACACAAACGGCAGTGCGAGAACTGCTCCGATGCCGGAACAGGCGACGGCTACAACACGGGAACCGATCTGCCATCCCCGCGAGGTAAGGCCCATGAAGACAAGATTCGCATCCGCATAGGCGTAGGCGCCGAGGATGGAGGAGAAGGCGAAGAAGAAGATCATGATGGAGAACGGCACCGCCATCCAACCACCCAAGGTCTGCGACACAGCATCGGAGGTGATGTGAGAAGACGCTTCTTGGCCCACCTCCTGAAGATTCACAACGCCAGAGGTGAGGATGATGAAGCCGGTAGCTGTGCTCACGAGCATCGTGTCGAAGAAGACCCCAAGAGACTGAATAAGACCCTGGGACACCGGATGGTTAACTGTTGCCGTGGCGGCCGCGTTCGGATTGGTGCCCATGCCGGCCTCATTGGAGAAGAGCCCGCGACGAACACCGTTGAGGATCGCTGCAAGGATGCCGCCCGCAGTGCCTGCGAGAGCCTCATTGAGGCCGAAGGCGGACGCAAAGACATCGCTGAAGAAGCTGGGCAGCTCGCCAATGTTGAGGGCAATGATGACGACAGCAGTGAAGAGGTAGGCCAGGGCCATGATGGGGGAGATGTACTCCGTTGCCCGAGCGATTCCCCGAACGCCGCCGACAAGAACAGCGGCTGTCAGGCTCGCGATGATGAGACCAGAGATCCAGAGCGGCAGGTTGTGGCTCCCGTAGAGAACGCCGGAGATCGAGTTGGCCTGTACCATGGGCATGGCAACGATCATGGAGAACACCATGAAGACAGCAAAGAGATTGGCCAGGGCTCTAGAGCCCGTGCCGTAGAGTATGTAGGTGGCGGGACCGCCGCGGAAAGAACCATCCCCGTGGCGCTGCTTGAAGATCTGCGCCAGTGTCGCCTCAGCGAACGCTGTTGCCATTCCGAAGAAGGCAACCGCCCACATCCAGAACAGTGCGCCTGGCCCGCCCAGGATCATGGCCAGGGCCACGCCCGTGATGTTGCCGATGCCGATGCGGGTGGCCATCCCCATGGCAAAGGCCTGGAAGGATGAGATCCCGCCGTTCGCATTCTTCCGGGATTCTCGAAGATGGGAGAACATCGTACGAACATGCCTGAACTGGACACCCCTAGTCGCAACAGTCAGATAGATGCCGGTGCCGACCAGGGCTGCAATAATGATCCAGGTGTAGACCCAGTCGTTTACGCCCGACAGCCACGTCGTGGCGGGCCCTGTCACATCGGCAAGCCATTGCTCGAAACGTTCCATCACGTTCTCTCCTTCGTCCAAGACGAATCGTGTCACAGCCGGAGAGACAATGCCTGGGTAGACAGTCCGCTTCCAGTACGTGGGAACTATTCTTCCGTCAGGGGAGTGGCGATCCAGGTCCGTTGGATGGAGTGCCTACATGCCCACGGCCATGCCCAGGCCCAGGCAGTGGCCCTGACACAGGTTTGGTTTGGCCTAGCACGAACTTGAGTTCGGGCTTGGTGGTGTCCTTGCTGATTACAGGCGATCTGGAAACGGACGGTCCTTCAAGCTCTCCTCTGTTCCGCATCGCAATGCATTGGGCTGATCGAGCGTGGAATCGTGCGTGCGATCTGACACCCTGTACCGAGGATCAGTCTTTAACCCTCCTCGTCGGGCTAGGCTTGGGCCATCGAAAGGCACAGAGATGATGCCAAAGGCAAGGATGAACGATGTTTGATACCGAAACAGAGCCAACTTCTGAAAGCCAACCGCAAAAGAAGATGTCGCGCGGCAAGAAGGCAACGGTCGTCATCCTTGCTGTCGTGCTCGTCCTTGTCGGCGGCGCTGTCGGTTTCGGGTGGTGGGTCCAGAACAGGCTTGATGGTCTCATCGAACGCATCGGCGATCCGTTCTCCGATATCGAGAGCCGACCTGTTATTCCCGATGATGTAGCGAACCAGCCGGGGCAACCGGTCAACATCCTTGTTCTCGGTTCCGACTCCCGCATTTCTGCCGGTGATCCATCCCAGTGGGAGGCGGGAGCGCAGCGGACAGACGCGATCATGCTCGTGCACATCTCAGGAGATCGAGAAAGCGCAGCAGCGATCTCCATCCCGCGAGACACCTGGGTCGAGATTCCCCGTCACGGCGAGGCCAAGATCAATGCCGCCTTCTCCTATGGCGGGCCAGCTCACATGATTGAAACAGTCGAGCAGTTAACCGACGTCACGATCGATCACTTCGCCATCACCGACTTCGAGTCCTTCCAGACGATGACCGATGCGCTCGGCGGCGTGACACTGAACTTATCCTCTCCGATCGAGACTGGTGACCGTGTGATCCCCGCAGGGGAACAGCGGCTCACCGGGGAAGAAGCCCTCAAGTATGTTCGTCAGCGCTACAACCTCTCGGGCGGGGACTTCTCACGCGTCCAGAGGCAGCAGAACTGGATGAGAGCCATCATGAGTGAAGTCTTCGCGAAAGACATCCTAGGGGATGTCGGAGAGCTCACCACGTTCCTCGAGACAGTTGCGTCCTCTGTTGCGGTCGATGATGGATTCACGATCGGTGAGATGAGGAACCTGGCGCTGAGCGGACGAAGCCTTCGACTTGGAGACATCAGCTTCCTGACCATTCCTCATGCAGGTACGGGCTGGTCCGACAACGGTCAGTCGATCGTCGTCTGGGACGAGGAGAATTCTCGTCCGCTCTTCGATGCTGTGAAGAACGATGGTCTGGCTGACTACCTAGCCAGTGACCCGCCTGGGATTACATTCCTGCCGGGCCAACCGGAGTAAATCTTCAGATGCTGGCAATTAGCGCCGTTATGAGGTCCGCGAGCTACGAGATTCTAAGTGCTCAGGACCCGTCTAGAGATCTCTACCGACGCCCATTGAATCTATTCTTGATTTTCATGTAAGGTCTTCGGTCGTTGTAAGTGTTTAATCTGACACACTGCACTACAGAGTAGATTGCCGGAAGTACCACGCATCGCGCGATTTGTGGCGAGAAGCTTGCGCCAAATCTCGACTCTAAGGGTAGTTAGCGCAAACTTCGTTCGTCTTGACGCGTATCGAGAGACAGACTACCCAAGATGCCGCACTTAGGGGCGCTATGATGAAACTTGGCACGATGACACGGTCGTGGCGTCATACATTGATCCTCTGGGGGAAGCGTGAACAACCAAGTATTTGGAACCGTAGCAATTATCGGTCAAGGCTATGTAGGCCTTCCTCTTGCGAAGGCAGCGTCGGCCGTAGGTTTTGAGGTGTTGGGGTTCGATGTTTCCGACCAGACGGTGGAGGCCCTGCGAAATGGAGTGTCCCACATTGATGACATGTCCGACGATGACATCTCCAAAATGCTGGATCAGGGTTACCATCCGACCGCCGATCCCAATGATCTGAAACGCGCGAGCGTTTTCGTCATCTGTGTCCCCACACCGCTAGCTGACACCGGTGGGCCAGACCTCCGCGCAGTGGAGTCTGCGACACATACCGTTGCGCGTTCACTAACACCACCCGCCACGATCATCCTCGAGTCCACGACATATCCAGGTACGACGGAGAACCTCGTTCAGCCAATTATTGAATCGTATGGCTGGGAACACGGCAGAGGTTTTCTGCTTGCTTTCTCTCCGGAGCGCGTCGATCCAGGACGTGTCGACTACACGATAGTCAACACTCCAAAAGTCGTAGGTGGTGTAACCGAGGACGCCACCAAATCCGCTGCATCCTTCTACGGGCATTTCGTTGAAGAGGTCGTGCCTGTCAAGGGAACTAAAGAGGCAGAGACCGCAAAGCTACTCGAAAATACCTATCGCCACGTCAATATCGCCCTCGTCAATGAAATGGCGATGTTCTGTCATGATCTCGGCATCGATATCTGGGAGGTTATTCGTGCTGCATCGACAAAACCTTTCGGTTTTCAGAAGTTCACTCCAGGCCCAGGAGTCGGTGGGCATTGCATTCCCATCGATCCGAATTACCTATCTTACGAGGTTAAGAAACAATTAGGTTACCCCTTCCACTTCGTGGAACTCGCGCAGGAAGTCAACGCGGGCATGCCGAAGTACATTACCGAGCGTATTTCTGAGATATTGAACAAGGATCGCAAGGCGCTTAATGGTTCAAAGATCCTTCTGCTCGGCGTCACCTATAAAGCTGACATCAAGGATCAGCGAGAGAGTCCGGCGATTCCCGTAGCGCGATACCTCGCCGATTCAGGTGCGGAAATTGAGTTCCATGATCCCCATGTGGAAACATGGAACGCCAACGGTACCCTTTACAATCGCCGGAACGATCTCCAACAGGCCGTCCAAGACGCAGATGTTGTCGTTTTACTGCAGGATCACGAGTCTTATGACGTTGCAGAGCTCGTAGCCTCGGCGCAGCGCTTTTTCGACACACGTGGCGCTGTGGGTGGCGAAGCCGCTTACAGGCTTTAAATTCGAACTCAACGTGGCAGGTTCGGGCTTAGCGCATAGAAGTCAAGCATCGGCCCGAGCTTAGTCATTCATGCTCACAGTGCGCTGACGTCGGGTAGGAACATGCGTGAGCCGTTTCCACTCCGATAACCGGGTGCCAATCCAAGTTCGGCCCTCCAGTATCGAAGTTCAACTCTCAATTAGCGCACCAGTTAGAGGTGGTGGAAAAGGGAAGTTGCATCCAACGAGACCGACCATTCGGCTGGTCTCGCTCGGGACATCCTCTGTAAGCGCGTCGCAGCTGTCGCTTTTATCTTTACCTGCAGCCGCATATCTTGCTTCTGGTTCCCGAAAATGTCTCTCGCAGATCAGCTTACGTACCCTATCGTTCTCTCGGATATGTCGGATTGTTAGTATTGCCGCTCGCTCCCCATACTGAGTCAACTCTGCCCATGTGATCTCGGAGTGCTCGCAACGCGATGCCCGATGGAACGTCTCTACTCCGAACAAAGTGTGCCGCCGAATGATGAGTGTCTGTCGTTCGGCGGCTTTTGTCCTATTCATGAATCTCTGTAGGTTGATTACTGCGTTGCGTGTGAAATGAAGCACTCTTAGATTATAACCTGCCATTTATTTTCGAATCGCTCTAGTGTCACGCAGCCTCGTTTTTCCCGGGTTTACAGTGTTTTCGCTGACATGGATGGTTCTTTGAATCGAATAAACCGACCACAGCGCGAGATATCGACATATGACCTTCGTTAATGTCCTAAAGTTTTGTCGTAGGCCTGGACTATCCTGGGAATTACCTGAGACAGAGGTCTGAGGAGTTAGCACTTCGAAGAAAAGTGGATTTTTCTTATGAGCCAAGAGCGGTTGACTAGCCAACAAGTCGCCTCCTCAGTCGAACGACTTCGTCAGCTTCCTTTGACCTTGAAAATGGGCATCCTGCTCTGCTTCGATGCCTTTGCCTGGTTCTTCTCTTTCGTCACTATCGCAGTTCTGCGCTACGACCTGGGGATGACAGATGAGCAGTGGCGGTGGGCTATCGGATACACGCTCCTCGCTATAGGCCTTCAGGTGATCCTTGAGCTCTCGATCTCCACGATCCACGGGCGCCAGCAAGTCGGCAGCTTCGAAGAAGCATTCATCGTCTCCTGCATTGTTGCCCTTCTGATCTTCCCTGTCGGCTTCGTCATGTCGACATTAATCTTCGACTTCCCCCGTGCACTTGCCATCATCATGCCGCCTTTGGCACTCATCTATATGGCCGCGGCACGTGGCGTCTATCGGCTCCTTCAGACTCGTCGCGTCATAGCGAACAACGATAAGAAGACGGTACGCACCCTCGTCTATGGTGCCGGCGAAGCCGGATACCGTGTTGCTGAGCTTGTCGACCACGCAGATGACACTCTGTACGACATTGTTGGGTTCATCGACGACAGCCCCGGTAAGCAGCGCTTGCGCCTTGGCAATTACAAGGTTCGCGGCACAGGAGAGGACCTCGTCAGGATCGCACAGGAGCGCCAGGTTGACACGGTTATCCTGGCAATTACGAAGGCACCTGCTGAAGTCTTCAAGCGGATCGCTTCGGAGTGCACGGCAAACGGTCTCGACCTTGTCGTGATCCCTCCGGTTCAGGAGATGATCGGTGGCAAGGTCAGCCTTGATCGGCTTCGCCAATTCAATGTTGCTGACCTCCTGGGTCGCCGGCCCATTGAAACAGATCTTCGCAGTATCGCTGATTACGTCATGGGGAAGCGCGTGCTCGTGACAGGCGCCGGTGGATCGATCGGATCCGAGCTCGCACGCCAGGTCTACAAGCTGGGCCCGTCCAAGCTCATTCTTCTGGATCGCGACGAGTCTGAGCTTCATGCAGTTCGCCTCTCCATCGACGGAGACGGTCTTCTCGACACGGACGATGTCGTGCTCTGCGACATTCGTGATCAGGAAGCTCTCAACGCAATTTTCGAAGATCAGCGGCCCCAGGTCGTCTTCCACGCAGCTGCTCTTAAGCACCTCCCGATGCTCGAGCGTTACCCGCTTGAGGGATGGAAGACGAACACGCTCGGAACGCGTAACGTTCTCCAGGCATCACGAGATTTCGGAGTTGATCACTTCGTCAATATCTCGACAGATAAGGCCGCCGACGCAACGAGCGTTCTTGGTCAGACGAAACGTCTTGCTGAGCGGCTCACGTCTTTCCATGCCCAGGAGAGTGGACTCAACTATCTCTCGGTCCGATTCGGTAACGTGCTTGGTTCCCGGGGATCCGTTCTCTTCACGTTCCGTGCTCAGATCGAACGCGGTGGTCCCATCACGGTCACCCACCCGGATGTCACCCGCTACTTCATGACAATCCCCGAGGCCTGCCAGTTGGTGCTCCAAGCCGGGGCGATTGGAACCCCCGGAGACGTCATGGTTCTGGACATGGGAGAGCCGGTCAAGATCGTCGATGTGGCCGAGCGGCTTATCGCCGAATCAGGCAAGGACATCAGCATTCACTTCACGGGACTCCGCAAGGGCGAGAAGCTCCACGAAGTTCTCTTCAGCGATCTGGAAGATCGGGCACCGAGTGCTCATCCGCTCATCAACAGTGTCCAGGTACCAGCACTCAACCCGGTCGATGTTCCGGAACAGCCTGCTGGACGTGAAGAGGTCCTTGCACTGCTCGAAGATACCAGAGCTTCCGTAGATACGGCATTGGCAGAGTACGAGTGGCAGGATCAGTGACGCTCTCTCATGGCTGAAATGATAGTGCTTACCTTCGCGCCCGTGCTTCACCGGCAGATCGCGACGAAATGCGAAAACCGGCCAGTTAAAGTCCCCGCGATAGCAGGATCTGTCTGCAAACTGCTCGCGAAGCGACGTGATCTGTCATGAGCGCGCAAGCATGGATTGCGGTGTGTGTGGCAGCTACTGTGTCGCTCGTTGCTCCGCTGATGCTCAGGCCTGCCTTGGTAAGACTGGCGATTGTCGATATCCCGAACCATAGGTCTTCCCACGACACTCCGACTATTCGGGGCGGAGGGGTTGCTCCACTCCTTGGCATAACCGTTGGAACAGCCGTCCTAGCTGTGCTTTCCCCTCCGGAAATGGATCAAGATTTTCTCGCCATCTTTCTTGTTTCACTCTCTATTGGCTTTCTTGGTTTTGCAGAGGACCTGCGCGGCCTACCTGTCATTATCCGTGCTCTAGTCCAGGTGGGAGTTGGAGCTGGGTTTACGATCTATCTCCAGCCAGACCCAGAGTTTTTCCTTCTTGTTGTTCCGTTTTGCGCGGTGGCTTTTGCAGCAAACGTGAACTTCACGAATTTCATGGACGGTATCAACGGTATTTCGAGCCTCTACGGCTTCGTCGCAGGACTTAGTTTTGGCGTCATTGGTATCCTTTATGACGTGGCAGCTGTTGGGCTCGGTGGATTCCTTACCGCGGCAGTGTTCTTGCCTTTTTTACCGTGGAACCTTAGCCGCAAGAGAATGTTCTTGGGCGATGTTGGAAGTTACCTCCTTGGCGGATTGCTCGGCGCTATCACGATCGTGGCTATTTTTAGTGGCGTAGATCCTTTAGCCGCACTATCTCCTCTCGCGATCTACTGGTCCGACGCAGTATCCGTGATCATCCGGCGCATACTACGTGGCGAAGCCGTGTTTGAGGCCCATCGATCACACACCTACCAGCGTTTGACGGCGGCAGGAGAGTCCCAGCTTCTTATAGCTGCCGTAGTCGCCATTCTCACTTTGGCGAGCTCAACCATCGGAATTGGAGTTGCTAGGTCGGAGATACCTTCCGCTTTCGGTTTTGGTCTGATCCTCGCGGTTTCGATGTCTTACCTGCTATTGCCAAGATTCCTGGGCAGTAAGCAAAATCCTACAAACCTGAAGATTCCAGAAGCCTCCGAGCCTACTTCGATCGACAACGCGAGCGGTCAGTTGCCAAGGATTTGGGCCGTATATGGAGCTTCCGGCTTCGTCGGCTCCGCTCTGGTCGAGTATCTCCGTACCCACGATGTTGTCGTACGTGAATTGCGTGCATCACGGTTACAATTGGACCCTGGCATAGACGAACCTGGAGCAATTGTTCAGCTAGCGTTGTCAAGCGACGTTCTGCCATCGATGCTTCAAGAGCTAAGAGATGTCGATGTCGTCGTCAACGCGGCTGGCTTAGCGACACCGGGCTGCGAAGATAGTGAAGACCTGTATGGCGCAAATTCACTGCTCCCGGTCGTAATCGCTGAAGCCGCGAAAGTGTCTAATGTAAGACGGTTCATCCATCTCAGTTCCGCGGCGGTTCAGGGGAATAGTCCGATCATTGATGAAACGGCAAGGTACAGACCCTTCTCCCCGTACTCGCGTTCCAAGGCTCGAGGGGAACAAGCTTTACTGGTATACTGCCGAACGCTTTCCGAGTCCGATCACCCCCTGTCCATCTCGATCGTCAGAGCAACCTCAGTTCAAGGTTCAGGACGGCCAACCACTGAAAGTCTCCGCCGAATTGCATCCTCCTGGGTCGCATCTGTTGCGTCCCCAGGAGATCAGCCCAGCATCGTGAGCAGTGTGGCCGGGCTGGTGCAGTACGTGGAACGGGTGTCTATATATAACGGACAAGTTCCACCCATAGTGCTCCAGCCTTGGGAGGGGATGACTACGACCGAAGTACTCGAATATGCTGGTAGTCGGCGACCGAGGAAGTTACCTAGGTGGTTTTGCGTCATATGCATTCGCGCATCTCATATCGCTGGAATTTTCTTGCCAGGTGTCCGCGCAGCCTCTCGACGCCTGGAGGTTATGTGGTTTGGGCAGCGACAAGTAGTTGATGGATTTCTTCACCCGACCATTCCAAACTCCGAAGATTTGAAAGCGACTTTGATACAACAGTGGGTGGCAAAATGAAGATTGGTATGCTGTCTCAGTGGTATGACCCCGAGACTGGACCCGCAGCACTCCCTGGCGTCTACGCACGAGAGTTTGTGAGGCAGGGGCACGAGGTTAGTGTGTTGACGGGATTTCCGACTTACCCTGAGGGCAAGCTCTACCCGGGATACAGCATGCGGGTGAGAGAGCAGGAGTTTGGTCCTTCCCATACGGTCACCCGCGTCCCAGTTTTTCCGAGCCATAGCCGCTCCTCGGTGGGTAGGGTTCTTAATTACACAAGCTTTAGTCTTTCAGCTACACTCCTGGCTGGCCGTCCGATGAAAAACGTCGATGCACTTTGGGTATATAATTCGCCGGTCACGGTAGCTCTACCCATGCTCTGGCACAGTAGTCTTGGAAAAACACCCATATTCCTCCATGTACAGGATCTTTGGCCGGACTCGCTCATTGAGAGCGGGATGTTTACGGACGGTAGAGTTGCCGACTTCACCTCCCGTTTGATTTCTTCGCTGGTTCGATTGACCGAAAGAAGATCTGCCGTAGTTGGGGTAATTTCGGAAAGCGTGCGCGACTTAATCCTCGAAAGGCACCCTGGAATCGAACCCGCAAAAATCAAGTATGTTCCGAACCCTACAAATGAGGACCTATTTAGGCCGTCGCGTTTAATTCGTCAAGAGTTTGGAATTGAGCTTCCTGACGATGAAACTCGAGTGATGTATGCGGGAGCCATCGGAGACGTCCAAGGCTTAGAGACGCTCTTGCACACGGCATTTGAGCTTCGTCAACGCGATGACATCAAATTTGTTTTGGTTGGCGATGGCATCCGAAAGCGGGATCTAGAGATCAAATCCGAAGAAATGGGTCTAAAGAACATTGATTTTGTCGGCAGAGTACCGCAAAGTGAAATACCGATCTTGATGGCCCAGTGTCACATCCACCTCGTAAGTTTGGCGACGAGTCCTTTCCTGAGGTACACGACTCCAAGTAAAATACCTTCGCTTTTAGCGTCCGAGGTTCCGATAGTTGCCCAGATCGATGGCGACGGGAGACGGATGATAGAGCGGTCTGGAGCAGGTATTGTCGCAACACCTGGAGACCCCGTTGCGTTGGCTGCGGCAGTGCTATCGCTGGCTGAGCGGACGTCGTCAGAGCGTTTAGCAATGGCGAAGCGTGGTCGTAGCTTCTACGAAGAGAATCTTTCCGCTGAAGCGGCAAGTTCCAAGATCGTCTCCTCGATCATGGAGGGGTCAGGATCATGAATGCTTTTCTTATAGCGCAATCTTCGACGCTCTTGTGGCATTGGAGCCCGGACAGTCAGCTGTTGAATATTTGCTGTGAACTTGGCAGCAGAAGTTGCAAGGACTTGATGTGAGCAGAAGTGGAAGTATTTTTCGATTGTTGTACGAACTAGAAGCTAGGTGAAGGTCGTAGATTATGAGCACAATTTCCGAATCGGTAGTGACGATTACGGGCGGGACGGGATCTTTCGGATCAACGATGGCGAAGCATTTGCTGGGCCTTGGGGCGTCCCAAGTCAACATCTTGAGCCGCGATGAAGCGAAGCAGGACGAAATGCGTCGTGCTTTCAACGACGACAGAGTTCGATTCTTTATCGGTGATGTTCGCGATAAGGGGTCGGTGTTGCCTGCTATGCAGGGCGTCGACTACGTCTTCCATGCGGCGGCGCTAAAGCAAGTACCGTCATGCGAGTTTTTCCCGGGCCAGGCAGTGCTGACAAATATTCAAGGTAGTGACAACGTGATCCAGGCAGCCAGCGAGTCTGGCGTACGCTCATTAGTCTGTCTCTCCACAGACAAGGCCGTCTACCCAGTTAATGCGATGGGAATGTCCAAAGCTCTGATGGAAAAGACGGCTCAAGCATATGCGCGGAATTACGCGGATTCACGAATGACGGTCTCGGTCACGAGATATGGGAACGTCATGTATTCGAGAGGGTCCGTGATTCCAGTATTCGTGAAACAGATACAAGATAAGAAGCCCTTGACTCTTACAGAGCCGCAGATGACGCGATTCCTCATGTCCCTTGCAGACTCCGTAGACTTAGTCGAGCACGCATTTAGCAATGCTAAAGCCGGGGATCTTTTCGTGAAGAAGGCACCAGCGGCAACCGTCGAAGTACTTGCTCGTGCCGTAGCATCCCTGTTGGGAGTCGATGACCCCGAGATTCGCGTTATTGGTTCTCGTCACGGGGAGAAAATGCATGAAACGTTGCTCAGTCGCGAAGAGATTGCTAAAGCATCGGACGAAGGCGACTATTTCAGGGTTCCACTCGACGCGCGTTCACTACAATACGAGCTCTACTTCGATGAGGGGCGAACTGAGATCGGTCGCAACGAGGACTATACATCCGAGAATACGCTCAGGCTAACGGTCGAAGATACGAAGACGCTTCTCCTCGAACTCCCGGAGGTTCGTTCACTTCTGGAGCGCACTATATGAGAGATTCTTCAAATCAGACACGTTCCGATGCCTCTGCAACCACCGTATTGACAGGTGCCGATGGCTTCCTAGGATGGCACACTAGAGCAGCTCTGCATGCCGCTGGCTCTGATGCACTGCGCGTGCGAGTAGGTAGTAATTTCGATGCGCACACGACAGCCGAAGCTCTCGAGGGTTCAGCCCGTCTTATTCACATCGCAGGGGTCAACCGTGGGTCAGAATCCGAGGTTGCCGATGGCAACATCCTGTTCGCGGACCAAATTTCGCAAGCTTTGCGTCAACTCAACAGTCCGCCACCTGCCATCGTTTTCGCCAATTCAACCCAAGCAGGGAACGGTACCGTCTACGGTGAGTCGAAAGCTCGAGCAGCGGATATTCTTCATTCGACTGCCGCCGACTTAGGCCTCGAGTTTACTGACGTTAGACTTCCCAACTTGTTTGGTGAACACGGGAAACCCTTCTACAACGCAGTTACCTCCACGTTCTGTCAATTGCTTGTGGATGGCGAGATGCCTCAGGTCCTCGATGACAAGGAACTGACTCTCCTTCATGCCCAGAATGCTGCGGATCTCTTGACAGGGAGCGCCGGGCTAGATCTTGCTTCGAATCTCGGTAAGCGAATTCTCGTGTCGGAACTCCTGGAGCGCTTGAAGGACATTGCCGACATCTATTCGAATGGTGAAATACCCGATGTCTCGGATCCGTTTGTCCGGGATCTGTTCAATACCTATCGCTCCTATATACCAAATGGCGCGCGCGCATTTACTCACGTTCTAAACTCCGACAGTCGGGGGACCTTCGTTGAGACGATGCGTAGCCATGGCGGGCAAAGCCAGTCTTCATTCTCAACGACAGCCCCAGATGTAACACGTGGCCAGCACTTTCACCGGAGAAAAATCGAACGTTTCACGGTGATCGAAGGCGAAGCAGTCATTGCGATGCGGAAGTTATTTTCGAATGAGGTCATCGAGTTCAAGGTCAGCGGTGACCAGCCCACGTCGATCGATATGCCCACACTGTGGCCACATAAGATCGTGAACATTGGATCGAACACTTTGCTGACTTCTTTTTGGATCAATGAACTCTTCGACCCAACCCAACCCGACACTGTAAGAGAGAATGTTTGACATGGCTGGAAAACTGAAGGTGATGACGGTCGTTGGGACGCGACCTGAAATTATTCGACTCTCGCGTATTATCGCCGCTTTCGAGAAACACACCGAACATGTCTTGGTGCATACCGGACAGAATTATGATTATGAGCTGAACCAAGTATTCTTTGAAGACCTGGGCCTTCGTCACCCAGATCATCTTTTAGACGTTGAAACAAGCTCCCTAGGTGCGACGCTTGCCGGCGTCTTGCGCGGGACAGAGCGCGTATTACTGGAGGAAACGCCAGACGCAATGGTAGTTTTGGGGGACACTAACTCGTGCATTTCGGCCCTGATCGCTAGACGGATGTCTATTCCTGTCTATCACCTCGAGGCAGGAAACCGATCATTTGACCCAAATGTCCCAGAAGAAATTAACCGGCACCTCGTTGACCATGTAGCAGACTATAACTTGGTCTATACAGAACATTCAAGACGTAACTTATTGGCGGAGGGTATCCGACCTTCAAACATTATCGTTACAGGATCTCCTATGAGAGAGGTTCTCGATCACTATGGTCACCGTATAGAGAAGAGTGACATCTTATCGCGTTTGGATCTGGTGAAAGGTGAATACATCGTGGCCAGTATCCACAGGGAAGAGAACGTCGACAACTTTTCTCGCCTTGAGGCGTTAGTGAACTCTCTGAAAGCACTTACCAGTGAATATGGTGTACCGGTGTTTGTGTCTACCCACCCTCGAACTCGAAAGAGGTTGGATGCTGCGAAATTCCAAGTGCCAGAGACCATTATTTTCCATAATCCATTAGGCTTTAGTGACTACGTACGACTTCAGAAGGACGCGCTTTGCGTCGTTTCGGACTCGGGAACAATTTCGGAAGAATCCACGATATTAGGATTTCCCGCTGTCACGCTCAGAGATGCCATAGAGAGACCAGAAGCCGTTGATGTCGGTGGTATCGTCTTGTCAGGTACTGAGCCCAATGACGTAGTAGATGCAGTCTCGTTGGTTTTGAGCCAATACGCCGATCGTGGGCGACCTTCGATTCCGACAGACTACCAGGTATCGGATTCGGCCAGAAGAGTTGTGAGTTTCTTGAGGTCCACTGCTTCGACCCATGCACTAAGGGCTGGCATCAGACAAAAGTCGATGTAGTCCGAATGGTATGACTGACTCTTGAAGTGTTGCCAAGCGGCGCCCTATTCATCCTTATCCAAGAATTTTTGGGTGTTCGTTTGCCATTTGTAATTTTGGTCTCCGATCCTTCGCAGTACTCGTCGTTCTGGAGGTACCAGTAAAATTCTGTCGCCGTTAAATTTCTACCACTACTACAGCATCCCCGAGCCCCCCCCGATCAGTACAATCTTGAGCCAGAGGTGAGCCGTGGCGTAAGCCAGGAAACAAATGAAGAACTTCTCTCTATCGTCAAACGCCGTAGTGCTGTCCGCGGGCCGGGCAATGGCGCAGCTAGTGATGGTCTTGGTACTCGCTGTGTTAGCCAGAATAATTGGCGCTGAGCGCCTTGGCATCGTTGCATCGTCCATGGCCCTTGCTACGGTAGCATCTGGGCTTATCGACTTCGGTGCAGGCTCTTTGATGATCAGAGAGTATTCGGCCCAGAGGCTGACGGCTTCTGAGTTTGCGAGCCGAAATGCGGCCAGAATTTGTTACGGCGTCATTTCCGCATGCGTCATGCTGGCTCTGGGGCTAGCTTTGGGAGTGCAAGGGATACTAATGCTTGCGCCAGCGTTCCTTTTGGCTTCAGTATTCTCCCAGACTGCACAGGTGTGCCTGGTGGCTACACACAAAGGAATGAAACTCAGTGTTCTGTCCTTCTCCGAGAGGATGATTCTCGCTGTTGTTTTTGGAACTACCGTGTATTTCACGGATCTAACGCCGGAACTTGCTTTTGCGGCAGGGTACTTATGCGGTTCAACCGTCATGTTGGTGCTGGCCTCCAGCATTGCCTCTGAGTTAAAGCCAAGCTTTCGGAGGATCGCGTGGAGAAGACTGTGGAACGGCAGCCGATACTACGGTCTTTCTACGGCTGTAATCTCGTTACAGAGTACCGATGTTCTGATTGCGAATGCAGTCGTCGGCCCGGCAGTCGCGGGCATCTATGGCGCTGTTTCAAGATGGACTATGCCAATTACATTGGCGACAGGAGCTTTTGCCGCAATCATGAACCCAGTCGTTTCGGCGGCCAAGGACAGAGATGATATCTGGCATCGAATCCGTGGAGCACTTTGGATCCCAATCGTTTCGGCCGCCATCGCTGCAATTATGTTCATATTTGCTGGCACATTCGTGAATTTGGTGCTAGGCGAGGAATTTGCGTCTTCGACCGGCGTCTTACAGGTACTCGCTCTTGCCGCTGCTTTAAGCGCGTTCTCGCAAGTCGCCCAAGTGCTGTTGCAGGCTCGAGGCAGAGAGCGGAGTGTTGCGATCAGTCTCGGTTGCACTGTTGCGGTTCAGCTAGTACTAGTTCCTCCAATGGTCGCTCATTTCGGCGCGCTGGGATTGGCTGTAGCTTCTTTTGTTGCTCAAACGCTACTGTCTATCAGCTATTGCCTCTTATTGTTAAAAGTTTGGAGGAGGAGTTGAAAGGCGCAAACGAGTTTAGATACCGAGCGAAATATGTCGTAATGCTACTCCGCAACGAACCGAGTCATCTGGGTATCTTTCGATCAGGGGCGAGCGAGAGAAACACTCGTCTGCGACCCTACCCCCGGTGTCCAATTGTGTTAGGCGACAGTGACTGGTATATCAATCGACATACTCTGGTCTCGCACAATCATCTCGGAAAGTTCTCTGACAAAGTTATTACTGGAGGATACTTGTGTCAAACATAGTATTTATCGCTGAAAACTCAGGTTCAGGCCACCGCCTAGTTTACGTAAGAGTTCTGGTAGAAGGTGCCCTCGGACGGGGTTTAAGACCCATCTTGGCGCTCACCAGCTCAGTTCTGGGGTCAGAGGAGTATGAGCGACACTTAAGGCACTTGGAGGAAGAATTCGAAGTTGTCGAACTACCCGAAAGAGTTTCCGTCAGGGAGCTGAAACGACTGGCACATGAGGTGGGTTCGAGAAGAGTGATCATACCAAACGGAAATTCTTATGTTTTGGATTTGGCCTTTGGCCCAACGGGTAAACGATACCCTCCGTTGCGCGTCTTAATGATGAGCGATCCTCGTTGGGAGATAGTCGGTAGGACAATCCCGCGCTTTCGCACTTTTTTGAAGTTAGCTCTTTTTTCCCTCGCGGAAAAGAGAAACAATTCAGAGATTGTCTGGCTACGGGAGCCAGGCCACCGTGGCACGGTGCGCCACGCTAACGATCCAGTTCTCTTGGACGGTACAACTGTCCAGATCGCAGAGGATGCCCGTCGCTACCGCGAAAGCAATAATATTACTAGCGACAGGTTTTGGTTCGGTGTTACAGGAGTTATTAGCGAAGCCAAACAGACCACTTTGATAGCTAGAGCCGTGGTTGAGGCGGGTCGCAGAGCTGGAAGGCCAGTTGGGTTAGCGCTCCTCGGGCCATGGAAGGCTTCGGATGTAACATGGGAACGTCTCACCAACGTCGTTGAAGAAGATAATTTGACACTTGCGACCAACTTCGTCCTGCATTCGAATTATGAAATGAATGTAGCAATCCGATCTTTGGATTGCGTAGTCGCAGCCTATGGAAGTGTCTACGGCCCGAGCTCGACTTTGGGGAAAACAGCAGCCTTAGGCGTTCGTTCAATCGGTGCAGGCCCTGAATCGCAACAACGTTTTATTGAGCGCATAACTGGATACCCTGGGATTCCAATAGAGTATGGTGAGCTTGTCCGCGAGATGGTTAAGAGGTTGGATTCCGCACCACCACCTCCCCGGCCCGGGTTGGGACCTGAACAGTTCCTCTCAGCATTGTTGGATTGAGTGCGGCCGTCTTCGACGTGGCTTGGACTCCGTCGGTTATATGAGGTTCACCTAGGTCACAGCACTGCTGGGACCTAGGTGAGGGTAGCTCTGTTGTCTCGGTGAGCACCGCAGTTACCTGGTTCGGAGTTTGTTTGCCCGTAACCAGTTGAAAAGTTAGGAATAATGTGATTTTTGAAGTTTTTGCAACGAAAATAGTGAGAAAATATAGAGGAGCACACGCCGAGCTTACGAATCCGGGTAGGCTGACTATCGGGAAAAACGTTGTCATCGGACCCGGTCTTAGAGTCGTTAGAGGTGCCAAGGTGTCGCTCGGAGAACACGTTGGGGTAGGTGCGAACGTTACAGTCATGGCCGATGTAGAAATAGGCGCAGATTCACTAGTCTCTTCCTCGGTAGCATTTATCGGCGACGATCACGAATTCGATAACATTGACAAACCGATTCGTTGCCAGGCTTCGCGCTTCCCGGCAAAGATCGTATTAGAAGGAGATAACTTAATTGGCTTCGGTGCCGTGATAATCGGAGATCTTCGAATTGGCCACGGATCTGTAATAGGTGCCGGATCCGTGGTAACCAAAGATGTGCCGCCCGGATCGGTTTATGCTGGAGTACCAGCGCGCTTAGTTCGCAAGCGTTAGGGAAACGGTCAGCTCCACCCCGATTCCTTAGAATATTTGAGCTTACCCCATCGAGGATTAGAGGCCTTTCAGTGCAACCGACCGGAACTCTCATTGTTTACCAACACCTACCGCATTACCGCAAGGCTGTCTTCGAGGCGTTGGAGAATCGAGAAGAGCTGAGCGTATCTTTTGCGTCCGATATTCGCTCCAAAGATGGTTCTATCCCAACAATTTCATCAGACAAAGTCCGGAGTTTTCATAGACTTAAGAACCGCTGGTTCGGGCCATTTCTGTGGCAGTCAGGGCTACTGTCCTTGTTGCTGAAACAGAATTATGATGCTGTGATATTCCTAGGCGACTGGAAATACTTGAGCACCTGGATTGGGCAGATTATTGTGCGGCTGAGAGGACGCAAGTCATTCTTATGGACGATCGGATGGCACCGTCCCGAAACCGGTTTCAAGTCTTTTTTGAGAAAAACATTCTACAACCTTAGCCATAAGCTACTTCTATACGGTGTCGACGGGCGCGATATCGGTTGCAGGTCGGGATTCTCAGCAAAGAAGATGGCCGTCGTCGGTAACAGCCATGACATCAAAGCTAACCCACAGTTAAATTCCGAGTCATTTCCATACTCTGAGAATTGTCTCAGGGTTGGTGCAGTGATTCGACTCCAAGAGTCCAGACGCTTTGACCTCCTCTTCCACGCTGTAAAAAAGATAAAAAACCGTGGGATAGGATGTCAGATCGTGCTTGTAGGTGAGGGCCCAGTACGTCAGGAACTGCAAGAGTTAAGTGATCAAATGGACTTGAGAGTCGAGTTTCTGGGTGCCGTCTATGACCCGATCGAGCTCCAGTCCATCTACAAAGAGCTGCACCTCACGGTCATCCCCGAGGCGGCAGGCCTTACAGTGATAAACAGCCTGTCACATGGTGTGCCCGTAATCACCTCTCGCGATCCCTTCGTTCAAGGACCCGAGTTTCGGGCTGTCATTGATGGCATGACGGGATCTCTGTATGATCCGCGGAACATCGTTGACTTAGAGGCGAAGATTCTTAAGTGGAAAGATCGATTTGATAGTAATGGGCGAGTCGAATACGCGGAGTCGTGTCTCAGAGAAATATCAGTGAATTGGACCGGCGATGTTCATGCTGAACGGATTGCAAATGCTATTTTGTCAGCATAATCCGGCCATGTTCTAACTATTTATGTTCGTTAGGGATAAGGTGGAGCAGAAATGACAAGAGGCGCTCTATTGTCCATAGCAATAGCATTTATGCTGATGACTATAGGCACTGGTGTTGTCTTGGCAGCATCTGAACCCGCAATTTTCTTTCTAGGGCTTCTATTTTTAGTCACCGTTCTGTTGATTGTTCGGCGACCAATTTTGGCCTCTGTTGTGGTATTGTTGTACGCTTTACCTTTCAGTAGACCGAACCTGTTCGGTGATGAAGTCGCTTTCCTCGGTCTGACTTTCGCTCTCGTCGCGGTATTTCCAGCCGTCCTCGAAGATTTGCGGGCCCGTCGTACGGAGGTTTCCCACGGATTATCGCTGGCTTCTCTGATGCTATGGCTAACGATTTCTTATGCGTGGATCTTTCTGCGAGCGATCATAATAAATAGTGACAAGGCGATTAGTGTTTATATCGCTTCCTTTACGCTAACATTCGGAACAATTCTTGCCGCCAACGTGGTTCTCGCCGATGCTCGACGGGCCAGAATATTCGGGAAGGCTCTCGTCTACCTTACAGCTGTCTGCTCTCTGTCTTTTCTTATTACCATGCTTGTGTGGGGGATTGTTGGAATAGGTGGTGGCCTCGTCGGTGTCCTGCCTTTTGCAAGTGGGGTGGACATCTATTTCCCTATGTCGACTACGCTCGGAACCCAGGAGATTTGGGGTTCGAACTGGCCCCGTTTGACAGGCTATGCTCGTGAGCCAGGTCTAATGGGCATGTGGTTCGCTTTTACGTACTTCCTGGTTCCTATGCTTGGATTGAAGCACGACAAGTTGTGTCGAACACTGCTCGTCATTGGCATTCTCGTTACTTTTTCAGTGGCATCCGCGGCGATTTTCATTTCCGTTTGGATCGCTGTTTTTCTCTATTCGTCCATTGGAAGCGGTTTCTCAGTACAGAGGAAGGTACTCCGTCTTTTTGCTGGCACGATAGCCATTGGGGTGGGAGTCTGGTCAATTATCTATTCGCCCGTAATTGGGTTAAGCGAAAAGGTATCTCGCGATCCAGGATCTGTAGCGGAGAGGGAGGGTGCGACAAGAGCAGGTTTCCGGGCATTATTTGAATCGCCATTGCTGGGTGGCGGTGCCGTTGACGACATCGGCGGGCTGAATCTAGTCGCTTCTATCGCGGCGTACGGTGCCCCATTCGCTGTGGCGATAGGTTTGGCACTTTTGATGCCGCTGAGGTCTCATCCAAACAAGCGATTTCTTCTCGGTCCACTTATGGTTCTTTTTCTAACAGTAGCTACCGCTCAACCTCCACTCGACTCTGTCTGGATCTATGTGTCAGCCGTTGCGGCAATTCATCTTGCAGGGCATTCGCTTCCTGCGGCCAACCCGAGAAGCGCTTGAGAATGGTGCGTGTCGGTGGACTCTATCAACGGTGGAGTTCAGCGCGAAAGCACTGATTTGATCTTCCTGATTATGACGAAAGTGGCCAGGAGCAGCTGGAGGGAGTCTAGGCGTGGGAGCGTCGGTTATACTTTGAGTTATCTTCGCCACGATCAATTTAGGCTAGCTAGTGTGGTTTAAACTTGAAGATTTGATTTAGTGGATCACCGATGGATTCCAGGGCGTGATGACGCTCGTCGAAGTCCAAAGTGAATATTCGTTGTTGTGAGAGCCGGACATGGTGCGGGCCAGAGCCAGTGGTCGTTCACGTCGATGGTGGCGGTGAGAGCCATTTATGGCGTGTTGGAGAGTCACCCTGGTTAGGCTCCTTCCGTCGCGTGGATTGGTCGCGCGACGAAAGGAGCATGTACCCATGGTACGAAAGATTTAGTCGAAGCTGATTTTAGAGCTTCGTTCCCAGGGATAATCAGGCCGCGTGATCGCAGCCGCCCACGGGATGTTGGGCTGCTGTGGGTTTTTCGGACAGTCTTTTGATTGGTTTTCTTATGCTTGATTAGGGCGTTTGTTTAGTAGGGGTGGCGCGTTGGAGGGGAACGGGTGGCGCGGGCATTTAGTAACGGTGCTCGGGGCCCGTTGGAGTTACTGGCCCCGAGCCGTTGGGGTCAGTCGTTGTCTATTGAGTAATGGTCGCGCATGTTTGCGGTGCCGAGCCTGATGATGGTCGCTCCTGTGGTGATCCGTGACAGGGTTGAATCAGCAGAGATCTCGGTAGGGAATGCTTGATACCAGTCAGCTGGTTCACTTTGAGCTGCGATCATTGTTGAACGGCCGGCGTCGGTGCGGGCAACGAAGATCTCGAACAGGTCGTAGGCGGTCTGGTTGCTGATCGGGGTGGTGAAGAAGTCATCGAGGATTACTAGGTCAACGTCTTTGTATCGGGCTAGGATCCGGTGGTACTTCTCCTTGTCTGTGTCAGCGAGCTGGAGTTGGTAGTCGAGCTCTTTGAGTCGTGTGAACGCGACGCTGTACTGCTTTTGGCAGGCGGCTATTCCCAGTGCTTGAGCGATGTATGACTTTCCCGCTCCTGTGGGACTGAGTAAGAGCACGTTGCGTCCGGTTTCTATCCAATCGCATTGGGCCAGGGAGGTCATTTGTGGCTTCGTGATGTCTCTGCTGGTGAGGTAGGTGATGTCGTTGATGTGAGCGTGTGGGGTGGGGAAGCGTGCTTGTTTGATCAGCTTCAGCGCATTGGTTTCGCGTCTGCCGAGGAATTCGGCTTCCAAACATTCGACGATCACAGTAGTGCCCCTTAGAGTGGTGTAGCCCCCGGGGTGGTCGTGAGCGTCGTTGCTGACGTGGACACGGTCACCGTGGGATCCTTCGAGAAAGCTCTCTACTTCCCACTCGAAAGGACATCGCCACGATGACCGCTCCTCATATTATCGACCCTGCAGGCCTGCTCCGTGAAGCCCTGGCCGAAGCATCCCCGGACTTGATGCGCGATCTGCTGCAGGCCATGATCAACGCCCTGCTTTCAGCAGACGCCGATGCCGTGGTCGGGGCGGAATGGGGCAAGCCCAGCCCCGACCGCCGCACCCAGCGCAACGGCTACCGCCACCGGCCCCTGGACACCCGGGTCGGCACAGTGGATGTTGCTGTCCCAAAACTCAGATCGGGCACATATTTTCCCGACTGGCTGCTCGAGCGCAGAAAACGAGCCGAAACAGCACTGATCACGGTCGTGGCTGACTGCTACCTCGCCGGCGTCAGCACTCGGCGGATGGATAAGCTCGTGAAAACCCTGGGTATTCATTCCCTGTCGAAGTCGCAGGTCTCGCGCATGGCTACTGACCTGGACGAGCACGTGGACCAGTTCCGTCACCGCCCGCTCGATGAGGCCGGCCCGTTCACGTTCGTCGCTGCTGACGCGCTGACCATGAAGGTCCGCGAGGGCGGGCGTGTGATTAACGCGGTCGTCCTCATCGCTACCGGCGTCAATGCCGATGGTAGGCGTGAAGTCCTCGGCCTGCGGGTTGCGACCAGTGAGACCGGGGCGGCATGGAACTCCTTCTTCGCCGACCTCGTCGCACGCGGCCTGACCGGCGTGCGTTTAGTGACTTCTGATGCTCATGCGGGCCTGATCGAGGCGGTCGCAGCGAACCTGCCGGGTGCGTCCTGGCAGCGATGCCGCACGCACTACGCCGCGAACCTGATGAGCGTGTGCCCCAAGAGCTACTGGCCGGCAGTCAAAGCGATGCTGCACTCGGTCTACGACCAGCCCGACGCAGCCAGTGTCCACGCCCAATTCGACCGGCTCTTGGACTACGTCGGCGATAAGCTCCCTGAAGCTCACGATCATCTGGACGGCGCACGTGCCGATATCCTTGCCTTCACCGGTTTCCCGACCGGGGTGTGGGCCCAGATCTGGTCCAACAACCCCAATGAGCGCCTCAACCGCGAGATCCGTCGCCGCACCGATTCGGTGGGGATCTTCCCCAACCGAGAGGCGATCATCCGCCTGGTCGGTGCGGTCCTGGCCGAGCAGACCGATGAATGGGCCGAAGGGCGCCGCTACCTCAGCCTCGACGTTCTCGCCAGAAGCCGCCTCCACATGCTTCCCGAGACCACAGACGAGGTGAGCGACGATCCTCTCGAACTGACCGCCTAACCACTAATTGAAGAACCGAAGGAACACCGGCTACACCACTCAAAGGGACTTGACCACGATCACCTCAGCAGCGGTCATATTCACCCAGTCTGGGTCGTCACCGAGTTCTTCTAGGCGGGCGCGGAAGCGGCTTATTCTTAGCTTTGTGAAGAGCGCATCGACGTCGTCGATGACGGTGCTTTTCAGTTTCATGCCTCTACCTCCGTACCGGTCGTGGGGAGGCGGTAGGCATCGGCGCCGCGGACCATTCCTGCTGTGATTGGAGTGGTGGTCTGGGTTGATAGTCCTCGGGGTGAATCCTGGCCAGGGTTGAAGGTGGTTTGGGTGTAGAAGTCCTTGACCGCGGTTTTGGAGACTCGTCGTCCTGATTCGATCAACAGACGGCAGGCATTTTCTAGACGAGGTCCGCGCCCGGCGCTGGCGCGGTTTAGAATCTCATTACATGCGTGGAAAGCTTGGGCATCTGCTTCAACAGTGTCGAACAGGTCCTCGATGACTTGCCTCGTGTGGGGCCCGATTCGACTAGCTCGATCGACAAAGCGTTGCCGTGACCACAGGGCGCTTGTGTCTTTATGTTGATCAGGAACGTGGGACGGGTCAGTGGAGTAACGGCTACTGACTCGTCCCCGGTAGCGTTCATGGCTGGCAACCAGGTTCGAGTTGATACTGATGTGGACTGTGTCCTCGGTGATCACAATGTCGGCCATAGCTCCCACGTGGACAGGTGGGACAGAGTAATAATGTCCGTGGATATGAATGATTCGGCCTGGGTTTAGTTCCGTGCTTTATAGCAGAATAGGAACATTATGCCCAGAAAGTATGACCCCGAACTGAAGCAGCGTGCGGTGCGGATGGTTTCCGAGGCTCTTCCCGATCACCCCACTCGCACAGCCGCGGTCCGTCATGTCGCGGACCTGCTCGGGGTAGGCGCAGAGGCCCTGCGAACCTGGCACCGGCAGGCCGAAGTCGACCACGGTAAAAGGCCCGGCGTGACGACCGACTTAGTCGCCGAGAATAAACGACTGGAGCGTGAGAACGCTGAGCTGCGCAAGGCTAACGAGGTGCTTAAAGCTGCGAGTATATTTTTCGCGAAGGAACTCGACCGGCCACGGACGAAATGATCGCTTTCATCGATACTTATCGTGATCGTTTCGGAGTTGAGTTCCTCTGCGCCACGCTTCGTGGGGCAGTCCGTGGATTTATCACCTCCCGTGGATACCGTGCCGCGAAGAGCCGGCCCCCGTCAGCCCGTCAGCTGAAAGACGAGCTGCTGATTCCAGAGATCCAGCGCCTGCACGAAGAGCATTACAGCGTCTACGGACGCCGCAAGATGCATGCGCTCCTGAAACGACAGGGCTGGGACATCGGCCGCGATCAGACTCACAGGCTCATGAAACTCGCCGACGTTGAAGGTGTTCGCAGGTCGAAGAAGGCTTTCACCACGATCCCTGATTCCGGCTTAGCGCTGCCCGGGGACCTGGTGGAGCGCCGGTTTGTTGCTGACCGACCTAACCAATTGTGGGTCTGCGACATCACCTATGTCGCCACCTGGTCCGGGTTCGCCTACGTCTCTTTCATCATCGACGTCTTCGCTCGTCGTATCGCCGGCTGGAATGTTGCCTCGACATTGAAAGCTGACGTGCTGCCACTGCAAGCTTTGGAGATGGCTGCCTGGCAAAACGACGGTGACCTTGATGGAGTGATCCATCATAGCGATCACGGCTCGAACTACATGTCCCTGGTCTACACCAGCAGGGTCAATGAACTCGGCGCCAAGCCCTCTACCGGGACCGTCGGCGATAGTTTTGACAACGCGATGGCTGAATCGGTTAATGCTCTCTACAAGGCCGAACTGATTCGTCAGCGCGGGCCGTGGAAGACCGTGGAAGAAGTTGAGCTGGCAACCCTGGAATACGTGTGGTGGTGGAACAACAAACGCCTCCACGGTGAACTTGGCTACCGCAGCCCGCTCGAGGTCGAGACCGCCTACTACACTGAACAAGAATCCCGCCTGACACCAGTCCGGTGACAGGAAAAACGGCCGGAACTAAACCCAGGCCGAATCAGAACATGGTAATTCTTGGCGACTTTCACCTGTTTGAGCTCGACGTGTTGCCAGGCCGTGCTCGGCAGTGACTGTAAGAACGGCTTCTCATCAAGAGTGAAAATCTCTAGACGAGATTGATCTGCGCCGCGGAAGGGGCCATTATTATTCGCTGCCAGGCGGTCACGTATCGCAGTATTGAGCTCTGCCAGGGTGGCGAAGTTCTGATCGCTAAGATACTCAGTGATCCAGGTCTGACAGACTCTCACCGCGGTTTCTACTGCTGCTTTATAGCGTGGCTTATATACCTTGGCTGGCACGATTGCTGTCCCGTAATAGTGGGCGAAGTCTTGATAGCCTGCGGTGATTGACCGGTGAGCGTCCTTCATCTTTGGTCGATACGTTGCGGTCGCCGCATTGTCGCAGACCACGAGCTCAGGGACCCCGCCAAACGCGGTGAATGCCTGGGCGTGACCGTCTAGCCATGCTGTCATCCGCATATTCGTATAAGCCCGCGCAAAGATGATCCCTGAGAACGGCAGCACCGCCACGAACAGGTAGGCCTTTGTCTTTGTCCCATTGATTGGGTCGAGAATCTGCAGGGGGTCACCGGCCCAGTCGACATACATCTCCTGTCCGGGCTCATGGGTGATCACAGCAACCAGGTCATGACGTTGAGTGTGATCGCGGATCAGTTGGCAGAACTGTCGGTAACTATAATGAATTTGTCCACCTTGAGGTGTGGAGTCCAGGTACTTCACCCACAACACCTTCAATGTCGGCTTCTTCGGGCCTTTCAAAGCCTTCAGAATTGCCTCCAAGTCGGGTTCGACAAAGTCGGCACGGCGTCCGCGACGCCCATCAGGAAACAACTCCTGGAGCCGACTATCGGTTAAGGCATAAACAGCATCAGCGTCCATCTCTGTCTGAGCGAGGACCGCTCGGGCCTGGCCAATCGACGTGTTTGAGCATTCCACTATCAAGTTGATCTGAGCGACGGATGTGTTTTTCAATAACAGCTTCATAATCTGCTTATAGTCAGTCATCGAACATGACCTTCCTTCCAAGAATTCTGTGATCGTCACTGACCACAGATACCTAGAAGCTTCCCTGAAAACCGTTACTGATTATCCGCTTTCACGTTATCAACTCCACGCTGATGGCGCTCATTGGTTTTCCCCGGTTGTGCTCATTGAAATTCCCCAGGCCGCGGTCTCAGATTAGCGTATGTTGATGCCGGTGGTGGCTCGTCTGAGTTCGTCGGCTTGGTCGGTGTGGTGACGGAGGCGGTAGGACGGACCATCGAGAGTGATGACGACGGATCTGTGGAGGAGTCGGTCGAGCATTGCGGCTGCGACGGTAGTGTCGCCCAGGATCTCTCCCCACGCGCCGACGGGCCGGTTTGTTGTCAGGATGATCGAGGTTTTTAGGTAGCGTTGATTGATGACCTGGAAGAGCGCGGAGGCGGCTTCTGCGGGCAGTGGGAGGTAGCCGAGTTCATCGATGATGAGGAGTGAGGGGCCGGCGAAGAATCTCATCATTGTTGACCATTTTATCCTCGATCGCGGCCCGGTGGCAGCGTGCTGCGAGGTCAGCGGCGGTGGTGAAGTAGACCCGGTACCCGGCCGTGACTGCCGCGTGCCCAAGGCCTGCAGCGATATGGGTTTTACCCGCTCCGGGCGGACCCACGAGTAAGACGTTGGTGGCATTGTGGATGAACCTGCACGTTCCGAGCTCGTGGAGGAGGTTGCGGTCGATGCCGGAAGCATAGTCGACATCGAACGCGTCCAGGGTGAGCCCGGAGGGGATGTTGGCAAACCGGAACCTGCCAGCTAATTGCCGTGCTTCTTGAGCGCTGAGTTCGATCGCGAAGAGCTTTTCCAGGGTCTGGGTCAGTGTCAGCTCTTGGGCTATGGCCTGGTCCATGGGGAAGAGCGTCAAGGGTGGCAGACAGTTTCAATGCCGATAGGTGTTGGCGTAATTGTTCGTAAACAGTGTTGGCTTCGAGGGTCATGACAGGGTGTTCCTCCCTCGTGCGATCGCTTCATAGATTGATAGGTCAATGATCTGAGCCGGTTCAGCAGACCGTGTGGGGCCGGTGAGCTGGGCTGCTGCGGCACGAGAGCGTTCTCCGGGTGGGATGCGTTCCTTCTTCCGGTGAGCCCGTCATCAAGAGCGCTCAAAGCATCGAGCAGAGGTTCGGCTCCCATGTCGCGCATTTTGTTCTTCGTTTCAGTATCGAGCATCGTCATTTAGATCGGCCTCCGCCATAGTAGGCCGCCCCGCGAACATAGCCGCCACCTTCACCCGAAGAGGAGGAGACAGTCGTGCTGGTTTTGTCTTGTCCGGTATCGAGGATCGGGCGCACGTGGCTATAGCGTGGGGAACGAATGTTGGCCTCCAAGGCAATCTTGCAGGCGACCTCTACCCGACCGGCAGTAAATCGCCTCGATAGGCGCAGGACTGCCAGCGCGGGGTCCAGGCCCTGCTCTGTGACTGGGACAGCGGCAAAGATCCGATCAACGACCGTGAGGGCGTTCGGTCCGATCCTGGTGGCCCAGTCACGGACGCGGTGCTCGTCCCAGGGCTGATAGCCCTTCCCGTCAGGCAGGTCGCCGTCATGCGTGCGGTACACGCCGCTGGTCCCGGTGGGGACGCGGACGTGACTGGTGAGCCGATCATGACCGTCGTAGATCTCCACCATCGTCGGCGTGATCCGTAGGTCAACCGTTTTACCGATATTGGGGTACGGCACGGAGTAGGAGTTCTTCTGCCACACCACGTGAGAGTTCTTGGCGACTTTACGGCCATAGACCCAGGTAGCAATCTCATACGGCACAGGTGGCAAAGGCCGCAGCAGGGGCTCCTCCTCGGTGCGGAAGACACTCGCGCGAGAGCCTGCACGCTTCTGGAAGGGCTCAGCATTATAAGTTTCGAGCTCAACGTGGATTGCTTGGCGCAGCTGCGCAAGAGAAGCGAAGGAATGCTCTCTGAGCTTGGCGTTGATTCTCGTGGCCACGTGCCAGACCGTGTTCTCCACACTCGCTTTGTCTTTGGGTTTCCCCACCCGGGCTGGGAGCACTGCTGCTGAGTAATGTCTGGCGAGCTCACGGTAGGAATCATTCAAGACGATCTCGCCCTCCCGGGGCCGAGCGATCACACCAGTTTTCAGATGCCCTATTTCTACTTGTTAACCCTCGTGTCGCGGCCGAAGCGAGGCCTTTTTACGACTACTGTCGGTTTGCTTCGTACCCGACGAATACTCAGAGTAGTAACCGTAGCGATCGTTGAGTGCTGAGACGCTAACGTCGTTGAGGACGAAGCCGACTACTTCTGCGGATCCAGTCTCGAGAGTTTCGAGGGTTGCTTCGACCTGAGCGTCGCGGGTCTGGTTGGCGCGAGTGACGAGGATTGCACCGCCGGTGCGTGAGGCAAGGATTGTTGCGTCGGTGACGGGGAGGACCGGGGGAGTGTCGATGATGACATGGTCGAACTCTCGCTCCGCAACCTGGAGCAGCGATTCCATTGCTTTTGAACCGAGAAGCTCTGACGGGTTCGGGGGAACCGTTCCAGCGGGGAGAACCCAGAGGTTGGACATCGCCGGGATGGTGAGATCAGCGAGAGTACCTCTGCGCGTCAGAACATCTGCCAGCCCTAGCTCGCTATCGAGACCAAGGCGTGCAGCGACCTGGGGGCGTCGAAGGTCAGCATCGATGAGAAGAACGGAATCGCCCGATTGTGCGAGAACCTTCGCCAGGTTCACTGACGTTTGTGTCTTGCCTTCACCTGGCATCGTTGACGTAATAACGAGCGATGAGCGCCGCTCTCCACCCAGTCCAATGAAGGAGATGTTGGTGCGCAGCCTTCGGTATGCCTCTGCGTGTGCGTGCTGTTCAGAGGGCTTCGCATTGGCATTGACATGGCCGATTGTCGCCAGGACTGGAGTGCTGGATATTTCTTCCAGATCTGCCGTGGTGCGGATACGAGTATCGAGAACGGAACGCAGGAGCGCCTGGCCGTAGCCGAGAAGAGCGCCAAGCATGATGCCGAGGACAAGGTTGGTGAGAGGCTTCGGCGCAGAAGGCGATGACGGAACGACTGCGGGATCGATGACTGTTGCCCGGACGAGGCCCTGGCCTTCCATGGTTGTCGGCGACAGTTCGTTCACGGTCGTGACAAGGCTGGCTGCGACAGCATCAGTAAGTTCTGCGATCTCCGCGGGGTCTGTGCCGCTGACGGAGACGGAAATGAGTGACGTCGAGTTGGGGGAGGTCACGGAGATCCTGCCGGCCAGTGCCTTCGGTGTCGTATCCATGCCCAGCTCGTCGATGACCGGCTGGAGAACGACAGCTGTTTCGGTGACCTGGACGAATGACTGGACCTGACGCTCCGCATAGCTGGCGCCCTGCGAGAGCTCGCCCGCGGTCTCGCCGCTCTCGACGATGACGAACACGGAGGCGGAGGCGTTGTAGACGGGAGTTTGGAGCACGGTATAGCCCGCCACGGCAGCGACGACGAGAAGGAGGGTCGCAACGATGCTTCGCCAGTAATCACGGAAAATCTTGAGATACTGTTGAAGCTCCATACTTAAACCTGCGTCCTTTTAACTTGCTTTGATATTTCTTTACGAGCTTAGACTCGCATTACTATGAGAATCTATTCTCGACTATGCTCTCACAGAGCGGGAGGGTTCTCTTCCTGTGTGAGGAACAACGCCGAACTTAAACACCAGAAGCAAGGATAGGGATTTGTCTACGAGACTTCTACGCCGCGACACGCTATTGTCCACCGGAGGTTTAGTAATCCTTGCTGTCATTGCGGTGATCCTCAGCGTGGTGGCGTTAACCCCACCATCAGCGCCGTCAGATGCTGGCTCGTACGACAAGGATCTGCTCGAAACGGCCACAGCGACACAGGAACCGGAGCCCACGCAGGAGCCCACCGAGGACATATCGGTCGAACCAGAGCCTGAACCAGAGCCCGAGCCGGTCATCACAACAACGAAGGTTGTCGTGATCGGCGATTCTTATTCCGTGGAGAGCGATGATCCGGCTCAGCAGACGTGGGTGAACTTGATCGCCGGTAACGAGTCATGGGAGGTGGTGAACCTCTCTGCCCCCGGTAGGGGATTCCTCACAGCTCCTCGAGTCTGTGACAACTCGCCCTGTGAGCCGTTCCCCGGAACCGTGGAAGCCGTAGCCGCACAGGCTCCCGATATCGTGATCACTTTCGGGGGAGCGGCTGATGGGGATGTCCCGATCGGACCTGCGGCGGCCCAGTACTTCGAGGCACTTCGTGCAGCGTTGCCGGAGGCCACGATCATCGCCCTATCGCCGATAGCGGCCTCGGAGACCGTTCCTGATTGGCTTCCGCTGCACGTGCAGTCCGTTCTCTCCGGCGTTGAAGCTGTGGGAGGGCTGTTCGTTGACCTCGGCTACATCGGCATCGGTGATTCCGTGACACTGAGCGCTGAAAGCCAGTCACAGATTGCCGCCACCGTGCAGGGTGCTCTCGACGGGGTCATCCAACAGTAGGTTCCTCCTCACAGATCGCTGCTCGCACCTTCTTAGAAGAAAGCTGGGCGACGCGCCCAAGGTCAAGCGTGCAGTGAGTGTTGCGTGCGGTGGGTGTTGCTTCCGTATGCCGACAAGATCGCCTAGACACGGCCTGTTCCCGGGCACATGGTTTCCTATTCGGATGCTGTTATCCGAAGAGGAAGTCAGTTTTCTCCCATCTAGGGGGCAAGGTGGCCTTTGGAGTGAAATCGGCTGAGGTGACTACTCCCCATCGCTCTTGACCCCGTGTCTCGCTTTTTGCTATGCGGGGTGCTACAAATATCGCAGAAGCGCTCAGTAGGCGAGATTGTCTCGTTGACGGCCACACACCTGAGATACTCGAGGCTAGTCGTTTCAGTAGCTAGCCGGCGTCCTTAAGGCGCCGGCTAGCGAACCTCTTGAGGTTCACGGATGAGGGAGCAGTTTTCATGCAGGACGTAGTCGTTGGTTCAACCAAGATCCCGGGCCTCAAGATCGTCCAGCTCACCGTACGTGCAAACGATGATGGCTGGTTCAAAGAGGACTGGCACCACGACAAGCTGACCGCTTTAGGTTTCCCGGGCTTCCAACCCGTGCAGCACAACATCACCCACCTGACCACAGTCGGTGTGACCCGCGGCTTTCATGCCGAACCCTGGGACAAGTTCATCAGCGTGATCTCCGGGCGAGTTTTCGGTGCCTGGATTGACCTGCGTCAGGGCGACTCCTATGGGGAGATCGTCTACCGGGAGCTTGACCCGAGCACGTCCGTGCTCGTCCCACGTGGCGTTGCCAACGCTCACCAGGTCCTCGAGGCAGGGACAACATTGAGCTACCTGTTGAACGAGCATTGGACCCAGGAGGGACGCGACCGCTCGAAGGGAGTGAATCTCTTCGATCCAGCGATATCGGTCCCATGGCCGATCGGTGAAGATCGTGCCATCGTCAACGACAGGGATCGGGCACTTCCCGCGCTGTCCCAAGACATGGAGTTTTCTCGCCGAGCCTCAACCTTCAACGTGACGAAGCCTGCTGCCGGCGAGCAGGTGCGCGAAGGCAAGCCCTTCCATGTTCTCTACGTGTGCACGGCAAACATCTGCCGCTCCGCCTACGCCGATGTCGTATCCAGGGCGCGGGGAGCGAAAGGCATCGAGTTCAGCTCGGCTGGTATCCATGGCCTTGTCGATGATCCGATCGACCCGCCGATGGGAGAGCTCGCTGATCGTGTTGCTGACTCCCGGAGCCATGTCGCACGGCAGCTCACGCGCGATATCGTCGATGCAGCCGATCTCATCCTGACGATGGGGACGGAGCATCGCCGCTACATTCTCGATGAGTGGCCGAGTGCTGCCCGGAAGACGTTCGTCATCGGGCACGCTGCACGAGAGATCTCTGCCGCCCCGGCTGAGCTTCAGCTCAGCGAAGTCACCGACTACCTGTGGCGCAATCGTGGCACTGGGCCGCGAGACGAGGTTGCCGATCCCTACCGGAGGGGAGAGGTTGCCGCGCTCAAGGCCGCCACGGAGATCGATACCCACATCGACGCCATCATTCCTCGACTAGAACAGATGATTGACCGTGCTCACTAGTACCGATGAGAGTGGTCGAATGACGGGATCCCCGCTTGCGCGATCCTGGTGGCCGACCGTTTTCCTTGTCTCAACACTTGTGGCCGGCGCTCTCTGGGCTCTGATCTCCCAGGTGGCGCGCGGCTCCTTCTTCCCGGCCTCTCCCTACCTCATTGCGCCGAGCATGATTCTGTTCGGTGTCTGTGTCGGCACCTATGCACGGGTGATGTGGGTCCGCGGCAACTCCATCGTTTTCTTCGTTGCGGCCGTGGCCGTGACACTCTTGTCGATCCCGATCTACGCGAATGCGAGTGCGGCGGTTGGCTATCTTCTCTTCTCCCTGGCAGTCATGGCAGCGCTTGATCTGCGCGCGATCAATGACAACGCCGTAGCGGTCGATCCCTGGAACCCGGCAGAAGCAGGATCCCCCGACAGGTTCCTCTCCTGGGCATCGAAAAAGGTGGAACGGGATGGGGGAACGGTGTTTCTGCCGCGCTTCCACGAGTTCGTGGCCGTTATCGCCGGGATCACCGGCATTGTCCTTGCGACTGAGTCCCAAGCGGCTTTCGTTCTCCTTCTCGGTATCCTCGTCATCTCGGTGACGGCCATAGCCACCCAGAGCGGCCCGCCGCGTTGCGTCGTGGTTATCCTCGCCCTCTTCCTCAGCGAAGTGGCCAGTGCCATTGTCATCTATCTGGGTCACCGAAACGACTGGCCCTCATATCTCTCGGCAGGCGGCAGCCTGAGCAGTGCGCGGCACACGCTGTGGAGCGATGCTCTGAGCCTGTGGGCCACGAGCCCGGTGATCGGCTCAGGTCCGGGATCGTTCACAGAGTATTCAGAACTCGCCTCGACTACCCCACATCTTCGAGCCGCCCATTCGCTCATCCTCCAGACGGGTGCAGAGCTCGGTGTCATCGGAGTGCTTCTGCTTGTGCTCCTCATCCTGGCTGGGCTCATCTATGCCTCCCAGGCATGTCGGCCGATCGCCTTGGTTGCGATGGCGGGATGGACAGCGCTCGCAATCCACTCGACCATTGATCATCTTGAAGACTTCCCCGTTGTGGCCATCACGGCGGGCCTCGTGATCGGTTGGGCTGGAGCAGCCCGATATACGCTGGATCGTCGCTAGAGTCCGATGGGCAGGAGTAGCTGCTTCTGCCCTCGAGCCAGTCGGCCCTCATCACCGGCGTGCGGCAGCTTCTCGTCGCATTCCGCCTCAGTGAGGCGCAGGCTTACCTGCCATGATTCTTTCCGTGAGCTGCGGGCGGCAATCGAGGAACAAGTGGCGGTGCGCATCTTCGCTGGCTGAGGGTGCCCATCTCCTGTCCTGCAAACTCTATGTTCCAGTGCCGGATTGCCTGTTCCGGGCATTGCCCACTCCCTGCCACATCCGCTTCACTCTCCGTGTCCCCAGCACGGTCTTTTCCCTGTCCCGGGCATCGCCCACTCCCTGCTACATCCGCTTCACTCTCCGTGTCCCTTCACTGTCTTTTCCCTGTCCCGGGCATCGCCCTCTCCCAGCCCCATGCACTGTCATCTCCCTGCTCCAAGCAGTCCGATGTCCCTCTCCCAGGCAGTCATCTCCCTGTCCCAAGCACTGTCACCTCCCCGAGTGTTCGGCGTCTCTCGACCCGGCTTTTCTGCGGAGTTGAGCGGACGCGGGGAGGATGAAGACGCATCGGCGTTCATGACACAAGCAGGTGGCTTTCAACTACGATGGAGGAGCATACGCCCCGAGCGTTGACCATCAGATCTGTCGACGCCGATTGGTATCAAAGGAGAGCCAGTGGCGAACTACGAGTACGGCCGCGATGAAGCGCACGTCCACACGGTCGCGAACGTCTGGCCCAGCGAGTCCCTGCCGGGAATGACGCACGAGCTCGTGCTGACCACCCGCAACATTGTCATCAATGGAAAAGGGATGTTCGGCGGAGATAAGGGAACGACCGTCTATAGCCTTCGAACTGTTGTCGTCATCGACGGCAGGGTTCAGGTCAAGCTCGGGAAGAAGCCGAACGGCCTCCACAACATCGACATCCGGTTCCGTGACGGTGCCCGCCAGTTCGGCCTGCGGGACAAGCGGGAAGCCAAATATGTGGTCCAGAAGATCGAGGAACTCGTCTCTGGTTCCGGCGGTGCGCCGGATGCTTTTGATTCCTCGGCTTCCGCGGTCGTGGCAGACACGATGAGGGACACCGTGGACACCCTGAAGTCTGCCTTTGGATTCAAGTCGCAGGCGGCTGCGCCGCCTGCGACCGTTGCCCGAACCTGCGGATCGTGTGGGGCACCGGTATCGGGGCTCAAGGGGAAAGTGACGATCTGCAGCTACTGCGACAGCCCGGCAACCCTGTAACGAGAAAGCGATACACCAATGACTATCTTCCAAGCTTTCACCGGCGCTATCACCAGTACCCTGGCGGACCAGTGGAAAGACATCATCGCACCGGGCGTCTTCGACGAACTGACAGTTCTCGCGCCGGGGCAGCTGCGAACCTCGAACAACGGCCGCGGAGCGAACAGGGGGTCGGCGGGAGTCATCACCAACGGGTCGAAGATCTTCGTCCCGGAGAACACGGCCGCGATCGTCTTCAGCCAGGGCGGAATCGAAACGGTTATCACCCAGCCGGGCGGGTACGAGTATTGGGACGGGCAGAGTTCCATGTTCGACGGCAGCGGCTTCGGCGAATCCGTCATCGACCAGGTCGGGGCACGGTTCGCCTTCGGGGGCCAGACCTCGGATGACAAGAGAGTCGCCTATCTCAACCTTCGGGAGATACGCGGGATCAAGTTTGGCACACGGGGCCCGCTCGTCTTCCACGACCTGTCGTATGACACGGACCTGGAGATCAGAGCGTTCGGAACATTCTCGGTCCGGGTGATCGACCCGGTACTTTTCGTCCGGAGCTTTATCCCGCCGAACACTTTCCGATACGACTTCGGTTCCGCCGAAGCCCGCCGGCAGCTCATCTCCGAGTTCGTCCAATCCTTCGCTGCCGCACTCAACGCGCTGTCCGCCACCCACCGGATCTCCCAGCTGCCGTCCCAGGCACATCTCGTGGCCGGTCAGATCGCCTCAGAACGCCTCGGTGCGGGATCCTGGCCAGAACGGTTTGGCCTCGAAGTCATCCAGGTCGGCATCGAGAACATCGAGTTCACCGACGACTCGCGGGACCTCGTTCGTGAGTTCTCGAGCAAGCGCATGAGTGTCCGCGCCTACGAAGGAGTGGATCAGGCCACCTCCGATATCGCCGCGCAGCAACAGGTCGCGCGAGGGGTGGGCCGGCACGGTCTGGGGGATGGTGGGGGACTGCTGTTCGGCATGAACCTGGCACGCAGCCTCGACCCCCGGAACACCCGCATGGAATCCGCTTCACCTTCCCTGTCTTTCGATGAGCAGGTCGAGGCCGTCCGCAAGATGAAGGACCTGCTCGATGCTGGGCTGCTCACCGAGGAGCAGTTCGAAAGGAAGAAGAAGGAGATCATGGGCCTGTAGCCCATCATCACCCTGCTCCCCGGGCTCCGATCGATGAGCGGCGTTCGCGGTACAGGCTCCTGTCCCCGCGATCAGGGACATCCCGACTGATAGGCCGGTGCTCCTGCATATGTGCCCGCAACCAGGGATATTCCCTGCCTGTCGGTACACTGGGCTCGTGGACTTATTCGATGATGCGGGAATGGAACCCGAGGGGATCCCGAGCGATGCGAAGGCGCCCCTCGCTGTCCGGATGAGGCCCCGTGGGGTCGATGATGTGCTCGGACAGGATCATCTCCTCACCCCGGGCTCTCCGCTTCGCCGGCTCATCGACGCACACTCGGGAGACAGCGGCCCATCGTCCGTGATCCTCTGGGGGCCACCCGGCACGGGCAAGACGACTCTTTCCTATCTCATTGCCAGGACTGGTTCGCGCAAGTTTGTCGAGCTCTCGGCCGTCTCGGCCGGCGTGAAGGATCTGCGGGCCGTGATCAGCGAAGCCCGCCGCCACCTCACCACCTCCGGAGCAGAGACAGTCCTCTTCATCGATGAGGTCCATCGCTTCTCGAAGACACAGCAGGATGCTCTCCTGCCAGCGGTTGAGAACCGTTGGGTCATCCTTGTCGCCGCGACCACGGAGAATCCCTCGTTCTCGATAGTGACCCCGCTTCTGTCCCGTTCGATCATGCTCACGCTGCACGGGCTCGGCCCCGAGCACGTGGGACAGCTCCTCGAGCGTGCAGTTGCCGACGAGAGGGGGCTGGCCGGCAAGTACAGCCTGCTTCCCGAATCGAAAGACATGATCGTCCGGCTAGCAGGATCCGATGCTCGCCGAAGCCTGACAGTCCTCGAGGCTGCCGCCGCGACGACCGCGGCCCGCCAGGACACTGCCATCACCGTCGAGGATGTCTCCGAGGCGATCGATGTTGCGGCGATGAGCTACGACCGGGATGGGGATGCTCACTATGACGTGATCTCAGCCTTCATCAAGTCCATCCGAGGCTCCAACGTCGATGCCGCCATGCACTACCTGGCCAGGATGTTGGAGGCGGGGGAGGACCCCCGGTTCGTGGCACGACGGCTCATGATCTCTGCCGCCGAGGATGTGGGGATGGCGGATCCTTCCGCACTCCAGACAGCAACCGCCGCGGCCCAGTCCGTTGCCCTCGTGGGCATGCCCGAGGCCCGTATCATCCTTGCGGAAGCAGTTGTCCACCTCGCCACGGCACCCAAATCGAATGCTGCCTACAACGCGATCAATGCCGCGATTGCCGATGTCAAGGCAGGGAAGATCGGCACGATACCGAACCATCTCCGTGACGGCTCGGTATGGGCGTCGCGCCAGACCGGCGCGGGGGAGGGCTACCGTTACGCCCACGATTATCCGGGCCACATCGTCACCCAGCAGTACCTGCCCGATGAACTGGCGGGCACCCGCTACTACGAGCCCACAGAGAACGGCTACGAAGCGCAGATCACACCCCGCTTGGCCAAGTACCGTTCCATTGTCGATGGTGAGCAGTGATAGGCTAGTGCGGTTGCTTCGGCAATTCCCTGGGGCCTTAGCCACAAGGTGGCCCCGCATCACCAACTCGTGATGTGCACACTATTTCGACAGGAGAATTATGGCTAATTCACGTTCACGTAAGCAGGTGCGTCTTTCACGCGCCCTGGGCATTGCCCTGACCCCCAAGGCCGAGCGCTACATGCAGCGTCGTCCCTACCGTCCCGGTGAGCACGGCCGCGGCCGCACCAAGGACTCGGACTACTCTGTTCGTCTCAAGGAGAAGCAGCGTCTTCGCGCCCAGTACGGTATCCGCGAGTCGCAGCTGCGCACCGTGTTCGAGGAGGCCCGTCGCATCGAGGGCCAGACCGGTGAGAACCTGGTCGAGCTGCTCGAGATGCGTCTCGACGCCCTCGTCCTTCGTGCAGGCTTCGCCCGCACGATCGCCCAGGCCCGCCAGGTCGTCGTCCACCGCCACATCCTCGTTGACGGCAAGATCGTTGACCGTCCCTCCTTCCAGGTGAAGCCGGGCCAGGTCATCCAGGTCAAGGCCCGCTCGCAGGCGTCGGACCAGTTCCTCATGGCGGCGCAGGGCGTCCACCGTGACGTTCTGCCCGATGCTCCGGAATACATCGACGTTCAGCTCGAGAAGCTGAAGTTCACGCTCGTGCGCCGCCCCAAGCGCGCCGAGGTTCCGGTTGCCTGTGACGTGCAGCTGGTCGTCGAGTACTACTCGCGCTGATTTACGTGTGGACGCCCCGGGCAGGATATGCTCGGGGCGTTCGCTTTCATAGGAGACAGCCATGGAGATCACTCTCGGCGGGATAGCCGCCCTTATCGCCGCACTCGCCTTCGTCGTGCTCGTCGTGTTCCTCATCCGCCCTCTGGCGAAGCTCGGATCGACCTTCGATGAGCTCACCGCATCGGTGGAGAAGCTCACGGATGAGACGATCCCCGCCCTGACCAATGCGGCAGAGACTGTTGCGCGGACGAACGCACAGCTCGAGCGAGTCGACACGATCACGTCCGCCGCCGCTCGGACAGCAGAAGACATTTCGGCCACGACGACGATCATCACCTCGACTGTCTCCGCACCCTTCCTTGCGGTGCGCAGGTTTGTCGGAAAGATGCGCCGGGGGCGCTAGAATAGCGTGCAGTTATTGAGCACGCGCCGGGAGCAGTAGCTTCCGCTCACCACGGACCGCGGAATGGTTGCCATGTGCCCCGTCCCGCGGCATAACAAAGAGGAACAATGCGTACTTCTGAAATTCGGACTCGCTGGCTGGATTACTTCCGTAAGCACGACCACCATATTGCCGAGTCGGTGCCGCTCGTGTCCCCGGATCCCTCGATCCTGTTCACCATCGCCGGCATGGTTCCCTTTATTCCTTACATCGTGGGAACGGAAGAGGCTCCCTGGCCGCGCGTGGCCTCCGTTCAGAAGTGCATCCGCACCAACGACATCGAGAACGTGGGCCGGACAACCCGCCATGGCACGTTCTTCCAGATGAACGGCAACTTCTCGTTCGGCGACTACTTCAAGGAAGGCGCCATCGATCTCGCGTGGGGCCTGCTGACCAGCTCGGTCGATGAGGGCGGCTACGGCCTGGACGGCGATCGCCTGTGGGTGACGATCTGGGAGAACGACCAGGAAACCTACGATGTGTGGACGAAGAAGATCGGCCTCGATCCCAAGCACATCGTTCAGCTGACTCGCGAAGAGATCTTCTGGTCCACCGGCCAGCCCGGCCCAGCGGGCCCCTGCGCCGAGATCCATTACGATCGCGGCCCCGAGTTCGGCCCCGATGCTGTGGGCGGCACGATCGATCCGGGCGGTGACCGTTACCTCGAGATCTGGAACCTCGTGTTCGACCAGTACATGAGGGGTGAGGGCAAGGGCTCCGACTATCCGCTCCTCGGCGAGCTCGACAAGAAGTCGATCGACACGGGCGCCGGCCTCGAACGCATCGCCTACCTGCTCCAGGGCAAGCAGAACATGTACGAGATCGATGAAGTCTTCCCTGTCATCCAGC
Source organism: Flaviflexus equikiangi (assembly GCF_014069875.1). Taxonomy (NCBI): domain Bacteria; kingdom Bacillati; phylum Actinomycetota; class Actinomycetes; order Actinomycetales; family Actinomycetaceae; genus Flaviflexus; species Flaviflexus equikiangi. The sequence continues at coordinate 1,120,447 of NZ_CP059676.1, forward strand.
AGACGGAGGTGCTGACCGGCAAGGTCTATGGCTCGAACGTCGAGGATGACGTCAAGATGAGGATCATCGCCGATCACGTGCGCTCCTCCCTCATGCTCATCGGCGATGGCGTGCGCCCCGGCAACGATGGTCGCGGCTACGTGCTGCGCCGCCTCATCCGCCGTGCCGTGCGCTCCGTGCGCCTGCTCGGAGTCGACGAGGTCGCACTGCCGGCGCTGCTGCCTGTGTCGAAGGACGTCATGGCAGCCTCCTACCCGGAGCTTGCCACCGACTTCGACCGGATCTCCCAGATCGCCTACGAGGAGGAGGAAGCGTTCCGCCGCACCCTCCAGTCCGGTACCGCGATCTTCGAGGGCGCTGTCACGAAGCTCAAGGCTTCCGGCAGCAAGCCCATCCTGGCAGGCTCCGATGCTTTCACGCTCCACGACACGTACGGGTTCCCGATCGACCTGACTTTGGAGATGGCGGAGGAGGCCGGCGTCGAGGTCGACGCCGACGGCTTCACCTCCCTCATGCAGGAGCAGAAGGATCGTGCGCGCGCTGACGCTCTCGCAAAGAAGACCGGGCACGTCGATGTCCAGGTCTACAACGAGCTGCTCGGACGCGCAGGCAAGACCGAGTTCCTCGGATACACGGACACGGTGACGGATGGTCGTGTCATCGGCATTCTCGTCAACGGACAATCAAGCCCGGCAGCTGAAGCTCCCGCCGATGTGGAGATCATCCTCGACCAGACTCCGTTCTGGGCTGAGCAGGGCGGACAGCTCGCCGACCGCGGCACGATCTCCGTGTCCGGCGGAGGCATCATCGATGTCCATGACGTCCAGTCCCCGGTCAAGGGACTCATCGTGCACCGCGGAACACTGACGGAGGGCTCGATCGCCCTCGAGGACACCGTCCATGCCGAGATCGATGTCGATCGTCGCGGCCAGATCGCACGTGCACACACGGCCACACACATGGTCCACAAGGCGCTCCACGAGCACCTGGGCGAGCAGGCGACCCAGGCGGGTTCGGAGAACTCTCCGTCCCGCATGAGGTTCGACTTCCGCCACGGCCAGCAGATCCCCGCCGACACCCTGGCGGCCATCGAATCACGGGTCAACCAGAGGCTCCAAGAGAACCTTGTGGTATCTGATGAGCAGATGAACATTGAGGATGCGAAGAGGGCAGGGGCCACAGCCCTCTTCGGTGAGAAGTATGGCGATACTGTCCGCGTCGTCTCCATCGGCGGCGATTGGTCGAAGGAGCTGTGTGCCGGCACCCACGTGCCGGAGACAGGCACCATCGGTCTCGTCTCCGTCCTCGGCGAAGCCTCCATCGGCTCCGGCGTCCGCCGGATCGATGCGCTTGTCGGTGCCGGTGCCTATGCCGAGGGCGCCAAGGAACGGGCGATCCTGTCACAGGTCTCCGCCCAGCTCGGTGCCCGCACGACAGAGCTCCCGGATCGCATCAGTGCCCTCATGAACCGGCTCAAGGCCGCGGAGAAGGAACTGGCCGCCATGCGCACAGCACAGCTCATGGCCGGTGCTGAGCAGATCGTCTCCTCGGCCACGCGCCACGGCGACATCCTGTTCGCGACGAAGGATCTGGGCGATGGGGCGAGCGGGGATGACCTCCGGACGCTCGCACTCGACGTGCGGTCGAAGATCTCCGAGTCCGATCCTGCCGTCGTCGCGATCTTCGGGCAGTCCAAGGGACGCCCCACGGTCGTCATCGCCACGAATGCTGCCGCACGCGACAAGGGAGCCAAAGCAGGCGCTCTCGTCAAGGTTGCCTCCGGCATCCTCGGCGGCGGCGGTGGCGGCAAGGACGATGTCGCCCAGGGCGGGGGACAGGACGCCTCGAAGATCGCTGACGCGGCCGCTGCGGTAGCGAGCGCGCTCTGAGCATGAGACGCGGTGTGCGCCTGGCCTTCGATGTGGGCCGGGCGCGCATCGGCGTCGCCTCCTGCGATGAGGAGTCGATCCTCTGCACACCGGTTGAAACCCTGTACCGCGATAAGCGTGGGGATGGTCACATCGATGACGTGGACGATCTCATCGATGAGTATCGCCCGATGGAGATCATCGTCGGTCTGCCAAAGAATATGGACGGCACCGAGGGCTATTCGGCGAAAGATGCGCGGAAATTCGCGAGACAAGTAGCGTTACGTCATCGTGACATTACGGTACGTTTGGTTGATGAGAGGCTGACAACGGTCAGCGCCCACAGAACGTTGCATGAGGCCGGACGGTCGATGCGCAGCCATCGCGCAGTCGTCGACCAGGTCTCCGCCGTCCTGATTCTCGAGCTGGCCCTGGAGATCGAAGAGAAGACCGGGGAGCCCGCTGGCGAACAGGTGAGCAGAAAGGGTTCCTAGATGGGGGACATATTCGACGCTTTCAGCGATGCGCCGACACCGAGCCAGGTGAAGGAGAAGCGCCGGCGTCGCCGCGTGCGAACAGCTGCTGTCTTCGCCGTGATCTTCGCGGTCCTGGCCGGCGTCACCGTCACTGTGCTCCCCAACATTCGTGCGTGGATGAGCGACAGTCCGATCTCCGACATCTTCAGCGAAGGGGTCGAGGACTATGCGGACGGTGAGGAGGGCGATCCTGTCCAGGTGACGATCCCCGAGGGCTCGACGGGGGCGGACATGGCCACGATTCTCACGAACGCCGAGGTCGTCAAGTCTCGAGAAGCCTTTATCAACGCCTTCAATGCGGATCAGGGTGCTGGCAGCATCCAGCCCGGCACGTATGAGCTTCCCACCCGGATCTCGGGCGCCCGCGCCGTCGCCCTGCTCAAGGATCATGGCGGTCAGAGGATCGACATCAACATCACGATCCCGGAGGGCTTCACCCGTACCCAGGTCCATGAGCGGGTCGCGAACCTCATGGATCTCCCGATCGAGGACGTCGTCGCCGCGTCCGAGAACGTCGAAGCGATCGGACTTCCGGCCGAAGCCGGCGGCAAGGTCGAGGGCTGGTACAAGCCCGGAACCTACATGGTCAGCCCCGACACTCCCGCCCATGACGTCCTGGGAACCTTTATCTCCGCTCGCGTCACCGAACTCGACGGCCTCGATGTTCCGAGCGAGAACCGCCAGGAGCTCCTCATCAAGGCCTCGATCCTTGAACGCGAAGTCAATCAGAGCCAGTACTATGCGCAGGTGGCTCGCGTGATCGAGAACAGGCTCGTCGATACGGCCTCCGTCAACGGGCGGCTGCAGATGGACTCGACCGTGCTGTACGGAGTCGGTAAGTCCGGAGGCATCCCCACCCGCGCCGAGCTCGACAACGACAACCCGTACAACACGTACCTTTATGCCGGGCTTCCGCCCACACCGATCGGCTCCCCCGGCAGCGAGGCGATCCAGGCCATGCTCAACCCGGCCGACGGCGACTGGCTCTACTTCGTCACGGTCGACCTGTACACGGGGGAGACCCTCTTCGCGGCCACACTCGAGGAGCACAACGCGAACAAGCTGCTGCTCGATCAGTGGCTGGCCGAGAACCCCGATTACGGCTCGAGCACGGAGGGAGACGAGTGAAGGCTGGAGTAGCCGGATATCCGATCGACCATTCCCTCTCGCCCGCCCTCCATCGCGCCGCCTACGCCTCGCTCGATGTCGACATCGACTACGGCCGCTGCCCCACGAAGGCGGAAGACATCGGCTCTCTTGTGGGGCTGATGGACGAAACATGGGTGGGACTGTCGCTGACGATGCCGCTCAAGCAGGTCGTCATCGAGCATCTCGACTTCGTCGACGGTCTCGCGAAGACCGTGGGAGCAGTGAACACGCTCTGCTATCAGGCGACGAACGATCTCACGGTCGGCTTCAACACGGACGTGTACGGCATCGCCCAGGCTGTGCGCGAGGTCGGGGCGATCGAGACACCATCGGCGATGATCCTCGGGGCCAGGGCCACCGCGTCCTCGGCGCTGGCCTCCTGCGTCGAGCTCGGCATCAAGGACCACATCACTCTGGCTGCCCGCAATCACGGCGGACCGGGTTCGGCCGTGGCCGCAGCATCGCGCATGGGTCTCAGCCCGAGGCTCGTCAAGCTCAGCGATGACATCGTGCCTGCCCTTGCCGGCACGGGGCTGCTCGTGTCGACTCTCCCGGCCGGGGTGGCCGATGATCTGGCCGCCCGCATCGACCACGAAGCGCCCGACCTGTCGGGTCTCGCGCTCCTCGATGTCATCTACCATCCGTGGCCGTCCGCCCTCGTCCGCGCCGCGGAGAATCGCGGCGCCAGGATCGTGCCCGGATGGGCGATGCTCCTCCATCAGGCAGTCTCACAGGTGCGTCTGTTCACGAATCGGACTCCCGATGTGGGGGCGATGAGGGAGGCCCTGCTCGCGGAGCTGGGCAGGCGATGACACGGGGAGTGCCGGTGTGGCAGCTCGCCGCGGCCGGCCTTATCGGCGCACTGCTCGGCCTCGCCGCCACCCGGGACGCTCACTTCCCTGCCACCCCGATCGTGGCCTGCGTGCTGTTCGCCGTTCTCGGCGTGCTCGCGATCATCGACGCCCGCACCTCCTACCTGCCCGATCCCTGGATGATCGTCGCCGCCACGGTGGTCGCCCTCCATCCCATCATCATCGGTGCCACGTCGGAGCTGGCAGTCGGAGTGTTCTTCTTCCTCCTCGCGGCCGTGGGAGCCAGTATCGGCTTCTGCCTCTTCGCGATCACCCGCATGGTGACACGCGGGCAGCTCGGCTTCGGCGACGTCAAGCTGGCCGCCGTTCTCGGCGGATGGCTCCTTCCGTTCGGATGGCAGGCATTGGGCGTGGCCGCCGTACTCACAGCGATCATCGGTGCCCTGTGGATGATGGTGGCGCTTTCTCGCGGCCGCCGCGCCGCCCCCTACGGCCCGGCGATGATCGCGGGCGCGATACTGGCAACCGGTCTCATCTGAAACTCTGGCAAGATAGACCCATGCTGTGGATGACTGCTGGAGAATCACATGGGCCCGCCCTCGTCGGGGTTGTCGAAGGACTGCCCGCGGGGATCGAAGTACAAAGCTCGGACATTAGCGCCGCTCTTGCGCGGCGTCGCCTGGGAGCCGGCCGAGGCTCGAGACAGAAGTTTGAGAAGGACGAGCTGGAGATCCTGTCCGGGATCCGCCACGGGCTGACGATCGGTTCCCCGATCGCCCTCGTGATCCGCAACTCCGAATGGCCGAAGTGGACGAAGGTCATGAGCCCCGACCCGGTCGATCCCTCCGACCTCCTCATCGATGCTGGGACGGGCGATGAGCGGGAGATCTCCCGCAACAAGAAGCTCACCCGCCCCCGCCCCGGGCACGCGGACCTGGTCGGCATGATGAAATACGGCTTCGACGATGCTCGGCCGGTGCTCGAGCGAGCATCCGCACGCGAAACAGCAACCCGCGTTGCCCTCGGTGAGATCGCGTCCCGCTTCCTCGACCAGGCCGCAGGCATACAGCTCGTCTCCCACGTTGTCGGCATCGGCTCCGTCGAGGTGCCCGAGGATGCTGAGAAGCCGTGGCCGGGCGATACGGCACGCCTCGATGAGGATCCGGCACGCTGCTTCGACCCCGAGACGTCGGAGGCGATGCAGGAGGAGATCCGCCGCGCCACGAAGGACGGCGACACTCTCGGCGGCGTCGTCGAGGTTCTCGCCTACGGCATGCCTCCCGGTCTCGGCTCCTACATCTCCGGGCAGGCGCGCCTCGATGCTCGTCTCGCCCAGGCCCTCATGTCCATCCAGGCGGTCAAGGGCGTCGAAGTCGGAGACGGCTTCACGACGGCGACACGCAGGGGTTCCGAAGCCCATGACGAGATCACGCTCCGCGATGGTCGGATCGTCCGCAGGACCAACCGTGCCGGCGGCACGGAGGGCGGCATGTCCAACGGTGAAGTGCTGCGTGTGCGTGCAGCGATCAAGCCGATCTCGACCGTGCCCCGCGCCCTGTCCACGATCGATGTCGTGACGGGTGAGGAATCGACCGCGATCCACCAGCGCTCCGACACGTCCGCCGTTGTCCCGGCCGCCGTGATCGCCGAAGCCATGGTCGCCCTCACGCTTGCCGAGGCGCTGCTCGAGAAGACCGGCGGCGATTCTGTTGCCGAGGTGCGCCGCAACCTTGTCGGCTACCTGTCGTCCCGCCCGGGCACTCTCTCATGACCCGCCCCTACGCTGTGTTCGTCGGCCTTCCCGGGTCCGGCAAGTCGACCATGGCACACCAGGTCGCTGAGCTTCTCGGCCTCCGCGCGGCGGACAGTGACGATCTCATCGTCGATGCGGCAGGGCGGAGCATTCCCGAGATCTTTGAGGAGCGCGGTGAAGCGGGCTTCCGTGCCCTCGAAGAGCGCACGATCGTCGATGCGCTGGGGTCCTTCTCCGGAGTTCTCGCTCTCGGCGGGGGCGCAGTGACCACCCCTGGCGTGCGGAAGGCGCTGCGCGGGCACCGTGTCGTCCTCATCACCGGGGATCAGCAGGTGCTCCTCGAACGGGTCACCCGTCATCCCTCCCGACGCCCGCTGCTCTCCGATGATCCGGAACGAACCCTGGCTCTTCTGCGTGCCGAACGCGAACCGCTCTACGAACAGGTTGCCGCCATGACCGTGAAGACGGACAATCGGCCCCCGTCGCGGCTGGCGCGAGAGCTCAGCGAACGGCTCCAGGCGGACTGCGTCTCGATCGATGTGGGCGAATACGCAGTCCACGTGGGGCACAACCTCATGGGCCGTGTCGCCCAGGCGGCCGCAACAGCCTCCTCCGCACTGATCGTGCACCCGCCGGCCCTGACCGGGCGGGCCGAGGAGATCCAGGCCGATATGATCAGCCGCGGCATCCCCACCAAACGCCACGAGGTGCCGGCGGGGGAGCAGCAGAAGCATTCGGGCGAGCTCGTGCGCGCCTGGGACAGGCTGGGTGCGATGCAGATGGGCCGCGATGGTGTCATCGTCGGCCTGGGCGGGGGAGCGACAACCGACCTGGCGGGCTTTATCGCCGCCACGTGGCTGCGCGGTGTCGACCTCATCCAGGTCCCCACCTCTCTTCTCGGCATGGTCGATGCTGCGGTGGGCGGCAAGACGGGGATCGACACTCCCGCGGGGAAGAACCTTGTCGGTGCCTTCCACAAGCCCGTCGCCGTGATCGCCGATCTCGACTCCCTGCGGTCGCTTCCTGCCGAGGAGCTGACCGCGGGCCTCGGGGAGGTCATCAAATGTGGGTGGATCGCAGATCGGACCATCCTCGACCTCGACCCGGCCGCCCTCCGACATCCGGGCAGCAGCCAGCTCAGCGATGCGATCGTCCGCTCGATCTCCGTCAAGGCTCGGATCGTCACGGAAGACTTCCGCGAGGCAGGCAGCCGTGAGTTCCTCAACTACGGCCACACCCTTGCCCACGCTATCGAGAAGGTCGAGAACTTCGGGATACGGCACGGGGAGGCCGTCGCCATCGGTTCCGTGTTCGCGGCGGCCCTTGCCCGTGAGGCGGGATATCCGGATCTCGTGGAGGAGCACCGCGAATCCTTCCGCCGTGTCGGCCTGCCCGTCACGTACCGTGCGGGAATGCGAGACGAACTCCGCCGCGCCATGCTCTCGGACAAGAAGGTCCGCTCCGGCAGGCTCCGGTTCGTTCTGCTCGACGGCCAGGGCAATCCCATCATCGTCGAACCGACCGACGAACAGATCGACCGCTCCTGGGAGGAGATAGGCGCATGATCATCCTTGTTGGCCCACCCGGCAACGGCGTTGACGAGATCGTCCGCGTCCTCGACGGACGCGGACTCACCATCACCCAGTCAACCGACCTTGTCGAGGAGCGCGAAGGCATGTCACTTGCCGATATCGCCATCACCCGCGGGCCGGCCCACTATGCGCAGGCGGAGCAGGATGCTGCACTCGCAGCACTCTCCGCCCCGTGCGATGTGGTCGTCCTCGGATCGGGAGCCCTCGGCAATCGTGAGGGAGATGATCGGGGGAGGGCCGTCCGTGAGCGCGTCGCCGAGCTCGTGGCCGAGGGTGCCACGAAGGTGTTCCTCACGGCCGGTGCGAAGGAGCTGATGAACAGGAGCGGTCTCAACGTGCCGCGCTCTCTCGCGATCGGCTCGCCCCGATCCATGTATCTCACCCAGCTCAAAGACCGCACGCCCCTCTACGAGGAGCACGCCACGACTCTCGATACGTCCGCGGGGGACTGGGAGGCCCTGGCCGACCGTCTCGTCTGAGCCTTCCTCTCGATCGCCGAACGCTCCGCTCGAGGTCTTTGTCTGTTCTACTGTGCGGGCGAGCGGGCACTGCCGGGCGGGATGCGATGCGGGGGTCGCGGTATGCTGTCTCTCTCACATCGGCCAGGCGCACTTGGGCGGCGGTTGCCCGAACGGGTAATGTGTGGGTGTCTTAACTTAAGGAGTTTTTGTGGCTACATCGAACGATCTCAAGAACGGCATGGTGCTCGTCATCGACAACCAGTTGTGGTCTGTCATCGAGTTCCAGCACGTCAAGCCCGGCAAGGGCCCGGCGTTCGTCCGCACCAAGCTCAAGAACGTCCTCTCCGGCAAGATCATCGACCGCACGCTCAACGCGGGTGTCAAGGTCGAGACCGCGACGGTGGACCGCCGCGACATGCAGTTCCTGTACAACGACGGCACCGACTACGTCTTCATGGACCTCGAGACCTACGACCAGCTGAACATCAGCCCCGAGGTCGTGGGGGATGCGAAGAACTTCCTCCTCGAGAACCAGACCGCGATCGTCGCGACGCACGAGGGCACCGTTCTCTTCATCGAGCTGCCCACCTCCGTCGTCCTCGAGATCACATACACGGAGCCCGGCCTGCAGGGAGATCGCTCCTCGGCCGGCACGAAGCCCGCCACGCTCGAGACCGGCTACGAGATCCAGGTTCCCCTGTTCCTCAATGAGAACACCAAGGTCAAGGTCGATACCCGCACGGGCGACTACCTCGGTCGCGCTTCAGAATAGTGGCTCGCAAAGGTCTCACTCAGCGCAAGCGGGCCCTCGACGTCATCTTCGAGGCCGAGCAGAAGGACATCCTCGTCCCCGGCCTGCTCCGCGAGCTTCTCGCTGAACGCCAAGAAGTATCGACCCACCAGGTCCCCATCCAGAAGCTCGGGGTGGACCTCGTCGACCTCGTCGCCGATCACCTGTATGAGATCGACGGCATGATCGATGACTATTCGAAGTTCGGTCTGCGCAGGCTCTCCTCGATCGACCGCGCCGTGCTGCGGCTCGGCGTCGGCGAGATCTACTACGGCGGCACGAATGTGGCCGAGGCGATCCGCGACTATTCGGAGATCGTCCGCGAACTCGGCAACGACAAGTCGATCGGCTTCATCACAGCCGTCTTCCACCGCACGAAGGAAAGCCTGACGGGCGAGACGAAGGCTCACGACACGGTTCCCGTGGCACCGTCCGGAGTCTCGGCGGGATCGCCCGCTGAGTCGGCGGAATCGGCTTCGGCTGTCTCGGCCGAGTCTGCTGACTGACACAACGTCCGCGGCACGATCGCCGCGGCTGGGGTTCACGCCCTGATAACTGAATACCGGGTCCGGCCTATCCGGGTCGGATCTCCTTTAACTACCGTCCGGTGAGGCGGCAAGGAGGCCCAGATGAATCAACGAACCGTCATGGATAGCGGCGATATCACGCGCTCTATCACACGCATGGCACATGAAATCCTGGAACGGAACCAGGGCGCTGATGACGTCATCCTGTTGGGGATACCGTCACGGGGCGTCCCGATCGCGAGGCGGCTGGCCGATGCGATTGAGAAGGCGGGCGGCGGGGTCGTCTACGTCGGTTCCCTCGATGTCACCATGCACCGCGATGATCTGCGGCGAAACCCGACCCGTGCACCATCCCCCACGTATATCCCAGACGGCGGCATCGACGACAAGATCGTCGTCCTCGTCGATGACGTGTTCTTCTCGGGCCGCACGATCAGGGCAGCGCTCGATGCGCTCAACACGATCGGCCGCCCCACGGCCGTCCAGCTCGCCGTTCTCGCCGACCGCGGGCACCGCGAACTCCCCATTCGGGCCGACTATGTGGGGAAGAACCTCCCCACCTCCCGGTCCGAACGCGTCTTCGTCCGCCTGTCCGAGATCGACGACACCGAGGGCGTCATTATCGAGGCAGCACGGTGAAACACCTGCTCAATGCCGGCGATCTTGACATCGCCGAGGTTTTGACGATCCTTGATACCGCTGAGACGATGCGGGACACGAACAAGCGCTCGATCCGCAAGCTTCCCGCCCTGGCGGGACGCACGGTCGCCCTCATGTTCTTCGAAGACTCCACCCGAACCCGCCTCTCGTTCGAGGCGGCCGCGAAGCGACTATCCGCTGACGTGCTGAACTTCTCCGCGAAAGGCTCCTCCCTGTCGAAGGGAGAGTCCCTCAAGGACACGGCGCAGACACTGGCCGCCATGGGAGCGGAGGCGTTCGTCATCCGTCATTCCGCCTCCGGTGCGGCACATCGGCTCGCACATTCGGGATGGATTGACGCTCCGATCATCAACGGCGGGGATGGTACGCACCAGCACCCCACGCAGGCTCTGCTCGACGCGTTCACGATGAGGAGGCACCTCGTGGGCGACGACCGTCTGGGGAAAGACCTCTCCGGGAAGAAGGTCGTCATCGTCGGCGATATCCTTCATTCGCGCGTGGCACGCTCCAACCTCGACCTGCTGTCCACCCTCGGCGCGGAGGTCACCCTCGTGGCGCCCCCGACGCTGCTGCCCGTCGGCATCGGCAACTGGCCGGCAACAATCCGCTATAGCCTCGACGAGGCGATCGAGGAGGGCCCGGATGCGATCATGATGCTTCGCGTCCAGCACGAGCGCATGACAGGATCCGGGGGCGGGTTCTTCCCCTCACCGGAGGAATACCATCGCCTGTACGGTCTCAACATGGAGAGGATGGGGAAGCTTCCCAGCCACACCATCCTGTTGCATCCGGGCCCGATGAATCGGGGCCTGGAGATCTCGGCCGAGGCGGCCGACCAGGACCGTTCGGTTGTTCTCGAACAGGTCGAAAACGGCGTGTATGTGCGCATGGCCGTCCTGTATCTTTCACTGGCAAACGAGGCGACAGCATGAGCATCCTATTCACCAACGCATCTATTCTCGGCGCAGAACCCACCGATATTCGCACCGAGGGGGCGACGATCGCCGAGATCGGCACGGGTCTGCCCGCGGGCGATTCCCTCGTCATCGACGCATCCGGCCTGATCGCCCTGCCCGGCCTCATCGACCTCCACACCCACCTGCGCCAGCCCGGGCGAGAAGACGCCGAGACCGTCCTGTCGGGCACGAAGGCGGCAGCCGCGGGCGGCTTCACGTGCGTCCACGCCATGGCGAACACGACACCGACGCAGGATACTGCGGGCGTTGTCGAACAGGTTGCCAAGCTCGGCAAGAAGGCCGGCTACGCCTATGTCCAGCCCGTCGGTGCCGTCACCGTGGGGCTCAAGGGCGAACGCCTCGCCGAGCTCGAGGCCATGTTCGAGTCCCGCGCGAACGTCACGATGTTCTCGGATGATGGGCAGTGCGTCTCGGACCCCGTCCTCATGCGGCGGGCCCTCGAATACGTGCGCTCCTTTGGCGGCGTCATCGCCCAGCATGCTCAGGAGCCCCGTCTCACGGAGGGGGCGCAGATGCACGAGGGGGATGTCTCAGCCGAGATCGGCCTGGCGGGATGGCCGGCGGTGGCGGAGGAATCCATCATCGCCCGCGACTGCCTCCTCACCCAGCACGTCGGCTCCCGCCTGCACGTCCTCCACGTCTCCACGAAGGGCAGCGTCGAGCTGATCCGCTGGGCGAAGGCGCAGGGCATCAACGTGACCGCCGAGGCGACACCCCACCACATCTCTCTCGATCACTCGAAGGCACGCTCCTACGATCCCCGCTTCAAGGTCAACCCGCCCCTGCGGACCGAGACCGATATCGCGGCCCTCAAAGAGGCGATCGCGGACGGCACGATCGACACGATCGGCACCGACCACGCACCCCACCCGGTCGAGGGCAAGGACTGTGAGTGGGCGGCGGGCGCGTTCGGCATGACAGGGCTCGAGACAGCGCTTCCCGTCATCCACCACGAACTCGTCAATTCGGGCATTTTGGACTGGGCGGGTGTTGCGCGAGTAATGTCGACCAAGCCTGCCGAGATCGGCGGGATCGCCGATCAGGGCCGCCCCATCGCCGTGGGGGAGCCCGCCAACATGTGCTTCTACGATCCGGACGCGCCCTTCACGGTGCGCGGAGCGGAGCAGAACACGAAGTCGACGAACACGCCATGGGAGGGTGTCACCCTCCCCGGACGGGTCATGCACACCGTATTCCGCGGACACCTCACGTGCCGCGAAGGAAAGGTAACTGAATGAGAGAGCCAGCACTCCTCGTCCTCGAGGACGGCACGATTTTCCGCGGCAAAGCATGGGGCAAACGAGGCCGAACCACCGGCGAGATCGTGTTCTCCACGGCCATGACCGGCTACCAGGAGACGTTCACCGATCCCTCCTACCATCGTCAGATCGTTGTCATGACCGCCCCCCACATCGGCAACACCGGTGTCAACGCGGAAGACTCCGAATCGGACAGGGTGTGGACGGCAGGCGTTGTCGTGCGTGACGCCGCGAGGCGTTCCTCCTCCTGGCGCGCAACAGGCGACCTCGAGGACTATCTTGTCGAGCACGACATCGTCGGCATCTGCGAGGTCGATACCCGGGCCGTGACACGCCACATCCGTGAACGGGGCGCCATGAGGGCTGGCATCTTCTCCGCCTCAGCGCTCCCCATCGGGGCCGATACCGGCACCCAGCAGGCACTCGACATCCTCCTCGGCCTCGTCAACGACTCCCCGGCCATGTCCGGCGCGGAGCTCGCGGCCGATGTCTCGACGAAGACCACGTACGTCGTGGAGCCCCGCGGGGACTTCGAGGGCCTCGAACCTGTCGCATCGATCGTCGCCGTCGACCTGGGGATCAAGAACCGTACGCCCTGGCAGTTCGCCGAGCGCGGCGTGCGCGTCACGGTCGTCCCCGAATCGGTGACCCTGGCTGACGTCCAGGAGCTGAACCCCGATGGCGTGTTCTTCTCGAACGGCCCCGGCGATCCCGCCACGGCCGATCATCAGATCGAACTCCTGCGCGGCGTCCTCGATGCTGGGATCCCGTTCTTCGGGATCTGCTTCGGCAACCAGCTGCTCGGACGCGCACTCGGCTTCGGCACGTACAAGCTCGACTACGGTCATCGCGGCGCCAACCAGCCCGTGCTGGACAGGGAGACCGGCAAGGTCGAGATCACTGCCCACAATCACGGCTTCGCGGTTGACATGCCGGTCGATGAGGCAACCCTCGCGCCGTATGGCGATGGTCGATACGGGAAGGTGGCAGTCTCGCACGTGTCACTCAACGACGGTGTCGTCGAGGGCCTGCGCTGCCTGGACGTGCCCGCCTTCTCCGTCCAATTCCATCCCGAGGCGGCCGCTGGCCCCCACGACGGCGAGCACCTGTTCGACCGTTTCATCGCCCTCATGAAGGAGGTGGGCTGATGCCCCGCCGCACAGACATTTCCTCCGTCCTCGTCATCGGCTCCGGCCCCATCGTCATCGGCCAGGCCTGTGAGTTCGACTATTCCGGGACGCAGGCCTGCCGGGTTCTCAAGGAGGAGGGCATCCGTGTCATCCTCGTGAACTCCAACCCGGCCACGATCATGACCGACCCGGAGATCGCGGACGCAACCTATGTGGAGCCGATCCGTGCCGATGTCCTCACGTCGATCATCGCGAAGGAGCGCCCCGACGCTCTGCTCCCCACCCTCGGCGGCCAGACCGCCCTCAACGCGGCAGTCGAACTGTCGGAGCTCGGCGTGCTCGAGAAGTATGGCGTCGAGATGATCGGTGCCCGCCTCGACGCGATCCAGGCCGGTGAGGACAGGGAAGAGTTCAAGAAGGTCGTCGAGAAGTGCGGCGCCGAATCCGCACGCTCGGAGATCTGCCACAGCATCGAGGAATGCCTCGCGGCCGCGGAGAAGCTCAACTATCCCGTCGTCGTCCGTCCCAGCTTCACCATGGGCGGGCTCGGATCGGGCTTCGCCTGGAACGAGGCCGAGCTGCGCCGGATCGCGGGAGCGGGCCTGCACTACTCCCCGTCCTCCGAGGTGCTCCTCGAAGAGTCCATCCTCGGATGGAAGGAGTTCGAGCTCGAGATCATCCGCGACCAGGCAGACAATGCTGTGGTCGTCTGTTCGATCGAGAACGTCGACCCCGTCGGCGTGCACACGGGAGACTCGATCACGGTCGCTCCCTCCCTTACGCTGACGGACAGGGAATACCAGAACCTGCGCGACATCGGCATCGCCATCATCCGCGAGGTCGGTGTCGACACGGGCGGCTGCAACGTCCAGTTCGCCGTCGAGCCCTCGACGGGTCGCGTCGTCGTCATCGAGATGAACCCGCGAGTATCGCGGTCCTCCGCTCTCGCCTCGAAGGCGACCGGCTTCCCGATCGCGAAGATCGCGGCACGTCTCGCTCTCGGCTACACGCTCGACGAGATCCAGAACGACATCACAGGATCCACCCCGGCTTCCTTCGAACCCTCGATCGACTACGTCGTGGTGAAGATCCCGCGTTTCGCCTTCGAGAAGTTCCCCGCGGCGGACAACGGCCTGACGACAACCATGAAGTCTGTCGGCGAGGCGATGGCGATCGGCAGGAACTACACCGAGGCCCTCCAGAAGGCCATGCGCTCCATCGACAAGAAGGACTCCTCCTTCACGTGGGAGTTCGAGGACAGCCTCGAGGACCTGCTCCACCAGGCATCGTTCGCGACCGAGGATCGCCTGCACCAGGTGCAGCGCGCCCTCTACCGCGGTGCCACTGTCGAGCAGATGTTCGAGATCACGAGCATGGATCCGTGGTTCCTCGACCAGGTCGTCCTCATCAACGAGCTCGCGGACGAGATCAAGAATGCTCGCGCTCTCACCGCGGATCTTCTCGGCACCGCGAAGCGGCATGGCTTCTCCGATGCTCAGATCGCCGAGCTGCGGTCGACGAGCGAGGAGACGATCCGGGAGATCCGCGGCGCCTACGACCTTCACCCGGTCTACAAGACGGTCGATACGTGTGCGGCCGAATTCGCATCGACGACGCCCTACCACTACTCCAGCTACGACATGGAGACGGAGGTCGCCCCGCGAGAAGCCCGCCGTCATCATCCTCGGCTCGGGCCCCAACCGTATCGGGCAGGGGATCGAGTTCGACTACTCCTGCGTTCATGCGACCCTGGCTCTGCGGGACAGGTACGAGACCGTCATGGTCAACTGCAACCCGGAGACCGTGTCCACGGACTACGACATGTCGGACAGGCTCTACTTCGAGCCCCTCACCCTCGAGGACGTCCTCGAGATCTATCGGGCCGAATGCGAGGCGGGTCCCGTTGCCGGCATGATCGTCCAGCTCGGCGGCCAGACGCCCCTGTCCCTCGCGGCCGATCTCAAGGCCGCAGGCGTCCCGATCCTCGGCACCTCCCCGGAGGCGATCGATGCTGCGGAGGACCGCGGCGAGTTCGGTCGCGTCCTCGACGCCGCGAACCTGCCCGCGCCCGCGTTCGGGACGGCCACATCGGCCCAGCAGGCTCTGGCCACGGCCGATAGCATCGGATATCCGGTCCTTGTCCGTCCCAGCTATGTTCTCGGCGGACGCGGCATGGAGATCGTCTACGACGAGCCGCAGCTGCGCCACTACCTCGACCGGATGGCATCCCAGTCGGGCGATGCGACGCGCAAGGTCGCCCCGCTCCTCATCGACAAGTTCTTGGACGATGCGATCGAGATCGATGTCGATGCTCTCTACGACGGGACGGAACTGTTCCTCGGCGGGATCATGGAGCACATCGAGGAGGCCGGGATCCACTCCGGCGACTCCGCCTGCGTGCTGCCCCCGCTCACCCTCGGCCAGGGCATGATCGACAGGATCCGCCAGTCCACGGAGGCCATCGCCTCCGGCGTGGGCGTGCGCGGCCTCATCAACATCCAGTATGCCCTCGTCTCCGACGTGCTCTATGTCATCGAGGCGAATCCTCGAGCGTCCCGCACCGTGCCCTTCGTCGCGAAGGCCACCGGGGTTCCGCTCGCGAAGGCCGCAACGCTCGTCATGACGGGCGCGACGATCGCGGAGCTGAAGGAGAGCGGCCTCCTGCCCGAGCAGGACGCCGGCCGCATCGACATCAATCCCGTCACGGCCGTCAAGGAAGCCGTGCTTCCGTTCAAGCGTTTCGCGACGAAGGACGGCAGGATCGTCGACTCGCTGCTCGGCCCGGAGATGAGATCGACGGGTGAGGTCATGGGCTTCGACACGACCTTCCCGCTCGCCTTCGCGAAGTCGCAGGCGGCCGCCTACGGCGGTCTCCCCACGGAGGGCAATGTCTTCGTCTCCGTCGCGGACAGGGACAAGGGCTCGATCATCTTCCCGATCGTCGGACTCGTCGAGATGGGATTCACGATCTACGCGACCTCCGGAACGGCGGCCCTGCTGCGCCGTTACGGGATTCCGACAACCGAGGTTCGCAAGAACTCGGCGGGCCGGGGCCCCGACGGTGAACCCACCGTCAACGACCTCATCGAGGCCGGGCTCATCGACATGGTCGTCAACACGCCCTCCGGTTCGGGAGCCCGCGCAGACGGCTACGAGATCCGTGCCGCCACGACCGCTGCCGATAAGCCGATCATGACGACCGTCCAGCAGTTCGGTGCGGCCGTCCAGGCGATCCAGGCCCTGGGCGAAGGCTTCGACGTCATGTGCCTCCAGGAGCATGCGGCCAGGCGGAACCGGTGACCTTCGCGGCACGGCTGAGAGCCAACCAGGACACGTTCGGACCGGTCTGCGTCGGTGCGGACCCCCACGCCTCGATCCTCGAGGCGTGGGGCCTGCCCGACAGCCCGGCCGGGCTGGCCACGTTCTCCGAGATCTTCACGGAGGCCTTCGCGGGCTGCGTCGCCTCCATCAAACCCCAGGTGGCGTTCTTCGAGCGCCACGGCTCGAAGGGCCTCGCCGTGCTCGAGACCATGATCGGTGCCTTCCGCGAGGCGGGCACCCTCGTGATCGCGGACGCGAAGCGGGGCGACATCGGGTCGACGATGATGGGGTATGCGCAGGCGTGGCTGGGGGATGGTCCCCTCGGTTCCGATGCTGTGACTCTCAGCCCTTATCTCGGCGTGGGGGCGCTTGCTCCGGCTTTGGAGATGGCGGGGGAGAACGATCGCGGGGTTTTTGTTCTCGGTGTCACATCGAACCCCGAGGGTGCGAGCATTCAGGGAGCCGGCAGTCCGGCTGTCGGCCAGCTCGTCCTCGACGAGCTGGGGGAGTGGAATGACCGGATCTGGCCCGGCCAGACCGGCTCCATCGGTGCCGTCATCGGCGCAACCGCAGGTCAGCGGCTTGCGGACTGGGGTGTCTCGGTCGATTCCCTGCACGGCATGATCCTCGCCCCGGGGGTCGGTGCGCAGGGTGCGACGGTGGCCCAGGCCCAGGCACTGGCAGGGACCAATCTGCTGTGCATTCCACTTTCCCGGGCGATATTAAGTGCAGGTCCGGACGTCGCCCGGTTAAAAGATTCTCATTCCTCGTGGTAGTTCCCTATATGTTCGAAATTCCTTTGGTACCCTGAGATCGCTCAGCTAAACATATAGTGACCTGCACAAGGATTGTGCATTCGAAAGACATGGAGTAGTAATGGCACTTCCCTCCCTCACGCCCGAACAGCGCCAGGCAGCCCTTGACAAGGCTGCGGTGGCGCGGAAGAAGCGTGCAGAGCTGAAGCAGTCGCTCAAGGCAGGCGAAACCCGCCTGTCTGAGGTGCTCGAACTCGCAAAGAACGACGAGATCATCGCCAAGCTGCGCGTGTCAGCCCTGCTCGAGTCGATGCCCGGCATCGGCACCGCCAAGGCGCGTGCCATCATGGACCGCACGAACATCTCGCCATCGCGCCGCGTGGGCGGGCTCGGCCCGCACCAGGCCGCCGCTCTCGTCAAGCTGTTCTCCTAGATGACGTCACGGGCTTTCGTCATCTGCGGTCCCACCGCCGTCGGCAAGGGGACCGTGATCCGGCAGCTGATCGAGCGCCAGCCGTCGATGTGGCTGTCCGTCTCCGCCACGACCCGCGCCCCGCGCGCGGGCGAGGTGGACGGACAGCACTATTTCTTCGTCAGCCCCGATGAGTTCGATGAGATGGTCGGCGCCGGCAACATGCTGGAGTGGGCGACAGTCCACGGCATCCACCGCTACGGCACACCCCGTGGGCCCGTCCTCGACGCCATGGCAGACGATCGGGTCGTGCTCCTCGAGGTGGATCTGGCTGGTGCCAGGCAGGTGCGCGCGTCCTTCCCGGAGGCGGTGCAGATCTTCATCGCACCCCCCACATTCGAGGACCTGGAAGAGCGGCTGGAGACACGCGGCACGGAAGGGCCCGCTGAGCGTGAGAGGCGTCTGGAGACGGCACGGGTTGAGCTTGCCGCCGCGGACGAGTTCGATCATGTCGTCATCAACGATGACGTGGTGCGAGCCACCGACGAGATCCTGTCAATCATCGAGGCCGTGGGCTAGACTTAAGCGTTGAGCTATCGGAAAGGCTGATATGTACGGAACAGTGCCCGAGCCTGAAGGCATTACTGACCCTCCCATCGACGATCTCCTCGAGAAGGTCGATTCGAAATATGCGCTTGCCGTCTATTCGGCCAACCGCGCGCGCCAGATCAACGACTACCGCCAGGAGCTGATGTCAGCCGACGGCAACGTCGTGCACGTCGGCCCGCTGGTCGCCTCCGACCCGGAGGAGAAGCCGCTGTCGATCGCGCTGCGCGAGGTGGTCGAGGACAAGCTCATTCTCAAGCCGACCGAGAACTGATGTCGGCAGAAAACGCCTGGGCCCACGGTCAAACCGCGGGCCCTTCGCGCATCGTCCTCGGCGTCACCGGCGGCATCGCCGCCTACAAGTCCGCGATCATCGCACGCCTCCTCATGAAGGCCGGGCATGACGTCCGTATCGTGCCGACCGAGTCGGCCCTCCAGATGGTGGGGAGCAGCACGTTCGCGGCCCTGACAGGTCATCCCATCCATACGAGCGTCTTCGACGATCCGATGGGGGTGGAGCACGTCCGCATCGGAGACGAGGCCGATCTTCTCCTCATCGCCCCGGCGAGCGCGAACACGATCGCGAAACTCGCGTGGGGGATGGCAGACAATCTCCTCACAGCGACCGCCCTTGTCGCGACCTGCCCGATCCTTGTCGTCCCGGCCATGCATACGCAGATGTGGAACAACCCCGCGACGCAGGCGAATGTGGCGACGCTGCGCGAACGCGGCATGGTCGTCCTCGAGCCCGCCTCGGGCCGGCTGACGGGAGCGGATTCCGGCGTGGGCAGGCTGCCCGAGCCGGAGCACATCACCCAGGCGGCACTGGGCCTGCTCAGCCCCCAGGATCTGGCAGGGCAGCGCTTCGTCATCTCCGCGGGCGGGACGCGCGAACCGATCGATCCTGTCCGGTTCCTCGGGAACCGGTCGACGGGACGCTTCGGGATCGCGCTTGCCCTCGCGGCCGCCCATCGGGGAGCATCAGTCGATCTCGTCGCCTGCAACGTGGACGCGGCCCTGCTGCCCCACCATCCCACCATCACCATCCATGAAGCAGGCTCGGCGCGCGAGCTGCAGGCCCACATGGTGCGTCTGGCGGACGGTGCGCAGGTCGTCATCATGACGGCCGCCGTTGCCGACTTCCGCCCCGCGACCGCGACCGAGTCGAAGCTGAAGAAGGACGGCACCGTGCCCGAGTTCGATCTCGTGGAGAACCCCGACATTCTTCACGGCCTCGCATCCGATCGCGACCATGGCGCCTACGTCGTCGGCTTCGCCGCGGAGACGGGGGACGAGCACGGCTCGGTCCTCGACTATGGGCGCGCGAAGGCGAAGAAGAAGGGCGCCGACCTTCTCGTCGTCAACCGCGTCGGAGAGACGAGCGGCTTCGGCGACGTCGAGACAGCAATCACCATCCTGGACCGTTTCGGCGAGATCCGTGCAGAAGCGGTCGGGAGCAAGTCTCAGATGGCGGGAGTCGTCATCAACACCATTATTTCTTCCAGGACTGGAGACTAGGCTTGTCAACCGTGCAACCTTTTACCTCTGAATCAGTCACAGCCGGCCACCCCGATAAAGTCTGTGACCTCATTTCCGACCGGATTCTCGATGCGATCCTCACCCGGGATCCGCACGCACGAGTCGCGATCGAGACGATGGTGACGACGGGCCTCGTCCACGTCGCCGGCGAGCTCAACACAGACAGCTATGTCGAGATCCCCCAGGTCGTCCGCGAAGCGCTCCTCGATCTCGGTTACGACTCGTCCGAGGTCGGTTTCGATGGTCGCTCGTGCGGCGTCTCCGTCTCCATCGGGCAACAGTCCCAGGACATCTTCAACGGCGTCCACAACTCGCTCGAAGCGCGATCCGCCGACGGGGAGGTGGAGAAGTACTCCCAGGAGGGAGCGGGCGATCAGGGCCTCATGTTCGGCTACGCCACGAACGAGACCGACGTGCTCATGCCGATGCCGATCTTCCTCGCCCACCGCATGGCCGAGAGGCTGTGGCAGGTGCGCCGGGACGGCACCGTTGCCGGGCTGCGCCCGGACGGCAAGACCCAGGTCACCATCAACTATGACGAGTCGGACAAGCCGGTCAGTGTCGGCACCGTCGTCGTCTCCACCCAGCACGATGAGGATGTCACGCAGGACGCGCTGCGGACGGCGATCACCGAGCACGTCATCACCCCCATACTCGACGAGTACGCGGACCACCTCGACCGCACGGACATGACGATCCTCGTCAACCCCTCGGGACGCTTCGTCATCGGCGGCCCCATGTCCGATGCTGGCCTGACCGGGCGGAAGATCATCGTCGACACGTACGGCGGCATGGCCCGCCACGGCGGGGGCGCCTTCTCCGGGAAGGACCCGTCGAAGGTCGACAGGTCCGCCTGCTACGCGGCCCGGTGGGTTGCGAAGAACGTGGTGGCGGCCGGCCTGGCGGAGCGCTGCGAGGTCCAGGTCGCGTACGCGATCGGACAAGCGCATCCCGTCTCCGTCCGCATCGATGCCTTCGGCACGAACACGATCCCGGTCGAGCGGATCGCGGCTGCCGTGACGAAGGTCTTCGACCTGCGTCCCCTCGCGATCATCGACGCCCTCCAGCTCAAGCGCCCCATCTATGCGCTCACGTCCTCGTTCGGACATTTCGGCCGTGAGCTGCCCGAGTTCACGTGGGAACAGACCGATCGGGTCGGCCCGCTGCTCGCGGTGCTCGAGGAGATGGGCGAGGGGTGACCCGCTCGAGTGTCTGACACTCTCTTCGACCTGCCGACACAGCCCGCTCTCCTCACGGCAGAGCGGGCTGTGCGCACCGTCGACGGTCCGGTCGATCGGCCCGTCGCCCGCATCATCCTCGACACCCCCTTCTCCTGGCCCGACAAGCTCTACGACTATCTCGTCCCCGAGGAGCTCGACTCGCGGGCGAAGCCGGGTGTGCGGGTACGAGTGCAGTTCGGAGCCAAGAGGCTGACGGGCTTCCTCCGCGAACGAGCGGACACGACGGACGCGAAGACGCTGAAACCGCTCCTCGCGGTCGTAGGTGAGCCGGTTGTCACCCCGGAACTGTTCGACCTGGTAGATCGCGTGGCTGAACGGAACGTGTGCTCGCGCCATGATGTGCTGCGGGGCGCGGTGCCCCCGCGCCATGCTCGGGCCGAGAAAGCGGTTTCGGGGCTTCCTGGCGTCATGTTCGCTGATGTTGCGGATCCGGGAGTGCTGCCGTTCGGTATCGCCCTTGATGGGAGAGAGACTCTCGTGTCGGCGGGGCGTGACACGTGGTCGGCGATTGCCGCCTCAGTGCAGGGAGCGCTGTCCCGAGGCGATTGCGCTCTCATCGTCGTGCCCACCGGTGTGGAGGTGGCCCGATGCCGCCAAGCCCTCTCGCAGCGCCTGCCCGGCGAACCCCTTGCCATCATCGAAGCGGGCTCCTCCCCAGAGATCCGCTACCGTCACTTCCTCTCGGTCTATCGGGGCCGGGCCCGGGTCGTCATCGGGACGCGTGCCGCCGCGTTCGCACCGATCGATGCTGGGCTGCTAATCGTCGTCGATGAGCACAACGGTGCGATGAGGGACAAGCGGAGCCCCTACCTGTGGGCTGATGAGGTGGTGCGGATGAGGAAGGGGCAGCGAACGTTCCTCAGGTTCAGCTTCCCGCCTCGCCTGGGCACGGCCGACGTCCCGACGGTCGTGGGAGGATCGTGGCCGTCCGTGACGCGTGCCGAGCAGTGGGAGGGCGATCAGCGGGGTCTTCTTCCTCCAGCGGCGTTCGCGACGATACGGTCCGGTCTCGAGAAGGGGCCCGTTATCGTCTCCGCCCCGCGGGCAGGCTACGTCCCGGCCCTGGCGTGTGCTCACTGCCATACGAGAGCAGCCTGCCGCCAGTGCGGTTCCGCGATCGCGGTGCCCACGGCGGGCAGTCATGCCGCCTGCGGCACGTGCGGGGACGCGGACTGGCGGTGCGCATGCGGGTCTCGCAACCTGCGGGCCGTCTCTCGCGGTTCGTCTCGGATCGCCCAGGAGATTGCGGCCGCCTTCCCCGATGTCGGGGTTGATACGCTGCGCAGCGGTGCGGAGGAGTCGTCGATGCCGCTCGTGGTTGCCACCCCGGGGGCCGAACCCGACCGTGAGTTCGCGGCCGCGGTGATCGTGGATGCTGGGGCGCGTCTCGCCAGTCTGTCCCTCGATGCTGAGATCGAGGCGGTGGGTCGGTGGGCTCGTGTCGCGTCCCGCGTGTCGGGGCATGTGCTCCTCACGGGAGGAGTCCCCCCACATCTCGCCCATGCTCTCGCCTCGCGGTCACTCGACGTGGGGGGCCTGCGGGAGGAGCGTGAGCTTCTCGGCCAGCCGCCCTATCATCGCTGGTTCCTCATCTCGGGCCAGAAGACAGACCTGCAGCGCCTCCTCGGGGGAGTCGCCGCACGCCTGGAGGGGGAGGCCCCGCCGGAGCAGAGCATCGCGGCCCTCCTCTCGGGAGGCGGGCGGCAGGTCTTCGCCCGCGGCATCCATCTCGTCGGCCCCACGGTCGATGACACTGGAATCACTGTTTATCTCCACGAGGAGGCGCCCGCGGTCAGGCTTGCTGGCGTGCTGCGCGATACTCTCCAGGATCTGGGTCAGCTCGCCATCCGCATCGAAGCAGATCCGATCCTGTGATCCCTGCCTGATAGGGGGTCTGGGGAAGAATCGCCCGAAAATTCACGCTAAGGAGTCAGCGGCCTGTTGAATGGGTTCCATGGCGGTCGATTTTCTAAGTGATGAGCAGGTCGCAGGGTTCGGCGGATTCCCCGACGAGGTACCGGCGGAGGACCTGGAACGTTTCTGTTGGTTGGACGATGCCGATTTGTCGGTGGTTGGTCGCCGCCGGGGAATGCACAACCGCCTGGGATTTGCTGTCCAACTGATCACGGTACGGGTAGCCGGACGCTTTTTGACGGATCCATTGGCTGTTCCGTGGCCGGTGGTGGAATCCCTGGCCGGGCAGCTGGGCATTGCCGATGCTTCCGTGCTCAAGCTGTATGCGCAGCGGGGACAGACCGAGTACGAGCACGCCGCGGAAATCTCCACCGTGTACGGGTATGCGGATTTCTCCGATCCGGCCAGGTACGAAGAGCTGAGGCTGTTTCTGGAGGCCCGGGCCTGGACTTCGTCGGAGGGACCGGTGCGCTTGTTTGAACGGGCGGCGCTCTGGCTGCGTGAGCGCAAGGTCCTTCTCCCCGGCGTCTCCACGTTGACACGACTGGTTTTGGAGATCCGTTCCGGAGCAAATTACCGCCTCCATTCCATGCTGGTTGACGCTGCCGGCCCCGCCTTGATTCTGGAATTGGAAGGTCTGCTTCGCGTTGGGGATGGGTCGCGGTTGACCGCGTGGGAACGGCTGCGGACCGGTCCTTCGAGGGTCTCGGTGCCGGAATTCTTGCGGCAGTTGGAGCGGCTGGGTCGCTTGCGGTCTCTGGGTGCCGGGTCCATTGATGTGGAGATGATCCCCGAGGGACGGATGAATGCCCTGGCCCGCTACGGGTTGGCGGGCAAGGCCTCATCGCTTCGAGGACTATCGGGACAGCGCCGGGGTGCGACACTGCTTTGTGCCGTGCGGGCATTGACGTCGGAGGTTGCCGATGATTTGTGTGATGCCCTGGACGCTATTGTTACTGAACGCGTTCTGCGCAAGGCAACCAGGGAATCCGCTGCCGCCCGGTTGAAGTCCCTGCCCCGTTTGTCCAAGGCCTCCCTGCAATTGGCGAAGGCCGCGAAAACACTGGTCGAGGTGTTGGACAACACGGAATATTCCGGAGCAGAGGCCGCCTCGGTGCTGGCCGATCAGGTTTCCTTGTCCGAGCTACGCGCCGCGCTGGAGGTGGTGAACGAAGTGGTGCATCCCGAGGGTGCCGAGGCTGACACTGCGGGGCAGATGCTGCGTCGGTTCGCCACCGTGCGCTCGTTCCTGCCGGCGTTGGCCGCAGCGGCACCCTTCGGGGCCACCGCGGGTGGGACGCCAACATTGGCGGCGCTGACGGCACTGCCAGAGGTTCTGGACGGTCGCAAGAAAGACCCTGCCTAGGTTGATCTGTCCGTCCTCTCTCCGACGTGGCAGCGCCTTGTCACGGCTTCGGAGGAAATCGACCGCAAGGCCTACACGGTGGCGGTGACGGGGGCCGTCCACAAGGCGCTGCGGCGCAGGGACATCTTCGTGGTGGGCGGGCGGCGCTGGGGAGACCCTCGGGCGCGGTTGCTGACCGATCCGGCGTGGCAGGCCACCAAAAACGAGACCTTGAGGGCACTCCAGCTGCCCGAAGAGCCAATGGAGCATCTGGCTGGTGTGCGCCACCGCCTTGATGCCCGTTATCGTGCGGCGGCCGTGCAGTTGGCCGACAATCCAACGGTACGGATTGATGATGCCGGCAAGGTCCACCTCTCACCCCTGGAGGCCAAGACGGTCCCGGAGTCCTTGACGCAGTTGCGGGGGCTGGTCTCCGGGATGCTGCCGCGTGTGGATCTGCCCGATGTGCTGCTGGAAGTGCATTCCTGGACGGGGTTCCTCTCGGAATTCAGCCACGTCTCGGAGGCCTCCGCGAGGATGGGCCAGCTTGATGTCTCCGTCGCCGCCATCCTGGTGGCCGAGGCCTGCAACGTCGGGCTCACACCGGTGGTCAGGGATGGCCGCCCCGCCCTGACACGTGGACGCCTGAGCCACGTTGACCAAAACTATGTGCGTGCCGATACGCTTCGCGCTGCCAACGCCCGGCTGATCCAGGCCCAGTCCGGTCTCGGACTCGCGCAGCGCTGGGGCACAGGCCTGTTGGCGTCCGTTGATGGGATGCGGTTCGTGGTGCCGGTGGCCACCGTCAATGCCGGGGCGAATCCGCGCTACTTTGGCCAAGGTCGCGGCTTGACCTGGCTGAACTATCTCAACGACCAGGTCTCCGGGTTGGGCGCCGTCGTGGTTCCGGGAACGGTCTGCGATTCCCTGCATATTTTGGATGGGCTGCTCGATCTTGATGGTGGCCAACGCCCCGAGATGGTCGCCACCGATACGGCCTCCTATTCGGACCAGGTCTTCGGGCTTTTCACGCTGCTCGGATATCGGTTCTCGCCCCGTCTGGCCGGGTTGCCGGACCAGCGGTTCTGGCGCATTGACGCCACGGCCGATTATGGGAAGTTGAACGCGGTGGCCGGTCGCAACCGGATCAACCTGGATCTCATTACGGCGAACTGGCCGGACATGCTCCGCCTTGCCGGGTCCCTGACTGCCGGGACCGTGCGCGCCTCGGAAGTCCTGCGGGTCACCCAGGGAGGCGGGGCACCGACGCTGCTCGGGAAGGCGTTGGCGGAGTATGTGTCAACGACGGGTGAATATTGACCCCCTGGCGACGGATGAAAATTGACCCCCTGTTCATTATTTTGTTTGGTGGTCTTTGTCGGTGAGCAGTTCTCTGCGGGTACGGGTGCGGTAGGACTCTCCGTCCAGGGGCAGCACTTCGGCATGATGGACAAGACGATCGATCATGGCTGAAGCAACAATGTCATCACCAAAGATTTCACCCCACCGACCAAAGGCCAGGTTCGAGGTGATGAGGATTGAGCCCTGCTCGTAGCGGGCCGCGACGAGTTGGAAGAATAGGTTCGCGGTCTGGGAGTCAAAGGGCAGATAGCCTAGCTCGTCGATGATGAGCAGTCGGTAGCGGCGCAGACGTTTGAGCTCGGCTTCGATGCCTGTAGGACTGTGATGAGCTGCGGTGAGGCGGTTGGCCCAACCACTGGCGGTGTCGAAAGCGACGGGGTAACTGCTGTGGCAGGCTTTGATTCCCAAGCCGATTGCCAAATGTGTTTTACCGACCCCGGGAGGGCCGAGCAGGATCACATTCTCGGCTTTGGCGACAAAGCTGCACGTTGCCAGGTGAGCCAGCACGTCACGGCGCAGGCCTGGCTGGTAGTCGGTGTTGAACTCCTCAAGAGTTTTGATGCCAGGAAAGTGGGCTCCTGCGACCCTCAGGGAGGTTCCGTTGGCTTCACGGTCAGTGACCTGCCGATCCAGGACGGCTGCGAGGTACTCTTCATGAGACCACCCTGCCTGGCGAGCCTGATCGGCCAGGTCGGCATAGACCCGTCCGATTGTCGGAGTCCTTAACGCTTTGACTAAATGTGCAATATTCTTATCGATTGCTGTGTTCATGCCACCGTCTCCTGCTCGGGCAGGCCCAGACCGAACATCGTGTCATAGACCGCCAGATCACGAGTGGGGACCTCAATCCCGCGTGGAACAGCGATCGGGCGCACTGACTGCTGGTTGTAGTGCGCACGCAGCTGCTTAGCCACCGCCACATGGTCTGGGTCGGTGATCGTCTTATGAGAATCCCAGCACCGCTGATGCTGGGCAACGAGCATGCCCTGGCTACGGGCCTGGACTGTTGTCAATGTTGTGGTGACATCGATCAGCCTGCCGATCATCCGCGGATCGACAGAGTAATCATTACCGTCCACGCGAATGTAATAGTCACGTGGCAGACGGACCCTCTCGTTCAAACCCGTACTGGGCGGGTGCGGAGGCAACACCGTCATGGCCGCCAGGTCCTGCTCGAGCATATCGATTGGCCGTGCCCCTAACGAGCGGATATGCCTCTGGTTCGCCACCGTCCCAAGCCAGGTGGTGAGCTGAGTATTGAAATCAGCAGCACCGGTGAAATCCCGGCCAGGCAGGAACGATGTCTCAATATAGCCATTGTTACGCTCGGTCATCCCTTTAAATTCAGGATCTCGCGGTGGGGCAATCACCATCCTCGTAGCCAACGTTCCAGCAAACCCTGCGACCGGGCTTAACGGCTTACCTTTCGGCGCGATCGCTGCCTCACGATCCCACACCAAAGTCTTAGGGACTGCCCCAACCCCATGAATCAGATGCCACATCCCGGCCAACAGATCCCCTGAACGGCGC
This sequence comes from Flaviflexus equikiangi, assembly GCF_014069875.1. Lineage (NCBI taxonomy): Bacteria > Bacillati > Actinomycetota > Actinomycetes > Actinomycetales > Actinomycetaceae > Flaviflexus > Flaviflexus equikiangi. The sequence continues at coordinate 1,147,986 of NZ_CP059676.1, forward strand.
GAGGGCAACATCACCGCAGATAAGAACCGTGAGAAAGTCAGTGTCATCACCAGCACAGGGAACACGAGCGCAGTGCCAGCTCCGGTGGGGACCCTCGTCTGGGGAAACCACAGGTCCATCTGTGCTGCTTGTCCGGGCTCATGAACCAGGCGATCAGCCGGATCAACTCCCACATACTCAGGACGGATCTGCCGCACCCGGTCCTTCAACACCGTCAACGAGTATGGGAAGCCGAGCCGCTCTTTGATCACAGTTGCCGGCATTGTCGGATACACACGTAATAGCTTGCGTATCTCCACCTCATAGCCATCCACAACAGGGGTCTGTTGATGGTCGCTGATACTTCGGCGGCTCGGTGGCAGCTAGTGCTCGACGCACTGTATTCCTTGCAATCCCTAACCGACGACTGATCTCTTTAATCGGTACGTGCTCAGCCTTGTGCAGACGACGAATCTCGGCCCAGTCTTCCACTGTGATCATGCCTCCTAGCATGGAACAGAGGGGTCAACATTCACCCGTCGTTTAAGGGTCATTATTCACGCGTCGTTGACAGTATGGGCGGATTGCCAAGACCGAGCATCTGTTGGACTTCATCGATGCCGATGAGGGTACCGCCGGCAGATTCATACCCAGTTGACTGTGCAGGAATCCCGGCATGCCCTGGCCAGACTCATCTTCCACGGCAGGAGGGGCCAGATACGGCAGTCCTACCGGGAAGGTCAGGAAGACCAGCTCGGAGCGCTTGGCCTGGTCCTGAACGCCGTCATCCTGTGGAACACCCGCTACCTGGAAGCCGCACTGACCGGGCTCCGCGACCGCGGCCACAACGTTGCAGACGAGGACGTGCATCGCCTGTCGCCGCTGGTCTCGGAACACATCAATATGCTGGGCCGCTACTCTTTCACTGCAGGCGCCACAGGAACGGAACTTCGGCCATTGAGGAACCCCGATGAGGACCTGGAGACCTAAACGAGGCAACATTTCCCTGAACATATCCCCGCCCGCAAGGGGAACCTTGACTGGGACTGTCATTTGCAAAATCCGCCATCAGAGGATCGGCTGCACAAAGGGTTCATGATCTTTCGAGGCGAACACCGCAGGGGCACCCCTGCGGCCTGACGCTTGAATCAATGATCAGCAAAGTATGATATCATCAGTATATGCTGATCAGTCAAGATGCTCCGGTGGACGCGTGCGGGCTGGACCCCGCGGCCGCCTTGTTCCGTTCCCTCGGTGACCCGATCCGACTCAAGATCGTCAAGCGCATGTCCGGCGGCGAGGTGCGGGTCAGCGACCTCACCCGTGAGCTGGGCCTGCCCCAATCCACGGCCTCGATGCACGTGGCCTGCCTGCGCGACTGCGGCCTGGTCGAGGGACGCTCCCAGGGCCGCAGCGTGTACTACTCGCTGTCCCGCCCGGAGCTGATGGACATGCTCGCCCAGGCCGAAATCCTGCTTGCCTCCACCGGCAACGCTGTCAGCCTGTGCCCGAACTATGGTCCCGACAGCACCACCGCCCCGATGAGTGAACAGGAGAATGCCCGATGAGCGACGCCTGCGGATGCAGCGACGAGACAACCGAAACCGGTGAAGCCGAAGAAGCCCCGGGGTTCTGGCAGGTAACCGAGGTCCGGGCGGCAGCCGTGGCCGGTGTGCTGCTCCTGGCGGCGTGGATCACCTCGCTGGCGGGAGGCCCCCGGGGCGTGGCACTGCCCCTGGAACTCGGTGCACTGGTGGTTGCTGCCTGGACGTTTGTTCCCTCCACGCTCCGGCGCCTGTTCAAGGGAAAGATCGGCGTCGGTACGCTGATGACGATCGCCGCCGTCGGGGCCGTGGCACTGGGCCAGTTCGAGGAAGCGGCCATGCTGGCCTTCCTCTACGCGATTTCCGAGGGCCTTGAAGAATACTCCCTGGCCAAGACCCGACGTGGCCTGCGGGCGCTGCTGGATCTGGTTCCGGCCGAGGCCAGGGTCTTGCGCAATGGCATCGAGGTAACAGTTTCCCCGGCCGACTTGGTCCCCGGGGATCGCATGGTCGTCCGGCCAGGGGAACGCCTGGCCACCGACGGGCGGATCGTCGCCGGGCGAACCTCGCTGGATACCTCGGCGCTCACCGGCGAATCCGTTCCCGTCGAGGTCGGTCCCGGCTCCGAGGTCTACGCCGGTTCCATCAACGGCACCGGCCCGCTTGAAATTGAAGTCACCAGCACCGCGGAGAACAACTCGCTGGCCAGGATCGTGCACATCGTCGAGGCCGAGCAATCCCGCAAGGGCCCGGGCCAACGACTGGCCGACTCCATTGCCAAGAAACTGGTCCCCGGCATCCTGATCGCCGCTGCCCTGATCATCGTCTTCGGCTTCATCGTCGGGGAACCGGCCTTGTGGTTCGAACGCGCCCTGGTCGTCTTGGTTGCGGCCTCGCCGTGCGCGCTGGCCATCTCCGTGCCCGTGACCGTGGTGGCCTCCGTCGGGGCCGCCAGCCGGATCGGGGTGCTCATCAAGGGCGGCGGAGCGTTGGAAGCCCTGGGAAAGATCCGCACCATCGCCCTGGACAAGACCGGAACATTGACCCGGAACAAGCCTTCGGTGATCGAGGTTGTGGGCACCGGTTCCGCGACCCGGGAACGAGTCCTTGCCCTCGCGGCGGGACTGGAATCCCGCAGCGAACACCCGTTGGCCCGCGCCATCCTCGCCTCGACCACCGGCCGGGCTTCGGTCACCGACGTTGACACGATTCCCGGGGCGGGTCTGGAGGGGCGGCTCGACGGCAAGCGTGTCCGACTCGGCCGCCCGGGATGGATCGATGCCGGTGCCTTGGCCTCGGACATCGAGAGGATGCAGCACGCGGGTGCCACCGCGGTGCTCATTGAGGAGGACGGGCAGGTCATCGGTGCCATCGGCGTTCGTGACGAGCTGCGCCCCGAGGCCCGCGAGGTCATCAGCCGACTCACCGCGGCCGGATACACCACGGTCATGCTTACCGGGGACAACGTCATCACCGCAACGGCCCTGGGCCAGACCGCAGGCATCACCGAAGTCCATGCCGATCTGCGCCCCGAGGACAAGGCAGAGATCATCCGAACGCTCCAGTCCCGGCAGCCCACCGCGATGGTCGGGGACGGCGTCAACGACGCCCCCGCCCTGGCCACGGCCGATAGCGGAATCGCGATGGGTGCCATGGGCGCCGACGTGGCCATCGAAACCGCAGACATCGCCCTGATGGGCGAGGACCTGAACCACCTGCCCCAGGTACTGGACCACGCGCGCAACACCCGGCGCATCATGCTCCAGAACGTGGGCTTGTCCCTGCTGCTGATTGCCGCACTGATCCCCTTGGCCCTCTTCGGTGTCCTCGGGTTGGCTGCGGTGGTCCTCATCCACGAGCTGGCAGAAATCGTCGTGATCGCCAACGGTGTCCGAGCCGGCCGGATCAGCGGCAAGGCCGCACTGAAAAGTACGCAGCCGGTTCCGTCCCTGGAGCCTGCGGCATGAGCCTCAATGCCACCGAGGCGGCCGCTCCCAGGAAGCGGGGAGCGCACACGGTCAGGACAGTGATGGGACTTGGCGCGGTTGCGCTGGCCGCCGTCGATCTGGTCCTCAAGGCTTTTGCGGAAACCTTGCTTTCCAACGGTGCAACGAGCGACCTGGGGCTGATCAATTTCCGTTTGCTCTATAACCCGGGCGTCGCGTTCAGCCTTGGAGCGGACCTTCCCTCCTGGGTCGTCGTGGTGGTCACCGGGCTGATCATCGCCGCACTGACCTTTTATGCAGTTTCTTCGGCACCTGCCATGGGCAGGATCTCCCGAGCGGGCGCGACGCTGCTGCTCGGTGGGGCACTCGGCAATTTCATTGAACGGCTGGACGGGCGCGGCGTGGTGGACTACTTGCACACCGGGTGGTTCGCCACCTTCAACCTGGCAGATGTGTTTGTCACCGCGGGAGTTGTTCTGTATGCCCTCGGCACGCTTCGTGCCGTTCCCTCCCGGGACGGCGACTGACCGGGCTAACCGGGACACACCGCAACCGGACGTAGCATGTCGAGAAACGGTCATTTGACGACATCCCGAACCTATCGGCGACACGCCGCGGAAGGACGCGCGATGTTCGGAATGCTCTCCGTCCTGGCCGAACTGCAACGAGAACTCATCGTCGCCAACACCCGCGACGGACTCGCCGCCGCCCGCGCCCGCGGGCGAACAGGCGGAAGACGCCCGAAGCTCACCCCCGACCAGGTCCACCACGCCCAGCAGCTCTACGACGCGGGGACCCATACGGTCCAACGCATCGCCGACCTCCTCCAGGTCCCGCGCTCCACCATCTACGGGCACCTCAACAAGGCAAGTATCGGACGGCGCCCCACCGCCAAAGCGACCCTGGAGGCTTAGCGCTCAATCCGTCCCCATTACTACCAAGGCCTCTTAGCGTGAATTTTCGTAGAGATATTCCCCGGACCCCGATAGCGAACCGCTGCGGCAGAACCCGGCGCGTGGTTCCGCCTCACATCCGTTGGGCAGGGTCTTGGTGGGATGGTCAGGACGTTGAGGAGCCGCGGAAGTCGAAGACGACCCTGATCGCCGGATCGACCGTGGCGATGATGCTCGTGTAGAACATCTCCGTCTGATCCTCGAGGATGTCACGATTCGCATCGACATGTTCCTGCATCGTCTCGTCGGTCAGGATGTCGTTGATGACGTCAGGCGTATCGATATCGGGGGTCACCCAGCTGAGGACGCCGTTGTCCTCGAGGGCGGTCTTGAACGTGATGTCTTCGTGTCCGATGAAGATGAACTCGGGAACGGTGATGAGGATCGTGTCATCGCCTTTCGGCTCGATGATGACATCGTCGCCCTCGATTCCCAGCTTCGCGCGGAACGTGTACTGGAGGAAGAGGGTGCGTCCGCTGCCGGGAACCGTCTGCCCGAACACGGTGCGGGCCACGCGCTCCTCGGCGATGCCCTGGACTCCGAGCCCGAGGAGGACGATCTCCTCGTCACGGTCGAGGGATTGCACGACCTGCGAGTTGCGCGACTCCGTCGACACACCGAGGTAGTCGCCTTTCACGAAGGCGATGATGCCGGCCGTGATGAGGGCGAGAAGAAGCACGATGATGAGGGCGAGTATCCGGACGCTCCGTGCCAAGCGCGCCGACCGTGCTGGTGCCTGCTCGGGTAACGTATCCATGTGTCCTCCATGTTCGTGCGACTCTGCGCTGATATTGTCGCACGGAACAGATGAGGGTGAAGACCAGTCCGCAGCTGCTCGAGGCTTCCACTCTCCTGTCGGCGCGGCACGCTCACGCGCGGGAGCCCGTGACAGCGCCGGATAAGCGCACGGCCGTAGACTGGAGCCATGCGCATCATCTTCGCCGGCACCCCGGTCACCGCAGTCCCCTCACTCACCCGTCTCGCCTCCGAGCATGAGATCGTCGGCGTTCTCACGCGTGCACCCGCCCCCGTGGGGCGCAAGCGCGTGCTCACCCCCTCCCCGGTCGAGGCCGCGGCGCGAGAGCTCGGCCTGAACGTTCTCACGCCGGCCACCCTCAAGGCACCCGAGATCCAGGAAGAGATCGCCAGGCTCGAGCCGGAGGCCGTCGCGGTTGTCGCCTACGGTCTGATCATTCCCCGCGCGCTCCTGGACGTTCCCGCGCACGGCTGGATTAACCTCCACTTCTCCCTCCTGCCGCAGTGGCGGGGAGCAGCCCCCGTGCAGTACGCCATCGCCTCCGGGCAGTCCACGACAGGGATCGCGACCTTCCAGATCGAGGCGGGCCTGGACACGGGCCCCGTCTATGACATGGTCGAGGTTGAGATTGGTCACCGCGAGACGGCCGGTGACCTCCTCGAGCGGCTCTCCCGCGATGGTGCCGAGCTGTTGGCGGGCACACTCGCGGGGATCGAGGCCGGCACTGCTTCACCGACGCCCCAGGAGGGCGAACCGAGCCACGCACCCCAGCTCACCGGGCACGACGGCAGGCTCGACCTCAACCGCCCGGCCCGCGAACTGGACGCACACATCCGCGGATTCACGCCGAATCCGGGCACGTGGACGACGTGGCGGGGGGAGCGGGTCAAGATCGGCCCAGCGATCCCGGTCGACGTGGGCGTGCCTGTCGGAGAGATCCGCGTCGAGGGCGGGGACGTGCTCCTGGGAACGGGGGAGGGGGCCCTGAGGCTCGACCGGATCGCACCTCCCGGCAAACCATGGATGTCGGCATCGGACTGGGCCCGGGGCCTGCGTGAAACGGTAGTCTGGGATTCATGACTGACGAGAGACCTTCGACGTGGCGCCCCGGGCGCATGGAATCCGATCCGGCGAGACTTGTCGCCCTTGACGTACTCGAACAGGTGCGCGACGGCGCCTTCGCGAACATCGCCCTGCCCGCCACCCTCAAGCGCGCCAATCTCTCCGGGAAGGGACGCGGCTTCGCCACGAACCTCACCTACGGGACGCTGCGCATGCAGGGGAGATGGGACGCGATTATTCGGATGTGCGTCCAGGGTCGTCCCTTCGAGGAGATCGACCCCCTCGTCATCGACATCCTCCGCCTCGGTGCCCACCAGATCCAGGGACTCGATGTCGCGATCCATGCGGCCATGAACGAGACGGTCAACCTCGCGCGCAACGAGGTGGGCTCGGGAGCGTCCGGGTTCGTCAACGCCGTCATGCATCGCATCTCCGAACGCACCGCAGCGGAATGGGACGAAGCACTCGCAGCGGAACTCGCTGACCAGGGCCCGAAGGCCGTCCTGGCCGCACAGACCTCCCACCCCGAGTGGATCCTCGACGTGTACGAGAAGTCTCTCGTCGCATCCGGGCGCACCGTTGCCGATCTCGGCGACGTGCTCGCGGCGAACAACGAGCCCGCCCGCGTCGCGATCGCGCCCCGCGCCGTGTCCCGCGAGACGGTGATGAACGATGCTCGCGAGGCACGCGCCACGCCCCTCGACGGCGTCCTCATGCCCGACGCGATCGTCCTCGAACGGGGCAACCCGGGACGCATGCAGTCGATCCGCGACCAGAGCGCCGGGGTGCAGGATGAAGGGTCGCAGCTTGTCGCCCACCTCCTCGCGGGCGCCCCCCTCGAGGGACGCGATGAGGAATGGCTCGACATGTGTGCCGGTCCTGGCGGCAAGACAGCCACGATCGCCGGTCTCGTCCAGGGCCGGAACGTCCGGGTTTTCGCCAACGAGCTCCACGATCACCGTCTCGACCTGGTCGCCAATGCTGTGGCTCCGTTCGGGGATGCTGTGGCGCTTCGCGAGGGTGATGGTCGTACTCTCGCACGGGAAGAGCCCAACCGCTTCGACCGCGTCCTCGTCGACGCTCCCTGCTCCGGCATCGGCTCCCTCCGCAGGCGCCCCGAGGCGCGGTGGCGGAAGACCCCCGGTGACGCTGAGGGGATGATGGAGCTGCAGGCCGGCCTCCTGGCGGCGGCGATCGATGCTGCCCGCCCCGGCGGCCTCATCTGCTATTCGACGTGCTCCCCGGACGTGCGCGAAACGCTCGACATCGTCAACCAGTTCACCGATCGCGTCGACGTCCTCGACACGGTCGATGTGGCGCGCACCATGGTGATCCCTGGGTCTTTGGACACGATTTCCGGACCGTATCTCCAACTCTGGCCGGACGAACATGATACAGACGCGATGTTCGCGGCTCTCCTCATCAAGAAGTGAGAAAATAACGCATGAGCATTTTGATTTCACCCTCGATCCTCAACTCCGATATCGGCAACCTTGCCGGTGAGCTGGACAAGATCTCGAACGCCGACTGGGCGCACGTCGATGTCATGGACAACCACTTCGTTCCCAACCTCACGTGGGGCGTGCCCGTCATCGAGGCCGCGAAGAAGTATTCGCCCATCCCCATCGATGCGCACCTCATGATCGCTGACCCGGACAGGTGGGCTCCGGGCTTCGTCGAAGCGGGAGCGGACTCCGTCACCTTCCACGCGGAGGCGGTCTCGGCACCGATCCGTCTCGCCCGCGAGATTCGGGGCATGGGGGCACGGGCGGGTCTCGCCCTCAGCCCGGCCACCCAGATCGACAACTACATCGACATCCTCGACGAGTTCGACATGGTGCTGTGCATGACGGTCGAACCTGGCTTCGGCGGGCAGCCGTTCCTCTCGAACGTCATGCCGAAGGTTGCCCGGCTGCGCGACCTCATCGCGAAGAAGGGGCTCGAGACCTGGATCCAGGTCGATGGCGGGATCACCGCCGACACGATCGCGCAGGCAGCCGAGGCGGGCGCCAACAACTTCGTGGCAGGCTCCGCCGTCTACAAGGCGGAGGACGCGGCCGCCTCGGTCGCACAGCTGCGGGAGCTGGCTCACAAGCACAGCCACTGACGTGATGCTACGATAGAGGCGTGTTTCGGGGTCGGTGAAAATCCGAGCCGGCGGTTAAAGTCCGCGACCCGCGCAAGCGGTTGATGGGGTGAAACTCCCCAACCGACGGTCAAAGTCCGGATGGGAGAAACACGCCAGGCTGTCGCGCCCTCAGTGCGCGACGCGTGCCCGCTGTCCCCGAATCATGCCGGAGGACAGTTGCGACACTTCGCACCGATCATCTTTGGGCTGAGCATCATCGCCCTCTGGTGGGTCGTGGCCGACATGGGGATCCTGCCCACCTACTTCCTTCCGCATCCGCGCGCCGTGTGGGACACGCTCTGGAGCGGCATCGCCGACGGCTACCTCCTGTCGGCAGCGAGAGAAACACTCCTCGCGGCAGGCCTGGGATGTCTTGCCGCCACGATCATCGGCCTGCCCCTCGGATATTCGATTGCTCGATCCCCGATCGTGGCCGCCACTCTCGGCCCCTATCTTGCGGCCTCCCAGGCGATACCTGCCGTTGCACTGGCGCCCCTCCTCGTCGTGTGGATCGGTTACGGCCTCGTGCCGATCACCGTGCTGTGCACGATCATCGTCATGTTCCCGGTCGTCATCTCCACCACCCTCGGCATCCGCGAGCTCGACCAGGACATAGTCGATGCTGCTCGTCTCGACGGGGCGGGACGGCTCGACCTCGTCCGCTCGATTGAACTGCCCCTGGCGGCGCCCGCGATCCTTGCCGGAATCAGAACCGGCTTCACGCTGTCCGTGACGGGCGCGGTCGTGGGGGAGATGGTCATGGGCGGGGACGGCCTCGGCGCGGCCCTCTCCCGCGGGCAGGGATCCACCGCCAACGTGGCTCAGCTCTTCGCTGTCATCGCCATCCTCATCATTCTCGCCGTCGGCATCTATCTGCTCCTCACCTACGTGGAGAAGATCACCAGAAAGGGACTCTCATGAAGAAAATTCTCGCGGCCTGCGCCGCCCTCACACTCCTCGCATCCTGCTCCGGCGGGGATGATGATGGTCTGACCGTGGGACTGTCCTACGTTCCCGATGTCCAGTTCTTCCCCTTCTATGTCGCCCTCGACCAGGGATTCTTCGAGGATGCTGGCGTCGACGTCGAGCTGCGCCACCACGGCGCCCAGGAGCCCCTGTTCACGGCCCTGACGACGGGGGAGGAGGACATTGTGTTCGCCGGCGGGGACGAAGTGATGTTCGCTCGCGCGGAGGGCGTGGATGCGAAGAACTTCGCCACCCTCTACCAGACCTATCCCGTCACCCTCATCGTCCCCGAGGATTCCGCCATCGAGAGCCCGGTAGACCTCGAGGGGAAGAGCGTGGGGATACCGGGGGAGTATGGGGAGAACTATTTCGGCCTGCTCGCGATGATCGACGCCTACGGCCTCGAGGACGTCACGGTCGACTCGATCGGCTTCACCCAGATGGCGGCGCTGTCGCGCGGGGATGTCGATGCCGTCATCGGCTTCGTCAACAACGATGCTGTGGCGATGTCAGCCCAGGGCTTCGCGGTGCGCACGATCGACCTGGCTCCCGACCTGCCGCTGATCGGGCCCGGCCTGTCCGCCATGGTCGATTCCTTCGACGAGAACTCCGACGCCTATCGCGCGGTCCTCGAGGGCGTCGAGATGGCACTCGACTATGCGGAGGCGAACCCGGAGGAGACTCTCGATATCGTGACCGGCTACGTGCCCGGTATGAGCGACCCGCAGGTGCGTGAGGCGGCGGCCCTCACGTTCGAGGCGACACTGCCCCTCTATCGAGGCGATGGCACCGTCGGCGCGCAGGACATCCAGCGCTGGGCCGACATGAGCGACTTCATGTCCCGCATCGGCATCCTGTCCGTGCCTGTCCCGGCAGAGGACGCCATGACAACGGAGATCGTCCGTTAGCGTGGCCGTGGTCTCACGGCGTCGAGCCGGTAGGCTCCCCGGGGCTTGAGGGCTTAAACTGGCGGGGTGAAGAACTTCGAAGACCTGTTCGCAGAGCTGAGCCAGAAGGCCGCCGACCGCCCCGAGGGCTCCGGTACCGTCGCCGAACTCGACGCCGGCATCCATGCTATCGGCAAGAAGATCATCGAAGAAGCGGGTGAAGTGTGGATCGCGGCCGAATACGAATCGGACGATCAGGTTGCCCTCGAAGCATCCCAGCTGCTCTACCATCTCCAGGTGATGCTTATCGCCCGCGGCATCTCCCTCGATGACGTCTACCGCTACCTGTAAGGAAGAACCACGTGCTGCGAATCGCCGTCCCCAACAAGGGATCCCTGTCTGAACCGGCCTCCACACTCCTCAAGGAAGCCGGCTACCGTCAGCGCCGTGACCCCAAGGAGCTCGTCCTCCTCGACGAAGTGAACGGCGTGGAGTTCTTCTTCATCCGTCCGCGCGACGTGGCCGTCTATGTCGGCGCCGGCACCGTCGATGTTGGCATCACCGGCCGGGACCTCCTCATCGACTCCGACGCGGACGCGATCGAGCATCGCCCCCTCGGCTTCGCCCGGTCCACGTTCCGCTTCGCGGCACCGAACGGCTCCATGTCGACCATCGATGAGCTGGAGGGGAAGCGCATCGCCACTTCCTACGACGTGGTCGTCCGCAAGCATCTTGAAGAGAAGGGCATCAGCGCCACCGTCGTCCACCTCGACGGTGCGGTCGAATCCTCCGTCCAGCTCGGTGTTGCGGACGCGATCGCGGACGTTGTCGAAACCGGATCGACCCTGCGGGCGGCAGGCCTGACCGTCTTCGGCGAACCCCTCATGTCTTCCGAGGCGGTCCTCATCCGCCGCTCCGGGGAGGAACCGGAGGGCCTCAACATTCTCGACCGCCGCATCCAGGGCGTCCTCGTCGCACGCGGCTACGTCCTCATCGACTACGATATTCGCGCCGAGAACCTGGACGAGGCAGTCCAGCTCACGCCGGGCCTCCAGTCGCCCACCGTGTCACCGCTGCACGACGGGGAGTGGTTTGCTGTGCGCGCCATGGTCCGCAAGGATGATCGCAACCGCGTCATGGACTCCCTCTACGAGGCGGGTGCCCGGGCTATCCTCGTGACCCCGATCCTCGCCTGTAGGCTGTGAATCGGACATTTCGACCCCGGATGGCGAGATACGTGTGTCTCGGTCTCGCCATCCTCCTCATCATCGCGACCGCCGCGCTCTTCGCCGTCGCACCCGGCTTCGGCATGTACGCATGGGGCACGAGCGACTATGTCGGCACACTCGCCCTCCTCGGCTTCTTCCTGTGGCTGCTGTGGATCCAGTACCGGGTGCGCCTCGAGGTCCGCACCGACGGGATCGTCATCAAGAACCTCATCTATTCCCACGACCTGGCCTGGGGTCAGCTCGTCGGGGTCGACTTCGGCGATGGTCCATGGGTGCGGATCGACACGACCGACGGCGAATCGATCAACGTCATGGCGATCCAGGCGGCGGATGGGGAGTATGCTCGGCGCGAAGCCGTGCGTCTCGCCACTCTTATTGATCGACACACCGCGTAGAAGACGCGAAACGTCGGAGGAGCGCGTTCGCCTCACCGCCGCAGGGCTGGATCGAAGCCCGGTTTCGTCGCGGCCGTGGTGCGCTTCGACACCATGGGCTCACATCTCTCTCACTCTGAGCATCCCCGGGCTATCCTGTTCAGCATGAAATCCCTCAACAACTCGGTCCTGCGCGAGCCCGGCATGCCGCTCCTCGTCATCATGACAGTCCTGAGCTTCTCAGGCTTCGCAGCCCTCCTGCCCGTCGCCCCCATGTGGGCCATCGAGGGCGGGGCCGATGCTGGGGGAGCGGGTCTCGTCAACGGCATCCTCATGCTGTTCACGGTTCTCACCCAGCTGCTCGTTCCGTCCGCCCTGCGCCGCTTCGGGTGGGAGCCCGTGCTCGTCACCGGCATGATCCTCCTCGGCCTGCCCACGGCCGGCTTCTTCCTCAGCAACAGTCTCGGCTCGATCCTGTTCTTCTCGGCCCTGCGCGGCCTCGGCTTCGGCGTCATCACCGTGACGGGCAGCGCTCTCGTCGCCGAGCTCGTCGATCCGATGAGACGAGGACAGGCCATCGGCATCTACGGCCTTGCCATCGCCGGCCCGCAGATCATCTTCATCTCCGGCGGCCCCTGGCTTGCCGAGACGGTGGGCTTCGGCCTGATCTTCGCTGTCGGACTGCTGCCGCTTCTCGGTGTCGTTCCCGCCTACCTGCTCGGCAAGAAGGCCGAACGCGTCCCGAAATCGGAGGGGAAGCCGCCCTACGGCCAGCTGTTCCGTCCCGTCGTTCTCCTCCTCGCGGTCACTCTTGCCGGTGGGGCTCTCATCAGCTTCATGGCGCAGATGACGTCGAGCGCCGGTCTCAGCACGATCGCCCTCCTCGTCCTCACCGTGACGACCGCGGTGTCGAGGTGGCGGTTCGGGGGTCTCGCGGATACGTATGGGGCATCCCGGTTCACGTGGCCTCTCGTCGTCACGACCGTTGCGGGCATGAGCCTGCTCGGATGGGCGGTCTCGGACCCGGACTCGACAATCGTTGCGCCGCTCCTCATCGGAGCCGCCCTCGTCGGCATCAGCTACGGCGGCCTGCAAAACCTCACCCTCGTCCTAGCCTTCCAGGCCGTCAAGCGAGAGCACTACGGTTCCGCGAGCGCGAGCTGGAATGTCGGCTTCGATGCTGGGACGGGTCTCGGATCCGTCCTCATCGGCGCCATCGCCACCGCGTTCTCGTTCAGCACGGCAGTCCTCCTCGTCGGTGCCGTCTCGCTACTGACCGTGCCGGTGGCACTGCGCGGGAGACACTCCTAGGCTGTTTATGACCGGACACTAGGGCACAGTTGTGTCATGGTGACTTTTGATTCCGGGCGCATCCTCGTTGGAGCGAGCGATCTCACGGCGGCTAGCTCGTGTCAATATTCGTGGCTGCGGCAGGTCGATGAGGCATGTGGTCGTATCGATCCCGTCCCGCGCGCGGCCGATGTGATGATGAGGCGGGCCGCCGAGCTCGGCGATATCCACGAGCGCCGCATCCTCGACTCCTATCGGGCGGCCGGTCGGACGATCATCGAGATCGGGCGAGATGGTCGATCACGGGAAGAAGCGGCTCGTGAGACGCTCCGGGCGTTTCGGGAGGGCGCCGATGTCGTGGCGCAGGCTGCGTTCGTGTCGGCGGATCATGCTGTGGGGTTCGTGGGATATGCGGATCTCGTCGTGCGCCAGGATGATGGTCGCTATCGTGTCCAGGACGTCAAGCTGGCACGCACGGCCCGAGTCACTGCACTCCTTCAGGTTGCCGCCTATGCTGGGCAGTTGCGGGAAGCCGGGATCCCGACCGACGATCACGTCGACCTTATCCTCGGCGACAGTCGAGTATCCACCCACCGTCTGTCCGACATCGAACCGATGTATGGTGTGCGTCGGAATCGTCTTGTCCGGACGGTGCTCCATCATCTCGAGAACGGTCCGGCAGATTGGGAGGACGATCGGATCCCCAGGTGCGGGACGTGCTCGGACTGCCGGCAGCAGATCGAGGATCGCCGAGATCTGTGGCAGGTCTACAATCTTCGGGGCAGTCAACGGATGAAGCTTCGCGCCCTTGGGATGTTGACCATTGACGATCTTGCGCGATGGCGGGAGGGCGATGAGCAGGGTGACATTCCGTCTCGCACCCTGGCGAAGCTCGCGGCGCAGGCCCGTCTCCAGGTGGAGAGCGAGGGGCGCGAGCTGCCCCTCGTCGAGGTGAGGGATCCTGCCTCACTCTCATTGCCCGAGCCGAGCGAGGGCGACATCTTTTTCGACTTCGAGGGTGACCCGCTGTGGACTGTCGATGGGGTGACGTGGGGCATCGACTATCTTTTTGGTTTCGTCGATTCCTCAGGTGCCTTCACATCGTTGTGGGCTCATTCGCTGGCGGAGGAACGGCAGGCTCTGCTGGATTTCCTCGATGTCGTCGAGGAGCGCCGCGCCAGATTTCCTGACATGCACGTCTACCATTACGCGAGCTACGAACGCACACATCTCGCGTCGATCGCGCAGCGTCACGGCGTCGGGGAGGAACGAGTCGACAATCTGCTCCGACAGGGAGTCCTGGTCGATCTCTTCACGACCGTGGGTCGAGCCCTCCAGATCGGAACGGCCTCCTACTCGATCAAGAGCGTCGAGGCTCTTCATATGGCGGGGGAGCGGCGTGAGGGCGTCACGAACGCGGCGGACAGTGTCGACCAGTACGCCCACTACGTGCTGCTGCGCGACAGCGGAAGGACGGACGAGGCGCGGCTCCTCCTCCAAGAGATCGCAGACTACAACGAGTACGACTGCGTCTCGACCTTGAGGCTGCGGGACTGGCTGAGAGAACTCGCGAGAACTGAGAACGTCGAACCGTCGCGGCCGGCAACCTCCGAGGCGGCTCTCAGTCAGGAGGAGAAACGCGCGGATCGTGGGCCGACGGATGAGCTCGACGAGGCAGTCGGCGTGATCAGCGGAGATCCCTTCGACCCTGCCCGCACTGATCATGAACGCGCCTGGGGCCTGGCGGGGGCTGCGCTCCTCTACCATCGCAGAGAGAACAAGTCATTCTGGTGGGAGCACTTCGCTCGGCTCACAGAACCCGTCGACTCATGGGCGGAGCATCGAGGAGTCTTCCACGTCACGGACGCGGAGCTGATCCGCGACTGGTCGAGACTCACGGCACGATCGGGCCTCAGCCGAGAGCTGATGATGCGGGGATCATGGACGGCCGGCAGCACACCGCGGGACGGGACCGCATTCGCCGTGTACGACACCGGACCATCCGAGGACCCCCTCACCCGGCGTACCGCTTCGGTCACGATGACAGTCATGGATGATGGCGTTCATGTGATAGAACGCCTCCCCAAGGGCTTCGAACCGTCCGAGGCGGTTCCGATCGCACTCACTCCCGGGAGCCCACCGCACACGAAGAACCTCGAGACCGCCATCGAATCCTGGGTGCGATCTGCGTACGAGAGCGGCACGATCCCGGAAGACCCGTTGGGGGATATCCTGATGCGCCGGCCCTCCCGGATGGTGGACGGCACGGCCCTTGCCGAGGTGGTCGGGGAGGACACCGTCGACGCCGTCGTCACCTCCACTCTCAACCTCGCGGGCAGCTACCTCGCGATCCAGGGACCGCCCGGCACCGGCAAAACCTATGTCGCGGCGCACACGATCGTCTGTCTCGTCCGGGACTGGGGATGGCGGGTGGGTGTCGTTGCACAATCACACAAAGTGGTCGACAACGTCCTCACGGAGGCCCACCGGTACGGCCTGCCCGGCGATCTCATCATCAAGGCACAGAGCACATCTGAGAAAGCCCTCCCGATACCCATCACACACTGCGACAACGCGGCGGGACAGTCCGCGATCCTTCCCGGTGGGTGTGTCATCGGCGGCACCGCATGGCTCTTCTCACGCCTCAAGCCCGGCAGCCTTGACCTCCTCGTCATCGACGAGGCCGGTCAGTTCTCACTCGCCAACACCATCGCGTCGGGCACATGTGCCCGCAATCTTCTCCTCGTCGGCGACCCTCAACAGCTACCCCAGGTCAGCAGCGGCACCCATCCAGAACCCGTCAACGAATCCGCCCTCGGATACCTCATCGACGGAAGAGACGTCCTCCCATCCGACAGGGGATACTTCCTCGCCGAGTCGAGGCGCATGGACGACAGCGTGGCACAACCCGTCTCAGTCCTCTCATACGAAGGTCAGCTCCGGTCGCACACCAGCACACGCCGACGACGACTCGAGGGCATCGCGCCAGGCGTCAACCCCATCCCCATCCACCACGCCGGCAACGTGTCATCATCGGAGGAGGAAGCCGAGCATACCGTCACTCTCATACAGTCACACCTGGGCACAGACTGGTTCGATGGACAGCAGCATCGACCGTTGAACGAGAAAGACCTGATCGTCGTCACACCCTACAATGCTCAGGTCGACACCCTCCGCCAAGCACTGGATCGGGCAGGTCTCAACGCAGTGAGAGCGGGAACCGTCGACAAGTTCCAAGGACAGGAAGCCGTCATCGCCATCACCTCACTCGCCGCATCATCCGCCGCCGACGTCCCGCGCGGACTCAGCTTCCTTCTCATGCGCAACCGCCTCAATGTGTCAATCTCACGCGCACAATGGCTGTCCTACATCCTCTATTCCCCAGCCCTGCTCGATCACCTCCCGGCCACACCTGACGCGCTTCGCGAGATGAGTGCGTTCGCACGCCTCGTCGATGCGCAATGATCACCGCGATCTCCTAGGGTAGATGGGTGCAGAGCGAAAGAATATACAGCAGGCTGATGAATCGGGATGCCGAAGAGGACCTTCCCGAGGACGTTCAGAACAACGTAGCCCGCAACGGCCTACGCCAGGTGGCCGGACAGGCACTCCAATCCTCGGGCGACCAGATCGTCAACCCGTCAACAGTCCTGCCCTGGCTCTTCGCCGTGCTCGGCGTCCCGCCCGCACTAACCGGGGCCCTCGTTCCCATCCGCGAATCGGGATCGATGCTGCCACAAGCCCTCCTCACACCCCTCGTCCTGCGGGCAAAGCGCCGCACGCGGGTCTTCACCGCAGGCGCACTCATCCAGGCAGCATCCGTCGCCGCGATCGCCGCAACCGCCGCCCTCGCAGAGGGCACGTTCGCAGGACTCCTCATTCTCGCCGCGCTCGCGGTCTTCTCCCTCGGCCGCTGCCTGTGCTCGATCGCGTCGAAAGACGTGCAGGGGAGGACGATACCGAAAGGTGAACGGGGTCAGATCAACGGTCTGGCGACAACGGCGTCCGGGATCGTCGCCATCACCCTTGGCCTGGGAATCAGGGTGTATGGGGGAGAGGATCTATCCGCTGGCAGCCTCGCGTGGATGCTGGTGGGCGGGGCCCTCCTGTGGGTCGGTGTTGCTGTGGTCTATGCGGGAATCAGGGAGCCGGTCGAGACCGACACTCAGCCGACACCACCAGAACGATCGGATGAGAGCGATGCGGGATGGTTCGGGACGATGGTGGCGCTCCTGCGGGAGGACGCCCCGTTCCGCACGTTCGTCCTCGTCCGCAGCCTCCTCCTCGTCTCAGCACTCAGCCCGCCCTTTATCGTCGCCATGTCGATCGATGCGGGCGCGAGTGCTCTGGCCGGTCTCGGCAGCTTCATCATCGCCTCCGGCATCGCCGCCCTTATCGGCGGCCGCATCTTCGGCTCTCAGGCCGACAGATCGAGCAAGAGACTCATGAGCGTCGGTGCCGCCCTCGCGTCCGCCACCATCATCCTCACCGTCGTCATCGTCTCCCTCCCGGGGTTCTCGGGAGACACGTGGGCCGGAACCCTCGTCTTCGTCGCGTCCTACTTCCTGCTCCGCCTCACCCACACGGGTGTTCGGGTCGCCAGGAAAACGTATGTCGTGGACATGGCGGAGGGGGATCAGCGGACGATCTATACGGCCGTCTCGAACTCGGCGATGGGACTCATTCTCCTCATCGTCGGAGCAGTCAGCTCCGCCATCGCCGCCATCCACGTCTCGTGGGCACTGCTGTTCCTCGCGGCCATGGGCCTTCTCGGGGTCGTGGCCGGGAGGCGCCTGCCCGACGTGTCGCGCGGCTAGTCGGCCCCTGGGCTGCTCGTCTCGGCAACGAGACCGGCCGCGAGAACGCCGCCCGCCCCGGCGAACGCGAAGGCGGCATAGTCGTCGACCAGCCCGCGCCCCATTGTTCTCAACGGCACCGCGGATGATGACAGGCCGGCACGGATACCGTCCACCTCGACAAGGGTGAGCCGTCCCGTTCCCGTGAGGGTGGGGTATCGGCTCTCGATCACCGCCAGAATGTCTGGATCGATGTTCTCGGACGTGATGGGAACGAGCGCGGGAGTCAGCGCGACCTTCGTGTAGGCCGTCAGCGAATGGTGGGAGATGCCGAGGTGGCGGGGTCGAGCATCAGCCTGCGATACTCGCAGGGTTGCGATAGCTGTGCCGCCAAGCAGGTTGATCGCGTTGATCGCCTCCCCGACCGCTGTTCCCGAGAACCCCCACGCAGTCCCCGTCCCCACATTGCCGGGCCCCTGCACCACCACCGCGATATCGGCCCCGATGACGTGGCGGGCGGCCAGGAGAGCCGTGTGCAGATTGACGCTCTCGAAGTCGCCCCCGAACGACTGTCCCGACGTGATCGTCGTGATATCGCCGCGTTCGCGCAAGGCTGCCGCGGTGCGGCTGAAAGCGAGAGGGAGGGCTGCCGTATCGGTGTGGATGTAGGCGATCCGTATACCGGGAGCATCATGCGTGGCGCAGGCAACGATCGCGGGCAGCGCAGAATGCAGGTCGGCCACGACCACCGGCATGCCATCCAGGCTCTCTGCCGCGGCGAGAATGTCGTAATGGGGGGAGTCGGGCTCGTCTACTGCCATGACCATCGCCTGCTGCGGCATGTAGCGGGCCTTGACGATATGTCCCGGGCCGGTGCGGGGCTCCGGAAGAGATGAGGCGGAGACGATGAGGGCATATCCGCCGGTACCGAGGCCGCGATCCGTCGCCGTCGTGTTGACCGCCACCTCATCGCCCACCTCGAGGGAACCGACAAGGTCCGTGTAGGCGAGAGCGAGATGCTCAGTCCCGTCGATCGTGACCCACCATTCGGCGCCGCCAAGCCACGCCCTGCCGGGTTTCGAAATTGTGCCTCTGCGCCAGGTCATCACCGCACCATCTTATCGTGGGATAGTCTAGAACCTGTGACAGGCTCTCGTACCTACGATCCGGGCAAGCGGATCTTCAGGCTTCTTGCCAACCTCGTCGATCAGCCGCGCCGCCGCTCCGACCTCTACGAGCTCGGCTATGACCAGTCCGGCGCGGATCGGGCGAAGGCGCTCAACCGCGACCTCGACAGGCTTCGCGACTTCGGCTATCCGACCACGCAGACAGACGAGGACGATCCCCTCGTCGCGGTCGACCGGGCGGGGCTCATCGCAATCGACCTCGATGCTGCCGATCTGACCCTGCTCCGTCTGGCGGCCCAATCGCTGACGGGGAAGGATGACCTGCAGAAGGTTGCCCGGCGCACCGTGCAGAAGCTGCTCGGCGGAGCCCACGTGAGCGACGACCAGTCGACGGTCCGGATCACTCTTCCCGACAGCTACCATCTGTTCGACCTCGTCGACGCGATCGGCAGGCGGGCCCCCGTCATCCTCGACTATGACAACCCGCGCTCCCCGGACCGGCGCTTCTATCTCGTCGAGGTGGATGCTGTGTGGGAAACCCTCGGATCGTATTACTGCCGTGGCCGCCGCATCAGCGTCGGCGGCACCAAAGACGAGATGGTTCCGGCCGAGCCGGAGGTGCGGAACTTCAGGCTCTCCAGGATCCGCGCCATCGACGTCCTCGAACCCACGGACTATAGGGCGAACCCCGTCGTGGGTCGATCCTTCGACCCCGTGACGGCAACGATCTATCTCGCGCCAGGGGCGGGCGAGAACGTGCGTGCCCGCGGGGAGCATGTGGGCCGCGATGAGAACGGTTGGGACGGCTACCGCTTCGAGAACGCGAGCTGGCCGCGTCTCCTCGACCAGCTCAACCAGCTCGGCGTGCAGGCGCGCACCGATGCGGATGATTATTCTCGGCGGCTTGCTCACATCATCGGGTTGGGGGAGTAGTGGCAAAACCAGACGTCGTCCTCTTGACGGCTATCGCCTCGCACATCATCACGTGGAAGCAGACGACGATAGGCACGATCGCGGATGTCTTCAACCTGTCGGCCGAGGACGCGATCGAGGCCGTCAAAATCCTCTTCCTCACAGAAGTCGACGACAGGGCGGCGCGCTACTTCGTCGACTTCGAGCTCGACGCGGCGACGACAGAGGACGATACGGACCTCGTCTATTCGCTCGAGGACACGATCTCCTACGTCCCGATGCTGGACGACGACCCCCGCGTCTACCTCACCTACGGTGAGGCCGCCGTATCGATCGAGATCATCGACCAGCTGCTCAAGCTCGTCGACCCCGCCTCCGAGGCGGGTCTCTCCCTCCGGTCCGTCCGGGAGAAGATCCGCCGCGGCACGGGAGACATCGTCGGCGCCGCACCTCCGGAGCCGCGCGGATCCCAAGACGTCCTCGATGCTGTCTGGGAGGCGATGAGGGAATCGCGCAGGCTGACCTTCACCTACCATCGCGCTGACGGTGTCACGGAGGCGATCTCCACGCGCACCGTCATCCCGTGCGCTGTCGTGTCCGAGCAGGAGGGCTATCTCGCCGCACTCCAGAATGATCGTGACCTGCGATGGTTCAGGCTCGACCGCATGTCGCGCGCGTCCACGGGCGCTCCGGTCTCCCAGACGGAGGCGAACCGAGCCAGGCGGACCCTGCGCCGCCATCCCCACCTTCATCCCACGACCGGCACGGACGTGACGTTCACGGTGAAGCCGGGCGCGGCCTGGTTCGCGGAGGCCATTCCCGGTGCCGTCACCGTCAACGGCGGCGACACCCTCTCGATCACCGTCCGCGCCGTATCGGCGACGTGGGTGCGGGAGTGTGCGATCAAGATCGGCACCGATCTCGTCGATATCGCACCGGTCGAGATGAAGCGGGACGTCATCGCCCAGGCCACTGCGATCGCGCAGGTGCAGCGATGACAGTGATCGTGATTCTTCTCATTGTCGGCGGGCTCGGCTACTTCGGGTGGGAGGTGTGGCGGACCGTCTCCAGCATCTGGCGCTCCATCGCCCGTTTCCTTGATTCCCTGGGCAAATCTGCTGATCGGATGGCACGTATCGAGGCCCCGATCCTGCCCGCTCCCGCGGCCGAGACACCCCGGCAGACGCGTGCCCGAATTGCCCTGGAACGCGACTGCCGTCGCCATGAGCGACTCACTAGGACCATTGAACGGTGGGACCATATTTACCACGGTTAAACTCGGGGTAGAATTGTTGTCTACGCACACTAGGGAGCTCACATGAACCTCAGCGGTTGGGAAATCCTCATTATCCTGCTCGTCCTCATTCTCGTCTTCGGGGCGGCGAAGCTGCCGATGATCGCCAGCTCGGTCGGCAAGTCGATGAAGGTGTTCAAGAAGGAAGTCACGGAACTTCGCGAAGACACCAACCCGAACACTCCGCCTGCACCCACGGCTCAGCCGGACGCGCCCCGCGCCAGCTACGACGCGACAGCACCGCGCGACGAGCGCGAGGGACAAGACCCACGCCAGTGACCGAAGGCATCACGAAGCGCCGCGATCCGGAAGGGCGCATGCCCCTCGCGCAGCACTTGCGCGAACTCCGGAACCGGCTGCTTTACGCCATTGCCGGAATCGCTATCGGTTCCGTCATCGGCTGGTTCCTCTACGATCCGCTCGCTGACCTCATGGTCGCACCCCTCGAGGGGATCAACGAGCGCGGCGGGCACGCCGAACTGAACTTCGGTTCCGTCGGTGTCGGCTTCGAACTGCACGTGAAGATGGCGGCCTTCATCGGGATCTTCATCTCCTCCCCGTGGTGGATCCTCCAGGGCTGGCTCTTCATTGCACCCGCCCTGCGGCGGAAAGAGAAACTCATCGCGCTCGGCTTCACGGCCGCCGCCGTCACTCTCTTCCTCCTCGGAGGCCTGCTCGGCTGGCTGATCCTGCCGCGCGCCGTCGTCGTCCTCACCGGATTCGCCCCCGATTTCGCGGTCAACCTGCTCGATGCTCGGATCTACTACCGGTTCTTCATGCAGATCATTGCCGCGTTCGGCATCAGCTTCCTCCTGCCTGTCGTCATGGTCGGCATCAACTTCCTCGGTCTCATCAAGGGACGGACCTATCTGAGCGGATGGCGGTGGGCTGTCATCGGATGCGCCGTCTTCGCCGCACTCGTCAACCCGCTCCCGGACGCATGGTCGATGATCATGATCCTCTCACCCATGCTGTTCTTCTACTTCGCGGCCTCCTTCATCTGCATCGGACACGACAAGCGGAAGGCCAAGCGTCGCGCGAAGGAGCTCAGCGAGCTTCTCGGCGACGAGAGCGAGGGCTCCGATTGGATACAGCCCTAGGCCTTGTTGTCAGCCCCACGGCCGGCAACGGCCGCGGGGTCGCTGTTGGCGCTCAGGTAGCCCGCCGTCTCGATGCGGCGGGCTACCGCGTCATCCCCCTCGCGGCACCGACCGTGGCCGAGACGCATATGCTCCTCGAGCGGGCGATCCATGAGGGTCTCATCGACGGGATCGTCACGGTCGGCGGTGACGGCACCATCCACCTCGCACTCCAGCACGTGGTGGGAACGCGCGTCTTCCTCGGCCATGTGCCCTTCGGCACGGGGAACGATATCGCGAGGGATCTCGGACTGACAACGAGGTGGGAGACCGGCCTCGAGCATCTCCTCGACAGTCTTGCCTCCCGCGAGCCGGACGATCTTGACGTCATGGAGATCACCGGTTCGCACGGCACGGAGTGGGGGATGGCGATCGTCTCGGCGGGATTCGATGCCGACGTCAATCTGGCCGCCAACACGTACCGGCGCCCCCACGGCCACGCACGCTACCTGAGGGCGATCCTGGCGACGCTGCCGCGCTTCACCCCGCGCACGTACCGGATCGAGGCATCGGGCCGGACGAACACGGCGCAGGCGATCGTCGTCGCCGTCGCGAACCTGTCCTCGTTCGGCGGGGGCCTTGCCCTCTCCCCGGGATCGGATGGTGGTGATGGCAGGCTGGAGCTGATCGTGGCACGCCCACTCAGACTCACCGAACTGG
This sequence comes from Flaviflexus equikiangi, assembly GCF_014069875.1. NCBI lineage: Bacteria > Bacillati > Actinomycetota > Actinomycetes > Actinomycetales > Actinomycetaceae > Flaviflexus > Flaviflexus equikiangi. The sequence goes on from NZ_CP059676.1 coordinate 1,171,029, forward strand.
CGAGAATCTTCCCCCGCCTCTACCGCGGCACACACCTCGATGCTGAGATGGTGCACGTCCGTGCCGTCACCGAGGTGATGCTCGATGCCGAGGGTGCCACCGCGATGGTGGACGGTGAAGAGGTGGGTCCCCTTCCGGTGACGGTGCGTGTGCGGTCACGCGCTGTCCGCTTCCTCCGCTAGCCTTGCCGAGTGGGCATCTACCTCGATCACTATCGCGACGCTGTTTCCGCTACCGGAATCACCCTCGACTCCTTCCAGCTCGATGCGGCGAAAGCCCTCGAGGACGGGCATGACGTGCTCCTGTGCGCGCCGACGGGGGCGGGGAAGACCATGGTCGCCCTCTTCGCCGTGGAGATGGCACTGGCCACGTCCACCACCTGCATCTACACCACCCCCGTCAAGGCCCTGTCCAACCAGAAGTATCGTGAGCTCGTCGAACGCTATAGCAGCGATGACGTGGGCCTCATGACGGGGGACGTCACGATCAACCGGGGCGCGAGAATCGTTGTCATGACGACGGAGGTGCTCCGCAACCTGCTGTACGCGGGGGAGGACCTCAGCGAGCTCGGCTACGTCATCCTCGACGAAGTCCACTATCTTGCCGACCCGGAGCGCGGTCCGACCTGGGAGGAGGTCATCCTCGAGCTCGACCGTTCAGTCCGGATCGTGTCCCTCTCGGCAACGGTTGCCAACGCGGACGAGTTCCATGCCTGGCTCGAATCCGTCCGCGGCAACACGGCGCTCGTCCAGACCGCACTCCGTCCCGTGCCGCTCCTCCAACAGGTCGTCGTCGGCCACAAGCTCCACGACCTCTACGAGGGCGGCCCCTCGGCCACGCTCGGGGCCGGGAGGAATCCGAACCCGCGCGCCCTGCAGGCTCTGGGGAAGAAGCTTCCGGAGCGCATGGGACCGGCGCAGCGTGCCCGTCTGCTCCGGATCATGGAGGAGCGCGGGCTCCTGCCCGCCATCGAATTCATCTTCTCCCGGAAGGGCTGTGACATGGCGGTGCGGGACCTGGTCCGCGACAACGTCTCCCTCACGACACGCCAGGAGCGCAAACTCATCCACCAGGCACTCGACCCGATCCGGGCTGAACTGTCGGACGATGATCAGGAAGTCCTCCGCTTCAGGTCCTTCGAGAAGGCCCTGGCGGCCGGCTACGGCGCCCACCACGCGGGAGTGTACCCGCCCTTCAAAGAGATCATCGAACGCCTCATGCAGCGCGGCCTCGTGAAGATCGTGTACGCGACGGGGACGCTCGCGCTCGGGATCAACATGCCGGTGCGGACCACCGTCATCGAATCCCTCACGAAATACAACGGGACAGAGTTCACGGACCTGACGGGGATCGAATACACCCAGCTCATCGGCCGTGCCGGCAGGCGCGGGAAGGACGACGTCGGCCACACCCTCGTCGCGGCAACCGGCGACACGGACCCGGATGTGCTCCTCTCCCTCGGTGCGGGCGCCCTCGAGCCCCTCCAATCGGCGTTCTTCCCGTCCTACAACACGGTCGTCAACGTTCTCGCGGAACACGACTACCGCAGTGCACGCGCACTCCTCGCCCGTTCCTTCGCCCAGTTCCAGCGCAACCGGGAAGTGGCGAGACTCGAAGTGACCCGTGAACGAGTCCGACTGGCCCACGAGCGCGAAGCGGAACGCGTCCGCGGCCTGTGCGAACGCGGGGACGTCACCGAGTACATGGAGCACCGCAATCGGGCAGGCCGAGCCAGCTCGGCGGCGCGCAAGAAAGCCAAGAAGGCGTACCGTCAGCGCGTCGCCCAGTCGTTCGAGTGGGCATACGGCGGAGAGATCGTCGCCTACGCGTACGGCACGTCCCTCGAATATGCGTTCGTCACGCAGGTCGACGGCGATCGTCTGCGCGTGGCGACGTGGATGGGGGACCTGGTCTGGCTGCGACAGGACGAGGTGCGGTCAGAGCTGCGCCACGTCGGCGACTACATGCTGCCGGCAGGGATGAAGCTGCGAGATCCGAGTCAACGCGCCGTCCTTGCGGACCAGATCGCGGACTTCGTCGCGGAACGCGTCGAGATCGGCCTCGATGACGATCTTCTCGGCTCCTGGGATCGCGGGGCAGTTCGGGAGAGCCCCGAGGTTCTCGCGCACCCCGTGCACGACTGCCCCGACCGGGACGAGCACCTCGAGGAGGCAACCGCCTACCTCTCGCTCACCCGCCAACTCGAGAACCTGGCATCCCTCACGGACTCCTACGACGATTCCGTGGGCGGCGAGTTCGATGCGACATGTGAGCTCCTGGCCACCATGGGGGTGCTCCGCGGGGAACCGGGGAACCTGGAACTCGGCACCGGCGCCGCGCCGCTGCGCAGCCTGCACTCCAACGCCGACCTCCTCATCTACGAATGCTTGAAAGACCCGCACTTCGCCGGTCTTTCCCCCGCCATGCTGGCCGGCATGCTGTCCTCCTTCGCGTTCAAGGACCGGCGCGGGCGCGCCAACCCGCCTGCCGATCCTCTCGCGTGGCGAGTCATCCGCCACAACCACGAATTCCTCATCGACCTCGAAGCGGAATATGGGCTGGACCGTCAGCCGGAGATCAGTTCCCACCCGACGACAGCGGTTGTGGCATGGGCGGAGGGCGCAAGCCTTCAAGCCTGCCTCACCATGTGCCAGCTCCTGCCCGGAGACTTCATCAACGGGCTGCGGCGCACCACGGACCTTCTCACCCAAGTCATGCATGCAGCGTCCGGGACCCCCACGTCCGACACGGCTGCAGAGGCCCGGCGCCTCCTCGAACGCCCAGGCGTGACCCAGGCGATGTGAACAGGCCATAACTTACCTTTCGGTATGATTTGCGCGGCGGGCGGCAGATCTCTACGGTAGGAGTGACGTACGGGGAAACCTGTGCACCCGCCGCCACTCCGTTAGAAAACGTTGGACATCCAACGGCCCGAGGGAGAGGCGGCGGGCCTTTTATTCGGTAGGGTTGATGAGTGCACTTCCGATACTCGCTCGTGGCCGCCCTGGGCGGAGGCCTCATGTGGGCTTCCTTCGATCCGATCGACATGTCGGCTCTCGCACTCCCCGCTCTCATCCTCCTCGCACTCGCCACCCACGGCCGCAGCGTGTGGGCCGGATTCACTGCTGGAACCGTGTGGGGCCTCGCCTTCTTCCTTCCGCTGATCTCCTGGGCCTGGACTGCGGTCGGCGAACCCCTCCCATGGGCCGCGCTGTCTCTCTTCCAAGCGCTCTTCATCGGCGTCACGGGCGGACTGTGGGCGGGACTGTCCCGGGTGAAAACAATCCCCGGGGCGCTTCTCGGAGCGGTGGCATTCGCCGGGATCGAGGTCATCCGGACGAACTGGCCGTGGGGAGGGTTCCCGTGGGGCATGGTCGCCTATTCGCAGGTCGGCACGCCCCTGCTCCGCACCGCCCCCTATCTCAGTGCCGTCGGAGTCACCGCTCTCACCGTCTTCCTCGCACTCCTCCTCGCCTCGGCGCTCCGCTCCCTCTATCGCGGGCCGAGACTCGCCGGGATGGTGACGTCTCTCGCCGTCGTGGGCGTCATCGGGCTCTGCCTCTTCATTCCGCTCTCCGTACGCGGCTATGACACGCTCACCGTCGGGTGGGTCCAAGGCGGTCCCGATCGGGGAGAGCACGACGAGACGCGTGCGCTCAACGTGACGCTCCGCCACGAGGCTGAGACGACGAAGCTTCTGGCTGATACCGAGATCGATGTGCTGCTGTGGCCGGAGTCGGCATCGGATCGAGACATCCGCGTCGATGAGGAGGCGGCTGAGATCGTGCGCAGGGTGAGCCTGGGCGCGGGCGTTCCCCTCCTGCTCGGCACCCAGGAATATGTCGATGAGGGACGCTACAACGACTACGCCCTGGTCGTGGACGGCGAGCTCGTCGATCACTATTCGAAGTCCCGGCCCGTGCCGTTCGGCGAGTACATTCCGATGAGAGAGTTCTTCGCTCAGATCACGGACGCCGTCGATCAGGTCAGCACCGACATGCTCGCGGGGGAGGGGCCTGCCGTCCTCGACGTTCCCGTCGCGGGCTCCTCCATCACCGTCGCGGTTCCCATCTGCTTCGAGATCGCTGTCGACACGGTCGTCCAGGATGCTGTCCGGGCCGGGGGCGATGCCCTCATCGTGCCCGTCAACTCTGCCTCCTTCGGGTCGAGCGCAGAGTCGGAGCAGCAGCTCGAACAGACCGTGTTCCGTGCGGTCGAGCATTCTCGTGCGGCCGTCCAGGTCTCGACAGAAGGCGTATCGGGGGTGGTCATGCCCAACGGCACCGTCATCGACGTGTCGCAGAAGCAGGTCGCCGCCTCCGGTAGTGCGACGATTCCTCTGAGGGACACCCTGACGCCCGCCGCACGCTTCGGTCACATCTACCGGGGAGCCGCCGTCGGCGGAGTCCTCCTGGCTCTCGTCTGGGCCATCTCTTCTCGAAAGGACCGGCCATGAAGCCGCTCGTCATCATCCCCACATACAACGAGATCGAAGCGCTTCCGCTCACTCTCGACAGGCTTCGCGCGGAGCTCCCCACCGTCGAGATCCTCATCGTCGACGATGGGTCTCCGGATGGTACCGGCGACTATGCCGATCGTCGGGCAGAGAGCGACCAGGCCCTCCACGTCATGCATCGGCCGGGCAAGGGCGGTCTCGCCGCCGCCTATATCGCAGGCTTCACGTGGGGGCTGGAGCGGGACTATACGCACGTGGTGCAGATGGACGGGGATGGCTCCCACCGTCCCAGCGATCTCGTCGGCATGCTTGCCCGGGCGGGACAGGCCGACCAGCCCGATCTCGTCATCGGATCACGCTGGGTTCCCGGCGGGGGAGTCGAGAACTGGCCGCTCAACCGGCAGCTGCTCTCCCGGCTCGGCAACCTGTACAACAGGGCCGCCCTCGGCCTGCCCTACACCGATATCACGGCCGGTTTCCGGGTCTATCGCACAGATATCCTGCGGGCGGTCGATCTCGGCGGGATCCACATCGTCGGCTACTACTGGCAGACGGACATGACCCAGCGCCTCCATCGCATGGGAGGACATATCGTCGAGGAGCCGATCACCTTCCACGAGAGGGAAGCCGGCCAATCCAAGCTGTCCTCGACGATCTTCTTCGAGTCTCTCGCCGAATCGACGAGACGCGGCGTGCACCATCACGGTGCCCGAGCCCGGCGCATACTCAGGGGTTAGAAGATCGGGGGCCCTGCGGCCCCCGATCATGACTACCTGCTGCGCAGGCCTCGCTTCTGGAGCTGCTCCATGCGCTCTTCGAGGAGCTCGTCCAGTTCCTCGAGGCTGCGGCGCTCGAGGAGCATGTCCCAATGCGTGCGCTGGGGCTTCGCCTTCTTCGTGTCCTCTGGCTCCTCAGCATCCTTGAGGAGGGCATTGGCGCCGCAGTGGCATTCCCACAGGGCGGGAACATCTGCTTCCTCAGCAAAGGTCTTGTGGAACACGTGACCGTTCGGGCAGGTGTATTCGTGCTCCTGACGCGCGACGAAGCGCACTCCCTCTTCTGTTTCGAGTGAGGAAGCGCCAATCTTCATGCCGCGAAGTGATCTTTCAGCCATTGTTCTCCTTTTAGTCTCCAGCCAGTCCAACGCAGTCCGGAGCCGTTTTGTTCCACAGGAGGCGAAGTGGGCGGGAAGCCACGGCTTGAAGATGGTAGCGTGTCATCGTTCACCGAGAGAATGTGAGATCAGCCATGGACCACGATGCTGATAGCCACGACACCATTCGAATCAGGGGCGCGCGAACCAACAACCTCAAGGGCATCGACGTCGACATACCGAAGAGGCGGCTCACCGTCATCACCGGGCTGTCAGGGTCCGGGAAGAGCTCCCTCGCGTTCGACACGATCGCCGCAGAATCGCGGCGCCTCCTCAACGAAACATACTCCGCCTTCATCCAAGGATTCATGCCGTCGTCCCCGCGTCCCGATGTGGAGACGATCGAGGGCCTGACAGCGTCGATCGTCGTGGGGCAGGAGCCGATGGCGACGAACCCGCGATCCACGGTCGGCACGGCCACCGACGTCAACACCTATCTGAGGATGCTGTTCTCCCATCTCGCGGAGCCCCGCCTCGGCTCACCGCTCGCGTACTCGTTCAATACGCCCTCGGTCACCGCCCAGGGCGCCATCACCGTCCACAAGGGTGATCAGAAACGACAGGTGGCCAGCTATCAGGTGACGGGCGGCATGTGCCCGGTATGCGAGGGGAGGGGGAGTGTGTCCGATGTCGACATCTCTGCGATCATCGACGAGAACCTGTCCCTCAACGAGGGCGCGATCACCGTGCCCGGCTACAAGGCGGGAGGCTGGTCAGTCCGCTACTACGCCGAATCCGGCTTTGTGGATCCCGATAAGAAGCTCAAGGATTACAGCGACGAGGAACGCGCCGACCTCCTCTACAGGGAGGCGACGAAGATCTCCCTGGCCGGCATCAACGTCACCTACGAGGGGCTCGTCCCCAAGATCACCGCCTCCTTCCTCCGCAAGGACAAGGCCTCCATGCAGCCGCATATCAGGGCCTTCGTCGACCGTGCGGTCACCTTCCGGGACTGCGGAGCATGCGGGGGGACCCGCCTCGCGGAGCACGCCCGCACCTCGACGATCGGCGGCATGAGCATCGCCGATGTATGCGCCATGACGGTCTCCGACGCGCGGACGTGGATCGGGAGCATCCCCACGGCCGGCCAGCTCGGAGACCTCCTCGGCTCGATCGAGCGCATCGGCCTCGGATATCTCACCCTCGACCGTCCCACCGGCACCCTGTCGGGCGGGGAAGCCCAGCGGATCACGATGGTCAAGCACCTCGGGTCCCCGCTCACGGACGTCACCTACGTGTTCGACGAACCGACAGTCGGCCTTCATCCCCACGACATTGCGCAGATGAACGGGCTGCTGGAAGCCCTGCGGAACCGCGGGAACACCGTCCTCGTTGTCGAGCACAAGCGCGAAACGATCGAGATCGCGGACCATGTCATCGAGCTCGGCCCCGGTGCCGGGCACGCCGGGGGCGAGATCACCTACGTCGGCGATATCGCGGGCCTCGCAGCATCTGACACGACGACCGGCCGGCACATCGCCGAACAAACGTCGCTGAAGGCTGCGGTGCGCACCCCGACGGGCGTCATCCCGGTGCGCGATGCTCGGGTCCACAACCTGAAAGGCGTCGACGTCGACATACCGCTCGGTGTCCTCACGGTGGTCACGGGCGTGGCGGGCTCCGGCAAGAGCTCCCTCATGCGATCCCTCCCTCCGATCCCCGGTCTCGTCCGCGTCGACCAGGGGAGGATCCGTGGATCTCGGAGGTCGAATCCCGCCACCTATACGGGCCTGCTCGACCACATCCGCAAGGCCTTCGCGAAGGCCAACGGCGTCAAGCCCGCCCTCTTCAGTCCCAATTCTGAAGGCGCCTGTCAGAACTGTCGTGGTTTGGCGGTGACATTCATCGACCTGTCCATGGAGTCGATCCCGGTCCCGTGCGAGGTGTGCGGGGGAGAGAGATTCCAAGAACACGTCCTTGACCTGCGGCTTCACGGTTCATCGATCGCCGATGTCTTCCGCATGTCAGTGGGGGAGGCGGAAGAGTTCTGTGCACGGGCAGGCCTCAAGGCCGGCGGAGCGATCCTTCGCAGGCTGAACGATGTGGGGCTCAGCTACCTCACGCTCGGCCAGCCCCTCTCAACCCTGTCGGGAGGGGAGCGGCAGCGTCTCAAGCTCGCACACCGCATGGTCGATGATGGCGGGGTCTATGTCCTTGATGAGCCGACCGCGGGCCTTCATCTCGCCGACATTCGGGCTCTGCTCGACCTGCTCGATTCCATGGTCGATTCGGGACGGTCCGTCCTCGTCATCGAACACCATCAGGCCGTCATGGCACACGCGGACTGGATCATCGACCTCGGGCCCGGCGCGGGAGCGGATGGTGGGGAGGTCGTCTACACGGGGCCACCAGCCGAGCTCGCGGCCCGCCGCCATACGACGACCGGGGAATACTTGGCTCGCTACGCGGGCACGTCGCCATGACGAACCGGCACGGCCGGGATAGGCTCGAGGAACGACTGTTACTGGAGGAGTCTCATATGGTGCAGCAGGAACGGCCCTATCATCACGGCAATCTTCGCAATGAGATCGTGCGGGTGGGGCTCGAACTCATCTCGGAGGGTGGCACGGAGGCCGTCGGGATCCGCGAGACAGCCCGAAGGCTCGGCGTCTCGGCATCCGCCGCCTACCGTCACTTCGAGAGCCGCGCGGAGCTGTTGGATGCTGTTAGGGACGCCGTCCTAGTCAATGTCGCCGATCAGCTTCAAGAGGCGCTCGACGACCACGCCGAATCGGATGTGGCCACACGCCTGGAAGCGATCAGCCGAGCCTACTTCCAGTTCTCCATCGACAACCCGAAACAGTTCCAGGCACTCGCAGCAGCGTTCCCGCTGGCCGAGGACTGGCAGACGGCGCCCGGACGTCCGCTCCGCATCCTCACGAGCATCATCGACGACATCGAGCCATCAGTCGATGATGCACTCACGTCATCGCTTGCCGCGTGGGCGATCGTCCAGGGCGCCTCGAGCCTGACAACGCTCGGCAGCCTGCGTGAACTGCCTGTCGACGAGAAGTGGAAGGTCCAGCAGCGCACAACGGAGATCCTCCTCAAAGGGCTCGGCCTGCGCTGATACCACCCCACCACCCATTGTTCCGATAATGCATATTATGTCATTTTAGATGTGTGGGTGACGAGCGGCGGGCTGAGGATCATCCCATGCCCGCCGCGTCGACCTATCGGAGCGTCATCGTGGTCTCGCCGCGAGCACGCACTGCCTCCGGTGTGAAGGCCCACGGCAGGTACTCGCCGTTCGCCCACATCTCGAACTGGTCATTGATACGCGCCGACCGTGGATGGCCAGAGGAACCGGACGAGATGATCCACGAGGCCCTGTCGGGATCGGACAGATCCACCACCATTCTCATCGACGGCCCTGCTGTCACCTCGTAGCTCACGTAGCCCTCCGTCACGGCTGGCGAGAATCCCATGGCGTTGGGGATGGCGGAGCCACCTGGCACGCCGAGCGGATCGCCGTTGAAATAGGACCGGACGGGGCCGGGAATGTCATCTCCGCCGAGAACAGAGTGGGTGGGTGTTTCGACGTGGATATCGCCCCAGCGCCACTGCGACATGTCCTCCCCCATCTGCCCCGTCAGATCCTCCTCCATCGCTGCCAGAGCATCCCTCATCGCATCGTCACGGTCCTCGACCTGGTCGGTGAGAGGGTTGTCCCACCATGTGCTCGAGGCATCGATGTTCGCCAGGGCGATGAGATAGTTCGTCGCATTCGTGGCGGAGAAACCGTCGATATGGAGTGCGATTGTGCGATCGAGCAGGTGGGCGTAGGTCGCCGCCATGATCGCCGCGCCTGCCTCGTCGACGTCCGTGTGGGCGCCCCGCTCGAGCCAGTCGCGCAGGATCGCCTGAGCATCCCCCAGGCGTTCGTCCTCAACATCGACTGCGGTCACGTACTCCCCGAGTTCGAGCCCGAACGGGGACTGGTCGGCCAGCATGATCTGCTCCGCGTCAGTCAACGTGAACGGTTCTCCGCTCTCGAGACGGTCCTCGATCTCAGTCCTGATCGCTTCGGACCGGTATCCCCCGTCGGAATAAGATCCGAGGTAGGGGCCCAGATCTGATGGTGTGACCTGCTGGTTCGCGGCCACGATGAAGCCCTCGCCCGGATTGAGCAGTGCAGGCATGTCCTCCGGCGCGTAGTAGCCCTGCCAGTCGTAGGCGGAATCCCAGCCCGGCCGCGGCCATCTTCCATCAGCCCCCAGGTTCTCGGGCATGTGGACGGACTCGAGGTCGCCGTCCGCCTCGGCGAGGGTGGGACGGATCGGGAACCTGCCCGGTGCCTGGTAGCCGAAGTCCCCCTCGGCCGTGGCGTAGAGAATGTTCTGCGCGGGGACCTCGAAGTTCGCGGCCGCAGCCGCCACATCGTCGGGAGTGGCGGCCCGGTTGATTGCGAAGATCGCGTCTCCCGTGCGGCCGGGCTTCAAAGCCGTCCATTCCAATGCGACCGAGAAATCTCCGGGAGCGGTGGGAAGCGCGCCTGTCGTCTCGTCGTCGAGCAGAAGATCGGAGATCACGGGACCGTGCACGGAGACGCGGACCTCGATGTCGAAGGACTCGGCCCCCGCCACGTTGATCGTCTCGGTCCGGATCTCGTACTCGACATCCTCCCCGTCTCTCTCGTACGTCGTCTCACCGGTGTTCTTCTCGATGACGAAGTCGGTGACATCGCCGCCCAGGTTCGTCAAACCCCACGCCAGGTCGGCGTTGCGGCCGATGATGAGGCCGGGCATGCCGGCGAAGGAGAAGCCCGTCGCATCGTACGTGCAGTCAGGGGTGATCTCCACGCAGTGCAGACCCACCTGGTACCAGACAGAGGGATAGGAGATTGTCAGGTGCGGGTCGTTCGCGATGATCGGCAGCCCCGAGTCGGTGTGCTCCCCGCCCACGACGAACGAGTTCGATCCGACCATAGGGCCCCGTCCCAGCATGATCGGCATCGTATCCAGCGCCTCCTGGGCGTCCATGACGCCCTGGCCGATCGCATCGGCGTCAATGTCCGCCTCATCGGCAGACGTCCCGGCCCCTTCCCCGATTTCGGGGATCTCGAGCGGAGTCGAACGCGGATACTCCTCTGCGTCTGTGAGGTTCGCACCGTCGGTGGACGGAATGATGGGAGTGTGGCCGGTCGCCTCGAATGAGGGGCTGAGCTCCTCGACGAGTGCCACATCGCCCAGGCTGGCGTATGCGGTGACTCGCGCGGTCTCCTCATCCAGGTTGTTCTTGAGATCCCAGGCCATGGCCTTCAGCCACGCGAGCGAGTCGATTCCGGTCCAGGGCTCGATATCGCCGATCGGGTGGGACAGTCCCAGCACCGTGTATTCGAGCGCGAGATCCGACGGGGATCTGTCTGCGATGTAGGCGTTGACTCCCTCCGCGTACGCCGTGTAGAACGTCCGCGATTCGTCTGAGATGAGATCCCACTCCTCCTCGGCCAGCCTGCGCCAGCCCATGCTCCTGATGACGATATCGGCCTGCGTCGCAGCCTCCGCATCACCCAGCAGCTCCGAGAGGCGCCCGCCTGTCATGTGACGTCGATAGTCCATCTCGAAGAATCTGTCCTGGGCGTGGACGTAGCCTTGGGCGCGGAACAGATCCTCGTCTGTCGTGGCGTAGATGGAGGGGATGCCGTTCGCGTCGCGGACGACCTCGACGACGCCATCCGCCTCCATGATCTGCTCGCCGCCATGCCACGGCAGCGGCTTGTTGAGATTGACGAGGAGCACTGCTCCAAGGACAAGGCCGAGGGTGAGAACGACACCCAGGACAACAACCGCGGAGCGGTACAGGAGACGGCGGCTTTTCATTGTTTCCATTCGACGGAGAGTAACGGTAAGCGACTATCCTACGATGCGGTAGGTTGTTCGTGTGGCGAATCGCCGTCGTTTCGGACTATATCTTCCAGTCGTCTCGCACCAGTGCCATCTGCACCGCGTCATATCGTTGCCCTCTCCACTCGCGGGCTTGGGGAATGCGGGAGCACTCCGCGAAGCCGAGGCTGTGGCCGAGACTGATCATCGGAGTATTGCCGGACCATGTCGTGAGTGTGAGTACGTGGACCCCCGTCATCGTGAACGTGTGGTCGATCCACAGTCGAGCCGCTGCGCGGCCGGTCCCCCGGCCGCGGTCAGCAGGGTCGTAGATGACGATCCCCCAATCCCACCAGCCGCCACCGCGCGGGGCGAGTTCACCGCGGTTCACGTAGCCGACCGCTCGACCATCGACATCGATGACGGCTCCCAGATGGTTATCGAGGGCTCTCCCCCGCGTGAACTGCTCGTAGCTGAGACGCGGGGAGAGAGCATGGAGATAGGGAGAGTCCCACTCCTTCCATTCGGGATCCCTCAGTTCGTGGCGCCAATGCCACAGCCAGGGCCAGTCATCGAAGGTTTCAGGCCTCAGGGTCACTACCATGAGCCGATTTTAGCGCTGGACCGCTCTCCCCCGATGCACCCCGCGCCGCTCACTCTCGTTCGTAGATGACACCGAGACCACTCGAGGGATGGTAGTTCCACGTCATGCGGATACCAGCGTGTGTCGCTTCCTGCGTTCCGTCGAGAGCACGCGTCGACATCATGCGCGATTCGACCGAGTCGGGGATATCGAGCTGGTCGTGGACACAGGACACTGCGGCGATGATCGCAATGTCGCGAGCCCCGTTCCATCCCGTGACGAATGTTTCGAGACGCTCACGTTGCGATCCGCTCGTCCCCCAGAGGAAGTCGATGGAATCGATCGACCCAAAGTCGCTGTCGTCAATTTTGATGGAGGATACATCGGACGCCACGGTCACGAAGCGGGGCACGTTCGACATCTCCTCGAGGATGTCCTGCCACTCGCTGTAGGCGACATCGAGAGCCTCGCGCATGTACTCGTATCCTCCGGTCAGCGCCAGGAGAGTGTCGTAGTCGAGCGTGTTCTCGCACTCCTGGGCGATCTCCTCGAAGTCTGTTCGCGATCGATCGGCAATGAGCCACGCGCCCCCGACGGCCGCAGCGGCGAGGCCGATAACACCGATGGCTATCGGCCACTTCTTCCGCTTCTTCGGAGGCACTGCCCACGCCTGCTGAGGGAACCCCTGATAGGGGACCTGGTGCACCGTGCCAGCCGGGAGGATAGGCCTGGGCAGGCGCGTAGCCGGGCACCTGCCCGTACTGCTGCGGCACGCTCTGCTGCCAGTGCTCAGGACCACCACCGGGAGGCCGACCCGAGTCGAGATGATGGTAGCCATCGTCTGTTCGCGGATCTGCGAGATGGAGGAACTGGCCCGAGGGCCGCGTGAACTCGTCGCCGCTGCCGGGGTGGGTCAGTCCCTCCGATTCGCGGGGCTGGTCCGAAGGGGCCCCGGACGGCGGTGAGAAGCGCTGGTCGTCGCCTGCGGGCGAGCCGGTTGACCCATGGTCATGAGGATTCGTCATACCTCTACTCTAGGGGCGCGATCTGGCACAATACCGGGCCTAAACGACCGATTCGACGGCGGTTGTCGATTCGGCGCGGAGCATTCGCTCCGTGAGCTCACGCTCCTGGCGGGAGGGACGGGCTGCCAGGAGGGCCCAGAGGATGCAGGCGAGATCGACGAGCTCCTGCATCCATGCGCCGACGAATGCGGGCATGAATCCCGTGGCTCCGATCAGCATGAGAACGATCGACATGCCGACACCGATGAGAATGGCCTGCCAGGCGATCCTCATCGTGCGCTGGCCGAGAAGGATGAGACGGGGGATGCGGAAAAGGTCGTCCTGCATGACCACCACATCGGCCGATTCCACGGCGGCCGTCGACCCTCGTGCGCCCATGGCGACGCCGACGTCGGAGACCGCCAGGACGGGAGCATCGTTGACGCCGTCGCCGACCATCATGACCGGACGCTTCGTCATGGCCGTGATCGCGGAGACCTTGTCCTCCGGCAGGAGGCCAGCTCGTACGTCATCGATTCCGAGTGTTTCGCCCACGCGGTGCGCAGTCTCGGGAGCATCTCCCGTCAGCATCGCGACCGTGACCCCAGCGTCGTGGACCGCCGAGAGGGTATCGGCCGTCTCCTCGCGGATAGGGTCAGAGAGATCGATACGGCCGATGAGGCGATTGTCGTGCCCCACCCAGATGGTTGTGTGCCCAGCATCCGATTGCGGCACGATCTCGAGTCCGGGCTCGGCCACGAAGGCGCGTTTCCCCACCCTGATCTCGATGCCGTCGACGACAGCGACAACGCCCTGTGCCGGGATCTCCTCCGCCGCTGTCGGTGAGGGAACATCGCCGATGGTGCGGGCGTGGGCGACGATGGCTTCCCCGAGGGGATGAGTGGAATAGAGCTCGGCGGACGCTGCCAGCCGGAGGACATCATGCTCTGACATGTCGGCCATGGCGACCACGGCACTGACCTGCGGCACGCCCCGCGTCAGGGTTCCCGTCTTGTCGAAGGCGACCGTGGCAACCTTCGACACCTGTTCGAGAGTGCCCGCGTTCTTGACGATCATGCCGCCGCGTGCGGCTCGGGACATGCCTGCCATGAAGGCGACGGGGGCGGCGATGATGAGAGGGCAGGGTGTTGCGACGACGAGTACCTGCGCGAACCTCATCGGGTCCCCGGACACGGCCCAGGCCGCGCCCGCAATGAGAAAGGCGATGAGGGTGAAGGGAACGGCAACCCTGTCGGCAAGGCGCACGAATGGTGCCTTCGAGTCGCGCGCCTCGTCCACGAGGGCGATGATGCGCTGGAACTGAGAGCCGGCCGCGTCGGCGACGGCAGTGATCTCGATCGTCGTCGACCCGTTGAGGGAACCCGACAGGAGGAGGTCCCCGCGGGCGTGCTCGACAGGTAACGACTCCCCCGTGAGAGAGCTCTCGTCGAGTACCGCGCGTTCGGATTCGAGCCTGGAGTCCACCGGTATCGTGTCGTGCGGGCGGACCAGCAGCCTGTCCCCGATCGCAACATCGGAGATGTCGACGGAGGCGGCCTCCCCGTCCTCATCGAGGCGGAAAGCGCTCGTCGGCGCCGACTCGAGAAGACTCGTCAGCTCGGCCCCGGCACGCGCCGACGCATAGTCCTCGAGCGCCTCCCCGCCCGTCAGCATGAGGCAGACGACGAGCGCTGCCCAGTACTCCCCGACAGCGACGGTGGAGACGATTGCGGTGACTGCCAAGATATCGATGCCGAAGCTTCCCGCCCGCAGGGAGTCCACCATGCCCTTGAACTGGGTTGCGGCGATGCTGAGAGCCGCGGCGGAGACGAGCCAGCGTGTCGTGCCTGCGGGCCCGGAGAGCTCGAATGCGAGTCCGACGGCGGCGGTGGACAGGACGAAGACCACCATCGGATAGTGGCGGCAGAAACGCAGGACGGTGCTCATACCCCCAGTGTGAACCGGACAGCGCGCCATTTCAACGAAGGGCAGGCTAGCCTATGCCCAGGTCAGAGCCCTAAACAGAACTGTCAGGCGCCGGCAGATCCCTGATCTCGGTCACAGTGAGCGTCTCCCCCTCGACCGTGAACTTCACGTCGTGCCCGGCATACGTCATTCCGTACACACGTCCCGGATCCGCCTGGTAGGCGGGGCGGGGATCATGGGAGAGGATCTCGACAAGCGTCTGTCGTTGAGCCTCTGGAATCCTCTCCGCGGCGGCAGAGTCGAACTCGACGGCGAGAGGATTCCGCGGGCGGGAATCGAGATAGCCGGCGCGAATATGCGTGCGAGCATCGGTGGGCACGTAGGGCTTGATATCAAGGATGGGAGTGCCGTCGAGAAGGTCCGCTCCCCCGATCGTGAGCACCGGCCCCTCGTGGGAGTCGAGCTCGACTCCCAGAAGCTCAACGGATGACAGTCCCATCGCGTTCGGCCTAAAAGGTGCACGGCTGGCGAACACTCCCACCCGCTCATCGCCTCCCAGCCGAGGCGGCCGCACCGTCGCCGACCATCCCGCCGCCACGTTGGCCGAGAACTCCCAGATCAGCCACAGGTGCGAGAATCCGTCGATGCCGCGGACGAAATCCGGGGAACGGAATTCGGGCTCGAAGACGATGCGGGACGTTGTCGACGAGACGAGGCCCGACTGTCGCGGTATTCCGAACTTCTCCGTGAAATCGCTGCGGACGGTTGCGATGGTGAGGGCTGGCTGTCGTGTCATGGCAACAGTTTATGCCCTCCCAGGTGCGCTCAGTGATCGACATCTCCCACCATGTAATTGAGGCTTCAACTACATGGTGGGTAGACTCAGTGCGTCCCAAGCGGGGCGAGAACAGAGAGGACAGTTATGAAGGTTGGCATCATCATCGGCTCGATTCGTGAGGGCCGTGCGGGCGAGCAGGTCGGACAGTGGGTTTTCGACACGGCGAAGGGCTACGAGGGCGCAGAGTTCGAGATCATCGATCTCAAGTCTTTCAACGTCCCCCTCCTCACCTCCCCCACCGTGCCGGGTATGGCAAACCGCCAGTACGATTCGGCCGAGGTCACGAACTGGAGCCGGGCGATCGATGCATGCGATGCGTTCATCTTCGTCACGCCCGAGTACAACCATGGCGTCCCCGGCGCGTTCAAGAACGCAGTGGATTCGATCGGCCCCGAATGGCAGAACAAGAAGGTCGCATTCGTCGCCTACGGTGCGGCCAACGGTGTGCGCGCCATCGAACAGTGGCGCGGCGTTGTCGCCAACTTCAACATGTGGGACATCCGCACAACGGTCGAACTCAATCTCTTCACCGACTTCGGCGATGAGGGCTTCGCCCCGCAGGAGCGCCGCCAGGGCGAGCTGACAGCCCTGCTCGAGCAGCTGATCGGCTAGGCGGTCGGCGGGTGGGAGACCACCCGCCCTCGTCGACGATTCGAGGAGCCGCATCCGGCACAGCCAGCGCTTCAGAGAATATCGAGAGTTCTTCCAGGGCAAGCGGTTAAGGTTGTGACATGAACTTTGTTACCGCTGAACGCCAGAGGCTCGTCACGACTTTCGAACGCGTCGGCGCAGACGCACCGACACTGTGTGAAGGATGGTCGGCGGAGGATCTCCTCCGACATCTCGTCATCCGCGAGATCTATCCGCATGTCGGCCTCTTCGCGAAGGTGCCGGTCGGCTTGGCTGATCCTGCCCGCGAGCAGGTCGAGGAACTCAACGGCCAGGACTATGACACTCTGCTGTCGACGTTCCGCGACGGCCGGCAGAAGTTGTCCCCTCTCCAGGTCGCCCCTGTCGATCGAGCCATGAACACGCTCGAATACGTCATCCACCATGAGGATCTGCGTCGCGCCCAGAATCCGGTTCTCGGGCGCGTGCTGACGGGTGCGGAGCAGCGCGAGATCTTCACCCATCTCAAGGGCATGGCACAGATGCTCTTCGCCGCCTCCCCCGTCCGGATCGTCCTCCACGCTCCCGGCATCGGAGACATCACCGCGCTCGCGACGAAGCGCCACAAGAACACCGTCACCATCACCGGTGCGCCCGTCGAGCTGGCACTGTTCGCCTTCGGGCGCGACCGCGTCGCGGACGTGTCCTTTGCCGGAGACGCGAGCGATATCGAGAAGGTCACCGCCTCGAAGCGCTCCGCCTAAGCCGGAGTGCTGGCAGTGACGAGCCGCTGATGACAAAGACCGCGGGCCAAGGCCCGCGGTCTTCCATTGAAAGTCGCTACGAGATTCGCTTCGCTGCGCGGCGCTGTGCGAGCTCGTCGACGACGCGGAGGCTTGCTTCTTCTTCCGCTCGCTCGGTGGGCAGCTCGGAGAGCGAGAACTCGATCTCCTGCCACACGCGGCCGAGCGCGATCCCGAATACTCCCTGCCCGCCGTTGACCAGGTCGATGACCTCATCGTTCGACGTACATTCATAGACAGAGGCACCATCGGACATGAGGGTGATGCCGGAGAGGTCCTGGACGCCGTACGCACCGAGCTGGTTGATGGCGACGCGGATCTGCTGGAGGGAGACCCCGGTATCGAGGAGGCGCTTGACGACCTTGAGGACGAGGATGTCGCGGAACGAGTAGAGCCGCTGGGTGCCGGACCCTTTGGCACCGCGAATGGAGGGGGACACGAGACCGGTGCGGTCCCAATAGTCGAGTTGCCGATAGGTTATTCCCACGGCCTTGCAGGCGATGGGCCCACGGTAGCCTTCGCTCTCATCCAACGGCGTTTCCCCAAACAGGGAAGGCTGGACGAAAGTCGTCTGTGCGGCTTCGTTCACCACGGCCTCCAAATTCTTGATCACTGTCCCTAACGTTAGGCTTCGAGCAATCCTCGGTCAATCACCTCGGCCCGCCAACATTCGGCGTGTCGCACCTCAAGCTCACCTTGAGGTTGAGGAATCCAGCTCTATCTCAACGTTTTCGACAAGCAGAGCCTGGTAGAGCTTGACGAGAATGGCTGACATCTCACTCCCCTGCGCGTAGGCGCGTTCGCGTGCGACAGGCGACTGCTTCGCCAGCTGCGGGGCGAGAGTCGAGCGCACGCTCGCCGCGTGGGAACCGGCGGAGTTCTTGACGGCCCGCACATGGCGCGGATCGAAGCCCGCGTCCATGACCATGAGCGCGTAGCGGATGATATCGACCGCATGGCTCGTGAGCCGGCCGCGCGGATCGACTTCGACAACTCCGAGACGTGCAAACTCCTCGATCTGGTCGAGATCGGCGCCAGTCAGGTCGGAGACCTCGCGCTTGCTGAGGCGGGTGCCCGGCTTCGGCCGAGGCACGTCGTCTTCGACGACGGCCCTCATGCGGCCAGGGTGATCGGCACCGGCCTCCCCTGCATCGAGCTGGCGAAGGAGCTCGCCGATCTGCGTCAGGGGAAGGTAGCGGTCACGCTGCTCGGTGAGGATGAAGCGCAGCCGCTCGACATCGGCGTGCGAGAAGAGCCGCTGATTCGAGGGCGTGCGGTGCGGGACGACGAGCTCGATGGATTCGTAGTAGCGGATCTTCGAATGGTTGAGCATGGGGAACTCGGAACCGAGAATGTCCCGGACTTCACCGATCTTGAGGACCGGATCGTGCGAGACGTCGAAAGGCCATGCGGTGGCCTCCCCGTGCGATAGCGGTTGGGCTTGTGCCATCACTGGACGCGGTTGGGCGAGTCGTGGAAGGTGAGCCGGTACTTGCCGATCTGCACCTCGTCGCCCGTTTCGAGAGCAATCTCATCGATCCGCTCCCGATTGACGTACGTGCCGTTGAGCGAGCCGTGATCGCGGACGTAGAAGGCGCCCTCGTACCGCAGGAACTCGCAGTGCTGGCGGGACACCGTCACGTCATCGAGGAAGATGTCCGACTTGGGGTGCCTCCCCGCCATCGTCGACTCCGAATCGAGAAGGAAACGTGCCCCCATGTTCGGGCCCTTCTGCACGAGAAGGAGCGCTGAGAAGGGCGGCAATGCCTGCACGGCGGCGTAATCATCCGGTGACATGCCGACGCGGCGCGCGTCGATCTCTCCAGTGTCCGCCGATCCGGCCACTGCCGAGAACTGTGAAGTTGCAGAGGGATCGTTCCCGGTGCTCGTCATAGCGACCTCCTCGCTGTTATCGCTTTGTAACATACTATCCCGTCCGGGGTCGAAATGCCTATGACTCGTGGAAACGTCTGGCCCTCCTCCACGCTGAGGCACCGACCGATCGGAAGATTCAGGATACTGCGCGGGCCCGGCCGGAACAAGCCCGCGCGGAACCATTAGCGTTCGGAGGGAAGGAAACGAGACGAATCCCGGAACGTGGTGCGCACGCGCTTGTCCCGCTCGAGGGAGTCGAGACCGTCGATGATGATCTTGCGAAGCGCGCTCGGGGAGCGCGGCCCCACCGTCTCGAGCCAGGTCTCGGCCTGCGCAATTCCGGACTCGTCCGAGGGGAAGAGCGCGTAGAGGATCCGCTCGGCGATCTCCTGGGTTCGTTCGCGCCACACTTCGCAGGCGATATCGAAGAACGGGTATGTCTCCGCCTCGTAGCGGGCAGTCGCGCCCGCAAGGAGCGCCGATATGCGATCGTTTGACAGCGATTCGTCGAGTGCCTGCCGATAGGCTGCACGACGATTGCCCGGCAGGGAGGCCGTCGCCTGCATGTGGGCCACGATGTCGGCCTCGGTCGCGTTCGTCAGTTCAGCATCGAGCTCCGCCCGGCTCATGGATCCTGTCGCGGCGAGGGCGATGACGATTTTCCACCGCTCGTCCCGATCCCCGACCACGGAGGAAAGTGCTTCCCGGAGCAGATCTTCGGCCTCGGGAAGTGTTGCCCCTGCATGGGCGAGAGCCGAGCGCCACAGGTAGATCCGGTCCTCGTTCTGGTCGGCGACCGCGCTGCGCCACGAGTCGTCGCAGATCCCGAGCCAGATCGTGCGTGCCGTATCGACATCAGCCGCGTAGTGCTCGACAAGGTACTCGCAGTTGCGGATCATCTGTCCCAGGAGGGAGGAATCGGATTCGTCGTGGAAGCGGCCCACGGCCTCGACGTAGCGTGCCGGGTCCAGCCTCGCATCCCGCACAGCCTCCCACAGTCCCGTCCACACGACGCTTCGTGCGAGCGGGTCGGCGATCCTGTTCGTGAGGACGAGCTCTGTCTGGTCTTCGTCGAAGGCGACGATCGCGTACGTGTGCGCCTCGTCGTTCGGGATGATGACATCCCCAGAGAGGTCGACCGTGGCTGAATCGGTGAGCTCGACGACGGCCTGGTCGATGCGGACGAGCTCTGCTCCGCGGCGCTCGTAGCCTCCGACCCCGATGCGATGTGGGCGTCGGATGGGAGTGCCGGACGGTTCGGTCCCCTCCTGGGTGATCGTCGTACCGTCGACCCGCAGGATCGACACGCCCGTCGTGTGCAGCCATTCTTCGGCCCACGACCGCAGGTCCCGTCCCGAGGTCTCCTCGAGGGCCGCGAGCAGGTCGTCGAGAGCGGCGTTGCCGTAGGCGTGGCGGGAGAAGTACAGGCGGGCGCCCGCGAAGAAGGCATCCTCCCCGACGTAGGCGACGAGCTGGCGCAGAGCGGCAGCGCCCTTCGCGTAGGTGATGCCGTCGAAGGCCTGGTCGGCCGCCTCAAGGTCGACGATGTCGGCAACGATCGGGTGCGTTGTCGGCCGCATATCGCTCTGGAAGGCCCAGGCGCTCCGGCGCGCCGTGAATGCGACCCATGCTTCGGTGAACTCGGTGGCGGCAACGCTGGCCCACGCCCCCATGTATTCGGCAAAAGATTCTTTGAGCCACAGATCATCCCACCAGATGGGTGTCACGAGATCCCCGAACCACATGTGGCTCATCTCGTGCAGGATCGTGTTGGCGCGTCCAGCGTGCTGCGCCCTCGTCGACTGCCCGCGGAAGATATATGCTTCCGTGAACGTCACGAGGCCGGGGTTCTCCATCGCGCCCAAGTTGTATTCGGGGACGAACACCTGGTCGTACTTGCCCCACGGGTAGGGATAGTCGAAGGCCTTCTCGAACGTCTCGAGGCCGGCGAGAGAGATATCGAAGATCTCCTCATGGTCGAGGTGCTCCGCGAGAGTGCTGCGGCAGTAGAGCGAGAATCGGGGGTCGCGTTCCGAGGTCACACGATAGTAGGGGCCCGCGACGATCGCCGTGAGATAGGTCGAGATCCTCTGCGTCGGCGCGAAGATATGGCGCACTCCCCCGTCGACCTGCTCCGTGGAGACGGCCTCCGTGTTGGAGAGCACGGTCCACTCGGCCGGTGCCGTGATGTGGAACGTGAAGGACGCTTTGAGGTTCGGCTGCTCCATCGTGGCGAACACCCGCCGGCAGTCGGCGGGCTCGTACTGGGTGTAGAGGTAGACGGACTCGTCGACGGGATCGACGAACCGGTGGAGGCCCTCCCCGGACGTGGAGTAGCGTCCGCGGCCGGTGATCGTGACGACGTTGTCCCGCTGCAGGCCGGTGAGGGTGACGCGGGCACCATCCCACTCGACTGCCCGGGACTCGCCGTTGACGACGACGGAATCCACCTCGACACCGATGAAGTCGACGAACGTCTCTGTCAGGTCCGACGAGAACGCGATCGTCGATGCCGTCTCGAACGTTTCTGGTCCCCTCACGTCGAGTTGGACGAGATAGGAATCGATGGTGATGGTGCTTCGTGCGGCGGCCTCAGCCCTGCTCAGATTCTCAGTCACCGTGTCATCTTAGAGGCTCCCGCCCTGCCTTTACCACACGCCGGTCCCAGCCCGGCGTCCGGGAAGAACCTGTCGGTCCCAGCCGTCCACCCCTAGTATGGTCCTAGCAAAAGAAAGGTTGAGCATGATCATTGGTATCCCGGTTGAGATAAAAGACGATGAGGCGCGCGTCGGTTTGACCCATGCTGGTGCGGCCGAGCTGGTCGCCGCTGGACACACCGTGCTCGTCGAGGAGGGTGCCGGGGCGGGGGCCCGCTGCTTCGATGAGGATTATGCCGCGGCGGGTGCCGAGATCGTGTCCGACGTTGAAGAGCTGTGGGAGCGTGCCGATCTCATCGTCAAGGTGAAGGAGCCGATCGGGCCCGAGCTGGATCGCCTGCGCGAGGGACAGACGATCTTCACCTACCTCCATCTGGCGGCGGACGAGGAGCTGTCCCGTCGGGTCGTCGACTCGGGAGCAACCGCGATCGCCTACGAGACTGTCCAGCTCGAGGATGGTTCCCTCCCCCTCCTCATGCCCATGTCCGAGATCGCCGGCCGTCTCGCACCC
This sequence comes from Flaviflexus equikiangi, assembly GCF_014069875.1. Taxonomy (NCBI): domain Bacteria; kingdom Bacillati; phylum Actinomycetota; class Actinomycetes; order Actinomycetales; family Actinomycetaceae; genus Flaviflexus; species Flaviflexus equikiangi. Next base: position 1,193,269 of record NZ_CP059676.1, read on the forward strand.
CAGGAGGCGGCACACTACCTCATGAAGCCCTTCGGCGGCCCCGGGCGCCTCATGGGAGGGGTTCCGGGCGTCCCGCCCGTGCGTACTCTTATTCTCGGCGCGGGCACGGTCGGCTCGCATGCCGCGAAGGTCGCGGTCGGCATGGGTGCCGACGTGACCATCATGGATATCAACACGCAGCGGCTGCGCTCACTCGACCGCGAGTACGGGACGCGGATCAGGACACACACGTCCTCCCCCGCCCACATCCTCGAAGAGGCACGCGAATCCGATGTCATCATCGGCACGGTCCTCATTCCAGGGGCGCGTACCCCCCAGCTCATCACGCACGATATCCTTCCCGAGCTCAAGGACGGTGTGATGCTCGTCGATGTCGCGATCGACCAGGGCGGCTGCTTCGTCGGATCTCGACCCACCTACCATCACGACCCCATCTATCACACGGAGGGGCGGACGTACTACTGCGTGGGGAACATGCCGGGGGCGGTGCCCGTGTCCGCCACGACCGCGTTGACTGACCAGACCCTGCCCTACATCAAGCTTCTCGCCGAGGGGCCCTTCGAGGCGATGAGGGCGCGGAGGGACCTGGCTCTCGGTCTGCAGGCCGCGAATGGTCTGCTTGTCGAACCCGGCGTGGCCGAGGCGTTCAACCTCCCGCTCGCGGACTTGGACGAGGTTCTCGCGGCGGGCCGGGACTGACGGCGAGACGTGTGCGCGCCGAGGTAGTCGAAAGCGCGCACGGCATGTAGGTTTGAGTCGTGACTAACGTAACCATCGCGATCTCTCCCGACTGGACCATCGATCTCAACATCCCTGGTATCACAGTGCTGGAATGGGATTTCAAGACTCCGCCGCCCGCTGACCACATCGACATCGCTGTCGCCCCGCATGTCACCACTCCCGATCTTGTGGAGCGCGTGGCAGAGACCGGTGCGAAACTGCTCCAACTCGGCTCGATCGGCTATGACGGGATCCCCCGTGACCTGCCAGAGGGTCTTGCCGTGGCGAACGCGGCCTCCGTGCATGAAACAGCAACCGCTGAACTCGCCATGGCGTCCCTGCTCTACGCCGCGCGCGATCTCGATCGTGCCCGCGAAGCCCAGGTCGAGGCCCGGTGGGAAGGATACTATTCGGCTGGTCTCGCCGATTCGACGATCATCCTCGTCGGCATCGGCGGTGTCGGTAGCGCCATCGCCCAACGGCTGGCACCCTTCGAGACGAACGTCATCAGAGTGGCGCGCCGCGGGCGCGAAGACATGTACGGCACCGTCTATTCCTTCACCGACCTGCCGGAACTCCTCCCCACCGCGGATGCTGTCGTCGTGGCCGTGCCGCTCACGGAATCGACCGAGAACATGGTCGATGATCGCTTCCTCTCAGCCATGAAGGACAATGCGATCCTCGTCAACGTGGCACGCGGCAAGGTGGCCGTGACGGACGCTCTCGTCGCGCACGCCGACAGGCTGCGTCTCGCGCTCGACGTGACAGACCCAGAGCCGCTGCCGAACGATCATCCGCTGTTCGAGAAGGCCACCCTTATCACGCCCCATATCGGCGGCAACACGCAGGCCATGTATCGGCGCATGAACCGGCTTGTCCGCAAGCAGGTCGGCAACTTCATCTCCGGAGAGCCCTTCGTCAACGTCGTTCTCGGCCGGTAGATCCAGCTGAGGATGGGCCCCACCGCGGTGGGGCTCATCCTCATGAGTCGCGCAGACACGCGTGTCTCGATGCTCGGTTTCCGGCATCTGTGCCAGTGCTCGGTTGGTTCAGACGACCTGGAGGAGTGCGTTCTCGATCAGCTCCGGCATGGCGGGGTGGATCCAGTATTGGGTGTCGACGATGTCTCTCGCGGTCTGGCCGGTCGACATGGCCTGGATGAGGATCTGAATCAGGGTGGGGGCGTGGGGGCCGATGATGTGGGCGCCCAGGATCCGTGTCGTCTCACGATCGACGATGATCTTCGCGAAACCTGTCGTATTCTCCATCGCCCATCCGTAGGCGATGCCAGCATAGTCCTGCTTGGCGACGGCATAGTCGAGTCCGCTCTCTTTCGCCTGCGCCTCGGTCATGCCCACGGTCGCGATCTGCGGATCCCCGAACACGGCCGATGGAACGTACCGGTGGTCTGTTGCCTTGAGGTCATCGGGGTGGAGCAGATTGTGGCGCACCGTCTTCGCCTCCTTGTTGGCGACGTGCTTGAGCTGCCACGGGGATGAAATGTCCCCCAGGGCGAATACACCCTCGATCACGGCTCCGCTCTCGTCGAGGACCCGCTGGTAGTCGTCGACACGCACCCGACCATCCGCATGCGTCCCGATTCCAGCGGCACCGACCTCAAGGGTGTCCGAGTTGGGCTGGCGTCCCGTTGCGACGAGGATCTCGTCCGCCTCGATCGTCACGACCTCATCACGGTGGATACCGGTCACGATCACCCTGCCATCGCGCCGCTCCACCGCTGTCGTGGAGAATTCCAGGCGCACGTCATAGGTGCCCGAGGCGATTGTCGTGTAGGCCTCTGCGATGTTGTGATCCTGGGCCCGCAGAAGGACGCTCGAGCGGGCGAGCACGGTGACGGCAACACCGAGGGATGAGAACACGTGCGCCATCTCAGCCGCGATGAAACCGGACCCGAGGATGATCATGGAGGCTGGCAGCTCCTCCATCCTCATGACCGAATCGGAGGTCAATGCCTGTGCCTGCGACAGGCCGGGGATGGGAGGGAGGCTGGGGCGGGCACCTGCCGCGATAACGACCCGGTCCGCGGTGATCTCCTCCTCTCCGCCGGCTGTCGCCACAACCATCGTCTTCGGGCCGGTGAACCGGCCGACCCCCTGGTAGACCGTGAGGAAACGATTGTCCTCATGGGTTTTCCGATAGTCCTCTCCCCCGGCGGCGATGGGGTCGATGCGGCCGAAGATCCTGTCCCTGATCGCGGGCCAGTCCACCCCATCGAGCGTTTCGCTCACCCCGAAGCGGGCAGCCTTCGCGGGAGTGCCAGCGATCTCGGCCGTGTAGGAGAACATCTTGGTCGGGATGCAGCCGACGTTGAGGCAGGTTCCGCCGAAAGTGCCCTTCTCGACGAGAGCGATCGAGAGGCCGTCGAATTCGGGGCCCGGAAGACTGTTGCCGGAGCCGGTTCCGATGATGAGGAGATCAAAATGGGTCATGTCATCAGCCTAACGAGTGGGGACGGCTGTGCCACTCCGGTTTCACTGACAGCGCGCACCCCGCCAGTCAGGGCGCCAGGTGCTCTCCGCGCTCCCACTCATCGATGATCGTGTCTCTGTCTCCGAGGCGGACGATCCGGCCCTGCTCCATGATGGCGATGCGGTCGGACACCTGGCCGATGACGTCGAGATCGTGGGAGATGAAGAGCTGGGTGAGCCCACGGCTTCGCTGCAGGCGCCCAAGCAGATCGAGGATCTCTGCCTGGACCGTGACATCGAGAGAGGAGACCGGTTCGTCTGCGATGAGGATGCTGGGGTTCGTCGCGAGGGCGCGGGCGATGGCCACACGCTGCCTCATGCCGCCGGATAGATGAAGGGGGCGCCGCGTCACCGTCTCCGGCGGGAGGGCGACATCGTCAAGGAGGGAATAGACGCGGTCGCGAAGATCTGACGTGGCGGAGCGCCACGTCGCGGAACCATCCGATGCCGCGTCGGCCAGGATCGAGCCGACTCTGGCGCGCGGATCGAAAGACGACAGCGCGTCCTGGTAGATGACGGAGATCTCGGACCGTCGGGGTCGGCGCTCCCGCTCCGGCACCGTTGACCACGGCTCTCCGAGGAGGGTCACCTCACCGGCGGTGGGGGTGTCGAGGCCGAGGAGAAGGCGAGCGAGTGTCGTCTTCCCCGAGCCGGAGGATCCGACAAGTCCAAGAGTCTCGCCTTCCCGGAGCACGAGATCCACACCGTCGACAGCGACACGGTCCGCCCCGTTCCTCCTGCCGGGGAAGACGCGGGTGAGTCCGCGCGCGGCCAGAACCGTACGTGTGACAGGGCGCGGCGGCGCCGTCGAGCGCACGGGGATGCTGTCGCGCAGACGGCGCGTGGCGGGATGCTGGGGGTTGGTGAGAACCGTGGAGGCAGGGCCCGACTCGACGATCATCCCCCCATCCATGACACACACGTCGTCTGCGATTTCGTCGACGACCGCAAGATCGTGGGTGATGAGGAGGAGGGCCGTGCCGCGGTCCCGCAGGTCGGCCAGGATCTGCACGATATGGGAGCGCAGGTGACTGTCGAGCGCCGTTGTGGGTTCGTCCGCTATCAGAATAGGAGGGTTGGCGGCGATAGCGGAGGCGATGAGTGCGCGCTGGCGCTGCCCTCCCGATAGCTGGGGGGACCGTTGGCGTGCTCGTTCACCAGCATCCTCCAAACCGACCCGCTCGAGAATGTCGATGACTGCGCGAGGAATGTTCGGCGTGCGGGTGTGCAGGCGCAGGGCGTCCCCGACTTCCCGCCCGATGGGGCGCAGGGGGTCCAGGGAGACAAGTGCGTCCTGGAGGACGAGGCCGACGGTCCCGCCCCGGACGCGACGCCACGCCCTCTCCGAGGCGCCGATCATGTCGACCCCATCGAGGAGGAGCTTCCCGGTGACCCCGCTTCCCGCAAGGCCGAGAAGGCTTCTCGCTGTGACTGATTTTCCGGAGCCCGATTCGCCGACAAGGGCGAGGCATCGTCCCGGGACGAGGTCGAAAGAGACGCCCCTGACAACCGGACGATTGTAGGAGACCGTCAGGTCGCGCACACGATAGTCCGTCATGAGTCCCTCCGGGAGCGTGCCGCGATTGCTCGTGACAGGGCAGTCGTCGAGACCGCGGTGAGGATGATGGCGAGGCCGGGGAAGAGCGTCAGCCACCAGGCACTCGACGTGAGGTAGGTCCGCCCCGCGTTCATCATCGCTCCCCATTCCGGAGACGGAGGGGACACGCCCAGACCCAGGTAGGACAGGGCGGATGCCCAGACGACACCCTGCCCCACGCCCAGGGTGGCGATGACGAAGAGCGGGGCGACAAGGTTGGGGAAGATCCGGCGGCGGAGGATCTGGCCGGGAGTCCTGCCCAGTGCCCTATCAGCCTCGACATAGCCGGAGGATGCGATGGTCACGGTCTGTGCGCGAATCATACGAGCATAGCCCGGCGCTGCCGCCACGCCGACCGCGAGAGTCGAGGTGACGACCCCGGGCCCGAGCACGGTGATGAGGAGGAGGGCGAGAACGACGCCGGGGAGGGCGAAGAGTACCTCGATGAGACGGTTGGCCCCGAAGTCGACCCAGCGCGGGCCGAGGGCGGCCCCGATCCCGAGGATCATCGCCAGGACGACACCCACCCCGGTGGCCGCGACGCCGATGATGAGGGAGTCGCGCGTGCCGTGGACGACGCGCCGAAACGTGTCGCGGCCTGATTCGTCCGTGCCGAACCAGTGCTCGAGGCTAGGGGCTGCGAAGCCGTCCGCCGGTGCGACAGCGAGGGGGTCTCCCGGTGCGATGAGAGAGGGCGCGATCGCGGCGATGAGGAGGACGAGGAGGTAGGCGAGGGATAGCCAGGCTCCGAGATTGACACGGCGGGCCGTGATCATGTTCCCACCCGGGGGTCGATGAGGGCACTGAGGATATCGACGATCAGAGTCACGAGACAGTAGACGGCGGCGATGACGATGAGGATGCCGAGGACGAGCGGCATGTCCCGCACGCCGACAGCCGTGAGGAGGGTGCGCCCGATGCCCTGCCGGGCGAAGACGGCTTCGACGACGACGGCGCCGGACATGAGGGAGCCGAATGCCCACCCGGCAACCGTCAGTGCGGGAAGGATCGCGTGGCGGAGCAGGTGACGCAGGTAGAGTCCCGACATCGTCTCGCCGCGGGCTCGTGCAGACAGCGAGAACTGTGCCTCCATCGCATCCAGCATCGTCTCCCTCATCACCTGACCCATGAAGCCCGCGGTGGGGATCGCGAGAGTGAGGGCCGGGAGGATGAGGGAGATCGGGTCGTCGGTGCTGACGGGAGGGAGCAGCCCGAGCCACGTGGAGAAGACGACGATGAGGACGATCGCGAGGGCGAAGTGTGGCAGGGCGGCTGAGACGACTTCGATGGTGGACAGGATGCGCCACGGCAGTGCGCCGTAGACGCTGATGAAGGACGTGAGGAGGGCGATGACGAGGGCGAGTCCGAGCGACGTGAACGCCAGTGTGAGGGTTGCTGGCAGCTGGTCGGCTATCAGGTCGATGACGGGAGCATCATAGGAGAAGCTCACGCCCCAGTCGAAGGTGGCCAGTGACATCATCTGTATCCAGTATCGGACGATGAGGGGCCTGTCGAGACCGTGAGTATCGATAGCACGGGCAACAGCCTCCTCGCTCGCATTCGAGCCCGGCCCGAGGATCGCGTCGAGATCATCGCCGGGAATGGCGGTGATGGCGAGGAAGACGATCGTCGCGACAGCCCAGAGGACGAGTGCTGTGCCCCCGAGTCGTCGCGCCGCGAAGGACACTGTCACTTCATCCACACCTCATGGAACCAGGGTGCGGACAGGTTGGTCTCGAGTCGGAGCCCCGCAACATCATCCCTGTAGAGGACGCGTGTCTGCCAGTCGTAGAGCGGCAAGACATAGGCGCCGTCGATGATGATCTGCTGGGCCTGGGCGTAGAGTTCGCCGCGTTCCGCCGCGTCCTGGTTCGCGCGCTCGAGGAGGGAGTCGAGCTCGTCGTTGCGGACGTTGATGTTGTTCGC